>CAIKWZ010000061.1 GCA_903831255.1 uncultured Alphaproteobacteria bacterium
AACGAAGCCTCCGGTCAGGCGGGCGTGATCACACTCACCGACCAGGACTGGACGGTTGGAGGATCTGGCGCTCTCTCGGGCGTCTCATCCGGCTCAGGGCAGCTTCTCACCGCAGGCGGCGCCAGCCTCGCGGATGCAGCCCTCGATACCGCGCTCGTCAATCTCAATGCGCAGATGGCTCTTCTCGGAGCCAGGGCCAAAGCGATTGAGCTGCAGGACAGGTTCAACACCTCCTTCATCTCGACCATGGAGAAAAACCTCTCCAATCTCGTCGACGCTGATCTCGCCCGCGAAAGCGCACGCCTTCAGTCCCTCCAGATCAAGCAGCAGCTCGCCTCTCAGGCCCTCTCCATCGCCAACCAGGCCCCGCAGATGATTTTGTCCCTGTTCAGGGGGTAGGGCGCCGTCCTTAAACGAGGCGAATGCGAACGCCTGCGAGGTCAAATCCATCCTCCGTCAGTCGGCATCCGGCGCGTGAGGCTCTTTCGCGCGCTGCAGTCATATCGCTGCAGGCGAGAAGAACTGCGGACAGCCCCTCGCCTCGATCATCTCCGGGCGGGGTGAAGCGCGCGAGGCCTGCATCCAGAGCGATCTCCCAGCTTCCGCCGCCGATTGACACGACAGGTCTCTGAAGCAGATCCGACCAGACCCGCGCCAGGCGCTCGGGATTGTCCGACTGCATCTCCGCGCCGATAATCCCGCGGATGGGTCCATCAGGGTCGAAGCGTTGCCAGTCATGCCCCGCCCAGAGATAACCGCCCATCATGTCCTCGCCGCCAGAGTGCTGGTCGATCGACAGCATGCATCCTCCGCTGTCTGCGGGATGAACATGGATGGCCGAGGAATGAAGATCGCCATCGCCTCGGGAGACGTCGGCGACGATCCTCATCCCCATGGATTTGATGTGTTCGCGGCGTGGGCCCACATCCTCGCAGTCCACGATGAACATGTAGCCGCCATCTCCACCGCGCCGGCTGAGATAGCGTTCCGCCGCTGTGCCTGGCTTCAGAGGAGACACGACCTCGAGAAATGTCCCGCCGAATGTCCACAGGGCGTTATGCAGGCCGTATCGGCTGACATGATGATCGCGGAAGCAGACCTCCGCACCCAGGGCCGGGCTGATCTTCGCTTCCACCGTCGGGAGATCCGCTGCGACCAGACAGATCTGGCGCAATCTCAGGAAAGGCTTCATTTACGTCTCCTCCACCGTCATCATTTCACGGTTGTGATGAGACAGGCTTAGAGCCTTTTGACGCAAAATCCATCCATTGAGCGACGGTGCGGCCGTGAGGCGAAACAGGAGGCCTGCGCCTCCTGCTCCGGGGACCTTCTCACTCCTGGACCCTAGGGGTTTGATCCCGTCGGGGGGCGTCGTCCTGTCTGAGGCGAGGTGCGCGGGGCGGACTTATCCTGTCCGGCTTCAGCTTCCCCGGCGATAGCCCTATCCTCCGGCGTCCATTCCACAGAGGGCGCCTCGCCTGCAGCCCATGCGCGGGATTTTTCTGAAAGGCGCTCCATGGTCTCCCTCATCTGACCCTTTTTGACGCCCATGTTCCGTGAGGTTGTCTGTCCCACTCCGACAGCGTCGCCGAAGTTCGTGAAGTCAGCGCCGAGAAAGACGACTTCCCAGCCCCGGGCCCGGATACGGTCGAGGGCCGCGCGCGCTCCGTCCCGGGTCACTTCCCGGCTCGCATTCTCCTCGCCGTCGGTCATGATGACGACTACGGCGCGCTCGGGAGCGTCTTCTTCCGCGAGGGCCACCAGCCGCCCAATCGCGTCATAGAGAGGGGTCATTCCGCGGGGCGTCGCATCATCGTCCGTCACCTTGCGCCAGTCTCCGGCCGGTGTGGCTTTCCGGATCACATCGAACTGCAGTCCTTCCTGCGCATCAAAGACGGCGAGTGTGATGTCAGCCCGAACCGACTGGTCGGGCGTCGTTTTTGCGAGTCCTCCCGCATACGCGTTTACTGAGGACAGAGTTTCCTCCCAGATCGACTGCATGGATCCGGTTCGGTCCAGAAGGATGTAGGAATGTACGTGACCTGTGCGGGACGGTGCGGGATCCGCATTTGCGGTCATGCCCGTGAACGCCACGGCTGCAGCAGCGCTCAGGGCGGACAGGTTAGGGCGTTTCATGATCGATATCTCCAACAGCCGATCGCTGTATGGAGAGCCTCGAGTTCGATTGTGACCAAGTCGGGGCGCTGTCCGGGCGATGAGGCGCCGCTGTGACGATTAATTCCGCCGGGCCGATCGATCTCAGTTCCGACCGGTGCGTCAGTTCGGCAGACGATGGATTCGTCCTGTCAGGGTCAGGGCAGAGGCGATCAGGCTGGTGACGAGGCCGAAGTTCTGGACATTGGAGTTGAGGAGATCGAGCTGATGATCGTTCGAGAGCGTCCCCAGACGTATCTCGTAGCGGATCTCCTCAAACCCCGGCGGATGAGCCCGACGCTTCGCGGTCAGGCTGATCTCGGCGCTGGTGAAGGAGATGTTGAGAATGGGGGCCGTTCGTTCGATGGTCTTGATCATGCACCCGGCCATTGCGGCAAGAAGAAGCTCTGCAGGATTGAGGGCGTCGTTTCCGCCGGCCAGATCGGTGTTCACCGTAATCTCGGCCCCGTGACCCTGGGCGAGGCTGCTATGAGAGTTCATCCGGATGACGTGGATTTCGTGTTCGGGACCTCCGTGCGAGTTGCCCTCACGCGGGCTGTCCCCAGTCTGGGTCGACGACATCATTGTGTTCTTCTCCCGAGGACGCTTCGCCTGATGAAGGATCCTGACTGACGCATGTGGCGCCCAGCGGGGATGGCGGGTGTGATCCTGATCAGATCGCAGGCGCGCTCAGGATAACCCAGTCCGCCTCCACAACGACAATGACGCTGATGGGCTATTCAGCTTCACTCTCGTCTAAGTCTTCGTCTTCCGAAGGAAACTCGTTCCAGAGCGCGTTCAGAATTCCGAAGGTCAGGGCGAGGCCGAGGCCCAGTATCCAGCTGAAATACCACATGTGAAGGCGCTCCAGGATCTCAGTAAGGGGTGTCGTTGTTGACTACGTCGGGCCCGATCCGTCCCTTGAGGACGTTCAGCACCCAGGCGGTGTAGACGAGTACAATGGGAAGAAAGATCACCACTGCGATCAGCATGATGAACAGCGTGAGGTGGCTTGAGGAGCTGTCCCAGACCATCAGGCTCGCCCGTGGATCGGCCGAGCTTGGCAGAATGAATGGAAACATGGATGCGCCTACCGAGGCGATCATGCCAACGACCGAGAGCGATGATCCCAGAAACGCGAGATCGGAGCGGCGGCTCAGGCCGAACCAGGCGAGAAGCAGTCCGAGAAATCCTGAAGCTGGGGCGATCATCATCCAGGGGTGGAGTGAGTAATTGTCAAACCACGCGCCAGGGGCCGCCGTGACGGATTTTCGAAGGGGGTTGGCGAGGCCGTCCGGATCCATCGGCGCGTCCAGGCGAAAACCGAAGGACTGAAGCCAGACGCCCGCAATGGCGAAGAGAGCGAGAGCGAGGAGAGCGGAGATTTTCCCGACCGCCAGAGCCCGATTGCGCACGGGTCCCTCTTCGAGCTTACTGTTGAGATAGGAGACGCCATGCGTCACGAGCAAGGCTGTCGATGTGAGCCCGCAAAGCAGGGCGAAGGGATTCAGAAGGCCGAGGAGGTTTCCCCCGTAGGTCGTCCGCAGCTCCTGGTCGATTGTGAAGGGCGCGCCCTGAAGCACGTTTCCCATGGCTACGCCGAAAATGAGGGCGGGAACCATCCCTCCGGTAAAGAGGGCCCAGTCCCATCCGCTGCGCCATGCGGGCTCCGGACGCCTGGAGCGATACTTGAATCCGACAGGCCGCAGGATCAGGGCGGACAGAACGATGAACATCGCAAGATAAAAGCCCGAGAAACTGATGGCGTAGACAAAGGGCCATGCCGCGAAGAGGGCCCCTCCGGCTGTGATCAGCCAGACCTGATGACCCTCCCAGGCCGGCGCCACAGTTCGGATCACCATTCGTCTTTCTTCATCTGATCTGGCGATGAACGGAAGGAGGGTCTGTACCCCGAGGTCGTATCCGTCCGTAAGGGCGAAGCCTATGAGCAGAACGCCCACCAGTCCCCACCAGATGACCTTGAGCGTCGCATAATCGAGTGGAAGGTCCATGGTCCCCAATCCTCAGTGATCGAATGTCGGCTGGGAGGTTGCCCGCGCAGACGGACGACGCCTCCGGGCGAAAGGCTGAGGGGCGCCCGGGCCTGCTGAAATTGCCCGAACCATCAGGCTCACATTGATCACGGCGAGCACGCCATAGATCAGGGTGAAACCCACCATCGTCAGGATGATCTCGCCTGCACTGAGGGTCGAGACGCCCATGAATGTCGGCAAGACTCCATCGATGATCCAGGGCTGGCGTCCGGTCTCGGCGAGGATCCATCCCAGCTCCGCGGCAAGCCATGGCAGGGGCATGGAGACAAGCGCCGTGATCAGAAGCCAGCGGGGGGCGGCGCGCCTGATATTGATGAAAAGGAAGGCCAGGCCGAACAGTCCGATGAACAGGAAGCCCAGACCGGCCATCAGTCTGAAGGAAAAGAAGGACAGGGCCACGTTCGGGACGGTGTCGAACGCCGCCTTGCGTATCATCTCGTCTGTTGCATCGGCGGGGTTCGCCACATAACGGCGCAGGAGCAGAGCATAGCCCAAATCCTGCTTCGTGCGTTCAAACGTTTCGCGGGCGGCGGCGTCTCCAGGTTCGACGTTGATTCTCGCGACGGCTTCCGAAGCTGCAATGCCATTGCGAATTCGATCCTCCGCGATCGCAACGAGAGGCAGTATTCCCGAAACCTCTTTGTCGAGCGATCGGGTGGCGATCAGGCCGAGAACCCACGGCGCTCGTATCTCAAAGTGCGTCTCCCGAGCGTCCTGATCGGGCAGGCCGATCAGCGTGAGAGACGCCGGCGCCGGCTCTGTTTCCCACATGGCCTCGAGGGCTGCGAGTTTCATCTTCTGGTTGTCGGTCAGGGTGTATCCGCTTTCGTCTCCCAGAACGACGACGGAGATCGCGGAAAGAAGCCCGAAGGATGCGGCGACCGTCATCGAGCGTTTCGCCACGTCTGTGTGACGTCCCTTGAGCATATACCAGGCGGACACTCCAAGAACGAATACGGCGGCGGTGACGTAACCTGCGCTCACTGTGTGAACGAACTTCGCCTGCGCAACCGGATTGAAAATGACCGCCATGAAGTCGACGATCTCCATACGCATGGTGTCGGGATTGAACTCGGCGCCAACCGGGTTCTGCATCCACCCGTTGGCTATAAGGATCCAAAGCGCTGAGAGGTTCGATCCGATCGCCGTCAGAAAGGTCACCAGCCAGTGTGCGGGTCGGGACAGGCGGTTCCAGCCGAAAAACATCAGCCCGACCATTGTCGCTTCGAGAAAGAAGGCCATCAGGCCCTCGATGGCCAGCGGAGCGCCGAAAATGTCTCCGACATACTGTGAATAATAGGCCCAGTTCATCCCGAACTGAAACTCCATGGTCACGCCGGTGGCGACCCCAAGGACGAAGTTGATGCCGAACAGGTTCATCCAGAAGCGGGTTGTCTGTCGCCAGATCTCGCGCCCGGTCATCACAAAGGCGCCTTCCATGATGACCAGGATCATGGACAGTCCGAGCGTCAGGGGAACGAACAGAAAGTGGTACAGGGCTGTCAGGGCGAACTGCCAGCGCGACAGGTCGGCGGTCAGCATGTCCGGCATGTGAAGTCCCTCCCGGCCGCACCGGACAGACCTCCGGCGCGCACCGTCGAGTAGACAGGGCCGAACATCGCGGAATTGACCTGAGTCAAGCCCGTCGGCTCAGTGTCGGTCTTTCAGGGGGCGGTCTCTGGCGGCGGGCGGGGCATGGTGCGCAAGGATTCAAAACCACCCGGTCGGGCGCTCGGGCGAGCCGGTCTTGCGAGATGGTCGCGTCCCGTCCGGACGCGTCTCGTCCTGGTCTCCATTTTGAATCTCGCAGGCTTGGCCGGGTGGGCCGGCTTCGCGTTCGCTTTTGCGGAGGCGCTGTCCGAGGGCGTGCGTGGAGAGACGCCTGGTCTTGCCGCCGGGTTGGGGATCTGTGCGCTGGCGTTCAGGGCGGTCTGTCTCTGGCTGTCGGATCGGATGTCGACCCATGCGGGACGTATCGCCGCCTCGGCGGCGCGATGTGAGGTCGCAATCGCTTTTCAGACCTCCGGCGCTGCTTTTGTGACGGGAATGGCGCCCGGCGAGGTCTCAAGCCGCATTGTCGACCGAAGCGCACGACTTGCGGGCTGGGTGTCCGGCTGGATCCCGGGCATGAGGCAAGCGATTCTGGGCCCGATTTTGATTCTTGGGGTTGCGGCGTCACAGTCGGTCGTCGTCGCCCTGATACTCTTTGTGTCGCTTGCGGCGCTTCCGGTTTTCATCTGGCTCACCGCTTCGGAGACCGTCAGGGTCGCTGCAGCCGAACAGGCCGCCCTTGAGACGCTCGCCGGGTCCTTCCAGTCGCGGACGGCTTGCGCCGGAACGCTGCGGGCTTTCCGGGCCGTTGGTCGCGAGCGGGACCTGTTGTCCCGGTTGTGCGTTGATCTCGAGACTCGGACGCTGGCGGTTCTCAGAAGCGCCTTTCTCTCAGGGGCGGTTCTTGAATTCTTCAGTGCGGTGTCCGTCGCCCTTGCGGCTGTTTATGTCGGCTTCAGTCTTCTCGGCATCTTCCCGATCGATACGGGTGAAACGCTGACGCTCAGAGAGGGAATGACGCTTCTTGTGATCGCTCCGGAGTTCTTCGCTCCTGTTCGACGATTGTCAGCCCTCCATCATGAACGCGCCGCTGCGGTTTCTGCCGCCGAGGTCCTCTCGGAGTGGATTGAAAAGGCTCCTGCGCCCGGGCGCCGTCTTGAGCCTCTCGCCGAGGCGCCCTCTCTTCGTTTCGTGCAGGCGGATGTCGCACGATCCTCTGGACGGACTGGGGCGAAGGGTATCGATTTCGAGGCGCGTCCCGGAGAGATCATCGCCCTCGTCGGGCCCTCAGGTTCGGGAAAGACGGCCTGTCTCCTTGCCCTTCTCGGGCTCGCGTCGGTTGAGCGTGGAGGGATCTATGTCAATGGGCGAATGCTGAGACCCGGGGAGAGCCTCGCCGACAGCGTCGGATATGTCCCGCAAACGCCCTGGAGCGGAGGGGGCGATCTGGCCGCCGACCTGCGACTGGCGGCGCCTGAGGCCGGGGATCAGGCGCTTGTGGAGGCGCTTCAACGGGTTGGGCTGGGCCATCTGGGGCAGGCGTCCGATCAGGGGCTGAAACGACAGATGGGACGGTCTGGCGAGACCCTGTCGGGAGGCGAGCGACAGAAGCTCGCCCTTGCGCGCATCCTGATCGGGGGGCGTCGGATTCTGCTTCTGGACGAGCCCACAGCACATCTGGATGAAGCCTCTGAGGCCTCCTTCCTCAAAGTGCTGCGCGATCTGGCGCCCGGCAGGACCATTCTTCTGACGACCCACCGGCCTAAGAGCGCACAGGCTGCCGATCACATCGTCCGGCTGGAGCCGTCGGGTGGGGTGAGGCTGTCATGATCGGCTTATGGACCCTGCTTGGGCGACCCGGGCCGGAGCGCTTCGCCGCAGCTCTCTGTCTTTCAACGGTCTCGGCGATCGCCGGGGTCGCTCTTCTTGGCCTCTCGGGATGGTTCCTCGCCGCTTCAGCGCTCGCCGGCCTTGCAGGCGCCGGGGCGGCGTTCAATCACCTCATTCCAAGCGCAGCTATCCGCGGCCTCGCCTTCACACGTGTTCTTGCCCGCTATGGGGATCAGGTTATCGGTCACGCCGCCATCCTGAGGTTGTCGGCTGTCCTGCGACCCGCCCTGTTTGAACGTGCAGCATTCTCCTCGTCCGGCATGCGCGCCACGCCCTCGGGTGAACTCTCCACCCTTATTGACGATGTTGAAGCCGCTGAGGGAGGATTTCTCAGAGTGGTTTCACCGGCTGCAGCTGCTGCTGCCTCCGCTCTGGTCGCCATCGGATGGACGACGCTCGCGGACCCGGTCACAGCATGGACGGCGGGGATCGCCTTCATGGTTTTCGGTTTCCTTCTGCCATGGTCCGTCAGTGTCCGGACACGTCGTCTCGCCGCAGAGGCGGCGCAAGCGCAACGTGAGGCGCGGGAGGTGGTTTCCCGTCTCGTCGAGAACGCCCTCGAACTCGATATCCTGAAGGCTCTCGACCGGGAGGCCCGATCGGCCTTCACGCGAATGGATGATGCGGCGATGGCGGCCTCCCGGCTTGAGGCGCCTCATCGTCGCCTCGGCGCTCTCACGTCGACTGTTGGCGGTTCAGTGGCGGCGATCCTGCTGATGCGGATTTCCGGATCTGCAGACACGGCGATCGTCGCCGGAGCGGCGCTCAGTCTCATCGCCGCCTTTGAGGCGTGCGGGGCCATGGCGCGAGTGATGGACGCGGCGCCTCGGGCGCGTGACGCGTCGGCAAGGCTCCTGGCTCGTCTGCGACAGGTCAACGACCCCCCGGATCCGCCGCAGGGGATATCGCTTTCTACGGTGCTGCCCATAAGCGCCCGGAACCTGGTCGTCTCCGCTATCGGGGATGGGCATGCGACATCTCCGCTGAACCTCGATTGCGAGGCTGGATCTGTCATCGAGATCTCGGGTCCCTCCGGCTGCGGAAAGACTACGCTTCTGGAAACCCTTGCGCGCCTGAGATCTCCGCGGTCGGGCGCGCTCAGCTATGGCGGTCATAGATTTGAGACGGTTCGCACCGCAGCGGTTCTCGAGCATGTGGCGCTGGCGCCTCAGTTCCCCGAGTTTCTTCCCGGATCGGTGAGAGAGGCTCTATGTCTTGCGTGTCCTGACGCTTCGGATGAAGATCTTGACCAAGCGATTGAGACATCCTGCGCCGGCGAATTTCTGCGGGCCCGATCTGAGGGTCTAGAGAGCGACGTGTCGCTGTTTTCCGGAGGCGAACGGCGAAGGCTGGCGATTGCGCGCGCAGTTCTTGCCCGCCCTCAGGTCCTTCTCCTGGATGAGCCGTTCTCGGGTCTCGAGCCTGACCTCATTGATCGTCTGGGTCTTTCTCTCTCGACGTGGATCGGTGTGAGCGGGCGATCCATCGTCTATACCCGACATGAGCCGATCACTCCGGACTGGCGCGGCGTCCGGCTGGTTCATTTCCAACTGGTCTGAAGTTGCGACTTGAGTGGCGCGCCTGTCTCAGATCGGCCCGCGTGATTTCAGAATCATGTCGGCGCCCTTTTCGGCGATCATGATCGTAGCGGCGTTCGTATTGGCCGACACCATGGACGGCATCACGGAGGCGTCGATCACGCGCAGCCTGTCGATGCCCCTGACACGTAATTGCGGATCGACGACCGCCTGATCATCTTCGCCCATGCGGCATGTCCCGCTGGCGTGAAAGACGGTCCCGCCCCGTGTCCTGGCGAACGTCTCGAGATCGGCATCCGACCGAACGCCATTCCCAGGCATGTACTCCTCATCGGTCTTGAGCCGCGCGAAGGCCGGCTGGTTATAGATCTCCCTGAGCACCTTCAAACCTTCGCGAAGGGTTCGAATGTCTTTGTCTGTCGTCAGGTAGTTGGTGACGATCCGCGGCGGCGCCAGCGGATCTTCTGAGGCGAGCTCGACCTGTCCTCGTGACGTGGGTCGGCACTGTGTGACGGATGCGGAGAAGCCTGAAAACCGGTGAAGGTCATCCCCCGGTTTGTCGACCGATAGCGGCATGACGTTGAACAGGATGTCCGGACGACCATCTGAGGCTTCAGGGCTCGCCACCATGCCGCCGACCTGGCCTGCGCTCACTGTGAGAGGTCCACGGGCGTGGATCGCCCAGTCTTTGGCCATAGAGGCGAGGCGTAATGGATGTCTGATATCGTCGTTCAGCGACTGAGGCCGCCTGAGGCGAACGATCACACGCGCCTGATAATGATCCTGAAGATCAGCCCCCACGCCGGGACTATGGAGGACCGGTGGGATCCCCACGCGGTTCAACAGATCTGCCGGTCCAATGCCTGATAGCTGAAGAATCTGCGGGGACTGGAGCGCGCCGGCGCTGAGGATCACCTCGCTGTCGGCATGCGCCTGCTCGAGGGCTCCGTCGCGTATCCATTCGACGCCTTCCGCGCGATTGCCGCGGGTCAGTATTCTGGCGACATGCGCTCGGGTGATTACGGTCAGGTTGGGGCGCCGACGGACCGGATTGAGAAAGGCGGTCGCTGCGCTCGACCGCCAGCGCCCGTCCAGGGTGACCTGATAGGTCCCGAGGCCGGTATCCTGATCCCCATTGAAATCTTCCGTCTGCGAATACCCGGCCTCCGTTCCGGCCTCGAGCCATGCCGCGCAGCAGGGATGATCCATGCGCAGGGGGCTGACGCCAAGCTCGCCGTCCGTCCCATGATAGGGGCTTGCCGGTCCCGAGTAGCGCTCGGACCTGCGAAACCAGGGCAGCACGTCCTTGTAGCTCCAGCCTCTGGCTCCGGACCGTTCCCAATCGTCGAAGTCAGCCTTCTGTCCGCGAATATAGATGAGACCATTGATCGCGCTCGATCCGCCCAGAACCTTTCCTCTCGGCCAGATGATGGAGCGATCTCCCGTCGCGGCCTGGGGCTCGGTGGCGAAGGCCCAGGCGAAACGGGGATCATAGATGGTGCGGAAATATCCGATTGGCAGGTGAAGCCAGAGATTGCGGGCCTCTCCTCCTGCCTCGAGCAGAAGGACCCGGCAGCTGGGATCTGCGCTCAGACGGTTGGCGAGCAGGCAGCCAGCCGATCCGGCTCCGATAATGATATAGTCCCACGATTGCGGCGTCGTCTGGATCATGTCGCAGTCCTGTGCTGAGAGTGCATCCATCATGAGTTTGTCGCTTCAGGCAATCTCCCTCTCTGTCGCGAAAAGGCCCAGACCGCCATGCCTGAGCATGCTCTTCTCAAGCCTTCGCGGGTGGAGACCTTCCTCCTGAAGCGGCCGGTGAGCCGGCCTGTCCAGACGTCGTTCGGGATCATGTATGAGCGGCCCGCTCTTTTTGTCCGGGTTGAGGATGATGAGGGCGCCCATGGATGGGGAGAGGTCTGGTGTAACTTTCCCGCCTGTGGCGGAGAGCACCGTCAGCGATTGATCGAGACGATCCTTGCCCCGCTCCTGGTCTCCAGATCCTACGCCGGGGCGGAGGAGGCCTTTGAGTTTCTGGATCGGCGAACAGATGTGCTGGCGCTGCAGTCAGGGGAACCCGGGCCTTTCGCGCACGCGATCGCGGGGGTCGATCTCGCCCTGTGGGACCTTCTGGCGCGCCGTGCGGACCTTCCCCTTTGGCGCTATCTTGGGGGGATAAGCGATATCGCCCCCCTCTACGCCAGCGGCCTTAATCCGGACGGCCCCGAAGATATGGTCAGCAGGGCGCGGGCGGAGGGATACCACGCCTTCAAACTCAAAGTCGGTTTCGGCGCCGAACGGGATCGCCGCAATCTTGAAGCTGTGCGTGAGGCGGCGGGTCCGGACGCCGAGATCATGATTGACGCCAATCAGGCCTGGTCTGCCGAGCAGGCGAGGCGCGAGATCGCACATCTTGCGGACCTCGGCCCTTCGTGGGTCGAGGAGCCCATAAGGGCGGATCGACCAATGGAGGAGTGGCGCGGTCTTGCCGCCTCGAGCCCGATTGCCCTCGCTGCAGGGGAGAATGTCCGCGGCGCGGGAGGATTTAATGATCTGATCGCGTCGGGCGCCTTCGGCGTAGTGCAGCCTGATGTGGCCAAGTGGGGCGGTTTGTCGGGCTGTATACCCGTTGCGCACGCCATCCGGTCGGCGGGTCTTCGCTTCTGTCCGCATTATCTTGGAGGCGGGGTCGGCCTTCTGCACTCGGCGCATTTCCTTGCAGCGTTCGGCGGTCCGGGAGACCGCCTCGAGGTCGACGCCAATGATAATCCCCTGCGCACAGAATTCATGGGGCCGCTGGCTCAGGTGACGGAGGGGTGCGCCCGACTGGGCGACGAGCCCGGTCTTGGGATCAGCCTGGAGGCGGCTCTCCTCAGCTGACGGGCTCTGCCAGGCGCGTGAGGAAAATGTCCGCGATCTGCGTTCCGTGGGTTTCCTGAAGGAAGTGGAAGGCGTCCGGCAGTAGATCAAAGGTTGCCTGAGGGTAGCGGCTTGCCCAGTTCCGTCCCCATTCTTCCGTGAAGATGTCGTCTGTTCCGCCCCAGATGAAGTGGATGGGCTGTCTCCAGGTCAGGAGTTCCTTCCAGCATCGCGCCTGGAGGTCTGCGCCGCCGCCTTCGGGATTGGCGAAGGGCAGGCTCAGGGGAAAGCGCCTCAGGCCGGCGTGGGCCGCCCGGTCGAGTCCCGAAAAAGGTGCGTCATATCCCCGTCTGACCGCCTCGTGCGCGGGCGCGAGCGGGGGGTGAGCCCCGGTTTGAACAATTGCGAACAGATCGGCGGGCTTCATGTAGCCGAACGGGATCATCATGAACCATCCGATCGACAGACGTTCAGGAATGTTCGACGCAAACAGGCCCTCTGTCTCCCAGCGGGACCGCCAGAGACGCAGAGCGTCGGAATAGACATATTCGGCATGATGCAGCCAGGTGTTCATGATCACCAGACGCGAGAAACGTTCAGGGGCGAGGACGGGTTGCGCAAGGCCGATCGGACCTCCCCAGTCCTGACAGAACAGTGTGATGTCCCGGAGATCGAGGTGCTCGATCAGGCGACGATGGGCTTCGACATGCCTCGCGAGCGAGTACCAGCTATCGTCCGTCACCTTGTCCGAGCGGCCAAACCCGATGTGATCGGCGGCGATGCAGCGCCAACCCTTCTGTGTGAGGGCGTTGATGATGTGCCGGTTGAGAAAGCTCCAGGTTGGCATGCCGTGCATGAGCAGGGCGATCGGGCCCGATCGCGGACCTGCATCGACATAATGCATCCGCAGTCCGTCCACGTCGAAATAGTTCGGCGCGAACGCGAAGTCCGGCAGATTGATGAAGGCCTCGTCGGGTGTCCGGACGAAGGGCGCGCCATCGGGGGTGCGAAGGACTTCCGTCATGATGCAGGCCTCCAGACCGACATAGGCAATGCGCTTGACCGGCCAGGAAGCATCAGCATGGCGAGTAACAGTCTCAGTCCGATCCTACGGCGTCGTTTCTCTGTCGGTCGACGGATCCTTGAGGTCAAGGGGATGTCGATCCGGGTGTGAGCGGGCTGGACGCTGGCGGGTCGTCCGCCCGATCTGTCGACTGTGGCCCTTAAACATGTGTGGGGGGTAATTATGCTACCAGACCGTCTCATCCGTTGACTTTAGGACAGACGCTGTCAGGATTTTGGTCAGAAATCCGCTCGAAGTCGGATCACGCAGGAGGATACTTATGAAACGGAAATTCTGGAGCAGTGTCGCCATGGGCGGCGTGCTCGGCGCCGTCGCGTCGGGATCGGCCTTTGGTCAGACGCCTGCAGCGCCCGCGGATGGCGAGGAGCGCGTCCGGCGCGATGTGATCGTCGTGACCGCCCAGAAGCGCGAAGAGGATGTTCAGGACGTTCCGATCTCCATTTCGGCCTTCAGCGCCGAGACCCTGGAAGAGGCAGGGGTCAAGGATATTCGGGATCTTAAATTCATCACTCCCGGCCTGAGCTTCGCCACCGCCCCTCAGACGACCAATACGCGGGTATCGATCCGTGGCATCGGCACCTCTGGCAATACCGCCATCGAGCCGTCGGTCGCCGTCTTTGTGGATGGGGTCTATGTGCCGCGGGTCGGTTCGCTGCTCGCAGGCCTTAATGATGTCGGCGCTGTCGAGGTTCTTCGCGGGCCTCAGGGCACGCTGTTCGGCCGTAACGCCTCGATGGGTGCGATTAACATCCGCACCTCGGATCCCGGCAAGAGCTTTGGCGGCCAGGCCGGGGTGCTCATGGGCAGCTTTGGACGCGTGAAGGGTGATCTAGCGGTTGATGTTCCACTGTCCGACACGTTCCGCACCCGTCTTGCGGTCATGATGGATACCCGCGATGGTTATGGGACCAACGTGCTCACCGGAAAGGATATCTCCTATAGCGAGACGCAGTCTGTCCGTCTTGGCGCCGAGTGGGACATCGCGCCCAATCTGACCTGGACCGTCAAGGGCGACTTCCAGAGGATGACCGGCGACGGCATTCCGATCAGCACGGTTGTCAAGGAGAGCGTCACCCCGGCGGCTGAGGCCAACTGGCGGAGGGCTCTGGATCCTGATGGAACGACCGGGCCCCTGATCGGCGATGTGCCGATCCTCACGAATACCTACACCCTCACGGTTCGCCAGGAAAGCGAAGGCAATCTCAACGACAAGCAGTACGGCGTCTCCAGCGAGCTGACCTGGGATCTTGGCAATGACTATACGGTGAAGCTGATCAGCGGCTATCGCGACTGGAAGAACGCCCAGTACCAGCAGAGCACGGGCGGGTTCCCGCTGGGGCTGACGCCGCGCGACGGTCGCTACGCCAGCGAGAGCTACTCGAACGAGCTGCAGATCATTTCTCCGGATGTCCTCGGCGGCAAGCTCAACTATGTGGCTGGCCTCTATCAGTATGAGGAAGACTTCACGATCGGCGATACGCGCTTCATCGATGCGCCCTATTGCGAGGTTTTTGTCAAAAACACCCGCACTGCTGCTCAGCTTGCGGCCTGTCGCGCCGGCGCCAAAGCGCCGTCGTCCTACACGGACTTTGATCAGAATACCAAAGCGCTCGCGGCTTTCTGGCAGGGCACCTACAAGATCACCGACACCTGGGATGTCACAGCCGGCGCCCGCTACTCCAAGGATGAAAAGGCTGGACTGTTCGACCAGAAGTCCTTCAACACCCAGGATGCGGCCGCGACAGAAAACACGGTTCTCGACCTCTCGCAGGATCGCGCCACCTATCGTCTCGGCACGTCCTATAAGCCGGTTGATGACGTGATGTTCTACGCAAGCTGGTCGAACGGGTTTAAATCCGGCGGCTTTGACAGCGGCCGTAACACCGCGCTCGTCGGCCAGGCGCGAAAGTTCCGCCCTGAGACGACGGAGAACATCGAGGCGGGCGTCAAGTCCACCCTGCTTCAGGGGCTTCTTGTCTCCAACCTCGCCGTCTTCCAGACCAAGGTCGAGGACTATCAGTTCCGCACCTTCGACGGCGTCTCCTTCGCCGTTCGCAATAACGGGTCGCTCGAGATCAACGGGGCGGAGTGGGATCTGACGGCAACGCCGACCGAGAACCTCACGGTCAACCTTTCAGGGACCTTCCTCGACTCCAAATACGCGTCCTTCAAAGGCGCCCCGGGTCTTCCCGGAAAGGGCGGGACTCAGGATCTGACCGGCGCCCGGGTGCCGTTCACCTCTGAGCTTCAGCTCAACGGCTATGTCCGCTATGAGCGCGACCTGTCGGAAGAGTGGACGATGGGAATCCGTACCGATGTCTCCTACATCTCGGACGCCATTCTCTCCTCGACGGGAGATAATGATCCGATGGTGACCGAGCCTGAGCACACCTTCGTGGGCGCGCGTATCGAGTTCGAGCACCAGCCGAGCGAATGGGTGGTGGCGCTCGCGGGGCAGAACCTCGGAAACGAACTTGCCTGCGGCGTGCGTTTCGGGCAGCCCAACGATGTCAATTTCGGGCTTCGCAATGCGACCACCGGCAGCACGCTTTATCGCTGCTCGCTGGGCGCGCCGAGGACGCTCTCCCTCGAGGCGCGTAAGCGTTTCTGATACCAATCAAGGCGGACTGATGAGGATGCGCGTCGGGTCTCCCGGCGCGCATTTTCATTTTGTCTTACCCGTCAGGGGCTTGCGGTCAGTCGAGGGCGGTCCGATGTCTGTCTCTGCGAGGACTATTCAGGCGGGCTGGAGCCGCGTCCGGTCATGATGGCGGCTCAGTCTATTGTCCAGGCCCGCCAAGGGGGGCGTCGACTTATGTTATCAATGCTTATATATGCTGGGGGCGGATGGCCCCTTCTTGCTGGGGCTGAATTTTTGTCGGGAGCGGGTCGATGCGGGTAGGCGTTCCGAAGGAAGTCAAGAATCGGGAGTTTCGTGTCGGTCTGACCCCAGCCGGCGTCCGGGAGCTGACGGCGCGCGGGCATCAGGTCTCCGTCGAGGCCGGCGCCGGCCGGGCCATCGGGTTCGGAGATCAAGTGTTTACGGAGGCCGGCGCCGTTGTGCTCGAGACGGCTGATCAGGTCTTCGCCGCATCCGATCTGATCGTGAAGGTGAAGGAGCCTCAGCCAGCGGAGATCGCCCGCCTGAAACCGCATCATGTCCTTTTCACCTATCTCCATCTCGCGCCGGATCCCGTCCAGGCGACGGCTCTGATGTCGTCCGGGGCGACGTGCATCGCCTATGAGACGGTCACGGACATCCGCGGCGGGCTCCCGCTGCTTGCGCCGATGAGCGAGGTTGCCGGCCGCCTGTCGGTTCAGGTGGGCGCCCGATACCTCGAGATTCCCGGGGGCGGCGCCGGGGTTCTTCTGGGCGGAGTGACCGGCGTTCAGGCCGGGAAGGTGGTGGTGATCGGCGCCGGCGCCGCCGGGCTGAACGCCGCCCAGATGGCTCTTGGACTGGGCGCTCGCGTCACGGTTTTCGATCGCGCTGTTGATCGACTCCGCCATGTCAATGACGTCTATGGAGGGCGCATGGAGGCTCTGTATTCGACCCGCGGGGCGGTCAGCGACGCTGTGATGGGAGCGGATCTGGTGATCGGAGCCGTTCTCGTTCCCGGATCGTCGGCGCCCCGGATTCTCTCCCGCTCGGATGTGGCGCGGATGCGGCCCGGATCCGTGATCGTCGATATCGCCATCGATCAGGGCGGCTGTTTCGAGACCAGCCGGCCGACCACGCATGATGATCCGGTCTATGTTGAGGAAGGGGTGACCCATTACTGCGTCACCAACATGCCTGCCGCGGTCGCCCGGACGTCAACTCTGGCCCTCACCTCGGCCACTCTCCCGTTCGTTCTGGCGCTTGCCGATCAGGGCGCCCAAGGGGCCATGGCGAGCGATCGTCATCTCGCTGCGGGCCTCAATGTGCTTCAGGGGCGGCTGACGCATCCTGAGGTTGAGGCCGCTCTGCGAGGTCGACTCTGAGCGAAGTCATCTCGAGCCTGGCGTTCGGAGGGATGCAGTTCACGCCGCGACTTCGCGCCGAGCTTCTCGCGGGGCTGGTTATTCCAATTCCATGGTTCGTCGTCCAGGCGCGAGAGAGGCCAGATGATCGGTTGATCTATGCGACGTCGGCGCGTCGCCATTGACTTGGCGATACGAGCTCGGATCCTTGCTCCATGATCAAGGGAGGGGCGCACACATGAGCCTATCAGCTGAACGCATCGAAGCGATCGATGTTGTGCGTGGGTTCGCCGTACTTGGCATTCTCCTTATGAACATCGTCGGCATGGGACTGCCTGCGACGGCTTATCTCGATCCGACCTTTGCCGGGGGCTATGAAGGCGCCGATTTCTGGATGTGGTCGATCAATTTCGTCCTGACAGACGGCAAGATGCGCGGTCTGTTCACGATGCTGTTCGGCGCCTCGATGGTTCTCATTGCGGAGCGGGCGGAAGGCCAGCGGCCGGGACCCGTCAGCATTCACTATCGCCGGATGGCCTGGCTTCTGGTTTTCGGACTTCTCCATGCCTTCCTTCTCTGGTGGGGAGATATTCTGGTCTGTTACGCGATTGCCGGTGCTCTGGTCTTCGCCTTCCGCAACCTTACTCAGCGGACGCTTTTCATTGGCGGGGTGTGTATCCTCGCGGTTCTGACGACCCTCAATGTGGCGATCGGCATTGCGCTTGAGGACCTTCGGCTGGCCGCTTCTCAGCCTGGCGCTGCGCCCGCAGACGTCGAGGCCTGGGCGGCGGCGAGCTTCGCGCTCGATCCGCCTGCAGAGGCGCGCGATGCGGAGATCGCCGCCATGGGAGGCGGGTTTCTGGAGGCGGTCGGAGGGAGAGCTTCCAATCTCGCCTTTATCTATCCTGAACTTCTTCCCTTCGAGGTCATCGAGGCGATCGGTCAGATGATGATCGGGATCGTTCTGTTTCGTTCCGGCTTTTTCTCGTTAGGCTGGTCGGTGGGATCTTACATTTGTCTGGCTGCTCTCGGATATGGGCTTGCGGTCCCGGTCACGGCATGGCTCGCCTGGCGGGCCTGGGACGCGGACTTCGATGTGGTGGTTCTCAATGAAATGGGTGCCTGGAGCGCGATACCGCGGCCGTTCATCGCTCTGGCCCATGCAAGCGTCATGCTCCTGTGTCTTCGGCAGGGCGTTCTGGGGCCGTTGAGAGGGGCGCTGGCGGCGGTCGGACGCATGGCGCTTTCGAACTATCTCCTCACCTCGCTGATCACGACCCTTGTTTTCTGCGGCTTTGGCCTCGGCCTCTTCGGCGCCTTGTCGCGAGCTGAGCTGATGATGGTCGTGATCTCGGTCTGGGCTTTCATTCTCCTTTGGTCCGGTCCGTGGCTCCGGCATTTCACATACGGTCCGTTCGAGTGGATCTGGCGGTGTCTGGTTCGCGGGAGGATCCCGCCCCTGCGTCGTCCGGCTGAAGAGCCGCCAGGGTAAGCGCCGCTTCTTGTCTTCCGGCTAAGATGTCCCCGGAGCTGCGGGGCCGCCCTGCGACGCTGGCCCGCCGCGCCAGGCTGGTCTGAAGGATCCAGACCGTCTATGGTTCGTCAGCTGTCCCCGACTGCTGAAAGGCGCGGGCCGGCTTGTGATCAACCGGAGATAGGTTATGGCCCATGCTGATCGCGCTGCGCCCGCGGTGATCCGCTCACGACGGGTTGAGGCTCTCGTTGCGGGTCAGGAGACCACCGACGGGGCCGGCGTCAAGCTCACCCGGGTCCTGTCTCACACCCTTCAGCGCAGACTTGATCCGTTCCTGATGCTGGACGCTTTCGGAAGCGATGATCCCCGCGATTATATCGCCGGATTTCCAGACCACCCACATCGGGGCTTTGAGACCGTCACCTATATGCTGGCGGGACGCATGCTTCATCGTGACAGCGCTGGAAATGAGGGCCTGCTCGAACCTGGCGGCGTTCAGTGGATGACCGCGGGGCGGGGTGTCATTCACTCGGAAATTCCCCAGCAGGCCGACGGCGTGATGGAGGGCTTTCAGCTGTGGCTCAATCTGCCCGCCCGCGAGAAGATGCGCGAACCCTGGTATCAGGATTTCACCGCCCGTGACCTTCCTTCCTTCACGACGACCGAGGGCGTGTCGGCTGTGGTCATTGCAGGAAGCTCTCATGGCGTGACGGGCGCCGTCGTCCGGGACGCCACTCAGCCCCTCTTTCTCGATCTTGTTCTTCCTGAGGGCGCGCGTTTCCAGCAGGACCTGTCGCCGGAGATGAACGCGTTTGTTTATGTCTATCGCGGCGAGGTCTCGATCGGGGATACACGCACGCCTTCAAGGCGTATGGCTGTGCTTGAGACATCGGCGTCAGCTGACGGGGTCGTGCTGACCGCGCTCGCCCCGTCCCGTGCGATACTTCTCGCTGGCCGTCCCCTCGGTGAGCCCATCGTTCAGCTTGGGCCATTCGTTATGACCAGCGAGGCGGAGGTTCGTCAGGCTCTTCATGATTTCAGATCCGGTCGGCTGACAGCCTGAAGGGGGCGTTCCGCGCCCTCAAGGGATCCGGCCGCGTTTCCTCTGGACACTCAGCGCTTGACACTGTCAGCGGGCGGACGAGTACTGACGCTGCAGGGAACGCGAAGATGACGCTCCCGCTTCGAGAGTGGAGGAGCCGACATTGGCGAGCGTTGTCGAAGGTGTGATTCGTGGCGTTGTCGGCGCCGGGGTTGAAGCGGTTGCCGCATTCAATCGACGTCATCGGACCGCGAAAGACCCCAACCCCTATCTTATGGGCGTGCACACACCCATGAAGACCGAGGAGACCCTGACCGAGCTCAAAGTCACGGGTGAGATCCCGGCGGGTCTCAACGGGCTTTATGTCCGAAATGGACCCAACCCGCTTAAGGCGCCGAACCCGGCGACGCATCACTGGTTTCTTGGAGACGCCATGCTGCATGGCGTCCGTCTTCAGGATGGACGCGCGCTCTGGTATCGAAATCGGTGGGTTCGCTCTGAGCGGGTCAGCCGCGCTTTGGGCGAGACGCCTGCGCCAGGCGTTCGAAACGGACATCAGGACAATCCCAACACCAACGTCATAGGTCATGCCGGACGCATCTGGGCGATCGTTGAGGCCGGAGGGTATCCCGCAGAGATCAGCGACACGCTGGAAACCCTTCGTCATAATCCTTTCGACGGCAGCCTTGAGACGGCCTATTCCGCCCATCCTCATCTGGATCCGGAAACCGGGGAGCAGCACGCCATCTGCTATTATGGTCGCGATCAGTCGACTGTCTGGCATGTCGTTGTCGGAACCGACGGTCGGGTCAGACGGCGCGAGCCGGTCGCCGTTCGAAACGGTCCCTCCATCCATGACTGCATGATCACACGGCGATTTGTGGCGGTGATGGATCTGCCGGTCACGTTTTCTATGGCGGCTCTGGTTTCAGGCGCCGGATTTCCCTACCGATGGAACCCAGCCCATCAGGCGCGGATCGGTCTTCTGCCCCGCGAGGGCGCTGGATCCGACATCATCTGGTGCGACCTCGATCCCTGCTACATCTTTCATGTCGCCAACGCCTATGAGCGCGAAGACGGCGCCGTCGTGATGGATGCGTGCGTGCATGAAACGATGTTCTCGAATGATCCTTTCGGGCCGGGGTCTCCCGATCTTCGCTTCGAGAGGCTTGTCATCGATCCTGTGTCGAGATCCGTGACGCGCACGGTTCTTGATGCTGATCCGCAGGAGTTTCCGCGGATCGATGAGCGTTTGACCGGTCAGGCCTACAGGTTCGCTTATTCGGTCGGGTCACTTGCCAGCTCCAATGCCTCTCTGAGCGATGGTCGCCTGCTGCGGCATGATCTTCAGACGGGCGAGCGACAGATCCGGGAATTCGGGCCCGGTCGGTATCCGGGTGAGTTCGTCTTCGTTCCCTCCCATCCCGGCGCCGCCGAGGATGAGGGCTGGCTTATCGGCTTCGTCATCGACGAGACGCATTCGACCACCGATCTCGTGATCCTCGAGGCGCGTCATATCGCCGGAGAAGCGGTGGCGACGGTGACCATCCCGCATGTCATCCCTCCTGGCTTTCACGGCAACTTCATTCCCACCGCCTCAGACTGACGGGGCTTGCTCGCGAGCCTCGGTTCGGTCTCCCGCCCCCTGGGGGGCGCTGTTCCCGGGGGCTGGCTGAGCCTGTGAGCCTCCTGGAGAGGATGCCGGACGCGGGACCAGAAGTTCCGGGGCGAGTGTCGACCGCCACAGGCTGCGTCCTCCTGAAAGGCGGGTGATGATCGCTGTCATCACTTCGCTGAGGCGTCTGGCCCCACGGGATCTCAGAGCCGGTTCGTCGTATTCGGGGATCTCCGGCGCCAGTCCCATGGAGAAACGCGCCGCATGGGCCGTCAGCTCGAAATGCGCCTCCTGGGCCCGTTCAACACGGGTCAGTCGCATGTGGATCCGGTCGAGGGAGGACAGAACAGCGCCATGGCCGAGCTCAGGGTCTGTATGGCGCAGATAGAGCGACAGAGCGTCTTCGACGATGTCGGAGACCTTCCGTCCCTGGATGTCTGAGGTCCGTCGGACGCCTTCGAGGATGGCTTCGGGAACGGTCACGGAAAGGGGCTTGCGTCGCATGGGTCGTCCTCTGCTGTCAGGTGGCCTCGGAGAGACTGTCTGAACCTCTGGGATCTTCGTCGAAGAGATCGGGAATGCTTCCTTTTCCAGCCTGATGGCCATGAGACGGCGGGCTGGCAGGCACGACGTCCGGGACGTCTGATGCCTCCGGGCGCCACACACGATCGCGCCAGTCGGGGGCGGGCTGCGGCGAGAGGATCAGCGGGGGCGGGGAAGCGATAAGGGCGCTGAGCTGAGGAATGGCGAAATAGCGCAGCTTCCTCGCTCGAATGGGCGGGGTCGCGCGGGCGAGGATCAGGCAGTCATCGGCGGGAAGACGCATGATTTCTCCCGGCGTCATCAAAGGGCGGGCGTTTTCCTGGATCGAGCTGGAGATCGGATCGGGCAGAAGACCTCCTCCCTCGCCGCGGTGGGTCGTGCGTCTTCGGGCGTGGGTTGACTGCCCGAGCATGTCGGAAATCCGACGCGCCGATCGCTCATCATTGCAGGCGAAGGCGATGCGAATGCTGCAGTTATCGACGATCGAGGAGTTTTCTCCATAGATGCGGGAGATCTGGGTGAGAGACTGCGCGATCAGGCAGGCTCTGAGTCCATAGGCGCGGATGAAGGCAAGCGCATCCTCCAGAAAATCGAGACGGCCCAGCTGGGGAAATTCGTCGAGCAGAAGCAGCACAGGCTGAGGCGACTTTTCGTTGGCTGCGATTTCCGTCAGACGCTTGAACGTCATGTTGAGCATCAGGCGAAGAACCGGTCTCAGTCGGCCAAGATCCTCAGGCGGCGCACATATGTAGAGTGTGGCCGGAGAGCCGGAGCGGGCCAGATCCTCGATGGAGAAATCCGAGGTCTCTGTCGCAGCGGCCAGGATCGGATCGCGAAAGGTCGTCAGACGTCCAAGCGCCGTGGAGATCACTCCCGAACGTTCCGCATCCGCCATGTCGAGCAGCTGGCGTGCGATCCCCGCCACGACGGGGTGGGGTCGACCTGCTGAAATGCCGGCCCGGACCATGTCTTCGAGCAGGACACCCGCCGGACGATCAGGATCCGAGAGCAGTTCGGCCACCCGCCTCAGGGTCTTTTCCTCTTCCGCGTAGAGCGTCCACAGACACAAGGCGGTCAGAAGTTCTCCCGCGCGCAGCTCCCAGTGGGAGCGGGATCTCTGCGAGCCGTCGGGGTCAATCAACACATCCGCGAGCAGCTGGGCGTCCCGCACTTCGTGCACGCCCTGACGGATCGATGTCAGGGGATTGAACCGATGGCTCTGAGTTGAGGCCGGTGCGAACTTGTAGACCGGGCCGATCATGGATCGCCTGCGGGCGCTCAGTCTCCAGACCTCCGACTTGATATCGAGAACGATCATGGACTGAGGCCAGGTCAGGGCGGCCGGCAGGGTCATGCCCACGGTCTTCCCCGAATTGGTCGGTGCGATCATCAGGATATGATCATCTCCGTGATGACGCAGCGCGCGCCCATGCGCCCATCCCAGGAGCACGCCTTCGGAAGAAAAGAGGTTCGCCTTCGTGATATCGTCTTGTGTCGCCCACCTCGCATCGCCGAAGGCGCTTGTTACGGCAGGCGATCGGGCCGGCCTTACTGCAAGGGTGAACGTCAGGAATGCGCAGACACCCGCCAGGAGGCAGAGGGCGCCGCTTGTCAGGGCCGGGCGATCCTCAGGGCCCAGCACTCCGAGCCATTCGAAATACCGCCAGGGTCCGTAAAAGATGTAGCCGGCGAGGCGTATGTCGGGTGCGCCGAGACGGTCGGCATATCCCAGATGAAACGCCGTCATTCCGGCGGCGAGGCTGGAGGCGAGCGCCATCACGCCCAGACCGGCAAGTCCTGTTCTCCAGCGGTCGTCGATCGTCTCCATGCGATCATTCCGTCTGTCCTGAAGGGTCTCGTGCAAGGAGCGCGCCATTTTGTCCGACATGGCCTGAGACTTGCCTGACAGGTCTGAGCCCTTGACGAGAGGAGGGTCGAATGAACGCAGGAGCGGCGACCCCGGCGCCGGTCCGAGGCCCTCGCGGACCCCGGCGAAGGAGCCCTTCGCCATGAGCGATGATCCGGTACCTCTGTTCGTTCCGGGCGCAGCGCGTCGTCCTGATGTCGCCCTTCTGAAAGAGGTGACGGCTCGCCTGGGGCGCGCCGCCATGTTGCGACGCAGCAGGCTGGGCGACCCCGATCGTGGATTTTCCCGGGATGCGACAAGACTCCCTGGGGGCGTCTTCCGCACGGCGGGCAGCGTGCGCAGGATCGAGGCGGGAGAACGCGGCCGGATTTCGCTTGTGCGGCATGGGGCTTATCTCGCGCAGGATGGGCGCGGCGCCGGGCGTACCTATCGCGCTCTGGAGGCGGCCGTCGATGCCGAAGAGCGATCGTATCTTGAACGCGCGCGCGCCGACCGGGCGCGGGCTCCTTTCTATGGTGCAGGCGGGAGCCGCCTTGAACTTCATCAGGCGCTGGAGCCGTTTACAGGCGAGGCGGCTCATTACCGGGCCGTCCTCAGTGCGGCGGCGGGCTGGGAGCTGGGCGATCTTCACCCCCTGATCCGCGAGACCCTCTCGGTCCTTGAGCTCTCGACGGGCGTCGGCCTCCAATGGTTCGCTGTGGATCATCACGACACTCCCCATCCTCACTCCCATATTGTGATCTCGGCGCGTGGGGATGACGGGCGGGATATCGGCTTTTCGGAAACCTCTCTCAGGCGTCGCCTTCAGCGCGCTGCGGAGAGCGCCCTTTCATCCGCCTTCGGTTCCAGGGCGCAGGTCGCGCTGGCTCATCCGCCGCCGGTGGATCGCGAGACCGTCGCTTTGAATGCGGACCTTATCGCGCGGGCGCGCGAGGGGGAGAGTTTCGTCTGTCATCAGGCTGATCTTCTGACGCGGCTTGAGGCGCTTGAGATCCGTTCTCTGGCGACACGGGCGCCAAAAGGCCGCTGGCGCCTGCCGACAGATCTCTCCTCGCGGCTGCAGGAGATCTCCCTGCGGGAGGAGCTTGAGTCTGGGATTGCAGCGTCTGTCGGGATCTCCGACCGGCTTTTGCTCAGAGCGGATCCCAACGCCCGCCATGTGGGTCTTCTCAGGGCCGCCATTGAACCAGATCCGTTCGCCGACCGCCGAGTTCTGGTCCTCGAAACGGGTGAGGGCGACCTGCGATGGCTGTCTATCCCCATCGACGAGGCGCCCCGCTTCCTGGGCGCGGGGGCGCTTGTCGCCTTTGAGCGTTCGACGGCCGATCGCAGGGTGAAGGCCCTGTCTCTTCTGTCGCTCGACGATCAGACGTCCGCTCCGTACCTGACTTATCTTGATCGGGCGATCGCCGGACAGGCGCCTCTGATCATCGGCGCCGGCGCGGTGGCGGTCCGGTTTCGCGAAGCTCTTGAGGCGAGGCGTCTGGCGCTCGCGGCCGGGGGCTGGCTCCGCCGCGGTGAGACGATGCTGCGAGAGAGCGCGTTACGCGACCTGGCCCGACGTGAAGTCGCCGCCTGGACGGCCCGGGTGCGAGCCCTGCGGGTCGGCCATGATCACTCTCTGCAGGAGATCCTGCCGCCCGCGCGCCTGTCTCTTGTTCAGGGGGAGTTTGAAATCATCTCCGGACCCTCCGAGGGGCCTGTCCTGTCAGCGGCTTCTCGCCGCGCGCGCGGCCGGTCCCTGGATGATTAAACGGGCGACGCCCATGAACCTCTCTGAGCGGGCGACCCCCTTCCCAGGCGATCGCGTGCCTTAAAAAGGCGGCTCCCCCCATCATTCGGTCGAGATGGGCCTTGTCGAGGATCAAGCCGCCGGGCTAGCCTCCTTACCACAAGGGTCGTGATCACCCTTCTGGGAGAGGACTTATGTCGGAACCCGCTGCTTTCTTTGAACACTGGATCCGCCAGAACGGCATCAGCGAAGTCGAGTGCCTGGTTCCGGACGCTAACGGCGTCGTTCGCGGCAAGGTCCTGCCGGCGCAGAAGTTCCTCCAGACCGAGAGGGACGGATCCTTACGTATTCCTTCGAGCATCTATACGCTGACGGTGACGGGCGAGTATGCTGATGTTGATCCTGGGACGATCGCGCTGAGCGATCCGGACGTCGTGCTTCGACCCGATCCGCGGTCGATCTGTGTGGCCCCGGGATACAAGACCCCCACTGCGTTCGTGTTTGCAGACGCCTACAGAACCGATGGGACGCCCTTCGAGATTGCGCCGCGTTTCGTTCTTCAGCGTATTCTTGACCTTTACGAGCGGGAGGGCCTTCGCCCGCTCGTTGCGCCCGAGTTGGAGTTCTACCTCACACAGAAAAATACCGATCCCGACCTCCCTCTTGAGCCGCCTGCGGGCCGCTCCGGACGCTCCGAGACCGCGCCGCAGCCCTACGGTCTTGAGGCGATCACCGAATATGAAGATCTGATCGAGACGATCTATGAGCATGCGGAGGCGGCGTCTCTTCACCTCGATACGATGATCCATGAGAGCGGCACCGCCCAGCTCGAGATCAACTTCAATCACGGCGAGGCCGTTCATGTCTCCGATCAGGTGCTCGTCTTTAAGCGCATCGTTCGCCAGGTCGCCCTTCGTTACGGCGTCTACGCCACCTTCATGGCCAAGCCGATGGAGAACCAGCCTGGAAGCGCCATGCATCTTCATATCTCGGTGAGCGACAGGGATAGCGGGGAGAACCGTTTCGGCGCCGGCACCCGGGACGGCGCCTCTCCTCTGTTCCGACACTTTGTCGGCGGTCTGCAGACCTATCTGGGTGAGGCGACCCCTCTTTTTGCTCCCAACGTCAATTCCTTCCGAAGGATGCGGCCTGATTTCTCGGCGCCGATCAATCTGCACTGGGGGTTTGATAATCGCTCGTGCGGTCTTCGCGTACCGATTTCGGGCCCGGAAAATCGTCGGATCGAGAACCGGATGCCCGGCGCAGATGCCAATCCCTACCTGGCGCTGGCCGCCTGTCTCGCGTGCGGGTATCTGGGAATCAAGGAGGGCCTCGAACCGTCAGCGATGGTCGAGGGCAATGCCTATGACCGGCCGCGGACCCTGCCGCGCACCCTCTCGGAGGCTCTCGACCGGTTCGCGATGTGCGATCCGGTGATTGAGCTTCTGGGGGAGGCGTTCTGCGCCTCTTTCCAGCGCATCAAGGCGCATGAACTGGCTCAGTTTGAAGGAGTGATCAGTTCCTGGGAGCGGGACCATCTCCTGTTGAAGGTCTGATGGCGGGCCGGCACGATCCTGCAGGCGTCGGTTTCGAGATGAGCTCTTACTACGCCAGGGGGACGCAGGTTCTGTCGGCGGCCGGGCTTTCGTCCGATGAGAAAGCTGACGTGGTTATCATCGGCGCCGGCTATACGGGACTGTGGACGGCCCTTGAGTGTGCGAAACGGGGATTGTCGGCCGTTGTTCTTGAAGCGCGATCCGTCGGCTTCGGCGCATCCGGCCGAAACGGCGGACAGGCGATCCCGGGCTGGAGGCAGGGTGTCCTCGATCTGATCAGGATGTTCGATGCGGAGCGCACGCGGCGGCTGTTTTCTCTCTCCGAGGAGGCGCGGAGATCGGTGCTCACGCTGATCGCTGAGGAGGGCCTCGAGTGCGATCTCAGACAGGGAGGTCATCTTCTTGTGGCTGCGCGTCCCCGGGACGTCGAGGGTCTCAAGCGTGAAGCTGACGCGCTCGCCTCGTTCATCGGGTATGGAGAGGCGCGGTATCTCGCCGCTGAAGAGGTGCGTGAGAGGGTGGCGTCGGCTCGGAGTTTCGGCGGTCTCCTCGATATGGGAGGGTTTCAGGTCCATCCCCTCAAGTTCGCGCTTGGACTGGCCCGGGCGGCCCTCCGGCGCGGTGCGCGCATCTTTCAGGACAGTCCGGTTCAGGCGATCGAGGCGACATTGAACGGCGTTCGGATCCGGACCGAGGGTGGGGATGTGCTGGCGGATCACGCCGTACTTGCGTGCGATGCGCTCCCCGGAGGTCCCGCGCCTCAGCTGACCTCCGCCGTGATGCCCGTGGCCGCCTATCAGATTGCGACGGAGCCGCTTGCCGAGGCCGATCAGCTGATACGTGGCGGTCTGGCGGTCTCCGATACGCGATTTGCCGTCAACTATTACCGGATCAGCTCGGACAACCGACTGATCTTCGGCGGCGGTGAGCGATACACCGTCCGGCCGCCTGCGAACATCGAGCGTTTCGTCCGTCCCTTTCTCGAAGACGTCTTTCCGCAGGCGAGAGATCTAGGGATCGAGCACGCCTGGGGCGGACTGGTCTCGATCACCCGATCTCGTCTTCCTGATGTCGGACGGAATGGACGTTGTCTTCACGCGCTTGGGTTTTCCGGTCAGGGCGTCCTGCTGACGGCGCTGGCCGGCCGGGCGATGGCCGAGGATCTCATCGGTCGCTCCGAGAGGCTCCGGGATATTGCGGGCCTGTCCCCACGTCGCTTCCCTGGCGGCGAGCTCCTGCGCTCTCCGCTTTACGGCGCAGGGATGCTCTATCACGCCGCACGGGATCGTCTCTGACAGCTGGCGATCGCGGCGAACCCTCAGCCCGCGCTGACTTTGCAGCCATCAGAGAGAACGTTCAGGCCGTGCGCCAGCGGGTCTCCGTCTGGATTTGTGAGTGTCGCCGCGGTAGGCAGGTTGGAGCCTTAGTCGGGGAGGTCGGGATGAGATGGCGGATCGCGTTGGCAGCGGCTCTGATCCTCGGCCTTTCGCCTTCCTTTTCGGGTCTTGCCGCCGACACCCCTGCTTCCGTGCGCGCCGAGTGGGAACGTCCCGAGGTCTTTTCGGTCGGACGAGAGCCGCCGCGCGCCAGCTTCTTTCCGTTCGAGACGATCGAGGCCGCCCGCACCCGCGACCGGACGATTTCCACCCGGTTTCTCTCGCTGGACGGGCGCTGGAGTTTTAAATGGTCCCCAAATCCCTCCTCGAGGCCGGCGGATTTCTATCGCACCGACCATGACGTTTCTTTGTGGGACGAGATCAACGTTCCGGGAATGATGCAGGCGCAGGGGTTCGGACAGCCTCTGTTCAACAACATTCAGTATCCTCATGGGACGAAGCAGCCCTTCATTCCCCACGAGATGAACGAGGTCGGCTCCTATCGGCGGTCGTTCGATCTTCCCGCCGCCTTCACCGGGCAGAACGTCTTTCTCCACATCGGCGCCGCGGGCGGGGGAACCTATGTCTGGGTCAATGGCGTGCGGGCGGGGTATTTTGAGGATTCCAAGCTTCCTGCCGAGTTCGATGTTACGCGGCATGTGAAAGCCGGGACCAACACGATTGCGATCGAGGTCTATCGCTGGTCCGACGGTAGCTATCTCGAAAACCAGGATTTCTGGCGTCTGAGCGGCATTGAGCGCAGTGTCTATCTCTATGCGACGCCGAAAACCCGTATTCGGGATTTCGAGGTCCGCGCTGGTCTCGACGAGACCTTTCGCGACGGGTTGCTCGATCTGACCCTTGATCTAGTTGGTCCGGACAGGACGACGTCGATCCGGGGACGGGTTCTCGATCGTGGCGGACAGGTGGCGCTCGACCTAACGGGACAGCGCGGCGCGGATGGCCGTGTGCAGCTCAAGGGACGGATCCCTGATGTCCGGTCCTGGAATGCTGAGCAGCCTGCGCTTTATGATCTTGAGATCGAACTCCTCGACGCCAGCGGGCGCACACTTCAGGCGCTCTCCCGTCGTATCGGGTTCAGGACTGTCGAGATCGCTGACGGCGAGGTTCGGGTGAACGGACGTCGTGTCATGATCCGCGGCGTCAATCGTCACGAGCATGAGCCTGTGGGCTTTCGCATCATGACCGAGGCGCTCATGCGGCGGGACATCGAGCTGATGAAGCAGGCCAACATCAACGCAGTGCGCACCTCGCACTATCCCAATGACGAACGCTGGTACGAACTGACGGATGAGTATGGTCTCTATGTGATGGACGA
>CAIKWZ010000062.1 GCA_903831255.1 uncultured Alphaproteobacteria bacterium
CCTCGTCAATCTCAACGCTCAGATGGCTCTTCTCGGAGCCAAGGCCAAGGCGATTGATCTTCAGGACCGGTTCAACGCCTCCTTCGTCTCGACCATGGAGAAAAACCTCTCCAATCTCGTCGACGCCGATCTCGCCCGCGAAAGCGCGCGCCTCCAGTCCCTCCAGATCAAACAACAGCTCGGCTCTCAGGCCCTCTCCATCGCCAATCAGGCCCCGCAGATGATTTTGTCCCTGTTCGGCAGGTAAGGCATTCCGTCAGACCACCCCACGGCCGCAGCGGCCGATGTCGACCATCATCCTGGGGCCGTCAGAGTCTTTATGTGCGGTTAATGACTTTTCCCTAGTCGGCTATTGGAAATGATTGTGATCCAGTCCGACAGAATGTCGACTGGCTGAAGGCAGGCAGAATGCTCGGGGTGAACTTCAACCGCGCGTCGGCGGATGCCGTGCAGGCGCTCCATGTCCTGACGCGCGAGGCGCGTCAGGTGGAAACGCGCGTGGCGTCCGGCCTCAAAGTCGCCGACCCCCGTGACAACGGCGCGGTCTACGCCATCGCCATGGGGCAAAAATCCCGCATCGCCTCCTATGTCTCGATCGCCGAAGGGGTTTCACGCGCACGCGGGATTATCGATGTGACGCTCGCCTCCGGATCCGCGATCGCCGATACTCTTAAACAGATGAAGGTCGCCGCCGGCGCGGCGCGCAGTGAGGATCTCACGGCCGACCAGCGCCTCGCGCTTCAATCCGATTATGACGCCCTGCGCTCCCAGATCGACCGCATCGCCTCCTCCGCTCAGTTCAACGGGAGCAATCTCTCCGCCGCGGGTGGCGCTGAACTCGACGTCATTATCTCGGACCAGGCGTCAGCGGGTGTGGTGCAGCTGATCCGGACCGCGAACTCAAATGCTTTTCTTGGGGCGCCGGTGCGCATCTCGACGGACGCAAATGGGGCGCAGGCTGTCGGCGGTGTCAGTTATTCCGCGCGTCTGTCCTCCGACGGTGTGTACGCCGTCTTCGCCAGCGATGCGACCAATCTTGTACCGGGAGATACGAATGGTCAGCGGGATGTTTTCCTGAAAAATCTACAGTCTGGGGCCATCGTCCGACTTTCCACAGACTCATCAGGCGCTCAGGCGGTCGGGGGATCGAGCTTCTCACCGATCTTTTCGCCAGACGGCCAGTTCGTGCTGTTTGGAAGCACCGCCACAAATCTCGTCCCTGGCGATACCAATGGTGTTCAGGACATGTTCCTGAAGAATGTGCAGACCGGAGTCATGACGAGGGTTTCGACCAATTCCTCAGGAGGGCAGGCGACGGGTGGTTCGAGCGTGTCTCCGGCGTTTTCTCAGGACAGTCGCTTCGTTGCATTCGCAAGTTCTTCAACGGATCTGGTCCCGGGCGACACGAATGGGGTCTCCGATATATTCCTGAAGGATCTTCAGACCGGTGTCGTCGTGCGTCTTTCCACAGATGAGGGGGGGGCTCAGGCGACGGACGGGTCAAGCGACTTTCCCGCGTTTTCCCGGGACGGACGCTTTGTGGCCTTTAATAGCGAGGCCTCTAATCTTGTTCCAGGCGATACCAACGGAAGCGCTGACGTTTTTCTGAAGGATCTGCAAACCGGCGCCATCACCCGGGTGTCGACAAACTCCTCCGGAACCGAAGCGACTGGCGGATCCAGCAGCAATCCTGCGATTTCCCCGGATGGGAACTTTGTCATCTTCGAAAGCGCAGCCACCAATCTTGTCGCAGGTGACACAAACGGCGTGCAGGATCTCTTTCTGAAGGATCTGAGAACGGGAGAGGTCGTCCGCATTTCGACGGACAGCGACGGCGCACAGGCGACAGGAGGGGAAAGCGCCATATTTTCTGTTTCGTCTGATGGTCGGTTTGTCGTTTTCAGCAGTCTTGCAACAAATCTTGTTCCCGGCGACACGAACGGTCAGCGAGATATCTTTATCAAGGATCTTAAGACCGGAGCTGTTGTTCGAGCCAACACGGACAATCTTGGCGGGCAGGCAACGGGAGGGGCCAGTTTTACGCCTTCGATGTCATCGGACGGGCTGGTCGTGAGCTTTGCAAGTGCAGCGACCAACCTTTTATCGGGAGACACGAACGCCCAGCGAGACTCTTTCATAAGGCAGCTCACCTTGCTTTCGTCCGGCATCACTCCGGGTCTTTCTGGATATGTCGTCGGCAACGCCGGCGTGACAACGGCAGATGACACCCAGTTCCGGATCGATGGAACCCTCATCGGAACCGTCGACATCACCGCCACCATGACCGTGGCGGACTATCTCGAAGCGGTTACGACCAGCA
>CAIKWZ010000063.1 GCA_903831255.1 uncultured Alphaproteobacteria bacterium
CGGGCGGTGGCGGAGACCTTCGGCGCTCTGCCTGAACGCGAACCTGATTTTCCGTCATCAGCAGCCGTTCGCCCTGCGCGCTTCAGTCCTCAGACGACCCCTTTGCTTCTTGAACATAAGGGCGAGTCCGATCAGGCGTTGGTTCAGGTTTTCTGGCCTGTCGTTCTGGATACCGACCGTGATGTTCAGGAGGTACGCGTTCTCGGCGTTCTGGCCTCGGTGATGCAGCTGCGGATTGTGGCGTCCCTTCGTGAGGGTCTCGGGCTCAGTTACGCACCCCTCGCGGCGGCGTCAGTGTCTTCCTCGATCCCCGGCTGGGGCGTTGTCTATGTCGGCGCCGAGGTCAGACCCGAGGACGTGACGATCGTCTCCGAAACCATCCAGTCTGTGGTGAGCCAGATACGAGACGGAGAGATAACGCAGGATGAGTTCATTCGGGCGCTGACACCGCGCCTCAAGCAGCTGTCAGGATATCAGACGTCCAACGCGTACTGGTTGTCTCTGCTCTCTCAGGCTCATTCCCATCCGGAGCGTCTGGAGCTCTATACGCTCATGGCCGTCGAGGCGGGGCTGCGGGAGATGACCCGTGACGATCTCGTTTCGGCTGCGCGAAAGTGGCTGGGGACAGAGGCCGGTCGGACGGTGGTGATCCGCTCTTCTGGAAAAATGCGCGACCCGCAGCCGCACTGACCAAGGGGAATACAGCAACAGGGTCGCGCTGCAACGCCGGACGGACCAGGCAGGAGGGTCTGTGCGAGCTCGTGCGACAAAACGGGTCGAAGTCAGCGCAAACGCTCAGCAGGGATAGAGGTGTCGGCTTGTGGCCGAGCCAATCCTGAGGACCACCCTTAGATGGTGACCCCGCCGAGAGCCTCTTCGAGCTGCGCGAAGGTCGGCTGGCAATCGGACGGAACCTGGCCGCGCCCGATTTCGACCGAAACCTGGGCGGCGTTGCCGTGGAGATGGGCCACCAGCACGTCCTTGATGATTTTGTAGAATGCCGCCTCTTCATCGATCACCTGAGTGAGTCGAGCCGCGAAGGGTCCGACGAAGCCGTAGGCGAGAAAGACGCCAAGGAACGTTCCGACGAGAGCCGATCCGATCAGCTTGCCCAGATACGCGGGAGGCTGGTCAATCGAGCTCATGGTTTTGATGATCCCGAGAACGGCCGCGACGATCCCGAGAGCGGGCAGGGCGTCGGCCATGTTCTGAAGGGCGTGGGAGGCGCGATGCGCTTCGTGGTGATGTTTTTCGATCTGTTTGTCGATGACCTCTTCCACCTGGTGAGGGTCTTCAAGGTTCATCGTCATCATGCGGATGGTGTCGCAGATCAGGTCAGTGGCGAAATGATCCTTCAGGATCTTCGGATAGTTCTGGAAGATCGAGGATTCGTTCGGCTTTTCGATGTGGGCTTCGATCGCCACCACGCCCTTGGTCTTCATCGTCTTGGTAAGAATGAACAGCAGGGCGAGAAGATCGGTGTAATCCTTGGCCTTCCACTTGGGGCCGGCCATCAGCTTGCCGATGCCGGCGCCTGCCGCCATGACGGTCTTGAAAGAGTTTCCGATCAGGAAGGCGCCTACCGCGGCGCCGCCGATCATCATCATCTCAAAGGGCATCGCTGCGAGGATCGTGTCGAGGTGGCCTCCGGCGAGGAGGAATCCGCCGAACACCATCGCGAAGACGACCACGATCCCGATGATCTGGAACATTTGAGCCCTCAGCGATGGGTCTTCCACCAGACCGGGAGCACTACACCATCAACATTAACGTGCTCTTTCGGCGCGATCGAAAAAGGGGTTAAGAAACCCTTTCTTCTCTCTCGGCCGAGGACCCAGAGAGGGCATGCCTCACCATCGGTTATCGACGATCGGAGATGTCCGCAGATGGTTGTCTCTGTCGCTTTATTGCGGGTTTCTTCGGGCGGCCTGGGGTGGGTTCCCCAGCCTGCGCCGCCTGCCGTCTCGTGGCGGATCGGTGGGTCTCCTCCATCCAGTGCTTGCGGCACAGGGAGACGTACATGTCCTTCTCGATCCCGACCTGTCGCCCGGAGACCAGAGCCCGGCCCGCTTTATCACGACGCACCACCATGGTGGCCTTCGAACCGCAGTGGCATATGGTTCTGATCTCCCGGAGAGAATCTGCGATTGCCAGCAGTTCGGCTGATCCCTCGAACAATTTCCCCTGGAAATCGGTCCGCAGGCCGAAACACATAACGGGAATGTCCAGTTGGTCGGCGACCCTGGCGAGCTGCCAGACCTGGGCGGAGGACAGAAACTGGGCCTCATCGACCATAACGCAGTCGATGCGGCCTCGTCTGGATCGGCGCTGGATCGCTTTATAGAGCTCGGTGGAGGCGTCATAGACCTGGGCAGGCGCGCTCACACCGATCCGGGAGGCGATCCGTCCCTCTCCGTTCGTCGAGTAGAGGGCGGACGTAAAAAGCAACGCAGTCATCCCGCGCTCCTCATAATTATAGGCCGCCTGCAGGAGCAGGGTGGATTTCCCGGCGTTCATCGCCGCATAGGAGAAATAGAGCTTGGCCATGGCGCCTCTAATGCACCAGCCGGGCCCCTCTCGCCAGTATGTTTCGGCCCTGGGGACTGTCGCCATCTTCTCCTGATGGGGGACGCAAGAAAGCCTGTTGCATTTCGCGGCAGGACTTCGTCAAAAAGAATCCACAATTTGTGTGTTCCTGATCCCGCAGTGGAACGGCTGGGAACGCGGGCGTCCATGGCTGAAGGGCCTGGTCTCCTGGAAAATGCGTTGGGAGGCTCCGGCGGTGAAAATTGGAGACTTTTTCATGAGACGTAAGGCGATGATTGGGGCGATCGGCGGACTGGCGGCGGGTATAGCCCTGACAACCGTCGCCATCGGGTCACCATCCTGGGCCAAGAATGACGAGCAGGCGCGCGCACCGGCGCAGACTTCCGCCCAATCCGGGGCGCCTGCAGGCATTCCATCGGTCGGCTGGGGGGCGGTGCCGCGTCTCGCCGATCTGGTTGAGCGCGTCTCGCCCTCGGTGGTGCAGGTCCTTGTTCGGTCCCCGGCTCAGGCCGGACAGGCGGGCGGCCCGGGGGGGCTTCCGGACGCATTTCGCGGAACCCCGTTTGAGGATTTCTTCGGCCGTCAGTTCGGCGCTCCGGGCGCTCCGTCCCGGGAGCTTCCCGATCGCATGGGGTCCGACTCAGGCTTCTTCATCGGCGACGGTTATATCGTGACCAACAATCACGTCATCGACGATGCGAAGAAGGTCATGGTTCGCCTGGTCGACGATCGCGAGATCGACGCTGAACTTGTCGGCGTCGATCCGAAGACAGATCTTGCGGTTCTTAGGGTCAAGGATGCTGGTTCCGTGCGTAGCCTTGAGTGGGGAGATAGCGACGCAGCCCGTCCGGGCGACAGCGTCTTCGCCGTTGGCGCGCCGTTTGGTCTCGGCAATACCGTCACGTCGGGGATCGTGTCGGCCCGGGGACGTAACATCAACTCCGGCCCTTATGATGACTTCATTCAGGTCGACGCACCCATCAATCAGGGCAATTCCGGTGGCCCATTGTTCAATACTGAGGGGCAGGTGATCGGCGTGAACTCCGCCATCTATTCCCCGAGCGGCGGCAATGTCGGGATTGGATTTTCCATTCCTTCATCGCTCGCCAGATCGATTGTTCGTCAGATCATCGAGAACGGATCGGTTCAGCGCGGATGGCTGGGGGTTCAGATTCAGCCTGTGACCCCGGATATGGCCAAGGGTCTCAATCTCAAAGAGCCGAAGGGAGCGATCGTGGCGGAAGTCACTGACGCGAGCCCGGCGAAGAAAGCCGGCTTTCGGACCGGCGATGTCATCCTGTCATTTGGCGACAAGGCCATTGACGAGGTTCATGACCTGACCCGCGCCGTTGCTGACACGAAAGCGGGATCCACGCGCGATGTGCGCGTCCTGAGAGGCGGACGCGAACAGGTTCTGAAGGTGCGGATCGAGGCTCTTGAGGACGGCGTCGTCAGGACCGCCTCCCTCGCCGACCCAGGCGCTCCGTCCGCATCTGGGGGCGGTCGTGTAGCTTTGACGGATCTGGGCCTGCAGCTGGCCTCGGAAGGCGGAGCCGTGATCGCCGATGTCACGGTGAACTCTCCCGCCTCGGACGTGGGGCTTCGCCCAGGCGATCGGATCGTCATGGTCAATCAGCTTGAGACGGCGACGACAGCGGAGGTGGCGAAGGCGGTCGACGAGGCCCGTCGTCAGAAGAGGGAAGCGGTTCTGTTTCAGATCGACCGTGGCGGACAAAGGCTCTTCGTCGGCGTGCCGTTCGAGGCGCGTTAATCGCCTTGGGCGTTCGACGCCCGCGCCTTGACGAGACGCCTGGCGGGTTGCCGCCAGGCGTTGTCGTCTGAGGGGAAGACCGAACCTTGCGTCCAGCCCGCTGCGCGTTAGCGTTAGTCCTGAAGACGAGATCGCAGACGTCGCGCGCGCAGGGAGACGAATATGGACAGAAGAGCTGGCAGGTGGACGTTTGGCGTCTGCGTATGGGCGTTGTCTTGTTGTTTAGCGCTGCCCGCGGTTTCCGAGCCGCTCCCCGCGCAGGCGGCCTCAGGCCGTTATCAGCCGCCCAGAACGCCGGATGGCCGTCCCGATCTTCAGGGGGTCTGGTCGAACGGATCCCTGACGACGCTGACACGCCCTGCCTCGGTCCCGAACCTGACGGTTACGCCCGAAGAAGCCGCTCGGCTCGTCCGGGACAATCCATGGGTGCAGCTGGCGGCGAGCGAGCAGGGGGCTTCGGACCTGTCCGACGGACTTTTAGCCGACGGGAACAGTGATCGCGGCTACAACACATTCTGGATCGATCCGGGCGCGAGCCTCGCCAGCGTAAAGGGCGAACTTCGTACGTCGTGGATCGTCGAGCCCGCAACGGGTGCGATGCCGATGTCGGACGAGGGGCGTCGGCTCGCGAGGCAGGCCGTCCAGCGTCGGACGGCCAGACTATTCGCGGGGCCAGAGGCCCTTCCGATAGCCGAGCGTTGTCTGATCGGGTTCACGGGCGCGGGTGGCCCAGTGATGCTCAACACGATCTATAACAACAACTATCAGATTGTTCAGACGCCGGATGCGGTGATGATCCTGGTTGAAATGGTGCACGATGCGCGCATCATCCGAATGAACTCGTCCCATCGACCGGCCGCCATTCAGCCGTGGCTCGGAGATTCGATCGGCTGGTGGGAGAATGACACGCTCGTGGTTGAGACCATCAATGTTCATCCCGGGCAGGGGGAAGCAGGACCGGTCTATCTCTCCGACAAGGGCAAAGTGATCGAGCGCTTCACCCGCGTCTCGGACGATCAGATCTTCTATGAGTTCCGTGTCGACGACCCTATCTACTACACTCAGACCTGGCGGGGAGAGATGAGCCTCAATGCTCGCAGCGAGGCGGTTTACGAATACGCCTGCCATGAAGGCAATTATGCGATGGCGGGTATTTTGGGCGGCGCTCGGCTGCAGGAGGCCCGCGGCGAGCGTCCCTCGCTGGGCCCGGGCATCTTTCCGCGATCCCCTCCGGCGTCTGGGTCGGCCCGTTCCGGCGGCTGAGCCGCGGGAGGAGCCCAAGGCTTCGAAACACTCGTCCGTTGATTGAGGCCAGGACAGTCGCGCCCGGTTCACTCAGGCGTCTCGGCGAGCAGGGTCTCCTCCGCCTCGTAAAACGCTGAGGTCTGACCATAGCGCGTCAGATCCGCCCCGGTGATGAAATACGCGACGCCGGTTCCTGCCGCCCTGTCCAGCCATAGGCCCGAGACAAGACCATATGCTTCTCCGGGATGGCCGATACGTTCGCGTCCGTCTCCGAACGGATCATCCCTGCAAAGCGATGAGGGCGTCGCGAGGATCTGGGCCCCGAGACCATACCGGCAGAAAAGCGCCCCTCCGGGATCTGCGGTGTCTGCGTCATAGGTCTCGCCATTCACTCCGTCATAGGTCCATACGGGAGTGAACAGAAGGTCGATCGAGGCTGGAGTGAGCAGGCGCACACCGTCGACCTCGCCGCCATTGAGGATCATCCGCCCGATGACCGAGAGGCCGCGCGCGGATATCCGAAGGCCGCCCTGAGGCGCGAACGCGCCGCCATTCTGTCCGGGAGTGAGAGTTGA
>CAIKWZ010000064.1 GCA_903831255.1 uncultured Alphaproteobacteria bacterium
ACCCGCCTGAATAGGCGAGCACCACTTTCTTAGGGGCGGCTTTTGACATCACGGGCTCCGCGAACAGAATTCGCGCGCACAATAGCGGCGCAGATGATCGCTGCAAGCAAACGCTTCACTAAGCGCTGACGACATAAACGCGCGCCGGCCTACCTTAAGGCGTTCTCATGCGGGCATACGGAAAGTTCACGAACGTCTTCGCCCGCCCAAAGCCTCAGAAGGTCGCAGACGCTCTCAAGGAATACGTCCCTCCCCCAAAGCTTCGGTCGGGGTACGTTTTTGCAAAAAAGGCAGCCTCAGACCCCTGCACCCTACCTGCGGCGCATGGGTTGCTCCTCGAGCCTCCCAGGAAGAGCGGAGCAGACCAGCCATGCGCCGGACCAGTTCTCAACACCACAGCCGGAGAGCGCATTCATGACCGGGAAAAACGACAAGGGCCCGGAGACAAGCCACGGGAAAAACCGCTCCTGCCTCCGAGCCCTCTAAACTCGTCTTCTTCCGGCTTTCTAGGACTTGCGAGCCGCCTTCTTCGGAGCAGCAGCAGGCTTCTTCACGGCAGTTCTCTTGACCGGAGCCGCTGCCAGACGCTTGGCGGGCGCAGCGGCAGTCTTCTTCGCCTTGGGAGCAGCAGCCTTCGGCTTCGCCACACGGGCGCGGGCGACGACAGGCTTCGCTACGGCCTTCTTGGGGGCAGCCTTTTTCGGAGCAGCCTTTTTCGGAGCCGCTTTCTTCGGAACAACTTTTTTCACAGCAGCCTTCGCTGCAACGGCGGGAGCTTTCTTCGGAGCAGATTTGGTGGTGGTGCGGGCCATTTGGACTTTCCTTCAGGTTGAGCGTCTGTGGGATGACTTAAGTAAACAAAAGATTCCACAGACAAAGTGAACTTTATGGAAGTTGAAAATGTCCCACGAACCTAAAGACAAAGTTTCCATCGCGGCTGTTTTTCCCGATTTAGAGAAAAAATCTCGCTCTCGAGAAAATTTCTTTGTCTCAATCGACGTTTTTCAAAAGCCACTGTCAGAATATTTTGGCACTCTTAGTGTCGAAAGTGTCTCATGCCTGTAAACGCCATCGCGAGTCCCGCTTCATCGGCGGCGGCAATCACGTCAGCATCCTTCACAGAACCGCCTGGCTGAATCACACAGGTTGCTCCCGCATCCGCCGCCTGAAGCAGCCCATCCGGAAATGGAAAGAAAGCGTCAGACGCACAGGCGCATCCCTTCGTGCGTACCTCCGCCCATCCCGCTGCATCTCGCGCGTCCATCGCCTTGCGTGCGGCGACGCGTGTCGAGTCCAGTCGACTGGTCTGACCAGGCCCTATACCCGCCGTCACCCCGTCTTTGGCATAAACTATGGCGTTGGACTTAACATGTTTGGCAACCGTCCAGGCGAACAGCATGTCCTCGAGCTCACTGGCAGTTGGCTGACGCTTGGTGACAATGCGGAGCTGCTCCCGGCCGACGCGCCCTGTGTCTCGATCCTGAACGAGCAGCCCGCCAGCAACCGATCGTATCGCCACACCCGCCTGCGTGGGGTCCGAGAGACCTGAGGTCAGCAGCAGGCGGAGATTTTTCTTTCGGGCAAAAACAGCCAACGCGTCTTCATCCGCACCCGGTGCGATTACAACTTCAGTGAAAATCTCCGCAATGGCCTCTGCTGTTTCACCGTCGAGAGGTCTGTTGAGCGCGACGATACCGCCAAAAGCTGAGACCGGATCACAGGCGAGCGCTGACCGGTAAGCATCAAGGGTGCTGGAACCCAAGGCTACGCCACATGGATTGGCATGCTTGATGATCGCGACTGCAGGCTTCGAGGCTGGATCGAACTCAGACACAAGCTCGAAGGCGGCGTCAGTGTCGTTGATGTTATTATACGACAGTTCCTTTCCCTGAACCTGACGGGCGGTCAGGACACCAACCCGGTGTTCCGAACCGACGTAGACAGAGGCCTTCTGATGCGGATTTTCCCCATATCTAAGCGTCTGGTGGAGCCGACCGCCAAAGCTCCTCCAGTCGCCTGCGTCCTCTCCCAGTGATTTCCAGTACCACTCCGATATGGCCGCATCATACGCTCCGGTACGCGCATAGGTCTTCGCAGCCAATCGCCGTCGGAGTGTCGGGGTTACGCCAGCGCCGGTCTCCATCTCCGCCAGCACGGCGTCAACATCGGCGCCATCCGTACATACGGCGACGAACTCTGCGTTCTTTGCTGCGGCGCGCAGCATGGCCGGACCGCCGATATCGATGTTCTCAATACACTCCTCGTGGGAGCCGCCGCGGCGAACCGTGTCTTCGAACGGATAGAGATTAATCCAGATGAGATCGATCGGCTCGATTCCGTGTGCGGCGGCGGCGCTAGCGTGGTCAGGATTATCGCGTCGGAAAAGCAAACCGCCATGAACAGCGGGATGAAGGGTTTTGACCCTGCCATCCATCATTTCAGGGAACCCCGTGAGATCTGACACATCTCGCACGGCAAGCCCCTCGGCCTTCAAGGCCCGAGCCGTTCCTCCTGTCGAGACAAGTTCCACACCCAGTGCAACCAACCTGCGGGCTCTCTCGACAAGACCGGTCTTGTCCGAAACTGAGATCAGCGCCCGACGAACGATTATTGGGAGGTCTGCAGACATGGCCACTCCAGTTCTGAATTGGGGAAAGTCAGGGTGACAGTCCCAGGATACGAATTCTCGACACGACAACGAACTGCGCAAAAGTCGCCTTTGACCAATCTCACTCAGTGAACTCTTGAGGAGGGGTCATTCCGCGCATCATCCCGGAATATCTCGGGGGCGTTCACCATGATCAGATTCAAAGACGCATGGGAGTCACGACGCGCGGCGAGAGTGGCTATCGCATCGAGCTGAGACTCGATCGCCTCGATAGACGGACCCATTCGTGCAGCAACTTCAAAGATCCCGTCCACGGGTGTCGGTCTGACGTCCTCTCTTGTATAGAAGACCGTCTCGTTGAGTTTCTCTCCAGGTCTCGTTCCGGTTACCCTGATCAGGATATCCTGACCTGGTATCTTGCCCTTCATGCGGATCATTTTTTCCGCAAGGTCGAGAATTCGAACGGGCTCCCCCATGTCAAGAACGTAGAGGACAGCCTCAGCCTTTGGAGACTTCAATGACAACGCCGCAGCCTGGAGAACGAGCGCCGAGGCTTCTTCAACACTCATGAAGTAACGCGTCATGTCCGGATGCGTCACGGTCACGGGGCCGCCCTCGGCGATCTGCTGCTCAAAAAGCGGAGCGACCGATCCTTTGGATCCGAGCACATTACCGAACCTAACGAGAGAAAAGCGGGTCGCCGGGGCGGTCGGGGCAAATGCCTGGAGAAAAAGCTCGGCCGCTCGCTTCGTTGCGCCCATCACATTGGTCGGGTTCACCGCTTTGTCCGTAGAGATGAAAGTAAACGCCTTCACACCCAGTCGCGCGGCGATCTCCGCCGCCCGACGAGCGCCGACAACATTGGTGAGGATCGCCTCGTTGGGGTTCTGCTCCATCAACGGGACGTGCTTCAGCGCCGCCGCATGGATGACAAGATCTGGCGATGCCTCACGCATAGCCTGCTCAAGACGCGCTTCATCCCTTATATCGCCGATGACGGCATTACGAACGAGGTTTGGGAACGCCCGCGATAACTGCTGATCAATCTCGAAGATGTTGAATTCGGAACTGTCATAAAGGGTCAGTTTGGCAGGTCCGAGCGCCGCGCACTGGCGGGCAAGCTCACCACCGATGGTGCCCCCACCGCCCGTAATGAAGACCCTTGCACCGGAGACAAGCGCAGCGACCGGGGCCATATCGAGGCGCCTCTCGGGGCGAGCGAGAAGGTCTGCCGGCCGGATCGGCTGTATCGCCGCCAGAGGAGACGTGACCAGGCGCATAATGACCGCGGTCTGAGCCGACGCTACAGCGAGTACGGCCTCCATCGTCCTGCGATCCTCTGAGGGCGCAGCAATAGCAAGCCATGGGAGCTCGCCGAATCGAGCGGTATAGTGATCGAAGAGCTCCCGGAGGCCATCTATTCCTCCAACCACCTGGACGCCCTCTATGTCGCGCCCTACGAAGGCGCCGCTGGTCTCGACGACGCCGACCGCCCGGATTGGTGATCCAGACGGTGAGCGCCTCGCTGCTCTCAATGCATCAGCGACTGCCGACGCGGGGCCAACCACCAACGCGCGCGGAGCGAAGGGAGGCTCTCGACGAAACACCGCACGAAAATCTCCGGACGCACGGCCTCTCGCCCAAAATCGGACGACCATCAGGGAAAGAAGCCAGATTGGGATCTGAAGATAGAGACTGGCGAGAGGAAAGTCCGAAAACACCCTCGCCAGAAGGAGAATGGGCAACAACATGATGTTGGCAAGGGCCACACCCTGCCAGAGGCGCACCACATCCCGCAAAGAGGTCAGTCGCCAAATCTGACGATGAACGCCATTCAACCAGAATGAAAAAGCCGCGGCTATCCCGAATGCAGCGGCCGTGAAGACATCCAGCCAGTCCGGCGGACCCCGACCTGAAAAGTAGGCCAGAATCTGAGGAGCGAGATACATCGCAGCAACGCCGCTCAGGACGTCATAAGCGAAACATAACGCCTTGGCTTCGATGGCCGCCTTTCGACCCTGAGTTGCGCCTGCCTTCATGCCCGCACGCCTCTACATGCTACTCAACCCGGGTCAGCGACCAGCGGATGCGGTTCGGGTGCTTCGACCCATCCCCGCCCGGCTCCGCCGCTCCTCGTATCACGAGCTGAAGGGTCGTCTCCGACGCCCCACGCCCCCAATACATCGATGGCTCCACCGAGACCACAGTCTCGCTTCTAAATCTCCACACCCGTTCCCGCCGGGGCAGACCCAGATAGACGTGGCCTGCTTCAATATCAGAGCGCACCATAACGTCAGGGTGGAGATGAAACCGGACCAGATAGGGAATTGTCTGGGTTCCCAAGACGGAGGCCTCGGACATGGGCCTCGACAAACTCTCCTCTCCCGTGATGCGGTCCCCGCTTCGCGCAACGTAAAGGCGTCGTCTGTAGATGACGCCGTACCGATCCCGCCAAGCGCTGTGCTGTCCCTCCAGCAGACATTGATCATCTTCCTCAAGTCGCCGCACGGACAGCCCGGGCGGACCGTCGATAGAGATGGAGCCCGACCCATCACGGGAAAAGACCGCACTGTCCTGCCCTTCCAGACAAAGCACCGAATGAGCCGCGGTCCTGCGGCCAGCCTCCCTAAGGTGCGGCTCAAGTTCGCGATGGGAGCCGCAGGCTGTGATCAGACACTCCCCGCCATCATCTATGGTCAGACTTAAACCGGATGCATGAGATCGGCTTGAATAGGGCTGAGGCGGAGCGCCGGAGGAGTCGAGGTGCACGGTGACGTCGCCTGCCTGAACCCGCTGATAGCCGCTTAACCTCGCGAATGAAAACCTTGAACGCACCTCACCATGTGGCGCAATCGCCGCCGATGTGATCGGCAATCCGTCACCACCGCCATGAAGAGGAGGCACCTGACCGCCGGGCAGCATGAAGAAGCCCAGCATGCTGGCCATCCTTGGCTGCAGGCGTGTCAGGAAGACCGGTGCGATCAGGCCCTGTCGAAGGAGCAGATCTTCGACGGTGTGAATATCGATCAGCGCCTCGGCAAGCGCCTGCGGGCTCCTCGAGACATGGCCTCCATCCGCGAGGATCTGCCGGCCGCACTCGACTTCCAGAAGAGCCAGACCCGCCTCCAGTACAGCCTTTCCTTCCTCTATTGCAGCTCCTGCAAGCGACAGGGCGACACCACACCGGAAGCGAACGCCGGGGTCCGGATCCTCTGCAGCTGAGAACTGCAAATGGCGAACCTGTCGAAACAAGGACTCGAGGACCGCTTCTCTCGCGGCCCTCTCAAGCGACGCCAACAACCAGGGCCCGGCGGACAGACAGTTGATGACACGATCGGCGGTAACACCGACCCTCCAGCCGAAGTTGTCCCATCGACCGAACTCCTCGGTCCAAGAGACCACCAGCGCACGCCCCCTCGCCTCGCCCTCAGCGCCTAAAGCCGCCAGATCTCTGATCCAGTCAAAGCGGTGGACCCGATCACCAAAGTGAAGTGTCGGGAAAGGCGGTCCCCACGGCGCATGTCCTTCGGGCGTCTCGACATAGGAAGCGCCAAAGCGCCAACGTCCTGAGACCAATTCTGCCCCATGCGCTGCGTTCGCCGGCCGCAGATCCTTTGGCCAAGCCCGCAAACCGTCAGGCGTCGGGCCAGCAAGGCGCATCCTGTACACAGGAGAGTGACTTGGCGCCTCCCCGGCCCTGCCCATCAGGTCGATCCAAGCCGTGTCTTCAGCTGAACGGGTGCCCGAAACGCCGTGAAGGACATCTCCGCCAGCGGTCATGTCACGACTATTCCCGAGCGGAGGTACGAAGAGCCGCAATCGAGTCGGCGTAAGCAGACTTCCCCCGCCCGAATACAGCAGACCCCGCCACAAGAGCCGTAGCTCCGGCGTCGATGGCGCGGGGGGCGGTGGCTGGCGTCACACCCCCATCAACCTCAAGAATGACTTCCAAGCCCCTGCGATCGATCGTCTTTCGAATCGACTCAATTTTCCTGAGCTGAGTTTCGATAAAAGTCTGTCCTCCGAACCCAGGATTACAGCTCATCACCAGCACGAGATCGAGCTCATCAAGAACATAGTCCAGCGCGCTTTCCGGGGTGGACGGATTAAGGGCCGCACCCGCTCTGCGTCCGAGCCTGCGGATCGCCTGGATCGTTCTGTGGAAATGGGGTCCGGCTTCCGGATGGGCTGTAATGATATCGGCGCCAGCCGCGGCGAAGGCCTCCAGATACGTATCCACCGGAGATATCATTAAGTGGACGTCGAACGGCTTGCGCGAATAGGGCCGGATCTTCTCGATCACAGCGGGCCCGATTGTGAGGTTGGGTACAAAGTGACCGTCCATGACGTCGACATGAATCATGTCAGCGCCGGCCTCATCGATAGCCCGCACTTCCTCTCCCAAGCACGCAAAGTCAGCGGCCAGAATGGACGGTGAAATGAGGATCTGCGACATGAGATCCGCCTAGCAGCGGGCCGGCCTCCGCGCAAGGCGGGAGGCGACGGCCCGCCAAATTAGTCAGCGGCCTCTCAGTAGCCGATGGAGGCGCCCTGCGGAATCACGCGCGTCCTGTCGCCATACTCGATAAGGACGGGAGTGCCGTTGGCGATTGCAACATCGCCACCCTGGGTCACAGTCACCAAATCGCCCGATCGAAGACGAACAGTATACGCGAAGCCCGGCTTTTTGGTGGCGGCTTTTCCAACCATGTTTCCTAAAACGCCCCCGGCGACGGCGCCCACCACCCCGCCGATGGCGCGCTCATCATCACCGCCGCCGACCTGGCTTCCGGCAATGCCGCCAACGATGGCCCCAGTCGCCGTTCCAACCTTTGAGCCTGCCTCGCTCCCTTCGATAATGATGGCCCGGGACGCGACCACGACGCCTTCGTCAACTCGGGAAACGGCTCCGATTTCGTCCCGACCATATGAATTTGCGCCAAGACTCGATGCGCAGCCCGCCAGAAGCAACGCCATGGTTGAAAAAGCGGCGGCGAACACTCTTTGAGACATCGAACTTCCGGCTACCTTGGCTGCGTCGCTCATGACTTCCCTCTTCAAAAGCCCCCTTCCGGAGGCGCGCCTTGTCGACTTTTTCCCTGTCATGCCCGGTCTGAACCGGGAATGAATGTCTTATCACTTCAATTATCTGACCACGGGAAGATGGTCGTTTCGTGACATGGCCGCAGTTTACACGCCCCCTGTCAACTTCGCCTGACTAATCGCGCGACGAAGAAAACATCAGATGTCACGGAAGAGGCTGCGAGGTCACGCTCAACTTCCGAGCTCGCCCTTTCAACCGACAGAGCCGGCGGAGGAATGGTCAGCAGATCGCCTGCAGGCGTCACCGCATGACTAAACCCAGGCGTCTCGTCCGGGGCTATAGGCCGGCGCTCCCAGCGTCCGGACCTGATAGCCGCCTCAATCACGTCGACCCCTTCTTCGGGAGACGGCGTGCAGACGCAATATGATAAAACTCCGTCAGGTCGGAGCATCTCCCAGGCCGCATCGAGAAGAGAGGCCTGCGTCTTTGGAAATCTGGCGAGATCAGCGGGATCGCGTCTCCACGCGCCCTCCGGGTGACGCCTTAGAACGCCAAGCGCCGAACATGGCGCATCGAGCAAAACCGCGTCCTGGAGTTGCTCTGGCCGCCAGCCTCTTGCGTCGGCCTCCACGATTGTCATCGGAAGGGACAGACGAGCCGCGTTGCGCTTCACGACATCAAGACGCTGGCGCGATATGTCCAGGGCGGTCACCTTCGCTCCTGCAGAGGCGAGCTGCATCGCCTTGCCCCCGGGAGCAGCGCACAAGTCCGTCACGTGCTTATCTCGAACGTCGCCGAGAATTCCAGCCGCCAGGGTCGCGCCGGCGTCCTGAACCCACCAGCGTCCCTCCGCATAGCCCGGCAATTCTGAGATCGGACGTCCGGTCTCCAATCGAACGGAGCCATTTGGCAGGGCCGTTGCTCCGAGGCGATCGGCCCAATCGGCCGCCCGCTCGCCCCTCTGCAGCGAGAGGTCGATCGGCGGCTCTTCAAGCTGAAGCTCAGCGATTGCGCAGGCCGCGGGCTCTCCGATGCTCGAGCGAATGTAGGCGGCTAGCCAGTCCGGCCATATCGATGTCGCCGGCGCCTCCAGAAACGCTCTCGGCTCGCTGGCCGCCCGTCTGAGGATCGCGTTGACGAGCGCGCCGCCCCGACTGGCCGGTCTCCATCGGCGTGCTGCTTCTACCGTCGCAGAGACGCATGCGTAGTCCTGGATTCCCATTAGAAAGAGCTGGGCGCACCCTACTCTCAATAACGCCAAAACGGGAGGATCGATGCGCTCAAGCGGCCGATCGAGAACGCCCGATAGCACCAAATCAATCCGGCCAAGCGCTCGCAAAGCAGCGCTCGCCATCGCCCTCGCAAATCCCCTGTCCGGCCCTTCCAGCGGGGAGTACTGGTCGCTGGCCTCAAGCGCGGAATCGAGATCGGCTCCTCCGTGAGCGGTCAGGAGAACAAGATCTGCAGCCGCGACGCGACTCATCCAGCCAACGGCGCTCCGCCCCCTCTGGGGCGATAAGGACTTCCGAGGTCCGGAGGCTGGTCGGTCGCCGCGGCGAGGCGGGGTCATCACCGGCAACCAATCGGATAACCAAGGACGCAGATCCTATCCGCGTCGCAACCGAGAACAGGGCCTTTCTTCCGGACCTTCACTCCTCATTCCCTTCCATCTCAGCGGCTTGCCTGTGAAGGCGAGCGATCCGGCGTTCGGTGGGAGGATGGGAGGCGCTTGCGCCACGTCGAGGACCCTGGAGCGGGTCGATCACAAACATGTGGGCCGTCGCAGGGCTTCGCTCCGCGAGCGGATTTAGAAGCGACATCGTATGGCGCTCAAGCTTCAACAGAGCTGTCGCCAAGTTAATCGGCGATCCGCAGATCTCCCCGGCTACGCGGTCGGCGGCGTACTCCCTCTGGTGACTGCGACCCATTCGAGCCGTCAACCCGGAGATAACCATGGCGGCCTGCCGGCGCAATCCAAAGGGATAGACCAGCGTCCCGATGATGGCGGCGGCGAGCGCGGCCAAAGCGGCTGAAATACTCATCGCCAACGCATCGCCTCTCTTCACGTGGGCCAGTTCGTGAGCGACCACTGCTGAAACCTCCGCCCGCGTCAGGGTCTTCAGCAGACCGTCGGTGACCGCGATTGATGCATGGCTGGTGTCGCGACCGGCCATAAATGCATTTGGCTGAAACGAATCAAGGATATAGGTTCTGGGTCGCGGCATGTTTGCCCGCATCGCTAGCTTGTCGCAGTCTGCGACAAACGCACGGATCATCGGCGACGGATCGTCGGAGTTGACCTCGCGAGCGTTGTGGAGCTTGAGCACGATCCTCTCAGCGTACCAAAACACCAAGAGGTGAAACCCAAGAGCGACCAGCGTGGCGATCATCGCTCCTATCCGCTCTGCAATCGCCCAGCCCAGGCCGGCGAAAGCCAGATGAATGATCAGCATGAGGCCGGCGGCCTTCACATAACTCATAACAGCTCTCCTAAGCGTCAGGATGCGCGGACTCGGACGATGAAACGACATTCGGCCATTCTCGGCCCGCCAGGTCGTCAGACATCCCGTTTCAGGGCGGTCAGATTTTTCGACGACTGCGTAAGGTAAGTTTTTCTTCAAAATCCTATCCAAATAGTGAAGAGTGGCGTTCATGAGTGATGAAAACGATCTTTCGCCGCCTGCCGCCCAGGCCGTTACGCCAGCAGATGCAGACGATCTTGGCGCGGCCCCGGGCAAATCCCTCAGCCCTGAAGCGAGGAGGGCGCTGAGGGAGGCTCAGGAGCGGCGACGAGCCGCGAAGCCGGTTGTTCTTCCCGCAGAAGTCGACGGGCGGGACGGCGAGGAGCCGACCCGGTTTGGCGATTGGGAAAAAAAGGGGCTTGCGATCGACTTTTAACTAACGGGCTCATGGAACGAAACGGGGGCCTGCTGTCTCAGCAGAGACGGGAGAGCTCCGTCGCACCATTCTTAAAGCCATCCGCGGCGCTTGTCGTCCAACCAGAGATGGGCCGCCCCTAAGAGCGGCGCGAGGCCGGACCGGATAAGGTAGACAGGAATTGGCTCCATGAGCGATGAGCGTGGGCCCCGGTTCACAAACCTCTCGATCGCCGACGGTTCCGACAGAAATGACTGCAACGCCTGGCTGACGCCGCCAGCCAGAAAAACGCCTCCCGAGGCCGCCGACGACAAAGCCGCATCCCCGGCGACCGTCATGATCGTGCGAGCCCTCAACCGACACAGCTCAAGCGAAAGAGGATCGCCCATCGCCGCAAGAACCTCCGTGCGTGTGGGATCCGGCGCCTCGAGGGTCAGACCGAGTACGGCCGCCAGCGCCCCAACGGTTGACAGGAAACCCGACCCGGACGCGACTGTCTCATTGGAGACATAACCAAGTTCAGTCTTCAGCCGTTCGAAGAGGCGCCATTCCACCGTGGTCTGAGGAGCGAAGACCTGGTGGCCGCCCTCCCCCCCAACGACCGTCCATTCCGGTCTCGCCCCAGGACGGCCAGGATCGCGCATTTGCAGCTGCTTGAGGACAGCCAGACCAAAGCCGGTTCCCGGTCCGCAGACGACAATCGATCCCCCTTGCGAAGCTCGTCCAGAGCGGACTGTCACGACGTCCTCCTCGCCAAGCTCTGGCGCCGCACGGGCCATCGCGACAAAGTCGTTGACGAGAACAATGTCGGATAAAGCCGATCCAAGCCTGGAGGCCAGCGTCCGACAATCGACCGTCCACTGACGATGGAGAAGCTCAACACGACCTGAAGAGACGGCGCCAGCCACCCCAAGTGATGCCCCGTCGGGGCGGACGCCACTCTCTGACAAAAAGGCCTCAAGTGCGTCATCGAAGGTCGGAAAATCCTCTCCTGGGCGCTTCCAGATGTCTGAGAGGGTCACCTCTGCTCCCGCCGCTTCGGCGATCGCGAAACGAACATTCGTACCCCCCACGTCCCCGACAAGGATGCGACTGGTCTGCATTGTCATCCTCACCGTCCCTATCGCGCTCTCGCTCTCAGGCGATTTTTCCGTCCGAGGCCCCGAAAGACAAGACACTTTGTTCCCGCTCCAGAGGGCCGCCCTTTCGGGGCGGAGACCCGCCGGCTCCGCGGGTCAGGTCACTCTCTGGATCAAATGAGGGGTGAAGCGAAAGTCGAAAAAAACGGGACGACAGTCGCCGAGCCCCTTCTCCTGATAACGGGTGGGGAGATGATCCGACGGGGGGATCCGCCAGTCGTCTGCGCAGGACGCGTCCCATAAGAAGCGACCGTCAGCCAGAAAGGTCTCCAGCGCGCGATTTGCATAGTCCGCCCAATCTGTGGCGAAGCGGACCCTCGCCCCCACTTTTAGCGTTCGCGCCAGCCTATCGAGGAAATCCGGACGAACAAGGCGTCGCTTGTGATGGCGCGTCTTGGGCCACGGATCAGGGAACAGGATGAAGACACGATCGAGGCAGGCAGGCGAGAGCTGCGCGATCAGGTCGCGAGCATCGCCCCTGCGAAGCCTTATATTCTCCTGACCCTGCTCTTCGATTAGGCCCAAAACCTTGGCGACCCCATCCAGAAAGGGCTCTACGCCAAGCAACCCGACATCCGGGTGCAGCCGTGCCTGACCCGCCAGATGTTCCCCGCCCCCAAAGCCGATCTCCAGCCAGATCTCATTGGGTGACTGGAACAGCTCCAAAGGATTGAGTTCGCCCTCGGACATCTCGGGAATGGACAGCTCTGGAAGCATCTCCGCCAGAAGACGCAGACGTCTCTCTGACAGCGGTTTACCCGCGGATCGACCGTATAAGCGATGCTGAGCAACCATGTTCGTCATCCGTCCCCTCCTTCAACACTGAAGAGGAACGGAGCGCTCCCTGCAGGCCGCGCCTGTCGCAAGATCCAAAGCCCGTCAGACTGACCTAGCCGAGACCCTTGAGGCTGTCGATCAGATCCGTTCGCTCCCAAGAGAAACCTCCATCGGCGTCAGGATCACGTCCGAAATGGCCGTATGCGGACGTGCGCGCATAAATCGGCCGGTTGAGGTCAAGGTGACGGCGGATTCCCCGCGGGCGAAGGTCCATAACTTCAGCAAGCCTGGCCTCCAGTCGGGCGACGTCGACTTTTTCTGTGCCATCACAGTTTGCGTAAATCGAAAGAGGTTCCGGAACGCCGATCGCATATGACAGCTGAATTGTGCACCGATCGGCCAAGCCGGCCGCTACGACATTCTTGGCGAGATAGCGAGCCGCATAAGCCGCTGAACGATCAACCTTGGTGGGATCCTTTCCCGAAAAAGCCCCGCCTCCGTGCGGAGCGGCTCCGCCATAGGTGTCGACGATAATCTTTCTGCCCGTCAGTCCGCAGTCCCCATCCGGCCCCCCGATGACAAACTTTCCCGTGGGGTTGATATGCCAGACGCACGTCTTTGAAATCGGAAGAGCGTCACCCAGCGCTCTTCGCACATAGGGTTCCACAATCCGCCGAATGTCTTCGCTGGTCTGTCGCTCATCCGTATGCTGCGTCGAGACAACGATCGACACAGCCTCAACCGGCCGACCATTTTCATACCGAACCGTAACCTGGCTCTTGGCGTCCGGTCCCAGAGTGGGCTCACGTCCACTGTGCCTCGCTTCGGCGAGAAGTTTCAGAATACGGTGACTGTACTGAATCGGGGCCGGCATCAGTTCAGGTGTCTCGTTCGTCGCGTAGCCGAACATTATACCCTGATCGCCCGCTCCCTCTTCCTTGTTTCCGGACGCATCGACCCCCTGAGCGATATGCTCGGACTGCCCATGCAGAAGAACGTCGATATCAACCGTCTCCCAGTGAAACCCGTTCTGAGCATAGCCGATATCCCGGACCGCCATGCGGGCGCCGTGGGCGATAAGGTCTCGCGTCACCTTATCCGTGCCCCGATACTCCCCCGCGATGATGATCCTGTTGGTCGTCGCAAGCGTTTCAGCTGCGCATCGAAGGCTCCAAACGTCCAATCCCTCCGAAAGCGTCGTTCGATAATAAAGGTCGACGACCTCGTCTGAAATCCGGTCGCACACCTTATCGGGATGCCCTTCGGACACGCTCTCGCTGGTGAAAATGAAATTTTTACGCGCCACGACTGCTCTCCTCGGCGAAAGGCCCCGCTCCTTTTCGCTTGTAACTTCAAAAATCATATAAAGAAAGCTTTATATCATCGTTTTGGGACTCGTTGCGAGTCTGAACGACCTCGACCAGATGCGGTGAACGGCCTTCTTCGAACTCAATTCAGGCGCCAGAAGCAGTCAAAGACCGATCAACGCCGGGGCCTTAAGAAAAAAACTCTTATAAACAGAAGTGAAAACCACATCCCCGCAAACAGACCGTCCCTCCAGCGACTATAAGGGGTGGGCCCGAGGGCCGAGGGAATGGGGGCATCCACGACCGACGAACGCCAGCCCTCAGGGTCTTCGCCATAGAGAACGGCATCGGCAGGTAAGCCGCGCTTGGTCCAGCGACCAAACGCGTCAATCATTCCGGTGTGGCCGCCCGCGGCGACCCGAGCCATGGGCAAGCCCTCCTCAATGGAGCGATACCGCGCCTGGGAGGCGTGCTGGTGGGGACCCGCGCCCCCGCCGAACCAGCTGTCGTTAGAAATATTCACCAGCCAGGCAGGCCTGTCCGCACCCGTCGGTGACAGGCCAGGAAAGATTGCCTCGTAGCAAACCAGGGGCCCAAGAGGCGGAAGGCCCGGCGCCCGCACCGACACTGGCCTCGGGCCCGCATGAAAACCATTGGCTGCAAGATTCTGAAGCGTAGACACGCCAACCGCAGCCGCCAGACTGCGAAACGGGGTGAACTCGCCAAACGGCACCAGCATGTGTTTGTCATACAAAGCGAGCGGCCCACGCATTGAACTGTCTGCGTTTAGGACGGCAAGGCTGTTATAAGCGCGCTGCTCGTCGTCCTTCTTTCCTTCCCGACGGACCAGCCCTAAAATCAGCGACCGGTCCCCAAGGTCCGCGGTCACCGCGTCCAGAGCGTCTGGCCACTCAAACAGATAATAGGGCAACGCCCCTTCCGGCCAGATCACGATATCCGGCGCCGCTTCGTCATCCGGGCCGGTCAGGTCCCTAAAGCGCCTCACCATCTGCTCTGCAACCCCGGGCTGATACTTCCAGGACTGAGGAACGCCGACCTCGACAAGCCGAACGAGCGGCCCTGGAGCGCCAGGCGCTCCCTCAGCGAGACGGCCCGAGCCCCACCCCCACAACCCTCCGAACACGATTGCAGCTACGAGCACAGGCGCAGCACGCATAGCTGTCGTACCCTGGGGGCGGGCGTCGGCAAGCGCGGCCGGCGATACGAGCGCCAGAACGGTAAGCAGAGACAGCCCGTATATTCCCCATAGGGACGCGGTTTGAGAAATCGCCCCTCCCGCCTCCCAAACCATACCCGGGAGGTTCCAAGGCAAGCCCCCGAGGCCGAACAAAGCTCCCCGGATCCACTCTGCCGCGACAAGGGCAAGTGTGAAAGTCACGAGGCGCCCGGGTCCGTCGCTCCAAAACCGAAAGCCGATCGACATCACGACAGCGAGTATCAGGCTGAGACCCGCAGGCAAAACAATCAACGGAAGCCAAACCAGAGCAAGATGCGCCTCCGGATCAACCAGAAACGCCGAGGCCACCCAGTGCAGGCCAATCAGGAAGTAGACAAATCCGAATGAGAAAACCCGCGCAAACACGGCGGTTCGCACACGCTCTTCAAATGATGCGCCATCCAGAAGCCAAAGAAGGCCTGACAGCCCGATCGCCATCGCCGGCCAGACCCCGAAAGGTGGAAACGCCAGATTGGCGACGGCCCCGAGAATGGCGGCAAGCGCTATGGCGCGTCCCTTCTTCTGACCGACAAACCACAAATAAGCTGGCGTCAGAAGATTGCCCCGAGTGGCGATCCGTCCATCCGAACGCGACTGGTCCTGCGTCATGACGGCTTCCCCGCATCCGGCCTGGTGCTGGATGGGGTCTAGCCCGGGCCACCAAGGATCGGCAAGGCTTCTGGTCGCCGTAGCGACCAATCCGAACCGCAAACAACGCCCGTCAAAGCGATGCTCGCCACCCCTCAGGTCGTAGATCGCGCCCCTTGATCAGGAGACTCAATGATCACCCACGTTGGCCCTATCGTCCGAAGCGTAGGGGTCCGGCCAGCCCAAATCAGCCAGAAGCTCAGCTTCAAGAGCCTCCATGACCCGCGCATCCTCCGGATCGATATGATCGTAGTCGAGAAGATGCAGGAAACCATGGACAAGGAGGTGCGCCATATGAAACTGCAGCGATCGTCCGAGCCTACCGGCATCCCCGGCCGAGATCTCAAATCCAATGGCGATGTCGCCAAGATGCGGCGGGGGGCCTCCGCTGAGAAACCGGCCGCGATCACCCGAGGGAAAGGACAGAACATCCGTCGGCTTGTCGATCTCCCGCCAAAGAGCGTTCAACTCCCTCATCGCCGCATCATCCGTGAACAGCACGCTGACCTCACCGGAGACGCCTAGGCGCTCTGCCGAAGGGCACAGCGTCGTCTCGCAAAACTCCGCCAAATCGTCCGCGAGGCTAGCCCACAGGTCGCAATCCTGCCGCGCCTCAATCTGGAGTCGCGTGGTCAAACACGTCTCCCGGCGCCGCTCAGGGCGGCGTCACGGTCATAAGCCTGAACGATCTGGCCGACGAGCTCATGTCGCACCACATCAGCCGAAGTCAGCTCCTCCATGGCGACGCCTGGAATGTTCCTGAGTATGCGAATCGCATGGGCCAACCCGGACGGGGTCTTGTCCGGAAGATCCGTCTGCGAAGGATCGCCTGTCACGATCATCCTGGACCCCCTGCCCAGTCGTGTGAGAACCATCTTCATTTGCGGAACCGTCGCGTTCTGGGCCTCGTCGATAATGACGAACGCATTCTTGAGAGTTCGCCCCCGCATGAATGCGAGCGGAGCGACCTCGATTTCCTTACGTTCCTTGCGTCTTTCGACTTCCGGAGCTCCCAGGCATTCATTGAGCGAGTCCCAGATGGGGAGCATGTAGGGATCCACCTTCTCCTCAAGCGCTCCGGGAAGAAAACCCAGCTTCTCCCCCGCCTCGACAGCCGGCCTCGCCACTATAAGGCGCTCTCGTTTCCCGGCCTTGAGCTCCGCGGCGCCGGCGGCGACAGCAAGAAACGTCTTCCCGGTCCCCGCAGGGCCAACCCCGAACACCAGACCCAGATCATCGCGCCGCAGTGTCTCCAGATATGCGCGCTGTCCGGCCGTCTGAGCCATGACAGGCCTACGCAATCCGGACAACACATCAAGAGCGGCGGACGACCCGCCAGTCGACTGAACAAGACGCAGGGCCGCATTCAACTCAGCGGCGTTCGCCTCTGCGCCAGCCGCAATCCTCTCTACAAAGGTCTCCAGAACATCCGCCGCTCTGCGTGGAGCGTCGTCAAGACCAGACAATACGACCGCTCCGCCCTGACTATCGGCCTGCAGCTCATAGTCGGCGAACGCTCGTTCCAGCGCCTGAAGATGGCTGTGGGCGGGACCGCATACCTCCCGCAGAAGCTGCGGGTTGCTGATCTTAACAACCTGCCTATGCGCAGACCTGGCGCTTCTCGATCTGTCGCTCACGTCCTCGCCTCGATGAAATCCGCCCTGCCGGAGCTCGTCTCCTCGAGGAGACGTCCCGAGAGACTTGTCCCTGTGGCGGCGATAACCCTAACTTCGCAGAGCCGGCCGATCAGCGCCTCGGCGCCGTCGACATGGACTGGTTGCATATGGGGGGAATATCCGAGCGCCTGACCTTCACTCTTACCCCTTCGCGTGAAGAGGACCTGAAGCGTCGAACCAACCATGGTCAGATTGAACGCCCTCGATTGACGCGAGATCTCGGTCAATAACCGAGACAAACGCTCTTCCTTCACCGCCTCCTCAACCTCTTCGTCCATATCTGAAGCTGGAGTTCCAGGACGCGGCGAGTACTTAAATGCGTAGGATTGTGAGTATCCGACCTCACGCACCAGCGACAGCGTGCCTTCGAAATCAGCGTCGGTCTCTCCGGGAAAGCCGACAATGAAGTCCGACGCGAAGGACATGTCCGGCCGTGCGCGACGGACCCTGTCAATGATATGCAGGTAGTCGGTTACGGAATGCCCCCGGTTCATCGCTTTCAGGATCGCGTCTGATCCAGACTGAACCGGCAGATGGAGAAACGGCGCCAGGCTGTCGACCTCACGATGAGCCGTGATCAGACTGTCATTCATGTCCCGGGGATGGGAGGTTGTGTAGCGCAGACGCTTAAGGCCGTCTATTTGACCGAGCCTTCGGATAAGACGGCCGAGATCCCACTCTGTCTGGTCACGCCTGCCGCCCTCGCCCACCGAACCTGAAACGCCATGCCACGCGTTCACATTCTGGCCGACAAGAACAATCTCACAGACACCCTGACCGACAAGGCCCTCAGCCTCAGTCAAAATATCCGCCGCTGAACGCGAATACTCAGCGCCGCGCGTATACGGCACCACGCAAAATGTGCAGAACTTGTCACAGCCTTCCTGAACTGAAAGAAACGCCGACGGGCCTTTCACATCCCTTATCTTTGAAAAAGCCCCGAATTTGTCCGCTACAGCGAAGTCTGTCTCTAACCGATCCTTGATCGATCGCGACGTCTTAGCGAGCATCTCCGGAAGCTTATGATAGGATTGAGGGCCGACGACGATGTCTACCGCAGGTTGACGGCGAATAATCTCCTCACCTTCCGCCTGAGCGACACACCCAGCTACCGCTATGGTGATATCCCCGTCGCCCTCGTCCTTCAGACGACGTATCTGACCGAGCTCGGAAAACACTTTCTCCGTCGCCTTCTCACGAATATGGCAGGTGTTCAGAACTATAAGCTGCGCCTTTTCGGGGCTGTCCACCTCAACGAAGCCTAAGGGTTTTAGGACGTCCGCCATCCTCTCGGAATCATAGACGTTCATCTGACAGCCGTATGTCTTGATGAATAGACCCTTCGGGGACGTGGTCATAGGTTTCAACGCCGCCTCAGCACATATAACCAGCCGCCAAAGGGCGACCGAAGCCGTCGGTCATGCCGACCCGCTACCGTTCTTCGTCAAGTGGAACTCCATACAGCTCCAGACGATGATCAACCAGCCTATATCCCAGCCGGCGCGCGATCTCTGTTTGCAGTTTCTCGATTTCTTCCGAATGAAACTCGATGACCCGTCCCGATTTCACGTCGATCAGATGATCATGGTGCTCCTGAGGCGCCTCTTCGTATCGAGACCGACCGTCTCTAAAGTCGTGCCTCTCTATGATGCCGCTATCCTCAAACAGCTTCACGGTCCGATAAACTGTCGCCAAGGAGATGTTGGGATCCACCGAAGAGGCCCGACGATGCAGCTCTTCGGCGTCGGGGTGATCAGAGGCTCCCGACAGCACCCTCGCGATCACGCGACGCTGTTCGGTCATCCGAAGGCCTTTTTCGATACACTTCTGCTCGATCATTTACCGTCCCCGGTGGCCTCCCCTTACAGGAGGCGTCTCGACCTTCGAGTCTCCAGCCCACCGCCGGGAGATATGATGGCGGGGAACGCTCATGTCCACAAATATCGCGCTATGGTCGCGACATGACGATCGCGTCGACCCTGCAATCCGCTCTTCGATAATAGCCCGGCCGAACTCCGATCTCCCGAAACCCCTCCGCCATATAAAGGGCCCGGGCCGGGTCATTGTCCCGCGCCACCTCAAGCACCCAGCGAACCAGCCCCCGAGAAGCGGCCTGATGTGACATCGCCCTCAAGACCATCCTCGCGGCGCCGGTCCGGCGAGCGGCGGGGTGGCTCATGATTGTCAGAAGATCAACGTCATCGCCTGCCGCTGATGCAACTCCGAAGGCGATCAGCTCATTTCCATCCCGAACCTGGGAGGAAATCGTCGTCTCCCTCTCAAGCCACGACCGAAACTCCGAGGCGGACCAAGGCGGGTCGAAAGACAAGGCGTGCAGGCGGGCGAGGTCCCCGACGTCGAGCAGATGTGAAGATCGGACGAAATTCATCATGCCTTCAACATCGCCGTCGCATCCGGCGGACGCACATAGACAGGGGTCGCCGGGGGCAAACGATCGACCGGACTCAAGAATGAAACAACCTTCGCAGCCTCAAGGGCGGTTGGTCGTTCATCACGCATCCAGATCCCGTCGGGAAACCGGGAAAGGTGCGCACCCCCGAGGCTGCCGACAACGCCGCTGACATGCTGCATACGATCGATGAGACGGTCGAGACCTTCCTCGAAAGGGTCTCCGGCGGGTTTATCGTCTACGAACTCCTGCGCCCACCAGGTCAGATCGGGCGGTCTGGTCTTGGCCGGGAGCATGGCCAGCACCCGGCCAGGCTCTCTCGGCATTGCGGCCAAGGATGATACGCCGACGGCCGGACGAGAGAGCGCGAGGGCAAGACCGCGGGCAAACGCCACCCCGACCCGAACGCCGGTAAAGGATCCCGGTCCTGTAACAACGGCTATCCGATCTACCTCGACCAAACGACGATCGGCGCGCGTCATGACGTCTGAAACCAAAACCGGAAGAGAGCTGTCGTGCCCCTTGGCCATCGGGGTCGAGACATCAGCTGCAACATGCCCATCGACAAGAAGAGCTACGTCACACCCGTCCATCGCCGTATTCAACGCCAGCACAATCATTGGCGCATCCCAGTCGCAACACCGACCCCAGCACCCCACCCGCGCGGCGGATCTTGGCTGAGACAGGCGCAAGCCTTCACGGAGCGGCCTCTACGGCTGTGATCTCCGGCACGTAATGTCTCAGAAGATTCTCAACCCCTTGCTTGAGGGTCATGACCGATGAGGGACATCCCGAACAAGCCCCCCTCAAGCTCAACTGCACAACCCCAGTGTCTGCGTCAAAGCTCTTGAAGACGATATCCCCGCCATCCTGAGCCACAGACGGTCTCACACGAGTCGCGATAAGTTCCTTAATCTCTGCGACGATCTCGGCGACCTCTCCCTCGTATGCCTCCCCATCAACAGACCCGCCAGAGGCGTCAGTGTTCCCCTCGCCGTTCAGGACGGACGGAGACCCGGACATGAAATGGTCCATGACAGTGGCGAGAACATGAGCCTTCAGTCGGGACCAGTCGGCGTCTTTATCCTTCGTCACCGCTACGAAATCCGATCCCAGGAAGACGGACTTCACGCCAGAAATTGCAAAAACCGCCGAAGCCAGAGGAGACCTGGACGCCAAGTCAGGAGATGTGAACTCGTGCGAGGAGCCATCGGTCACCGTCCTCCCGGGGAGAAACTTCAGCGTCTCCGGGTTAGGAGTGGACTGTGTCTGAATGAACATGGCTGTGATCCTGTCCGGCTCAATTCAAGCGGTTGGCGGTCCATAGCCGAAGCTCGAGAGATGACGCAATGACCTCGGCGCATCTGCTTCGACCGGATTACTCTACCTGACCCGCAAGCTCGTCCAGCTGCGCCGCGGAGAGAACACCAGGAATTATCGTCACGGCGACGGGACGAGTGGTCAGTGTCTTGCCCTGCCCCAGACGAGACACCAACGGTCCCGGCCCCCATCGACCCGAGCCGGCAGCAAGGACAATCGTTTTGATCGATGCGTCAGAGGCGACAAGCCTTCTTATCGCATCCAGAGGTTCATCTTCATAAACGATAACTTCCGGCCTCAGGCCGACCCTGCTCTCTACACGATCAGCATGCTGCAGCGCCTTCAATCGAGCCGAGTCCAACGCATCCTGACTGATTTCTCGATCCAGGCCGACCCAGCCGCCAAGAGCCGGCGTTCGGGCGCATCGTAGCATAACCAGACCGGCGCGAACCGCCTTCGCCCGCATGGCGGCGAACATCGCGGCCGTCAGGCACTCCTCAGTTTCATCCGAGACAACTAGAAACTTCCGCGATGCGCTCGTCATTCCAACATCACGCTCATCCCATACCGCCTGGTCAAGCCCCGATCGGTCTAATTGACGGCGGTGTCGGGAATGGCCTCAGCCGATGAAACAATCATCGCCTCGCCTTCGCGTGATCTAAAGGAAGCCAAAAGATCCGCAGTCGCCGATTCCGCCTCGACCAGGAGAAATCCCATCGAGACAGCGTGGTTCCCCCACACCGAACCCTCGCTCGAACCGTTCAGGACCAATAAAGGCCGAAATCGAGCAGCGTCGCCCCAGGCTTCGAGCGCCCTACGACGGGCGTCTGTCAAGTCGGCGTCTTGCGAGATCTCCATCGCCTCAAGGAACACAAAGGCGGCCTGCGCACGGGCCTTCGCCGAATAAACTGCGACTGTAGCGTCCCGAGAGACCACCCCCGGAGGCGACCTATCCGTGAGACGGGCGATGTCGCGTCGGCCCTCGAGGGCCCAGATCCGGATCAGCTCGATCTGACGCGCCTGCTTATCCGCGAGCCGATCCGCGCCACCTCCCCGACGCTGCCTTCGATCGTAGCTAACCAAGGCCTGTCGCCCAGCGTGCAGCTGGGCCACATTGCTCGAGGCGGTAATCAACCTCGAGGCAGCGATAAGATCCCGATCAGAACCTTCTGCTGAAGCCTCCCCGGACATCTCGGCCATCAGGGCGACATACTCTCCAACCGCCGATGACAGCGCCTGCTGGAAGGCCGGTTTGGCTGTCAGGTGAGCAGCTGGCGACAACCAGTGAGCATCCGGCGTCCAGCCAAGGTCTGTGTATTGACGCTCGATCAGGCCCGCTGCGGAGCCGGCCCATCGCGACGTCCACCGGGTTTGATCCACTATGCCCGACAGGTTCCGATCTCCAACCTGACTGGAAACCACCATCATCGCCGGATAGAACCCAACCGCCACAAGGCACGCCAAGGCGATCCAGAGCCGCCGCCCCGGGTTCTTAAACCGCTTCAATTCGATTTTCCGGACTTTGGGCCCAGCCGGCAGCTCAGATCCTGAGGCGACGCGCGCCTCAAGGGGATGCTCGCCCGATCTGTGAAACGCCAAGGCCATCTCTAAGCTCCGAAGACCGCCTCCCCGCTCTTCAAAGCGCAGAGCAGCGACGCGGAAGACTGAATCTATGGCCGCCTATTGGTTAACGTCTGCCTTAACCAATCCCTTAACGGCACGGAAAATTCAGGTTCAGGGTCTTCCCGGATTCGAGCGTTATTGTGATCGGAATTGTGGCGTTCCGCCCAATTTCCCGCACTCCGAATATCATCAGGTGTCGCCCCCCGGGTTCAAACGCCACCCGTTCACCTGCTGGCAGATCCAGACTTTCAAGCCGCTTCATGCGACTGATCCCGTTCTCAATCGAGGTTTCATGCATCTCCACCGCCGGCGCGGAGGGGGAACTCACAGACATGATACGATCGCCGCGCAGCGAGCGAAGGGTCAGATAGCCGACGGCCACATCCCCGCTCCCCAGCGGCGACCTGCACTCCAGATCGGAAACGTCCAGGATTTTGGACGCAGGACCGCATGCGGTCAGTCCCGAAATGCTCAACAGCGCCGTCAAAAAGGCCGCAGCGGCGCGCCCGCGGTGGAACCCTACCCGCCTTTTATTGGTCGATTTAAGCACGTGCGACCCTCCGCCCGCTCCCGCTACGTCCCCCTCAGGCTGGACATCCTGAAGGCGCCTCAGGGCCTCCAGAAACCCACAGCCTGACGGACCTCCGCCATAATCGGGTCGGCAATCTCACGCGCCCGGCCCGCCCCTCTGGAGAGAACTCGGTCCAACTCGGCGCGATCCGCCATCAGTCGTCTCATTTCATCTGAAATCGGTCCCAGCTTCTGAACAGCAAGTTCCGCAAGCGCCGGCTTAAACTCTCCAAACCCTCGTCCCCCGAAGGCGTTCAGCACTTCAGCCTCGGAAACGCCTGCAAGCGCCGAATAGATCGCAATCAGATTGGACGCCTCCGGGCGCCCTGCCAGCCCTTCAGGAACGTGAGGGAGCGGTTCAGAGTCGGTCGTGGCCCGGCGTATTTTTCGAACGATTTCGTCATTAGAGTCCAGGAGGTTTATCCGAGAAGCCTCCGAAGGATCCGATTTGGACATCTTCTTGGAGCCGTCCTTCAAACTCATAACCCGAGCGCCTGGGCCCGTGGTCATCGGTTCCGGCAATGGGAAAAAGTTGGGGATGTCGAACTCCCGATTGAAGCGATCGGCGATGTCGCGCGCCAATTCAAGATGCTGCTTCTGATCTTCACCAGTCGGTACATGGGTCGCCCTGTAGGCAAGGATGTCTGCAGCCTGCAGAACGGGATAATCAAACAGACCGACCGAGGCTCGCTCCCGATCCTTTCCCGCCTTGTCTTTAAACTGCGTCATCCGCTCGAGCCACCCCATCCGGGCGACGCAGTTGAGGATCCAACCGAGCTCGACGTGGGCCAGAACCGCAGACTGAGGATAGATGATCGACCGCTCAGGATCGACTCCAGCCGCGATATAGGCGGCGGCTATCTCTCTGGTCTGATCCGCCAGACGCTTGGGGTCTTGAGACACCGTTATCGCGTGAAGATCCACGACGCAGAAAATGCAGTCGTAGGACTTCTGCATCTCAACCCACTTGGCCAGCGCACCAAGATAGTTTCCAAGATGGAGGCTTCCTGAGGGCTGAACACCCGAAAACACTCTCATAGGACCCGAATAGGCGCGTTCCGCCATGACGCATTTCCGCACTGCAATCGACAAAGCCCTGCGCGTCTATCAGTCCTCGCCGCCGGGAGGCAAGGCCGACGCCGACGACCTGGGCTCCCTGCGGAGCGCCCCGCGAATTTCCGCCAACGAAACCGCCCTCAAAGCCAAGGCTAAACCGGCAAAGACCCCAAACCCGCCAAGCGCCACAACCGCAAGGGTCGCCTCCTTGCTTCCCAGAACATCCGTAATGTCATGATACCGGGCGGCGCAAACCGCGAGGACTGCCGCCATCACGATACTGGCGGCAGACAGTCGAACCAGCCGACCTATCAGATGCGCGCCAGGTCTGTAGACCCCGTCAAACGCAAGCGCTCCTGAAAGAAGGGCGACATTAAACCATCCGGCAAGACTGGTTCCTATCGCAAGACCAATCGCCCCATCTATTCCCACGGTCGGAAGCCAGAACCAGAGAGCTGATCCGATAATCGTGTTGGCGACCACGGTCGCGATCGCGAACTGCATCGGGCGCCCCGTCTTCTGACGGGCGAAAAACGGCGGCGTCAGCACCTTAGCCAGCACAAAAGCCGGAATGCCCCACGCAAAGTGGCGGAGCACCTCCGCCGTCCGGCGGGCGTCGTCCGAAGTAAACGCTCCACGGGTGACAGCACCGTCTATGATTAGAAAAGGCATAACCAGGAGTGCGAGCGCAGCGGGTATGGTGAACGCCATCGCGAGTGCGATCCCATCATCCATTGTCCTCTGAGCCCCGACAGTGTCGCTTCGCGCGAAGAGGGACGAAAGTCTCGGAACCAGCGCCGCGCCCACGGCAACGCCGATAAGTCCAAGCGGCAACTGATAAAGGCGGTCAGCATTGTACAGAACGCCCCGAGCCCCTTCATCAGACCCGCTGAGTATCTGGCTTACAAGCGAGTTGACCTGCATTGCGCCGCCAGCGATCGCCCCAGGAACAGCCAGCACGACGACCCTTCGAACTACTGTCGTCAACGCTGGCAAGACTATCGCCAACCTGACGCCCAATCTGCGAACGCCCCACCATAGCAGGCCTGCCTGCAAGATGCCGGCGATAGTCACAGCCCCAGATGCGAAAAGCGCCGCTGCCTCAGCATCGCCAATCAATACGAGGGGCGCGATGGTGCAGAGGTTCAACAGCACCGGAGCCCCCGCCGACAAGGCGAAGCGACCGAGGGTGTTGAGGACTCCAGACAGCAAAGACGCGAGGGTCATGCAAGCCAGATAGGGCATTGCGAGCTGAGCCATCAGCGTCGCCATCTCGAGACTTCGGGTGTCGTCAGCGTAGGCGGACAACAACATCGGCATTAGGAATGGAAGAGCGACCTCAGCCAGGATCGTGAACAGAACCACAACAGCCATTACAAAAGCCAGCACCTGGGACGCCATCGCTTCCGCACTCTCAGGGCCCGCCGTAGCTCGTTCATGCGCGAAAACAGGCACGAACGCCTGCGCGAACGCACCCTCTGCAAACAGACGCCGGAACAGGTTCGGGAGCATCTGAGCGGTCGCCCAGGCGTCCATAAGAGGGCCCTGCCCCCCAAAACGGGCGTTCAGCGCCAAATCGCGCACAAATCCGAGGACGCGGCTGGCCAGAGTCAGGCCAGACTGCACAAATACGTTGCGGGCCAGAGACATGTCCAAACCCTCAGCGATTATTGGACGCGGGCGCTCTGGCGAGGGTGTGAGCAGGAATCCGTGGCCCCTCGGTAGGCGCATTCACCCGAAGCACCGCCTCGAGCCCAACTATAAGATCCTTATCTCGTTCAGGCGGCAGGCCCTGACCATCTAAAGTCTCGACGTAAAAGACGTCGTGAACCCTCTCCCCATAGGCCCCGACATGAGCGGAACGAATAGATAGTCCTGCCTTCACAAGCTCGCGAGCGATGTCGTAGAGCAGTCCGGGTCGATCACGGCCCGACACTTCAATGACTGTTCTGCCGACTGAAGCCGAGCGATCGATCCGCACCCTGGGCGCGATGATGAACGCTGCGTGACGGCGGCTGATCGACGGCGACTTGGAGATCCTGCGCTCCTCTCCTGAACCGCCAGCCACCTGAGCAAGCTCGGCGAGAACACGCCTCAGGGTTGTCGGATTGTCCGCCCCAAGAGGCGCGCCTCGAGCGTCCTGAATGTCAAATATGTCGAGGACGCGACCCGACCCCGCTTCATACAGATGGGCTGCCGCGACGTTGGCTCCCATAGCCGTCATCACGCCGCACAGGTCAGCAAACAGACCCAGCCTGTCCGGAGCGTAGACCAGAATTTCGGTCGCCGATCGATTGGCGTCCACATTGGAGGAGACGACAACAGCGGATTGAGGAGCCTCAAGGGCCGCAGCGTGACGACTGTGCGCCTCGTGACCAAACTGAATCCAGTAAGCGTCCTCAACACTCAGAAGCTCATGAGCTGCTGCGCGGCCGCCGACGATCAAGGCCTGTCTGGCCGACTCCGCCCGTTCCGCCAGCTGAGCGCGTACCGAGGCTTCATCCGTCCGTCCGCCTCTCAATGCCGCCTCGGTTGCGTAGTAAAGATCTCGCAGCAACTGACCCTTCCAGCCATTCCAGACCCCTGGTCCGACAGCTCGGATATCCGCAACGGTCAGGATCAGCAGGAGACGCAGGCGTTCAAGCGTGCCGACGGTCTGGGCGAAGTGCGATATGGTCTGAGGATCGGATATATCCCGCCTCTGAGCTGTGTCGCTCATCTCCAGATGGTTCCCGACAAGCCAGGCCACCAATTCCGCTTCTTCATCCGGGAGACCCAGGCGCAATGCCGCCGAACGCGCCGCCTTCGCTCCTTCCACTTGCTGGTCGCCAATGCCCTTCCCGGTGTCATGAAGCAGCATCGCCAGAAACAGAGCCCTGCGATTCTGAATCTTTGGAAACAACTCCGTGGACAGGGGGTGGGCTTCTCTAAAGAGACCCTGCTCGATTTCGTGAATCGTCTCGACCGCCTTCAGCGTATGCTCGTCGACTGTGAAGTGATGGTACATGTTGAACTGTGTCTGGGCCACGATACGGCCGAACTCTGGCAGGAAGCGACCAAGCACACCGGCCTCGTTCATCAATGGCAGAACCCGTCCAGGATGATGATGCCCGGACACCACCTCCAGAAACAAAGACCTCGCCTCGCTGTCGTATCTGAAGTCCCGCGTCAGAGACCCAAGAGACCGGCGGGCGGCCGTCATCGCGTCAGGATGAATGTCCAGCGACATTTCACAAGCGATCGCAAAAAGCCGAAGAAGATTTCGAGGCTCGTCCCTGAAGACGGCGGGCGAATCGATCGAGAGTCGACCTCCGTCAAGAAGGAAGCCCACATGCTTCAGAGGGCGTGACTGGGGGGACGAAAGGAGCCTTGCACGCCCTCCTGGTCTCTTCTTCTCCTCGACCTCAAGCTTCGCACACAGAATGCGGGTCAGCGCACCCACCTGCTTGGCGGCGAGGAAATACCTCTTCATGAACCTTTCCACTGCGGTTACGTTCTGCCGCGCAGCGTATCCCATGCGTGAGGCCATCTCTGGCTGAAGATCGAAGGACAATCGCTCCTCGGGCCGGCCTGTGAGATAGTGAAGATGGCAGCGGACCGTCCACAAGAAACGCCCTGCCCGTAGAAAGACCGCCTTGTCCTCGGGCGTGAAGGCAGCGTTATCCAGAACCTCCGACAGCGTCGAACCGCCATGGATGTATTTGGCCAGCCAGAACAGGGTCTGCAGGTCCCGCAATCCGCCCTTGCCATCTTTCACATTGGGTTCAACCCGATACCGGGATCCACCCTCCCTATCGTGCCTCTGATCCCGTTCAGCCAGCTTCGCGGCCACAAATTCAGCGCCCCGTCCTACAACGACATCCTTGTGGAACCGATCGGCCAGCTTTCCGGCTACGCCCCGATCGCCGAACAGAAATCGCTGATCGAGAAGAGACGTACGTATAGTCACGTCCTCCCGTGAGAGCTTAACGCACTCATCGACCGTCCGAAACGAATGGCCGACTTTGAGCCCCATGTCCCAGAGAGCATAGAGCATGTATTCGATCACGCTTTCCGCCCATGCGGTCTGCTTGTAGGTCCTCAGAAACAGGAGATCGACATCAGAGGACGGGGCAAGGACGCCGCGACCGTAGCCGCCGACCGCCATCACAGCCATGCGCTCGGCCTCGGTCGGATTGTGCGCTCGAAAGATATGTACGACTGTAAAATCGTATAGTGCGCCCAGCGCCTCATCCATCACCGCCGACAACAGACGCGCTGTGTCCAACCCGTCAGCGCCCTCTTCCAGACGATCCTGCGCAATCATCCGGCCTCGAAACAGAGCCGCGTGAATGAGGTCGAGGGCCCGAGCCCTTTGAGCTACCGGATCTGAACCATTATCCAGGGCCGCGGCTGTCAGCTGTATCCGCAGCTTTCTTCCATCGACAACGTCGCCGATGCGCCAGGGGCCCGGACGGGGGGACGCGGGGACCAGTGATGAGGCAGTCAGAATTGTCATGCCTCGCTATCTAGAACGGTTCGCGGCCCCATAACAGTGGCCCTGCTTCCCTGAGCCGGCGGTCCAGGCGGGCATTGCGATCGCACCCGCGGATTGGCAGTGTGGGCGTCAAATCGATGTTGTGGCCCGCTTATCGCCGGCGGCCCAATCGCTGGGGCGTCTGACAGATGAACGGTCTTGAGGGTCTGGCGTCTCTAGCGACCGCAGCGTGCGTCGTTTTGGCCGTCCACAGGAGCCTGTGGCAATTTCCACTCGGAGCGGTGGGAACCGCTCTCTACTTTTTCGTTTTTCTGGAGGCGAACCTCTACTCCAGCGCCATGCTTCAGGTTTTTTTCTTTTTGGTACAGGCTTATGGGTGGTGGTTCTGGCTTAGAGGGGACGGCGGGAAGCGTCCGCCGATACGGAGAACATCGGGGCGTCTGTTGGCGCTAGGCTGTGCGACCGCCATCGCCATGGCCATTCTTCTAAGTATTCTGCTGGACGCCTTCACCGAGGCGGAGGTCGCGCTTCCGGATGCAGTTATCTTTGCTCTGAGTGTCGTGGCTCAGTTGCTTCTTGATCGAAAGCGGCTGGAAAACTGGCCGATTTGGATTGTGGTCAACCTGTTATCCATTATCGTTTATTCTTCTCAAGGGTTGTGGCTGACCGTCTTCCTGTATGTGTTTCTCTTCTTCAACGCCTTCTGGGGATGGCGCGAATGGCTGAGCGAATACAGACGATCGGAACGCACGGCTGGCGCGTGACGTGATAAGGACGGCAGAGTTGAACTATCTGAACAAGCCCAGACGAGGCTTTATTCTTGGAAAATTCATGCCCCCCCATGCCGGGCATGTTTATCTGTGCGATTTCGCGTCTCAGTACGTGGAGCAGTTGACTTTGCTGGTCTGCTCGCTTCCCTCCGACCCGATCCCGGGCGCCCTGAGGGCACAGTGGATGGCGGAACTTTTCCCCCATGCACGCGTGCTCCATTGTGAGGAGATTTTACCCCAGTCTCCAGAGGACGATCCCGAGAATTTCTGGACGATATGGCGGGATGTCGCGCAAAGGTATCATCCTGAATCTATAGACGTCGTATTTGCATCCGAAGCCTACGGGCGACGGCTGGCGCAGGAGGTCGGGGCGGAATTCACTCCAGTCGACCCCGGACGCTCCGCCTTCCCGGTTTCAGGAAGCGACATTCGGAGCAATCCAATGGGATTATGGGAGCACATCCCCGATCCTGTGCGGCCGTACTTCCTGAAACGGGTGACGCTCTTCGGGGCGGAATCAAGTGGGAAGTCGACCCTGGCCCATGACCTCGCCCGTCATTTCCAGACAATCGCTGTTCCCGAGTTCGGTCGTATACATACGGAAACCTTTGGCTCCGCGGCGACCTCTAAAGACGACATCCGAAAAATAGTCGCCGGGCATCTGGCGAGCGTGTCGGCAGCGAAGCCACGAGCCAATCGTCTATTGATCGAGGACACTGATCCTGTGCTGACGGCGATCTGGTCGGACACCCTGACCGGCGAACGCGACCCTTGGTTCGCCCACTTCCGAGATTATCCTGACCTCTATCTGTTCTGCGATATTGACATTCCCTGGGTCGACGACGGCACACGGTACTTTTCCGATCCGGCAGATCGACGACGGTTCCACCAGGCATGCGAGCGGGAGCTCGTTGAGAGGAAGGTTTCCTTCGTGCGGATCTCGGGCGATCGAGACGAGCGACTGCGTTCCGCAGTCGAAGCGGTGACCCCCCTTGTCGTCTCAGGCCGATCCTGAGCCTGAGGATGAACCGCACACGGTCTTGAGCCTGTATAGCGCCTCGAGAGCCTCGCGCGGGGTCAGGTCGTCAACGTCGATAGACTTAAGGATTACCTCCACCTCACTCGGGGGCGCAGAGGCCTGGTCGATGGTCGCGAGACTGGCCTCAAACAAAGGTAGTCCATCCAGCGGCGCCGCGGCCGAGTCGCGCTTCTCCAGCCTCTTCAGCACCGCCTCAGCGCGACGTACGGCCCGAGGCGGAAGACCGGCCATCTTCGCCACCTGCACGCCGTAGGAGCGGTCGGCCGCCCCGGGGGCGACTTCATGGAGAAACACCAGCTCGCCGCCCCACTCCCGGGCCCGCATGTTGGCGTTGGAGCACGCTTCGAGAGAATCTGCGAGGGTCGTCAACTCATGATAATGGGTTGCGAACAGGGCGCGACATCGGTTCACCTGATGAAGATGTTCCACAACCGACCAGGCGATCGCCAAACCGTCCCATGTGGAAGTACCCCGGCCTACCTCATCAAGGATCACGATCGATCGATCCGTCGACAGGTTGAGGATCGCTGCGGTCTCAATCATCTCAACCATAAACGTTGACCTGCCTCGCGAGAGGTCGTCAGAGGCGCCTACGCGAGAAAAGATGCGGTCAGCGATGCCAAGGCGGAGGCGTCGAGCCGGAACGTAGCAACCTGCCTGCGCGAGAATGGTCAATAACAGGGTCTGCCGAAGGAAGGTCGATTTCCCGGCCATGTTAGGCCCCGTGATGAGCAGAATACGCGGTCCGTTCAATCCTTCCGCGTCCAGCCTGCAGTCGTTGGGAGTGAAACCTGCTCCGCCTCGCCTGAGAGCCGCCTCAACGACAGGATGGCGACCGCCCTCACACTCGAAAACAGGTTCATTTACGAGTTCGGGTCGCACAGCGCCGACCTCTTCCGCCCAGACTGCGCCGGAAATCGCAACATCAAGCGAAGCCAAGGCGTCGGCAACCCGGTCCAGACTGTCTGAAAATCCCTCAACCTCTCTGACTAACTCCGTAAAGATCTCCATCTCGCGGGCCAGCGCCTCGTCCTGAGCCCGCACTATCCGGCTCTCGAGTTCCGAAAGTTCCTGCGTTGAGAAACGCACCGCGTTCGAAACCGTTTGCCGATGAATGAAGGTCGCTGACAGGGGAGGATTCATGAGCGCATCGGCATACCGCGCAGGAGCCTCTACGAAGTACCCCAGAACGTTGTTGTACCGAATCTTGAGGTGAGAAACGCCTGCCTGTTCAGCGTAGGAAGCTTGAAGCCGAGCGATGATGGATCGCGCGTCGTCTCGCAAGGCCCGACACTCGTCGAGTCGACCATCGTAACCGGAGGCAATAAAACCGCCGTCTTTCGCTGACACCGGAGCATCTGGACAAAGTGCGGTCTGGATTCGTCTCAGGAAATCGGCCAGCTCGGGTCGGGACGCCAACTCGAGCGAGGAACGTGCTTGAGCAATCTCAAACACCCGAATGCTAGCTTCCGGCAAAGTCGCGGCGATCTCCGAGCCCGCCGAAAGACACCCGGCGAGAGTTAAAATGTCTCTTGGACCCCCCCGACCCAGCGATAACCGTGTTTTCGCGCGTTCGAGATCTCCGCTTGCCGTTAGAGATCTGCGAATGAATGACCGGTCCTCGACAAACTCGAGGAAGAATGTCACCGCCGACAGACGTCTCTCAATTTCTGTCCGGTCGGTCAGCGGGCGAGAAATCCGATCCGCCAAAAGTCTGGCTCCCGCCGCCGTCGCTGTCCTGTCGAGAACATCGATCATGGACCCCTGGCGAGACCCTCGGGAGGTTCGGTCAATCTCAAGACTCTGACGAGTGGCCGGGTCAATCGAGAGAAACATTGCCGGGGACGATCTAGCCGGCGCCCTCAGGCGACTGGGGCGACCAGCGGCGGTAACACTCAAATAGTCTAAAAGCAGACCGCACGCAGCCAGCTCCGACCGCGAGAATGTTCCGAAGCCATCAAGGGTCACAACTCCGAAAGCCTCCTTGAGCAGTCGCTCGCCTCGCTTAGGATCGCTGCTGGCGTCTGGCCGGGCGGTCACGGGCTGACCCGCGAGAAACACGCCCAGGGCCTGACCGGATACAAGGGCCGCCTCCGGAGCAAGAACCTCTCGCGGATCAAGGGCTGACAGAGCTTCGGCGACCTGCGCCAGCCCCAGAGAGAACACCTCGAAGCGCCCCGTAGAGACATCGGCAAGAGCGAGGCCAACCTCAGCCCCCCCCCTCGCGAGACCGACGGCGATAAGACAGTTTGTGCTCCGGGCCTCCAGAAGCGTATCTTCGGTCAGGGTGCCGGGCGTGACGATCCTTACAATTTCTCGACGAACGACCGACTTCGAGCCCCGCTTTCTCGCCTCCGCCGGATCTTCGACCTGTTCGCAAACAGCGACCCTGTGACCTGAGCGAATCAGCTTGGCCAGATAGCCCTCAGCGGCATGAACCGGAACTCCTGCCATCGGGATAGGGGCCCCATTATGGGCCCCTCTCTGGGTCAGCGTAATGTCGAGCGCCGACGCGGCTTTTTTCGCGTCCTCGAAGAATAACTCATAAAAATCGCCCATGCGGAAGAACAGCAACCCGTCCTGAAACGTCGATTTCATCTCCAGGTACTGAGCCATGAATGGCGTCGTCTCGGCAGTCGATGGCCGGGCCGGCGGAAGCTTCGGCTCGCGGGGATCGCTCTCAATCGAAGACATGACTGCCCCGCCTTTCCTCGGTTTAATGGTTTCACACGGGATCAAGCTTGATTCAGTCGTCGATTACGGCTGAATGCAGGTTCATCCCTTCCCCGCCCCGGCCGGGCCACCGATTCGCCTCGCCTGTCTGCCTAATCGAACAGCACCAGAAACCTCAAGCCAGAAGATTATGTCCAGCAAACGCCCCACCCTCACTGACGACGAAGCTCTGGCTTTTCATCGCTACCCGCAACCGGGAAAGCTTTCCGTCACCCCAACAAAGCCCATGGCGACCCAGAGGGACCTCTCTCTAGCCTACTCGCCAGGGGTTGCGGTGCCGGTCAAGGCCATCGCAAAAGATCCGGACAGCGCGTACGATTACACCTCCAAAGGCAATCTGGTTGCTGTGATATCAAATGGAACCGCCATCCTCGGCCTCGGCGACCTTGGCTCGCTTGCGTCCAAGCCGGTCATGGAGGGTAAATCGGTTCTCTTCAAGCGCTTCGCAGACGTCGATTCCATCGACGTGGAAGTCGATGAAAAGGACCCACAGAAGTTCATTGACTGCGTAAGGGCGATCGGGGCCACGTTTGGTGGAATAAACCTCGAGGACATCAAGTCGCCAGAGTGCTTTATCATTGAAAGCGAACTTCGCGAGAAACTCGATATTCCAGTATTTCATGACGATCAGCATGGCACGGCGATCATCGCCGCAGCGGGTCTGATCAATGCGTGCGAAATCACCGGCCGAAAGCTTTCAGATGTAACCGTAGCGGTCTCCGGGGCAGGGGCCGCCGGACTTTCAGTCGCAGCATTGATCCGTCATCTCGGCGTACGGCGCGAGAACATCCTGATGTGCGATCGGCAGGGTGTTATCTACGAAGGCCGCACATCGGGTATGGACCAGTTCAAAAGCGCTTTTGCGGTCAAGACGGACAAGAGGTCCCTCGCGGACGCCATGAAGGGTGCGGATTGTTTTCTTGGACTGTCGGTGCAGGGCGCCGTTACCCAGGAGATGGTTCTGTCTATGGCGAAAAATCCTATCATCTTCGCCATGGCCAACCCTGACCCCGAGATCACGCCTGAAGAGGTCAAAGCGGTTCGCTCCGACGCCATCATCGCGACAGGGCGCTCTGATTACGCCAATCAGGTCAATAATGTTCTCGGCTTTCCTTACATCTTCCGGGGCGCCCTCGATGTTCGGGCACGGACAATCAACGAGGAGATGAAGGTCGCTGCTGCGCAGGCCCTCGCGCAGCTGGCTCGAGAAGACGTTCCCGATGAGGTGGCCGCAGCCTATCACGGCGCCCGTCTAAGCTTTGGTCCCGATTACATCATCCCGGCGCCGTTCGATCCCAGGTTGATCTGGTATGTCCCGCCATTTGTCGCGCAAGCCGCGATGGACAGCGGGGTCGCACGTCGTCCGATTCCAGACATGAACGCCTACAGGGATAGTCTCGCTCAAAGGCTCGACCCGGCCGCATCGTTCGTGCAGCGCATTCATGGAGCCGTGCGACGAGAGCCCCAGCGCAAGCGCATCGTCTTCGCCGAAGGAGAGGAGCCTTCCGTTATTCGAGCCGCCTATGCATTCAAGACTCAGGAGCTCGGCGATCCGATCCTCGTTGGTCGGGAGGACCAGGTTCACCGGAATATGCAACTCCTCGGCGTTCCTGTCTCCGATATGACTGTCATCAATGCGAGGCTGTCGGAACACAATCAGGCCTACGCAGATTATCTCTATCGCCGCCTGCAGAGACAAGGCTTCCTTCAACGAGACGTCCAAAGACTCATCAACCAGGACAGAAACGTCTTCGCGGCATGCATGGTAGCCCTCGGACATGCTGAGGGTATGGTGACAGGGGTCACCAGAAACTATGCAACCTCCCTCTCGGATGTCCTCCTTGCAATCGACCCAGATGCGAAGGCGCGGTCGATAGGCGTCTCAATCGTCATTGGGCGGTCAGGCCCCATGCTGATCGCCGACACTAGCGTGACGGAAATGCCGAATGCGTCCGACCTGGCGGAAATAGCCATTTCCGCTGCACGCGCGGCCGAACGTCTTGGTTTCTCGCCACGAGTGGCTTTCGTTTCCTATTCGACCTTCGGCAATCCGCCAGGAGAGCGAATGGCGAAGGTCAGGGATGCGGTCGCGCTCCTCGACGCGCGATCTGATATCGGGTTCGAGTATGAAGGAGAAATGGCGGTAGATGTGGCTCTGAACAGCGACGCCCGGCGCCTCTATCCTTTCTCAAGGCTATCGGGTCCGGCGAATGTCCTGGTCATGCCAGCAGTCCATTCGGCAGCGATCTCAACCAAGATCGCTGCAGCGCTCGGCGGCGCCACAGTCATTGGTCCACTGCTGGTCGGATTAAGCTCGTCGGTCCAGATCGCGCAGCTCGACGCCAAAGTTCAAGATATCGTCAATCTCGCCGCGTTCGCCGCATTTAATCCTAACGGCTGACCTCTCGTCTATCAGAGCTCGACCCATCCGCTGAGCCGGCGGCCTCAGCGGGGGTCGCTCCGAGCCGCTCAGCTCGCTTGCGTATCGAGGCCGGAAGATCGCGCTTCTCGTGACTGTCGAAGCCATTCAACCATCGACAGTCCAACCGGAACCAGACCCAGAAGGGCTGTCAGGACAAACACCGGCGCGAAACCCTCAACCTCGATCATCGCGCCGACGGCGGGTCGACCCAGCTGACCTATCAGCATCGTCAAGGAGCCCAGGAGCGCATACTGAACGGCCGCGAACCGAGGGTTCACGATCGAAGACAAGTAAGCGACATAGACCACACTCGCAAAGCCGACTGCGAGGTTTTCGCCCATGATGGCTGTCGTCAGGCGGGCCATGCGCAGGTCAAGGCCTGTGACCGCGTAAAGATCGTCCAGGCGAGTCAAACCGAGAAATGCGTCCATCGAGGGCGCTCCTCTGGCGAGATCGGCGAATAGAAGGTTTGTCGCCGCCGCAAGAACAGCGGCTAGCACCAGCGCTGGCATTCGCCCCATAAGCCGAACCAGCACCCCGCCCGCAACGATACCAGCGATTACGGCAGCCACGCCGATCATCTTTGAAGCCAGAGCCACCTCTGTCGCTGTGTGCCCCAGAGCCCCGCCAGTGGAGCCCATATAGAACGGATACGCAAACGACCCCCAGATGGAGTCTGCGAACCTATAGGTCAAAATCAGAAGAAGCGCCGAAACTGTGGCCCACCCCATCCGCCCAATGAGCTCCATCATTGGAAGAACCACCGCGCCGAACATTCTGTCGGAGGCTCTCTGAACTCGGGAGGGCAAAGTCGGGCCAATGGTCTTATGCGCCGCGCGGCTGACTAACCTCATCAACCAAAGGCCGCCCAGAGCGGGAGTAAGAACCGTCGCTGCGACAATCAGCGGCCCTTTAGAAAGGGTGAAGGGTCCTGGTTTGGCCGTTTCTGGGCTCCCTAGGGCCTCGATCATAAAAGCGCCCAAGGTCCAGAAAGACCAACCCCATCCAACCAGCACCATGGCCACAACGAGATTTCTGGCCCCTTGCGGATAGCGGTCCGTGTCCGAAGCCTCTTTGGCCTCAGCCTCTTCCCTGCTCTCCCTACGGACCGGCTCGGGGGCGATTAAGGCGCCCGCGATCGTGCAAAGCATGACCAAGCCCAGAATGCCGAGCGTAAGACTCCACCCGCCGAGCAGATCAGACAGGATCAGAGCTCCGGCGCCGCCGACAAAAGCCGCCGCTCGGTACCCGAACTGATAGTGAGCCGTCAGTGCGTCAAGCTCACCTGGATCCTCGGCGGTCTCGATCCGCCAGGTGTCCACCACAATATCAAAGGTCGCGGACAACGCGGCTCCCACAACCGCCAACGCCGCGATCAGGGACAATCCGGTCTGGGGGTTCAGCAGTGCGAAGCCGGAGAGGCACGCGCCAATCAGAAACTGAAGGGGCACAAACATGCTGCGGCGCATGCCCAATCGCTTAAGAACGGGGAACGCCGCCTGATGCAGCACCGGCGCCCAAAGAAACTTGAAGGAGTACGCCAGACCGGACCAGGACAGCACCCCTATGGTCGCTACCGAGATCTGTTCAGATGTCAGCCACGCGCTCAGGGTTCCCGTAATCACGGCGTAGGGCAGGCCGGACGCGATTCCCAGAAGGAGCATTGCAAGAAACCGGCGATCCTTAAAAACAGAAAGCCGCATGCGAGACTTTGGAGGCGCAGCCTCTCCGGAAGCTGTGACCGCAGTCATCCTGCCACCCCCGCCGACGCCCTAGCCCACCGCTCGGCCAGCTGCCTTAGCCGGGGGGGGTCTATGGGCTTAGCCGCTATGGCGGACACTCCGGCATCCCTGGCGCTATCCTCCACGTCCGGCGAAAGGTCCGCTGTCAAGGCGATGATAGGCGTCTCGCCGGCTGCTCCGGGCAAACGTCGAATGCGTCGGGTGGCCTCAATTCCATTCATCACGGGCATCCTTATGTCCATGAATATGACCGAGTAAGCGAGTGCGCTTGCGCGCTCGAGCGCCTCGGCGCCGGTCCCGGCCACATCCACCCGATAACCTGCAGCGCTCAGGGCGCTCTTTGCAAGAAGCGCATTCACCGCGTTGTCGTCGGCGATCAGAACCTGACCCGCTCCTGCGCGGACCGCCGGATCCCCCGACGCTACAGCCTGAACGTCTCCCCCGATCGCCAGACGCGCCCGCTCGAGAACGGATGACGCCCTTAAGGGGCGTATCAGGTACCCCGCGCAGCCCATGTCCCTGAATTGGCCGATCAAGGCCCGATCCTGGGGACGCATGACCACCAGGGTCGGTCGCCGCCGGGCCAGCGCTTCAATTCTGGCGGGAGGATTGGCTGCGTCGACAATAATCAGGTCCGCGTCCGTGGCGCCATCCTCTTCTACATCAACCCATCGGGCGCCATCCTCTGCAAGGGCGGTCAAACAAGCCATCGCGGAGGATGGCGGGAGGCTGACGGCGACAGACGGCGGACGGACGACCCGGGGCGATGAAGGCTTCCGATCACCCTCGCCTACGGCAGCCTTCAGCGGCAAATCGACCCGAAACATCGCTCCAGCCCCAACCTGCGAGACCAAAGAAATCTCTCCCTTCATCGCCGTCACGAGACGCGCGACGATCGCGAGGCCCAAACCGACGCCGCCGTCGCGGCCAGCGTCCGCGGCCGAAACCTGTCCGAAAGCCTCAAACAAACGGGCACGGGCATTCGCAGGGACACCCACACCAGTATCCCTAACGATCAATGACAACCCGCTACCGTCCGGTCCGGAAGCCGCCTCAATCAAAACTGCGCCCGCTGGGGTGAACTTCACCGCGTTTCCGGTGAGGTTGAACAAGATCTGCCGCAAGCGCCCTGAATCGCCGATCATGGTCCGGGGCAAATTCGGGTCCACAATGGCGGCGATATCGAGACCCGAGGCGTGCGCCCGATGCGAAAGTAGCTCGGCGACGTCCTGAACCAGATCCGATGGATCGAATGGCCCCTCATCTAACGGAATATCTCCAGCCTCCAGTCTGGAATAATCGAGAACATTGTTCAGCAGATCGAGCAGTCGTGCGCCGCTCTTACGGATGGCTGCCGCATATTCCCTCTGAGCGGCTGATAGGTCGCCCTCCTCAATCAGCTCGATCATTCCGAGGATGCCGTTCAGGGGTGTGCGGATCTCATGGCTGACGGCCGCGGTGAATCTCCGCGCGGCATCCGGCGACTCGCGAAGATCTGCTGTCGCGAAGCGCATTCCGTCCACATCCTGGGAGATGCGCCACCGTCGTCCAGCGGTATCGGTCATCTGAGCTGCGAGAGGCGTTGGAGGCGGCTCAAAAGGAGCTTTCATGCCTTCACACAATCCCGACATGGAGCTGGCTGACAGGATCACGCCGTCCGGGCCAACTGCGAGGGCGGCTCCAGGCCAGCCTCGGGTCGCCGAGCACAGCGCATCCTGAGCCGGCGAACGGCCCTGATCAGAGGGGGACATCGAATTCTTGGGACGCATCTTCATGACGTCCAATCTGCAGGAAGCGGTCTGACCAGTTGATTAACAACGTGCCTTCCCAGAACCTCCGCAAAGGGGGGGCGATCAGGACAATTTCGTCTCGATTACGTCCCACAGCCGGGCGACCGCGTCGACGCCCGATAGCCGCTTCAACGCCCTCGCGCCTGTGGGGGAGGTTACGTTGATTTCGGTCATGTAATCGCCAATCACATCGATACCTACAAAACAGAGACCGCGTTTCTTCAGCTCAGGACCAATCACATCGCAGATTTCACGGTCTCTTGCCGAAAGCGTCGTGGCCTCGGCCTTCCCGCCAACGACGAGGTTCGACCTGATTGCTCCTTCGGGCGGGCGCCGATTTATGGCCCCGACTGGTTCTCCATCGACAAGCAGTATTCGTTTGTCGCCAGCGGCAACCTCTGGAAGGAAAGCCTGGGCGATGAAGGGTTCGGGACCCATCTTGCGAAAGAGATCCGCGATCGCCTCAAGATTGGGATCCGACCGCCCCAGACGCACGACCCCTGCTCCACCGTGTCCGTAAAGCGGCTTGAGTACAATTTCGCGATGGGTGTCTCGAAAAGTTTGAAGGGCGATCGGATCCCTGGAGATAAGGGTCGGAGGCTGTAATTGTGGAAAGGCCAGAGGCAGGATCTTTTCAGGACTTGAGCGAACTCCGGCCGGATCATTGATCACAAGCGTCTCTGACTGGATCAGCTCAAGAAGGTGTGCAGCCGTCACATAGCCCATGTCAAAAGGCGGATCCTGCCGCATCAG
>CAIKWZ010000065.1 GCA_903831255.1 uncultured Alphaproteobacteria bacterium
ATCGGGAAAGACGGAAAGATTCTTCTGTCGCATACGACGCAAAAGCCGGACGAACACATCACCAAGACCCTCGCCGCAGTGAAGTCATTGTCTGGCGGAGCTCATAAGCACTGAAAGGCAGGGCCATTACCCTTGCGAAGATAAAAACGACCGGCGGGTCTCCCGCCGGTCGTATCGTTTAAAAGCTCGATTGTCTGGATCGATCAGAAGATGCCGTCCCACATGCGTGACAGCCAGTTGCCCTGGTTGTCCTTCGGCGCGGTGGGCAGCTCTATTCCCTTACCGGTCATGAGCTCATACGTATCGGCGTACCACTCCGAACCCGGATAATTGTAGCCAAGCACCGCCGCAGCCGCCTGACCCTGCCCCGTCAGGCCGATAGACAGATACGACTCGACAAGCCTGTGAAGCGCTTCGGGCGTATGAGTGGTCGTATCGTATGTCTTGATCACAGTCTGAAAGCGATTGATCGCAGCCAGGTGCTCGTTCCGCTTAAGATAATAGCGCCCAATCTCCATTTCCTTGCCCGCTAGCTGGTCACGGACCATGTCCGTTTTCAGCTCGGCGTCCCGTGCGTACTCGCTTTCAGGAAACCGGGCGGTCACCTCCTTGAGGGCGGCAAGAGCCAGTTCAGACCGGGCCTGCTCGCGCCCGACATCAATAATCTGATCAAAATTCGAAACAGCGACCAGATAATACGCATAAGGCGCGTCCTCCGCGCCCGGGTGAAGAGCGATGTACTCCTGGGCGCTGGACACCGCCTTGTCGTAATCTCTGGACCGATAATGAGCATACGCAGCCATAAGCATGGATCTCTGGGCCCACACTGAGTAGGGATGCTGGCGCTGCACCTCTGCAAACTGCTGGGCCGCGAGGTCCCAGTTTTTACGATCTAGGCTTTCTGTGGCCTCTGAGTAGATCGTCTCCACCGGACGCTCGACATAGGCAAGCTCCTCCTGGCGCGCAGAGCTCGCGCAGGCGCTGACCGCCAGCCCTGCAAGAGCCGCGACAAAACGCGCCTTCGGAAGATTGGCTGATCGCATGTTGAACGCTCCAGAGGCCTAGACGGAGACTTTGTAGACCAAAGACAGACCCCAGTCCAAGTCCATACGCTGCGATCAGAATGATCTTGTCGTGCCGCCGCCCGAAGGGGGCGCCTGCTTCTTGTTTCGACGGCGGAGACGTCCCAGCAGGGCCCATCCGCCCCAGGCCAGGACACCCAGAGCAATAACCCATGGCAAGGCCCCGGCGATGAACGTCACCACCCCGGCCAAGGATACGACCAGGCTGGGAATGATACCGGACACAGCCTCGGCCAGCGGCCTCCAGACAGACCCTGACACAGGCGAGAACCGAGGCTGATAACTCAAGGTCAGGGACGACATAGATACACGCGCCCGCATCGCATTAAGGACAGACTGGGTCGAATCGATTTCCGCCTGCACACGGGCAAGCTCCCGTTCAATCTCCAGCAGATCGCCAAGCTTGCCTGGACGATCCCGAAGAAGGCCCTGAAGACGACTACGAAGGGATCGATTCGTCTCAAGGCGAACCGATGTGTCGATAATCTGGACAGTAAGATCCTCCGAGGAGGTCTGGCTGGAATCAAGCTTTGCATCGAAGGGCTCCAGACCGTCCTCAAGCCCTGAACGAAACCCGCTGACCCAACCAGAAGAAGCTCTGAGCTCGAGACTGCCGCTTGCATAATCCTCGCCGAGACCGGTGATGGAGGAAGACACAACGAAGCACTGCTCGGGCCCGGCCGCCTCGCATGCGCCGCGGTGCGCATCGAGCAGCTCCTCCATCTGTCCAGTCGGAACTGCAATCCCGAAAGCGTAAGCATAGGCGATCAGCCGCCCCTGCCCTTCGCCAGGCGACACAGGAGGCCCATCCGGATCAGCGGCTTCACCCGCTGAAACAGACGGAAGCATCCGAGGTTCAGCGGCCTCGAGCTGCTTAAACTCAGCAGCCGACGAACCTTCATTGTCGGAGGAAAAAGACTGTGCCCGATCGGCCCTCTGGCAGCCGACTGACAGGAGGCCAACCGCCGTCACGAGTGCGATCCAGGCTTTCATCTCTCTGGCTCCCTGATCCGGACACTAAGAGGTCGAAGGACACAACGCACGGCATCCAACTCGTCAGCTCGTCCGGGAGGACGCAACACCCTCAGTCGCGGTGCGCCAGACAAACGTGGACGGATCGCTGAAAATCGCTCGCAGCAAACGATTATTGAGGTCATGACCAGGCTGGAACCCTTCATAGAAGCCCTCGATGGGACCGCCTGCAAGAAACAGATCGCCAATGACATCCAACAGCTTATGCCGAACGAACTCGTCAGGACATTGCAAGCCGGCAGGGTTCAGGACCTGATCTCCGTCAATAACGATGGCGTTATCCATCGAGCCGCCTCGTGCGAGCCCGCGTGATCGAAGAGCCTCTACCGTCTCGAGAAACCCGAATGTTCGCGCAAAGGCGACATCACGCTCAAACGCCCCCGGCGTCATCGTGAAGTCTACAGACTGACGTCCGATAGCGCGGGTCTTAAAGTCGATCTCAACCCGAAAGCGAGCCTCGGAACATGGCGACAAGCGAACCCATTTGACGCCGTCACGAACCTCTACAGGTCGAACAATCTTCAAAACCCGTCTCGTCACAGTCTGGATGTCAGAACCCGCCAGCGAGAGCAGACGAGAAAAGGGCGACGACGATCCGTCCAGAATGGGCGCCTCAGGACCGTCAAGCTCCACGGTCAGATTATCGATTCCCGCGCCGGCGCATGCGGCAAGAAGGTGCTCCACGGTCGCCACGCTCACACCGTCCGTGTTGCACAGATTGGTTCCGAGCTGAGTGGTGGCCACATTCATCGCCAGAGCAGGAACAACATTATCCCGGCCCACAATATCCGTACGGATGAAACGGACCCCTTGATCCGGCAGGGCGGCCTTTAGCAGAAGGGCCACATTGACGCCGGTATGAAGCCCGACGCCGGAGCAGCTGACCTCACGGGCGATGGTCGTCTGAAACAACGGGCGAAGCCCCTTCGATTACCGGATCCGACGGAAATCTCGCCGCCGGGAGTTCAGGGCGCAACCCTTATCGAAGAGCACGCCTAAGTATTCGACGATCGTCTGAGAAAGGCCGGAATTTCAAGATCATTGTCAAACTTGTCATCAGAGACGGACGCCGGAGTATCGGCAGAAGCCTGCGCCGGACGATCCGACTTCGCCTTGAATCCACCAAAAAGCGAGCCGAAGGCGCGACTGGATGGCTCAGAGGCAGGAACGGCAGGGGGAGCAGCAGGCGCAATCGCAGGCGCAGCCGCGATCTCCGCCTCAACCTCCTCACTTTCATCGTCCTCCACAGGCGTCGGACGCACAGGCGCACGGATAATCGGATGGGAGGGTCGAACAGGCGCCTCAATCGCCAGGGCTGCCTCAGGAACGGCCTCCTGAACCCGCACAACGGGCTCGTCCAGGATCGGCGGCGAGGAGACAGCGTCCTCAGTCGCAGAGATGTCGACGACTGCTGGAGCGACGGGAGCGGCCACGACGCCGACAGGTGCTGAGGGAATGCGGGTCACATCTGTTCGGCTCACGCCGGCCGCCACTACAGACACCCGGATCCGGCCCTCCATGGCCTCATCGAATGTCGAACCCAGGATGAGGTGCGCATCAGGATCGACCTCCCGGCGGATCTCATTGGCAGCCTCATCGACCTCGAAAAGAGTCATGTCGCGACCGCCGGTAATATTGATCAGAACCCCGCGTGCGCCCCTCATCGACACATCGTCCAGAAGCGGATTCGCAATTGCGGCACGAGAGGCTGCAAGAGCGCGATCATCTCCTTCGGCCTCGCCGGTTCCCATCATGGCCGTACCCATTCCAGCCATGACAGTCCGCACGTCCGCGAAATCAAGATTGATCAGGCCCGGCATGACCATCAGATCGGTAATCCCGCGCACCCCGGAATAAAGGACACGGTCAGCCATATGGAACGCTTCCGCAAACGTGGTGTTGCGGCTCGCAATCCTGAACAGATTCTGATTTGGAATGATAATCAGCGTGTCCACCTCTGAACGAAGATCGCCGATGCCTCGCTCAGCCACCGCCATGCGCCGCCTGCCTTCAAAATCGAAAGGCTTGGTTACGACACCGACAGTGAGCACTTTCTGCTCCCGGGCGATGCGGGCGATGATCGGAGCCGCACCAGTCCCGGTGCCGCCGCCCATACCGGCGGCGATGAAACACATGTGAGCGCCTTGAAGCAGCTTCCGGATTTCCTCGGAGGACTCCTTGGCCGCCTCGGCTCCAACCTCAGGATTGGCGCCGGCTCCAAGGCCCTCTGTACGATTGGCGCCAAGCTGGATTTGTTTGGGGGCTTTGGAGCGCGAGAGAGCCTGAGCATCCGTGTTTGCGACGACAAACTCGACGCCCTGAAGATTGGCTTCGATCATGTTGTTGACCGCATTACCACCGGCGCCGCCGACGCCGATGACAACTATGCGGGGGCTCAGTTCAACGGCCATCACACACCTCGACGAAACACGCCCCCCAAGATCCGCAGGATCAAGGCTATTTGAGGGAGAATCGAAGGTTATGCCTAAGTCTGTCTTAAAGCGGCAGGAATTTTCAGAAATTTTCTTTCAGCCACGCGGCCAGACTTCTCAGCATCCCGGCTGAATCGCCATCCGCGCCAACCTGCCCCGGTCGAACCGCGCCGAGTCCATTGAGCATTTCCCATCGAACCAGTCCTGCGGCTGACGAGAAGGCTGGAGCCCCGAAAACCTCCCCCAGACCGCGGACATTGGCCGGCCTCGCCAGGCGAACCGGGGCACGAAAAACATCTTCGGCGACTTCTCGGATGCCGACAAGCTGACTACCGCCGCCTGTCAGGACGATACGTCTCGGCAACGGACGCCCCGCTGCCGAGGCGCGCGACAGCTGACTATCCAGAAGCTCGAATAATTCCTCGATCCTGGGCCTGAGGATACGAACGATGTCAGCTCGGGTGCACTGAGCCGCCTCCAGACGCCCGTCCGCACCGAGGCGCGGCGCCTCCACCAGTTCGAAGGCGTCCACATCGGTCAAAGCGACAGCTCCATAGAGCGTCTTGAGGCGCTCTGCTGCAGCATTGGTGGTTCCCAGTCCCTGGGCCAGATCTGCGGTCGCCTTCGAGCAGCCTATCGGAAGTGTTTCAATATGAACGAGGTCTCCTTCATCGAAAGCAGCGGCGCTGGTGACGCCGCCGCCAAGATCAATGACGACAACCCCGTTTTGGGCCTCATCCTCCACGAGGACCGACAATCCAGAAGCGTAACAGGACGAAACCAGCGCTACAGGATTAAGGTGGGCCTTACCGATACATCGGGCGATGTTCCGCAGACCGGCCTGCGGAGCCGATACAACCACAAAGCTGGCAGCAAGAACATCGGCGCACATGCCTCGAGGATCTCGCACGCCCGACATTCCATCGACCGTGAATGAAAGCGACGAATAGTGCAGGATCTTACGACCAGCAGCCTGAAAACTCTCAAGCGCGGCATCGCGAACCTCGCGAACATGCTGTGCGACGATTTCCCGGCCCGACAGCTGGGTTTTCGCGCGTACGATACTGCTTCGAATATCCGGGCCGCTAACGCCGACCACCACATCATTGATCCGCTGATCGGCGCCCCGTTCCGCCTGCTCAACCGCAAGCCGGATCGATCGCTCAAGGGCGTCAAGGTCCACCACCGCGCCGGCTTTCATTCCGCGCGTGGCCTGAACCCCAGCCGCCGCAATGAGCGGCTCACCGTCAACCGCATCAGAGCGCCTCGAGATCATACACGTGATCTTAGAGGTCCCGATATCAAGCGCGGCGACCAGCGGGCTGCGACCCAGGCTGCGATCCCGGCCTCCGGCGCGTTGAGCGAGCCCGGACATGGCTTCATGCGCCTCCGAGCTCGGACGAGGGGGGCGCCCCAGGCAGAGGTCTCAGCGCGAACCGATCGGGATGACGGGCGTCGATACGCGATACAGGAAGCTCGAGAATGCGGTTCTGAGCCTGAAGAAAATTAAGCGCCCTCAAAGCCTCGCCCATTTCGCCATCCGCCGGAAGCGCCACATCCACTCCCTCTTCAAACCGGATGTCCCATCGGCGTCCGCCGATCCGCTCAGCGCCGTCGAGACGAATCGCCAACTCGGGATAATCACCCAGGGCGGCCAGCAGGGCCGGCGCTGCATGGTTGCCCTCGGCCCCGCTTATACGGGGCAGGTGGAGATGATCATTCATATCCGCCTGAACAAAGACTTCGCCATGCTGATCAATGACCTTCCACGTCTCACCGTCCCGCCACAGAGCGACCGGCTCCCGGGTCTCCGCGATGATAGTGATCTGATCTGGCCACAAGCGCTGGACGCTGACCCCGCCGACGGCATCGAGCTCCTCAACTCGAGCCTTAATAGCCGAGGGATCGGCGGCAAGCATGCTCTCGCCGGGTTCCAGCATCGCAGCATCCCGGGCGCGCTGCTCGAGAAGCGGATCAAGACCGACCACAACGATCTTGTCGACCGTGAGGCCGGCGGATCTCATCACCGCATCAAGTCCAGAGTCCATGCGGACGCCAACAGATCCCAATGAGCCGCCAAGCCAGGCCGCGGCGGCGATAACAGCGGCCAGCCCGACAACAGACGCGAACGCGTAAGCCCCTATTCTCTCTCTGAGATTTTGGGCTTCATAGGGAGACGCCAGAGCGGATCTTGACGAGGGAAGCTCATTGTCGAACTCCTCGTCGTTCTCAACCTTCGGACGGGGCCGTATCACCTTTGGCATGAGGCGTCCTCGATCATCCAGCTGACCAGCGACGGATAGTCGATCCCAAGATAAGCCGCCTGCTCGGGAATGAGAGAGGTGGGCGTCATGCCTGGCTGTGTGTTGGTTTCGAGTATCACCAGTCGATCCGCTTGTTCGTCATACCTGAAATCCGATCGCGTCACGCCCCTGCAGCCGAGAGCCGTATGCGCACGGAGCGACGCATCGAGCGCCGCAGCAGTGACCCGGTCGGGAAGGGCTGCAGGCAACACATGACGAGACCCTCCGGCGTCATATTTTGCTTGGTAATCGTAATATTCCCTTAAAGTCGTGATCTCGGTCACAGCCATAGCTCGATCGCCCATCACGCCTACCGTGAGTTCGCGACCAGGAATAAAGGCCTCGACAAGAGCCCGACGCCCGAAACTCCAGGTTCCATCCGAGAGCTCTTTCGGAGGGCGGTTCGCGCCTTTTGGAATAATGCGAACGCCAAAACTCGAACCTTCCGCGATCGGCTTGATCACATAGGGCGGGGCCATCACATGGTCCCGCGCGATATCCGCGAGCTCAAACACCCCGCCTTCGGCGATGTCGAGACCATGCTGGGCGTAAATCGCGCGGGCTTTGTCCTTGTCCATGGCGAGAGCGGAGGCCAGCACGCCTGAATGCGTGTAGGGAATGCCCAGTATTTCAAGAAGCCCCTGGACACAGCCGTCCTCCCCCCAGGGACCATGAAGCGCGTTGAGGACCACGTCGGGAGCGCACGCGCGCAACCGTTCCGCCAGGTCCCGATCAGCGTCGATCTCAATAACGTCATAGTCCCGCGCTCGCGCAGCGGCGGCCATGCCTCGCCCCGAAGATAATGAGACGGGCCGTTCCGACGACCAGCCCCCGGCAATGACCGCGACCCGTTTCATTGGGATCCTCAACTCTGTCGGAGATCGGCCCTCGACCTCTCTGACCCGAGTTCAATTTGGTCTGGATTACGATATGGTGAAAGGGCAAAGCGCAGACCGATGGCTCTCTGTCATCGGACGCTGGATGGGGAGCGACGGGGCTGTGGGTCAAAACTGCAAGACCATACGACACGCGCTAGCGACTATCGCCCTCCTCGCAGCAACTGTGTCAGCTTGCGCCGCGCCCCAGACGAGCCAAAGCGTTCCGCCTACAGCGGCTGACCAGCTAACGGTGCTGCGGATAGGAGATGGCCCGATTATTCACCCGGGCCTTCACCCCTCGATTGGCGACAACATCCAGGGGCCATCTTTGATTAAGGTCCCCGATTGGGTTCAGGATCGGCTTGGAGACTATTACCTGTATTTTGCCGACCATAAGGGAGGCTTTATTCGTCTCGCCTATGCGAACGACCTGCGTGGCCCCTGGACTGTTCATCCTCCAGGCGCGCTGCGTCTCAATCAGACGCCGTTCGCCCAGACACCTCCTGCATACACGGCGGCGGACCTCGAAGCTTTCAGAGCCCAGGTCACATCGGGCGGCATGAATGAGGCGCTCTTCAAAGACCTCGCTATGGACGCAGCCACCCCGCACATCGCGTCCCCTGATGTTCATGTCGATGAGAAAAGCCGACGGATCGTGATGTATTATCACGGCCTCGAATCCTTCGGCCGTCAGACGACACGGGTCGCAATCTCCGCAGACGGACAGAACTTCGCAGCGTTGGAAGAGGAACTCGGACGGACCTACTGGCGCGCATTCGATCATGACGGCATGACATACGCCATCGCCATGCCAGGGGTGTTTTACAGATCAAAGAACCCGCTTCAGGGCTTCGAACAGGGACCTAGCCTTTTCAAGCCGTCGATGCGCCATGCGGCGGTATTCAGGCGAGACAATACCCTTTTCGTCATCTGGACAGACGTCGGCGGAGAACCACCAGAACGCCTGCTCATCAGCAGAATCAACATCAGCGGTCCATGGGAGAACTGGCAGGTCAGTGAAACTCGCGAACTTCTCCGCCCGGAGCGACCCTGGGAAGGAGCTGATCTGCCGTTGACGCCGTCCTTTCGGAGCACCGCCCCGGGGCGGGTCAATCAACTCAGAGATCCTGCAGTCTTTGAAGAAGACGGACGACTATACCTCCTTTACGCCGTCGCTGGAGAAAGCGGAATCGCCATCTCTGAAATCAAAGGGCTCTCGGCCTCTCCGGCCCCCTGAAACCTGAGAAGCGAGACAGCCGATGCCCGTTTCACTCATTGGAATCGATGCCGACGACACGCTGTGGCATAACGAGACCGTATTCAGGATGACCCACCAGCGCTTCAACGAGCTGCTCGGAGAGTTCGCACCTCCAGAAGATATAGAAGCGACGCTCAATCAGACCGAACAGCGCAACATCGCCATCTATGGATACGGCGCGAAGGGCTTCACGCTGTCGATGATCGAGACGGCTCTCGAGGTCAGCGGTGGCCGCGTATCAGGCGCCGTGATGCGTGAGATCATGAACGCCGGAAAGGATATGATGCGCCACCCGGTCGCCCCATTGCCGGGGGTCGAGGCGGCGCTGTCAGAGTTAGCGCAGCGCGGCAAGCTTATTCTCATCACCAAAGGGGATCTGTTCCATCAGGAGAGCAAACTGGCCGCCTCCGGCCTTGGAAGCCGCTTTTCCGGCGTCGAAATCGTCAGTGAAAAAACGCCCGATATCTATCAGCGAATCTTTCAACGCCATGGGGGGACGCCTGACAGGGCTCTCATGGCTGGCAACTCGATGAGGTCGGATGTTCTGCCGATGCTTGAGGCGGGAGGCTACGCGGCCTATGTTCCCTACCCTCTGATATGGTCTCACGAGGCCGCTGACCCGCCTGGGAATCATCCGCGCTTTCGGGAACTACCCGCCCTCGCGGATCTCTGCATATGGATTGATGAAATCCAGTACGCTGGAAAATCCTGATCGGCCGCTGTTCGATGAGCCTCAGAAACCGGATCACTCCATCGGACCGGTGTCTCGCGGCCCGTCAGGACGAGTGCCGACGAACAGAGCGCATCCCCCGAGAAACAGCCCCGCCAGCCATTTCATGAAGACATGTGAGGGTGATACGACAAGCAGAAGGAATGAAAAGGCCATCGCTCCGATGGCGAAAAACTTCACACGTCGGGGAATGGCGCCGTGCTGTCTCCAGGCGAGAATAGAGCGCCCAAACCGCGGATGTGTGACCAGCCAGGACTCAAACACTGGCGACGATCGCGCGAAGCAGGCAGCGGCGAGGATCAGGAACACCGTCCCTGGCATGAGGGGCAGGATATAGCCTGCGACACCCAGACCAAGACAAACCACGCCGCCCATGAAGTAGGCGATCCTCAGGGGCCTGGAGGATGAAAAAGGACGGGGAGGCCCTGTCATTCCCGATCGTCTCCCTTTCACAATGAACCTGCCCGCTCCCGAGGAAAGGTATAATCCACTCTGGGACCATTCCCCCATGAGACGGGACATCGAACGACCCGGACCGCCCGAGATCCTATCGAACGCTCTCAGCAACGTGCGAAAACAGCGTCTTGGCGTCGTCAGAAAAACGCGTTTAAGGTCCGGCGCCTACAGATAATGACCTTTAAAGGCAGGGGAAGAGCAGAAAATGACATTACATTCGACCAGACAACGCACGCGCCTTTGGTTGGCCGCCGTATCAGTCATTGCACTGGTTTCGTGCAGCCCTCAGGCAAGCGAACCGGCGCCAGACGTCGCAGCCGTAACCACTCCGGCTCATGACCCGTCCTGGCCCGCGACGGCTGCGGCAGACCCGTCAGCCCTTGGACTAGACCCGCAGGGCCTGGCGGCCCTCGATGCCGCAATGGCAGCATCCGTGGCGAACCAGGACGTGGCGGGGATGGTGACATTGCTGGCGCGCAAGGGAGAAGTGGCCCAGTTCAAAGCCTACGGAATTCAGGCTGGTGAGACGCCGATGACCGAGCACTCCCTGTTCCGGATCTATTCAATGTCCAAGCCGATCACGGGCGTCGCGCTGATGCAGCTTTACGAACAGGGTAAGTGGACGCTGGACGATCCCGTAACACTCCACGCGCCCGAACTTGCTGGCCTCAAGCTCATGACGGGGGTCGATTCAAAGGGACAGGCGATCCTCGCTAACCCGTCGCGACCGCCGACCATGCGTGAGATCATGGCCCATACGGCCGGTTTCGGATACGGCCTGTCGGGCAACGATCCTGTCAACACCGCCTTCAGGGATCAGGCCGTTCTCGGCTCCGCCAACCTTGATGAGATGATGACGAAGATCGCGGGCATTCCGTTGCTCTTCGAACCGGGACAGCGTTGGTCTTACTCCGTCTCGGTGGATATTCAGGGGTATCTGGTCCAGAAACTGTCAGGACAGAAGTTCGGCGACTATCTCAAAGAGCACGTATTCACCCCGCTCGGCATGAACGACACGGCGTTTTTTGTAGCCGAGGAGAACCGCGGTCGGTTCTCCGACGTTTACAGCTGGGACAAGGAGGCGGGAAAACTTGCGGCCAATCCGGAACGCCCGGATCGCCCCAGTTTCTTTGACGCCAACCGCCTGGAATCCGGCGGCGGCGGGCTTGTGTCGTCCACTCATGACTATGCCCGCTTCTGTCAGATGATGCTCAATCGCGGCGAGCTTGGAGGCAATCGTATCCTCAAGGCGGAAACAGTCGACCTGATGACGCAGAACCACATTGGCGACCTGCGGCTTTACAGCGACGGAACGAACGCCAATCCTGGACTACCGGGCGTTGGTTTCGGACTTGATTACGCTGTCTATACCGACCCGACGGCCGCCAACGCCCCTTATGGCCAGGGCGCGTATTACTGGGGCGGAGCTGCAGGCACCTGGTTCTGGATCGATCCGAAGAACGAGTTGTTCTTTATCGGGATGATCCAGAGAATGGGAGCTTCACGTCCCGAAAGCATGAACCTCAGAGACGAATCAGCGCGACTTGTTTACGCGGCGCTGACGCCTGCAGCCGCCCCTTCGTCCGCAGCAGGCGCAGGCGGCGGCGAAGCTGGCCAGTAGACCAGGGCGCCCGGGAATACTCACCTCCCGGGCGCATCCCGCCTGCTCCTATGCCGGTCTATTCCTGTCTTTGAATGCGAACCTCGACCATGCCGCTTCAAAGGCGTGGAGCGGATCGCGCCGTACAGCAGTTCTCGGAGATTTTCATGTCATCACGCTCACTATCGCCAAGGCCGACGACGCCTCGAATCTGGCCTGTCGTCGCTATCGCATCCCTAACAAGCCTCCTGTCTGCCTGCGTTTCCACCTCGACCCTCGGGGGGACCTCAACCGCCTGGCCGACCCGAGCGGATGTGGTGGCCAATCAGTCCGACTTCACCGCCGAAGGTCTCGCGGCGCTCGATGCGCGGATGAAGGAGGCGGTAGACAAGAAGCAGGTCGCCGGACTTGAGTATGCGTTGTTCAAAGGCGGTCGACTGGCGGCGTTCAACATCCATGGGAGCCAGTCCTCCGACGGACCGCCGATGACCGAAGACACGATTTTCCGGATCCGATCGATGTCCAAGCCTGTGACCGGAGTGGCGCTGATGCAACTCTACGAGCAGGGCAAATGGTCTCTCGACGACCCGATCACAAAATTCGTCCCGGAGTTTGAAAAACTGAAAGTCTACTCCGAAGACAAAGATAAAAACCCGATCCTCGTAAATGTCTCCAGGCCCGCCACAATGCGGGAGTTGTTCACGCACACCGCCGGTTTCGGCTATGGCCTGAGCGCTTCAACGGCTGTCGACCGCATGTTCATAGCGGACCATCCGATGGGAAAAAAAGATCTGAAGGCTCTGATCGATAGAGTCGCAGAGATCCCTCTCCTCGCACAACCCGGCGAAAGATGGTCCTACTCCATCGGCATTGACGTTCAGGGAGCGATCGTCGAACGACTGTCAGGCCAGTCCTTCGGATCATATCTCAAGGCCAATATCTTTGATCCTCTGGGCATGAAGGACACCAGCTTCGTGATCTCCGAAAAGGATCGCCCCCGGCTCGCAACAGTGTATCAGCGGAATAATGAGACGGGAGCGATGGCGGTATTCCCCGACGCGCCTGACCGTGACTTCTTCAAGGCCGACCACGCTGAATCGGGAGGCGGAGGTCTTGCCTCCACCACGCATGATTATGCTCGCTTCGTTCAGATGTTGATCAATGACGGATCACTCGATGGAGCCCGCATCCTGAAACCGGAAACAGTCAAGCTGATGATGACCAATCAGATCGGCGACATGCGGGCTATGGGCGGAGGCGGTTGGGGTTTGGGAGGCGCCTTGACGACTGCGCCCCCCAGCGAAAAGGCGCCGCAGCCTGCGGGAACCTTCTCATGGTTCGGCATTGATGGAAGCTGGTTCTGGGTCGATCCCGTGAACGACATCGGCTTTGTGGGAATGATACAGCGGCGCGGCGGCGCCGGACCCGGCTCGGTCGACCTCAGAGGCGAAAGTCCGCAACTGGTCTATAAGGCGCTCGCAAAATAACCTGGCGCAATGTGATAAACACGAGGGCCCGGAAAACCGGGCCCTCTTTATATCCGGGATCAGACACCCTTCACTCGCGACCGATACGACGGATCTCCCATCGAAGATCGACGCCGCTCGTCGCCTTGACGGCCGCCCGAACGTCCTCTCCGAGGCCTTCAATATCAGCGGCCGTGGCGTCACCCGTATTGATCAGAAAATTACAGTGTTGCTCGCTCACCTGAGCCCCGCCGCGCCTTGCGCCCCGCATTCCGGCCTCATCGACCAACTTCCACGCGCTTCGCGCATTGGGAACGCCGGGAGGGTCTGGATTGGCGAAGGTGGATCCTCCGGTCTTTTCGCGGATAGGCTGAGCAGCTTCACGCTTAGTGGAAATCTCGCTCATTCGAGCCTCAATCGCCGCGGGCTCATCCCGCTGCCCCCGAAAAACCGCCTGAACCCAGATAATGCCGGTCGGATCGCTGTGACGATAACGAAAACCGAACTCGGACGCCGTGTAGCTGCGCACCTCTCCGCTTCTGTCAAAGCCCCATGCGGATTCGAGAATATCCCTTGTCTCTCGTCCGTAGCAGCCGGCGTTCATTGTCAGCGCTCCCCCTATTGTTCCGGGAATGCCGACGAGAAACTCCAGTCCGGAGAGCCCTGCCTTAGCCGCGGTGCGTGCAACCGTTGCATCAAGGGCGCCGGAGCCGGCGATGACCTGATCGCCGTCGATAACGACGGATCCGAATTCCCGACCGGCCAGCCGGACCACCACTCCGGGGACGCCGCCATCGCGCACGATCAAATTCGAACCGACACCAATCGGATAGACCGGGACTTCTGATGGCAAAGCTCGCAGAAAATCGGCAAGATCTGCAGCATCTGCAGGAATGAACAGAGCCTCAGCCTCGCCGCCAACCCGAAACCACGTGAACGGCGCCAACCGTTCTGCAAGGAGCAGGCGACCTCGAACAGGCGGCAGTGACGCAATCAGGGACCCCATGCTCGCCTTTCTCCCTGGCGCTTCAGCAACCACAGACGGATCTAATGGCAGACCCGCTCCCCGCCCGTGTCGAGATGAAGATGATCGGCATGATCGGCATTGTATTCCGGGCTCAGCGTCACGTCAAAAACCTGACACGCCCCCTGGCGAATATCTCTGAGAAACTCACCCTCTGGCCCAGAACTGAAGTAGTGTTCGAGCACATTGATCGTGCGTCCATCGACAAGCGTGAACCCCGAAATGTCAGCGGCTCGCCCGAACGCATGTTCACTCAGGGGACCGCTGCCGCCGACCCGCCGACATGAGTATCCTCCGAAGGCTTCGATTGACGCCAGGGAGGACCCGAAAATCCGCTCGGCGGCTGGCGCCACGATCTGTCGTTCCCACAAATGAAGCCGCGCTGCGGTGGCGCACGTCATCACGAGGGACTCAGGGGACCGATAAGTGACAAGCCCCTCCTCCAGCGCGACAGCATCTTCAAAGCCGCAGCCATTCTCTTCGGACTGTGCTGATACGCGTTGAAAACCGACGCCTGCAAACTCCAGAGCCTGGTAACACGCCGACAAATCACGCGATAATTGAACATAGGCCTGTCGATCGCCAAGCGTCTCTGGAGCGGCCAGATCAAGTCCTCGAAGCAACAGCTGCATGCGTTCTACGGTCATCGTGTTGCGAAACGCAGGCTCAGCCGCCGCATCTGTCAAAGAACCGCTCGAGACAGGCGTCCCCTGGTCCCGGCTGACAGCAGGATCCCGCGAACACCCCGGCAGGCAGGCGAACAGACCCGCCAGAGCAACGATAGCAACGACCCGGGAAACTTTCATAAGCGACATGCTAGCCGACCGACCATCCCCACCCCATCCGACTCAATCGTGGGGAGAGTGAAAGACGACGCTAACCTTACCGAAAGACTAACGGGCCTCGGGGGACGACAGGATGATCATCACTCGCTCTCAGGGGTGAGCGCCAGATCCTGGCCTGCACGCTCCTGGATACGCGCCCCGGCCAGAATGCCATAGAGACCATAATTACCCTCGTGACAGGCATACTCGTAAACCTGCTCCCTGACTCCATTGAGGGTCATCTCGCCTCTCCAGGCTTGCGAGTAGACATCCGGGTCCTCAACTCTGAACTCATAGAGAATTTCAGCATCTCCAACGCGGGTAAAACGCTCCGTAAGCGTGCCGGTGTCCGAGATAAACACTGGAGAGGTCTGCTGCCGATGGAAGTTACGGGTCTCCACCACGAGCGTATCGCCCTCATACCAACCGATCGAATCGCCAAGCCAGGGCTCGATAGCGGCGGGGCGGGTTCGCGTCCTGGTTAGAGGAATAATCCTTGCGTCATGCACCATCTCGACAAGGATCATCACATGATCAGGCGTCTGCACAATCTGGTAATGGTTGTTGTAAAGGACGTTCAGCATGACCGGCCCGCCCGTGCCGCCAAAGCCGATCAGACATCTTTCTCCCGGCGACCGGGACTCCGGCCCCTCGTAAGACCCGCCGGCGCCTCCCTTGGGGGGGTCAGCACGCGGCCGCCAGGCGGCCATCTTCCTTCGACCGGCCTGGGTCATCGGGATGCGTCCATCCGCGGGCTCTACGACCCAGGACGACCTTAACTCACCCTTGACCTTCGCTATCCGGGAGCCCGGATCCACCCATACCGCATTATAATTGCCCACCGGCGGCAAAGGCTTTCCCTTCTCGGGCGCGCCCTCAGCCTGATCGGTAGGACTGAGCTCAGCAGCAGTACGGACATTATTGTAGTCCGAAGCCTCGATCTTCCGAGCCTCCTCTGCGCTCAACACAAGTGACGACACGTCCTGAGGACGCGTGAGCTTTGTAATCGAGGAATTGGTCCAGACGCCCTGCAGGTCCGGCGTACCCCAGCTGGTTTTGGGAACAGCATAAGAACCGACGGTCTGAGCAAAGGACGCAGGCGCCTCCGCAACAGCGAGCGCAACAGCACACAGCGAAAGTCCGAAAGCGAACCGTCTCATATCTCTCCCCGTGGTCTTTTATAATCATTTTCAGCTAGGAGTTCTGCCGCGACGAATGGCGACGCACAAGTCCCACCTGGCGTACAGATTGACCATCCAGTGACGGAAAGTCTTGAGAACCGGTCAGGGCCCGGCCGCGAGAGATCGCGCAAGAGATTGGGCGTGGGTCGTGATGTCGCCTGCGCCGAGACAGACCACCAGATCGCCCGGGAGCAATACATCTCTCAGCGTCACCGGCAGATCCTCAAGGGCGGAAAGGGTTCGCACGGACCTGTGACCATGCTCCATTAGTCCCTTGGCGAGAGACTGGGCCGAAACGCCCTCGATCGGGGCCTCCCCGGCCGCATAGACTGGCGCCACCAGGACATGATCAGCATCGTTGAAACAGGTGCAGAAATCCTCAAACAAATCCCGGAGTCGGGTGAAACGGTGAGGCTGGACCACAGCGAATACCCGCCCCTGTCCCTGAACGTCACGGGCAGCGCGGAGCACAGCCCTAATCTCAACGGGATGATGACCATAATCGTCAATGATCCGAACGCCATTCCATTCGCCAACGGTCGTAAAGCGCCGCTTCACTCCGCCGAACTTGGACAAGGCTGAACGCACATGCTCTTCGTCTCCCCCAAGCTCCCGAGCCACAGCGATCGCCGCCAGAGCATTCTGAACATTGTGCTGTCCGGCCATCGGCAGCTTGAGCTCACGCCAGCATATCTCCTCACCGCTGCCGCGCGGACGGACAACCAGATCGAAGACTGAACCGCCCGCCTCCGGACGAACATTGACCGCTCGGACATCCGCTTGAGGATTAAAGCCGTAGGTCACCCGTCTCCGGTCAGGAATGCGGCTCGCCAGCGCCTGAACCTCAGTATGATCAGCGCACAGCACGGCGAAGCCGTAAAAAGGCAGGTTTTCAACAAAGGCATCAAAGCTTCGCCGAAGCGCCTCCATGGATCCATAGTGATCCATGTGTTCAGGATCGATATTCGTCACAATTGCGACTGTCGGCCTGAGACGGGTGAAGGTCCCATCGCTCTCGTCGGCTTCCACAACGATCCACTCTCCGGCTCCGAGCTTGGCGTTTGATCCATAAGCATTGATTACGCCCCCATTGATGACGGTCGGATCGAGGCCGACCCCGTCCAGAAGGGCGGCGACCATGGACGTTGTGGTCGTCTTCCCGTGGGTCCCGGCGACAGCGACAGTCCATTTTAGACGGATGAGCTCAGCAAGCATATCCGCACGCCGCACCACAGGAATAGCGAGAGCCCGGGCGGCATCAACCTCGGGATTTCCAGTCTTGATCGCCGAAGATACGACGAGGGCGCCGGCTCCCTCTATGTTTTCAGCCCGGTGACCGATAAAAACCTTCGCACCCATGGACGCCAGTCGGGCCGCATTCGGATTCTCTCTAAGATCAGAGCCGGAAACCTCGTACCCGAGATTGATCATGACCTCGGCGATCCCCGACATCCCGATTCCGCCGATTCCCACGAAATGAACCGGTCCGACATCAAATGGGATCGATCTACGCATAATCCTTGCCCGCCATTCCAACAGCCTGCTCTGCGAGATCTGCAAGATCACGTGCGGCGTTGAGCCGTCCCATCGACAACGCCGCCCGGGCGCGAGCCTGCAGGACGCCAGCGTTCGACAACCGCTCGGCCAGAATGGACTGGAGGGAAGCGGGTGTAAACTTAGCTTCAGTCAGAATATCGGCGGCTGCCCCCTCCAGCATTCCCTCGGCGTTGGCTGTCTGATGATCATCCATCGCAATGGCGAGAGGTACAAGGATTGAGGGCCGCCCGACGATCGCAAGTTCGGTGACTGTCGATGCGCCGGCCCTCGCAATCACAAGATGCGCGCGAGCCAGACGCTCATGCATGTCTCGGAAAAACGATGAAACTTCACAGCGAACGCCGGCCTGTCGATAAGTCTCCTGCACAGCAGATATCTGCTCGTCTCTGACCTGCTGCACCACAATGACCCGCCTCCGGAGCGAGTCAGGAAGGCCTGCGATCGCCAGAGGAACAACCTCTCCAAAAAGCCGCGCGCCCTGGCTCCCTCCGGTGACCAGAAGATTGATGTCGCCATCATCCCCAAGCTCAGGGTACGGCAGATCGCGAACCGCGCGAATAGGCGCCCTGACAGGGTTCCCGACAACCCGCTTGCGCAATCTGACAGATTCCGGAAGACGGTCCAGCCGCTCGAAGCCGCACGCTACGAATGAAGCTGAAGAAGCGAAAAGACGATTGACACGACCAAGGACGGAGTTCTGCTCGTGAATGATGATGGGCGTCTTGAAATCGACTGCGGCGGCCAGCGACGGATAGGACGGGTAACCGCCGAAACCGGCCACAAGATCAGGTTTCGAGGTCGTAAAACGCTTCCTCGCTGCCAGAGTGCCCGCCCTCAGCTTCATCAGCGCCCCCGGCAGACGGTGAGGAGCCTTGAGTGAGAATGTTGCAGCGGACACCTCCTCGATCCAGTCTGCCGGAAATGTCTGAGCGTACGCTCTGCCGCGGGAATCCGTAATGAGAGCGACAGACCATCCCCGGCTTCGCATCTCCTCTGCGAACGCTTGCGCAGGAAACATATGCCCGCCGGTACCGCCCGCAGCGATCACAACGAGGGGTCGCCTTGCAACACCGTCAGCCATCAGGAAGTCCTCAGAACCGATATGAGCGTGTCAGGCCGGCGGCGGGTCAGCGCCAGTGCAAACCCCAGGGTAAGAGCCGTTCCAAGCAATGAGGAGCCCCCTGACGATACGAGGGGTAGCGTCATGCCTTTGGGCGGCATGAGACTGAGATTGACCGACATGTTGATGGCGGCCTGAAGGCCGAAGAGAGCGAATAACCCAACCCCCGCCGCCCTCTCATACAGATCGGGATTTCTTGAGGCCATCAGAATACCCCTGATGCTGATGAAGGCGAAGCAGATCGCCAGTCCTGCGCAGGCGATCAGTCCGAACTCTTCTCCGGCGACAGCGAAGATGAAGTCTGTATGTGCATCCGGGAGCGCTGCTTTGACATCGCCCTCACCCGGCCCCACGCCGAACACGCCTCCGTGCTGAATAGCCTCGCGCGCCTTATCAATCTGATAGGTGTCATACTCAGTCGGATTGAGGAAACTATCGACGCGACGACGAACATGCGGAAGCAGAAGGTATAATCCAGATCCCATGGCGACGCCGCCTACCAGAAAGCCAAGCGCCCACTTCCAAGGCAGACCCAGAACGAAAAATACGATGAGAAAAGCGCCGGTTAAAAGCACCGCCTGTCCGACATCAGGCTGGAGAAGCAACAGGCCGACAGTCACGGCGTAAAATGAAAATGCGCTCATGGCGAGAGGGCCCTTCGGGTAGAGACCTCGCAGCGCGAGAAGCCAGGCCGAAATCACGATAAGAGCAGGCTTGATCATCTCGGAGGGTTGAAACGTGGAACCGCCGACCCTGATCCATCGCTGAGCTCCCTTAGCTTCATGTCCTGCAAGTAGAACAGCCGTCATCAGGCCGAACGAAACCAAGAAGACAAGAACAGCCAGTCTCCGGACCCAAACCGGAGACAGCAATGACAAAGTCAGCATCACAGCAACGGCCAGACCTGCGAACACCACCTGCCTGTATACAAAATGATAGGGGTCCGCCTGTCCGATACGGCGAGCAGCTTCCGGTCCCGCGGCAAGAGACAACACCAGACCAAGACAGAGCAAGGCGAAAGCTGTCGCGATCATGCCCTTGTCCACGGTTCGCCACCATTCAGCGACCGGCGACCTGTCGGATCGACGAAACACCTGCATGATATCAGGCCGTCTCTTTCAATGCGTGAGCCCTGGACAACTGGAGGCTCAGCGATCTGAAAACCTCTCCGCGATGCTCAAAGTCACGAAACTGATCGAAGCTGGCGCACGCTGGAGAAAACAGTACAACCGGACATAGGTCTCCTGCAGCCCGGGCATCCCTGAATGCTGCGTCAATGGCGGCGTCCAGTTGCCTGCATTTCAAAAGTTCGACTTTTCCCGAGAGCGTGCGCGAGAAGGCCTCCGTGGACTCCCCTATGAGATAGGCCTTTCGAACCGACCCGAAAAGCGGTTCCAGGTCGTCGATCCCCTCCTCTTTCGGGCGGCCTCCTACGATCCAGTAGGCGCCTGGGTAAGCACGCAGAGCCTGCTCAGCCGCCTGACTGTTCGTCGCCTTGGAGTCGTTGATGAACCGAACGCCATTGACCTCCACGATCATCTCAAGTCGATGAGGCAGGCCGGGATAGGACATCAGTCCGGCCATGATGTCCGCAGTCTCAAGTCCCAACGCCCGGCAGGCGGCATAGGCTGCCGCAGCGTTCTGATGATTGTGACGACCCGGCAGACCCGGGGCGTTTCGAATGTCCTCCAGATCCAGCGCGCGTCCGCCCGACGAATCCATCAGATAACCGTCAAGAACGGACACCCCTCGCCCCAGCCCGAATTCGCTGGAAACAGGCACTACGCGTCTTCCGCCCTCAGCCGATAACTGAGTACAGATCACCTGGGTTCTCAGATCGTCGACTCCGAGGATCGCCGTGTCGCCGATGCCCTGATTACGGAAGATCCTGCGCTTGGCCTGAACGTAGCCATCCATGCCGCCATGTCGACCAAGATGATCGGGAGATATGTTGAGAAGAACCGCGACATCACACTTGAGTGTCTCGACAAGCTCAAGCTGGTAGCTGGAAAGTTCGAGAACGTATATCGCACCAGCGTGAAGACGCTCGAGGTCCAGAACGCCAATTCCGATGTTTCCGCCGACGCGAACGTCTTTTCCCGCTGATTTCAGAATATGTCCGATCAACGCAGTCGTGGTGGATTTACCATTCGTCCCTGTCACGCCGACAATCCGCGGTCGCTCATGCGCACCCAGACTGTTCACCGCCTTTGCGAACAGCTCCATATCCCCGATCACGGGAACGCCCATCATCTGCGCCATTCGAACGAGACGATGAGGCTCCGGAAAACGATGCGGGATGCCGGGAGACAGGACAAGCGCCGCAAACGTCTGCCAGTCGCGACGATTGAGATCGACAACCTGAACGCCTGCGTCCTGGGCGGCCTTACGTGAGGCCTCGTTGTCATCCCATGCAAGAACCCGAGCGCCTCCGGCCGTCAATGCTCGAGCAGCAGAGATGCCGGATCGGCCAAGGCCGAATACCGCCACATCCTTGCCCTCAAATGCATGAACCGGAATCACGACCCGCCTACCTCAGCTTGAGCGTTGCAAGGCCGACGAGGGCGAGCAGGAAGGCGATGATCCAGAACCGTATGACAACCGTCGACTCAGACCACCCAAGTTTCTCAAAATGATGGTGGATCGGAGCCATGAGAAAGACTCGCTTGCCGGTCATCTTGAACGAAGCAACCTGGATGATGACCGACAAGGCCTCGAGAAGAAAAAGGCCTCCGACAATAGCAAGTACAAGCTCATGCTTGACGCAAACAGCCATCGCTCCCAGTCCCCCGCCAAGAGCAAGAGACCCTGTATCGCCCATGAACACCTTAGCTGGCGGAGCGTTATACCAAAGGAACCCTAAGCCGCCTCCGACAAACGAGCCCATCACAACCGCGAGCTCTGCGGTTCCAGGAGTGGCGGTCAGAAGGAGGTAATTGGCAAGGCGAGGCGTTCCGCAAGCATACGCGATGAACCCGAAGGTGGCGCCGGCAATCATCACCGGACCTATAGCGAGACCATCGAGACCGTCGGTGAAATTCACCGCATTGCCCGCCCCGACGATTACGAAGGCGCCAAACGCAATGAAACCGACCAGCGTCAGATCCAGCAGGAAATCCTTTAGGAACGGCAGAGCGAGCGACTGCTCAAACTTGTCGGGCGGCATCGAAACCGCGAGCCCGGCCTCAACGGCCTCGCTGGCGGCCAGCGGCGCGTATTGGGTGATCCAGTACACGGCGGCGCCGGCGATGACGAACTCCATCACCAGGCGCGCCTTGCCCGACAATCCAGCAGTGCCACGCTTCGTGACTTTTTGGTAATCGTCGATGAACCCGACCGCCCCAAACATCAACGTAACAAGAAAGACGATCCAGACATACTGGTTAGAAAGGTCCGCCCAGAGAAGTGTTCCTGCCGAGATGCCGAACAGAATAAGAAAGCCGCCCATCGTAGGCGTGCCCTTCTTCGACATGTGAGAAGCTGGACCATCCTCCCGGATAGGCTGGCCCTTGCCCTGCTTGCGACGAAGCCAGGCGATCATCGGAGCGCCGAATATCAGAGAAAGGATCAACGCGGTCGCCAGCGCCAATCCGGTTCGAAAAGTGATGTAACTGAAAAGATTCAGATCATCGCCTGCATAGGGAGCGAGAAACTCATAAAGCATCTGCAATCCTCCCGGATGAGGCGTTTAAGGCGACGCCTTTGTCTATCGCACGAAGGATCGTAGCGACTTTTCCCATGCCGGATGCATTCGAGCCTTTGATCAAGACCACGTCCCCCGATAGCAACAGGGAATTCGTCATCGCGGCCGCTTCTTCCGGACCCTGTGTCATCCTGACCTCAATTGCAGGAGCTTGCACCGACAAGCGATCCGCCAGATGCCTCATTTCTCCACCCGAAAGAATCACGACGCTCACGCCTGCTGCGGCCAGCGGATCGGCCAGACCGGCGTGCCACTCAGCGCTTTCCGAACCGAGCTCGCGCATCTCGCCAAGAACTGCGACCTTACGGCCAGGACGACGCGCCAGCCCCGAAAATGCAGCTCGCATCGACTGAGGATTGGCGTTGTAGCTGTCATCGACAAGAGTGATAGGATCGCCTGTCGCCAGCCGAAGGGTCTCCGCGGCGCCGCGGCCTGGCGGCGGCAGGTAGCCGGCTAAGGCCTGCGCCGCTCCGCTCGCGTCAATACCGGAAGCAACTGACGCAAGAACGGCAAGCGCGGCATTGCCAGCCCAATGCTCTCCAACAGCAAGTAGTTCAGTATCGACAACAGTCCCCATGACCTCAAGGCTGATCCGGGACCGGGCGCCATCAGAAGTGTAATCTCGGACCGCTGCGCTGTGAACGCCAGGATCGCCGCCAAAAGTCAGGACCTCAGCAGCAGGTTGAAGATCGAGCGCTCGTCGCCTCATTATCTCGAAGAAAGGGTCTCTTTCCGGAAGAATTACAGTTCCGTCCGGCTCAAGTCCGACGAAGATGTCAGACTTCTCGATCGCGACCGCATCGACACTGCCCAAACCCTCCAGATGAGCAGGAGCAATACAGGTGATCATCGCGATCTGAGGACGCACGAGGTGCGAACGAGGAGCGATCTCGCCGGGCGTACTCATGCCGATTTCAAATATCGCCCTTTGAGTGTCGCGAGGCATCCTTGCAAGGGTCAAAGGTACGCCCCAGTGATTATTGAAAGACTTGTCGGACCAGTGCGAACGTCCATGAGCTCGAAAAATCCGAGCTATCATTTCCTTCACACTGGTCTTGCCGACAGAGCCGGTCACGGCAGCGCACACACCGGTCATTCGACGGCGCGAAGCAGTGCCCAACTGAACGAGCGCCTCCAGAACGTCTTCGGAGATGAACCCCGGCCGTCCCATATCGCGAGACACGAGGCACGCAGCAGCACCCGCAGCGAACGCAGGTTCGACAAAGTCATGTCCGTCCCGAACATCCCTGAGCGCCACAAAGAGGTCGCCTGGAGACAAGGTACGAGTGTCAATAGAGACACCGGAAACACGCCAGTCCCCAACTCGACGACCCGAAACAGCCGCCTCAACCTCCTGAGCAGTCCACAAGTCTGCGGTCATGTACGTCCGCCTCCGAGATCGGCTAGGGCGGCTTCGGCAGCTTCATGGTCAGAGAACGGAGTGACGACGCCCTTCACAATCTGTCCGGTCTCATGACCCTTGCCTGCGATCAAAAGGGCGTCCCCCGATCTGAGACGCCTTACTCCCTCGAAGATAGCGGAACGACGATCGCCGATATCAGACGCACCCGGCGCCGCGCTCCGGATCGCCGAGCGAATGAGCGCTGGATCCTCAGAGCGAGGGTTGTCGTCAGTGATGATGACGTCGTCGGCAAGCCGACGCGCCACATCTCCCATCATCGAACGCTTCGCCGGATCGCGATCCCCGCCGCATCCGAACACGAGGACAAGACGCCCGCGCACGTGCGGACGGACGGCTCTCAGCAAGGCTTCAAGTCCGTCAGGCGTATGAGCGTAGTCGACAAAGACTGGCGCCCGCTGAGGTGTCTGGCCGACAAGTTCCAGCCTTCCCCGAACTCCGCGGAGATGCGGAATAGCCTCCAGCACTTTCTCCATAGGCTCGCCAAGCGCATAGGCAATGCCAACGGCGCAAAGCACGTTTAGAGCCTGAAATTCACCGATGAGAGGCAGGTGAACCACCTCCTCGCGATCGCGACCCGGAACCTCTTCCCATTGAATTCGAAGATCCTGGCCGGTGCCTCGGGGAATGATCTCATCAAACCAGACATGATCCCCTCGCCAGCCTACGGTGACCACCTTTAGTCCGGCCTGGTGTGAGGCTGCTGAGAACGCATCAAGCTCCGGACTGTCGGCGTTGATGACAGCCGATGCCCCGAGCGGCAGGAGGTCTGAGAAGAGCCTGAGCTTGGCGGAGCGGTAGTCTTCGAAGGTCGTATGATAATCTAGATGGTCCTGTGTCAGGTTTGTGAACGCCCCAACCGATAACCGGACGCCGTCCAGGCGATACTGGTCCAAACCATGGGAGGAAGCCTCCATGGCGACGTGCGTCACCCCATCATCGGCGAGACTTTGCAGGGTCTCAAATATCATGACCGGGTCAGGCGTCGTATGGCCCAGATCCACCGCTCCCTTTGGACCCACAGCGCCAAGGGTTCCCATCGACGCAGCCTGATGACCCAGGCGCCCCCAGATCTGACGAAGGAAGTCGACAGTCGAGCTCTTGCCGTTCGTTCCAGTGACAGCTGCAATCACTGACGGCTGCCGGGGAGCCATGGCGGCGGCGACCCGAGCCAGCGCGAGCCTCGGCTCCGGCACACGAATCACCGGGACGGACCACTGCCCCGGCCGCTCATCAGTAAGAACGGCGGCAGCACCGGCGGCCAGCGCTGCGTCTATGAAGGAACGACCGTCCCCACGAGATCCCAGAATGGCGGCAAACAGATACCCAGGTTGGACCTTTCGACTGTCGGCCGTCACGCCGACAATATCGATTCCTGACAGGTCGCCGCCAAGTTCGGGAAAGAGTTCGCCCAGCTTCATAGCGACCTCGCTTCAGAAACAGCCTGGAGTTGGCGCTGGGTGTCCTCCGCAGATGTCAGTATGGGCTCAAGACCCAACAGAGGCGCTGCCCTTGATATCACGCGGCCAGCGATTGTCGCTGCTGTGTAGGCGGCGGTCCGCGCCTCTCCCGATCTGGGAGTGGCTTCATCCAGAACGATCAAAACGACGAACTGAGGACGCGAAGCAGGAAAGACAGCAGCAAAAGACGTCACGTTTCGATCAGGATCATACCCATCCGGACCAGGCTTTTCGGCCGTTCCCGTTTTGCCGGCAACCTCGTAACCCAAAGAATCAGCATTGTGGCCCGTCCCGGACGTGACCGTGTATCTCATCATTTCGAGTACTGTTCGTGCAGTCGATGATGACATGACCTGCCGACGCTCAGCGCGTCCCTGATCAGCAGGCTCAATGAAGGTCGGGGACAGGTAAAATCCCCCATTGGCGAATGGAACAAAGCTCATGGCGAATGCCAGCGGCGACACGGCGATTCCATGACCATAACTGACCGTGGCCGACGTCAGACCGTCCCACTCGCCAGGGGTGAGCGGAGCTGCAGACGGCGGGCCTTCATACTCCATCCGCGAAAGGAGACCCAATGATTCAAGAAACTCTCGCTGCCGGTCTGGCCCAATTCGCTGCGCAATCTGGACAGCGCCGATATTGGAGGACTGAGCGATGATATCGGTAACCGAAACCGCCTGGGAATGATCAAGGGGATGGGAATCTCGAACTGTAGCCGCCCCGATGCGAACAGGCGCTGATACATCGAAGAGATCGTCGGAAGAAAGCTGACCCGCCTCAAGAGCGGAGGCGACAGTCAGGGGTTTAAAGATCGAGCCAAGTTCAAAAACCGCCCCGGACGCCCGATTTGTCTTCGCGCCCTCCATTCGCTCAGACGGAAGATTAGGGTTGACGGCGGGCCAGGACGCGATGGCGCGCACGGCGCCGCTGGAGGCGTCGACGATGATCCCAGCCGCTCCCTTCATCTCAAAAGTCTCGATCGCCCGATCAAGCTCCGCTTCGAGAGCGAACTGAGCGCCCGCATCCAAGGTCAGACGGAGAGACTCTCCTCCGTCACGGAGCCGCTCGTCAAATACGCTCTCAATCCCCTCGACGCCACGACCGTCGACATCCGTAAATCCTAGCAGGTGACCCGCAAGCGCGCCGCGAGGATATACGCGCCGCATCTCCTCTTCAAATCGGAGCCCCTCGAGGCCAAGTGCGAACAGGGACTGTTTTTGCCTCTGACTAAGACCGCGCTTGATCCAGATAAAACGGCGCTCCTTGTCCGAAAGCCGCTTCGTCAAATCCTCCACGTCGATGCCCGGCAGAACGCTCGCGACACCTCTGGCGACCTCGCCAGCGTCCCAGATCGCCCTTGGATCAGCAGAGAGAGACCACCCGGGAAGGGAGCTGGCCAGAAGCTCGCCCCGGCGATCTACAATATCTGCGCGCCGCACATCGGCCTCAGCAACCGCCACGCCCTGCCCGGCCTCCCGGCCCTCCAGGGAAACCTGCGCATTCCTGCCAACGATGACAGCGAAGAGCACCCCCAGGGCGAGCGCGACAAGGCGCGCACGCCGTCCGCCATGATCATCCCGCGACCCGCCCCTCTGAAGCGTCATGGAAGCGACGCCCCCGTCTCCCCGGAGACGGAAGAAGCTTCGGTCGGTATCGAGCCCTCTTCGCCAAGCCTGCGAGACAACATCTCCGGAGCGGTGAATTGCTCGGGAGAAGAGGGTGCAAGCCCAAGGCGCTCGCTGGCCAAAGGCCCGATCCGCTCCGGACGAGCCAGATAAGCCTCCTCAGCCTTGAGGACGGAGATCTCTTCCTGAGCGTCACGGATTTCGCCGCGCAGCGCCTCGATCCTCTTCTCATTATCCTGAGCGCCCAGCTTGGCGCGATAGACCCCGATAGCCAGACCGGCGATCACGATAAGCGCAATGACAAATACCCGCATCATGAAACCGCACCTTCAAGCTGTTTGAGACCTGGAAGACGGGGCAGGTCGTCAAGCCGCCCACCCCACGCAGGGGCGCCGCTGCGAATAGCCCACCTCAATCGCGCAGAGCGAGCCCGCGGGTTACGTTCAACCTCGTCGAGCGAAGGCTCGACAGCTTTGCGATAAACAAGCTCGAATGACGGCGGTGCGCCGACGGGAATTTCTGGCGCATGTCGGGACAACCCAGGACTGTGACCCGATCGGGTTCGCAGAAAATTCTTCACGATGCGGTCTTCGATAGAATGAAACGTCACGACGACGAGCCGTCCGCCATCCTTGAGCGCCCTCTCTGCAGCCAGCAGCGCACGAACAAGCTCACCCGCCTCATCATTGACAAACATCCGGAGGGCCTGAAATACGCGCGTCGCCGGGTGCGTGCGCTTTCCCTGCCGTCCGCCAAGGGTTCGCTCCACATAGCTCGCGAGATCCAAGGTCGTTTCAAACGGCTGAAGTCGTCGACGCTGCACTATCCCACGGGCGAGCCGACGTGCGAACGGCTCCTCTCCCAGGTAATGAAAGATATCCGCGATCTCACCTTCGGTGAGCCGATTGACCGCATCAGCCGCGCTCGGGCCCCTTCGTTCCATCCGCATGTCCAGCGGCCCCTCGCGCATGAAGGAAAAACCGCGGGCAGGTTCGTCGATCTGAAACGAGGAAACCCCAAGATCAAGCATGACGCCATCGACGTGCTCATAACCGGCTGCGCGCGATATGGCGTCGATTTCCCCGAAGCGCCCGGGCGCAGGGATCAAGCGGCTATCGCGTCCAGCATGCTCCCAGGCCCTCTCCATCGCGTCCGGGTCGCGGTCGACGGCGAGTACGCGACAGGACGCCACTGCAAGAACGGCGCGACTGTAACCGCCCCCGCCATAGGTGCCGTCAACGATCACCGCCCCCTCAACCGGGGCAAGCGCCTCCATAACCTGCTCGACCAGTACCGGAATGTGGCTCATCGCATGACCGCCGGCTCTGCATCTTCGATGAACGGATCGAGAAGATCGCCACTATCAAGGGCGAGCCGCAAGAGAGAATCAGACCTCGGCTGATGAACCTCTGGCGCCCAGATCTGGAAGCGATCCCCCAAACCCACGAACCGCACCTTGTCGGCAATGCCAGCATGTGACGTGAGATCCGCCTCAAGGACGATACGGCCGCCTTCGTCGAAGCGCGCATGACGCCCACGCCCGAAAATTGCGAACGACAGCGCCTCTCGTCTGGGATCGAGCGGCTTGAGACGGGAGATCGCGCGTTGAAACTGCCCCACAAGCGCCCCGCCGCCGCCCTCAAGACACGGCTTGTCTATCGACGGCCACAAAAAGACGCTGTCTTCGCCAGACAGAGCCTTTCGGAAAGAAGCAGGGACAGAAACCCGCTTCTTCGCGTCAACGCCGCTCTCATGCGAGGAGAGAAACATACCCCGGCCGCCCGCTTAACGCCCGCCCAATCGGACTGAAAATCTTCTTCGACAACGCCGCACAGCCACCCAGAAGCGCAGCGCGGATTGTGGGATACCATGGGAAACTATGGGAAACAACGGGAGTTAATGGGTATTAACAAATTCAAAGGCGAAACATTAAGAGATCATACAAAGAACATTGGTAAAACATCGGACACGGTCTGTGAGTAAAACAAAGCAGATTCAGGGAGCGTGGCGGCTCAACCAGAAAGAGAGTCCTCCGAGCCCCCCCCTTAATCGATCAGGCGGCCTGTAAGCCGGGTTCTGTCCCCCGCCCGAAGGCGGATGAGCGACCATTCCTCTAGGACGATCCTCGCGGATCGCCTCACGCGACCAACCCGGACGGGGCGCGGACGCACGCCCGTCGGAAGCTGGAAGCCCCCGACATCCGTCCCTATTCGGTCTTGCTCCAGGCGGGGCTTGCCATGCCGTCCCTGTCGCCAGGTCCGCGGTGCGCTCTTACCGCACCCTTTCACCCTTACCCCTGAGGCCAGAACCTTGGGGCGGTTTGCTTTCTGTGGCGCTATCCCTCGGGTTCCAGGATCATCGACCCTGTCCCCGGGCGGGCGTTACCCGCCGCCTTGCTTCCGTGGAGCCCGGACTTTCCTCCAGCAGGTTTCCCCACCAGCGATCGCCCAGCCGCCTGATCGAAAGTCCCCCCTAGCACAGGTGCGAGGATCGGGCGATAAGGCGCGCTGACAAAACAACATGCGCGAAAGTCAGCGCTGGTCATGTGGCGTTCAGGTTCGGTTTGTTTGAGTGAGTCAGTTAGGTTCGGAGATTGGAAATGAGACTTACGGCGGCGTTCTTCCTCACAATAACCTTTCTGGCGTCTCCGGCAGCGCTTGCAGATCCCAACAGCCAGGGCGAAGGCCTCTTCCAGGCGCGCTGCAACATGTGCCACGGAACAGGCATGGGCGGCGCCCCGCTGATGGAGAAGCTCTCCGCATTGTCGACGGACTCGATCATCGAGAAGATGACGACAGGAACGATGGCGCCGATGGCTGCGGGTCTTTCTGATTCCGACAAGAAGGAAATCGCCGAGTTTATCGCCAAGAAGTCCTGACATCAGATCTGCAAGAGGCGGTCCGAAGCGCTCGTGGCTTGGACAGGGCGCTTGGCGTCACCCGATCATTTCCCGATAGTGACGGGCGACTTCACGAATAAGAAAGACGGTTTCCGGGTCCGCCTCCCCGGAGACACATGACGGCCGCCATCGTCGCTGAAACGCCTTGAGAATGACTGTCGTGGAGACGTCGTGGAGATCCGTCTCTGGGATCTCGTATCCAATGGCTCTCAGGTCAGTTTGCACACTCGCCAGCGCCCCTTCCGGGGCGCCCTCAGCAGCGAACGATCGTGAAGCAGACGGCCCCTCTTCAAACGTAGCAGACGGCCAGAAGCCGACGCCCGCTTCGGCTAACAGCCGCCACGGAAATCTCTCGCCCGGATCCAGCTTACGAAGGGGAGCGATATCTGAATGTCCAACGATACCATTTTGCGGAATCGCCCAGCGCCTGCAAATCGCCTGGCAAAGTCGTATGACCGCAAGGATCTGACGTTCCGGAAATGGAGGAAGCCCGAAATCATGACCGCCATTTACGATCTCGATACCGATAGATCGGGAATTGATATCGTCTCGGCCTCTCCAACTGCTGGCGCCGGCATGCCACGCGCGGCGGGCCTCCGCGACCAGAGAGAAAACCCTTCCATCCTCCTCGACAAGGTAGTGTGAGGAAACCCTTGGGAAAGTCGGATCGCGTAATCGGCTGAGAGCGGTTGGGCCGTCTCTCATGCCCGTATAATGCAGCACGAGCATGTCTATGCCATAGGCGCGTTCGTTAAAGTTTGGACTTGGGGCGGAGAGCACGGGAGGGATCATGGTCTGATCTTGTCGGCGAGCGATGCGTTTGGAAACTGAGTGTTTCGACGGATCATGATCAAACCGACGCCCGACAGGGCGACAATGGCCCCAATGAGCAGTCGTGCCGAGAGCGGCTCCCCGAGGATCAAGACGCCAAGACCCAGACCAAACACCGGGGTCATGAGCGTCAACGGAGAGATGAGCGTCACGTCATAGCGCTTTATGAGACTGTAGAATGTTCCGTGGCCGAAAATAGAGACCGCGAGCACCGCAAACGCCGTCGAACCCCAGATGCGCCAGTCTCCCGAAAGAAACGGTTCAATCTGGCCCGTCTCGACAACCGCCGAGAGCCCCAGAAGAAGCGGAAATGAGAAGAAGCCAATCCACGACTGAAGTCGAAGGGCAGACATCGGATCGATTCGCTTCATCAGAATGCTGGCGGCCGAGGACACGACGCATGCGAGAATGAGGAACGCCAGCCCCGAAGACAGATCAAGGGCCTCGGGTTCGAAAGCGATGATCATGACGCCTGCAAAGCTCAGGGCGATTCCGAGCCCCCGCTTCCATCGGATGCGCTCTCCTAGAAAAATGATCGAGAACAGGGTGGTGATAGGCACTCCGAGCTGACCGATGACAGCCGCCGCGCTCGCCGACGAGCCAGCGAGTCCCAGAAACAACAGACCGAACTGAAGCGCCCCCATTCCCATCGCAATCAGGAACATGATCCCAAGCTGGCGTGGCGGCGGCAGAAAAAACGGCGCGAGGCATACCCACACGAGCCCAAGGCGAACGGCGGCGAAAAAGATAGGCTGAACGCCAGCATCGGACAGGGTCCAACGCGTGATCACCAGGTTCAACGCCCAGACCAGACATACAACGGTCAACAGAGCGAGGTCTGCAGGCTTCATTGGCTAGAACGGACCTTCGCGAGGAGAGGCGGCCACCTATTGCGCAGCACAGCGACGAGCGTCCGCTTAACTCAAACTAACGGCGCGCCGAATGCGGCTCAACAACCCACCCGTCAGCCGTTCTTCTCGCCTCGAGCGCATCAGTGGTGTCACCGCGAGCGCCTCGCCCCCCAAGGCGAGCCGCAAACCCGATACACACCGCCGCGACGCCCAACATCAACCCGACGACCGTGGTGGCGAGTAGCGCTGCCAGAGCAGCAAGACCGAGAAAAATCCCGAAACCGATTCTTCCCAGCGCAACACCAAGGCGCTTGAAAAACCTCGCGATCAACGAGCCGACATCCGCAGGTCCCAGCGTAGGGGTCATCTCATCCTCCACTCCGGTTAAGAAGTGACCCCGAGCCGTCAGATGTCAATTGGGCTTGATGAGAAATCCCCTCTCGGCGCGAATCCTTGAGTAGGCTGTGGTGATCGCAGCAGCTTTTTCGTGCGCCACCGGCTCATATTCTCGCGGGGCTGACTTTATAGCCGCAAGAGTATCGGGATGATGCTCCCGCATCAGGCGTCTGTAAGCAGCCTTAACTGTCTCAAATGGGGCGTCATGGGGAACGCCCAGGATCGCATAGGGATCATCTGCGTCAGGACCGAGATGGCTGGCCTTAATACGCCGAAATTCCGCCTCGCTAAAGCCGAACGCGTCCGAGACGCGTCGAAGGTAGGCAAGCTCGTCACCAGTCAGCACCCCGTCGGCGACGCCGACCTGAAACAATCCGTCAAGCACGCCCTCCAGGAGCAGTGGACGATCTCGATAGCGCTTGGCGATCTGACTGGCGTAAGCCTCATATCCCCGGACAGTCTGCCGGGCGATGTCGAAAACACGCCGCATAGCTGGCTCATCGGCTGGGGCGGCTCGAAAAACCTTCGAGAAAACCCTCACCTCATCTGCAGTTACAAGGCCGTCGGCCTTGGCGAGCTTCGCGCCGAGACCCACGATTGCAGCAGTGAAGCTAACATCGTCAGGATCCGGCGCATGGGCGTTCATGGCGACCTCCGTAATGGAAGTCGGCCGGACGGCGAACGCCGCCTGCGCCAGCTGCGCCAACTGCGACCAGATGCTCATGGAGCACTCTATGCACCGGTTAGATCCGAGGAGGGTAGACCCGCACCGCTCTCAAACGCGTTACCAGCCTCCGAACGGTCGCCGCTGGAGCCTCCCAACCGCCCTGGTCACGACGCCGACCAGGGATTTGAGGCCTGAAGAAACTGCATCACGTTTTTCGCTGGAGTGACCGACCCCGATGGCGCCGGAGACGGAGCGGCGCCGGCAGAGCGCTCGCGGGTACGTTCGTGAGCCGCCCCCCCGCCCTTAGGGCCTGCGGATCTAGATGAAGGTCCACCGCCCGCTGAGGCGGATTTAGAACCCTGAGCAGAAGATGAACGATCAGAGCCGCTTCTCGGCCCAGTCCTCTGTCCTTGGAAACCCTTCTTGTTCGTCTTTGCTCGCGGCTTTCCGCCCCGAGGAGGATCGGACTCACGACGCTCTCCGCGACCAGCCCCTCCCCGCTGGGAACGTTCTCCCTGGCGCGACCCGCGATCCTTCGAGGCGCTGTGGCCGCGCTGACCCTCCGGCTGCGCCGCCGCCTCAGGAGACGAGGCAGTCAGACGGCCAAGGGTCTCATCCCCCCTCCGGTCCAGAGAAGGTATGCGCTGGCGGGTGACTTTCTCGATATCCCTCAAAAGGGAGCGTTCGTCCTCGGCGCAGAATGCGACAGCCGACCCCTCCGCTCCAGCTCGCGCCGTCCGACCGATGCGGTGAACATAGCTCTCGGGAACATTAGGCAACTCGAACTGAACGACATGCGTAACGCTGGAGATGTCGATCCCTCTTGCTGCAATATCCGTCGCAACAAGCGCCCGGACCTCCCCGGCCTTAAAGGCAGCAAGGGCTCGCTCACGCTGATTCTGACTCTTGTTGCCATGTATCGCCGAGGCAGAAACTCCGGCGCCCTCAAGTATTCGAGCAACCTTGTCAGCGCCTCGCTTGGTACGCGTGAACACGAGAACACGTCGAAAATCCGGCCTCTGGAACAACTCGACCAGCAGACCTTTCTTGCGGGCGGCCTCTACGAACACGACCTGCTGATTAACTCGCTCAGCGGTCGTCGCCTGAGGGGCGACTGAAACGCTGAGCGGGTCTCTTAACATTTCACCGGCGAGACGACCGATATCGGCGGGCATCGTGGCGGAAAAGAACAGGTTCTGTCTCTGCTTGGGCAGATGCTGGAGAATGCGCCGGATCGGAGCGATGAAGCCCATATCAAGCATCTGGTCAGCTTCGTCGAGAACAAGGATTTCGAGGCCCGCAAGATGAGCCGTTCTCTCGCCAAGGTGGTCAAGAAGTCGGCCCGGCGCAGCGACAAGAATATCGACGCCCCGTTCAAGAGCCTTTTTCTGAGGTCCATGGGCGACGCCGCCGAAGACTGTCGCAACCGAAAAGCCAAGCTCAGCGCCATAATCACGGAAACTCTCGGCGATCTGGGTCGCCAGTTCGCGAGTGGGTGACAGAACAAGACAACGGCACCCAAGGCGCGGCGCAGCTTTCCGGGAAGCCGCAAGGCGATGAAGAATGGGCAACGCAAACGCTGCAGTCTTGCCTGTTCCTGTCTGCGCGATCCCCAGAAGATCTCGGCCGGCCATGACGCCTGGTATCGCCTGGCTCTGGATGGGGGTTGGGTCGCAATAGCCCTTTGCTTCAAGCGCCTTAACGATGAGGGGGTTCAGTCCAAGTTCTCTGAATTGAGACAAAACGTGATCTTTCCATGAGCGCCTCAAACGCAGTCTCCCCCGAAGAGGAGCCCTGAGAGGCGTTAGTTCTGCTGGGAAGGTCCGGCGTGCGCGGACAATCATTCGACAACTTCAGAGCGCTCAACGGGCTGGTCTCCTGCATCGAGACCTTCACGCAACCGGAGCGCCGATAGCGACGGAATACAATCCGAACGCGATCACGCCGTATGCTGCGGCGCACCAAGTGTCAAGGGTGCTTCATCGGAAGGTCTGTCACTCTCGTCAGGCGGCACAGGAAGACTGGCGCACTCAAAGCGAACCTCAGAACTGGAGCGATCAGCCATAGTAACCTGCTGATGAGCCTCTAGAAGATGGCTTCCGATTGGTTCAGGAACAGCATAACCCGAAGCAGTCGGCTCTCCTGCCCACGGAACCCATCGATGGCCCTTGCTGAACCTCAAACGGCCAACCTCGAGCCCCGTCCGCTGACGGAACGAATGGAGGCAGCTGTCGCGATCATCGGCGCAGGCCCTGCCGGACTGGCCGCCGCTGAAACCTTACTGAAAGCCGGCGCTCCGGTAAGAATTTTTGAAGGAATGCCCACCCCGGCGCGTAAGTTTCTGATGGCGGGACGAGGCGGCCTGAACATCACGCACTCAGAGCCCCTGGAGCAGTTTCTCAACCGATACGGTTCGGCGCGTGATCGGCTTGAACCAGCCATTGCGGCGTTTCCTCCGGACGAATTGAGGTCCTGGTGTGCTGGCCTCGGACAGGAGACCTTCGTCGGCACGAGCGGCCGCGTCTTTCCCAAGACGATGAAAAGCTCGCCGCTGTTGCGGGCATGGCTGGGCAGCCTCCTGTCCATGGGCGCGCAGCTAAGCCCCCGGTATGTCTGGAAAGGATGGTCCGAGGATGGGGCGCTCCTCTTCTCGACACGGGATGGCGAACGACGCGTAAAAGCGTCAGCGACAGTATTCGCTCTGGGAGGCGCCAGCTGGCCCCGGCTGGGCGCTGACGGATCGTGGACAGAAGTTTTCGCGCAAAAGGGAGCCACGATCATCCCGTTCGAGCCGTCAAACTGCGGAGTTCGAGTCGGATGGTCCGACACCTTCGTCAATCGGTTTGCAGGACAGGCCGTGAAATCAGCGCGCTTCTCAATAGGTCAAGAATCTGTGAGGGGCGAGGCCGTGATCACCTCTGAGGGTCTCGAAGGAGGGGCGATCTACTCACTCTCATCCCGTATCCGAATGCTTCTGAAACAGACCGAAGCGGTCGAGATGATGCTCGACCTCGCTCCGGACCTTACCACAGACAGACTTTCAGATCGCCTGTCGCGCTCGGATCAGGCTGCACAGTCCCCGTCCGCTTCCGGCGTGAAAAGAACTCGGCCGTCTCTGGCGAACAGACTGCGTAAGGCCGGCCTCAAAGACCTGTCGGCGGGCCTTTTACGGGAACTATCAGTCGATCCCCCGCAAGGCCTGTCGCCGGCCGATCTCGCCAACCGCATCAAGCGCCTCCCCGTCAGGATCGTCGCTATGTCCCCCATCGACAGAGCGATCTCCACCGCGGGAGGGATCGCATGGACGTCGATCGAGGACGATTTCTCCCTCCGGTGCGACCCCGCAGTGTTCGTTTGCGGAGAAATGATCGACTGGGAGTCGCCGACCGGCGGATACCTTTTGCAGGCATGCATCGCCACGGGTCGTGCAGCCGGACGAGGCGCGGCCAACTTCATTGGCCAGGCCTCATCAGCAGACATTCGAAACGACGAAATACCGGTCAATAATTCAGAATAGGAGCGAGCCAGCGCTCGGCCTCAGCGAGGCTCCACCCCTTCCTGCGCGCATAATCTTCAACCTGGTCGCGTTCGATTCGTCCGACGGCAAAGTACGCGGCATCCGGATGGGAGAGATAAAGTCCAGATACGCTCGCTGAGGGCGTCATGGCGAACGATGTGGTCAACTCAAGCCCGGTATTCCGGGGCGCCTCAAGCAGGTCGAATAGAGTGGCCTTTTCAGTATGGTCGGGCTGACAGGGATAACCCGGGGCTGGGCGAATACCGCGATAAGCCTCGGCAATGAGCTGATGAGGCGTCATGCGTTCATCCGGAGCGTATCCCCAGTCGACCCGGCGAACCCGCTCATGCATCGCCTCTGCGTAAGCTTCAGCAAAACGATCGGCTAGAGCCTTAAGCATGATCGAGGAGTAATCGTCATGACGCGCGACGAACTCGGCTGATCGCTCCGCCTCTCCATGCCCGGTCGTAACGGCGAAGCCGCCGATATAGTCGGCGCCCAGACCGATAGGAGCGATAAAATCGGACAAAGCAAACTGGCCGCGACCGTTTTCCTTCTCCATCTGCTGCCGGAGAGTGTGAAAGCGGGCACGTTCCTCCTGTCGGGTTTCATCTGTCCAGACAACGATGTCATCTCCATCAGCATTGGCGGGCCAGAAGCCGATCACTCCCCGGGGTGAAAGCCACTTTTTCGCCACCAGCGTCTTGAGCATCGACTGGGTGTCGGCCCACAGGGCCTTCGCTGACGAGCCGACGACATCGTCCTCCAGAATATCCGGAAAGCGTCCGGCAAGCTCCCAGCTGGCGAAATAAGGCGTCCAGTCAATGTAGTCTGAAAGATACTCCAGAGAGATGTCGTTGACCTCCCGGGCCCCAAGGAACGCCGGTCGGGGAGGAACATAATGACTCCAGTCCGGCGAGTGCGCCGCCGCCCGGGCCCGATCAATAGGCAGGCGAGGCTTCGCCTGCCCTCCGGAACGCGACTCGCGCATGCGGGCGTATCGCTTCTGGGTGTCCTCCCAATAGGACTGCCGGGTCTCCGGCTTCACCAGCGCCGATACGACGCCGACAGCACGACTCGCATCAAGAACATGCACGACGGGACCGGAGGAATAGGCCGGCTCGATCTTGATGGCGGTATGAGCAGGACTGGTCGTGGCGCCTCCTATGAGAAGTGGCATGGACAGACCGCGCCGCTGCATTTCTCCAGCGAAATAGACCATTTCATCAAGTGACGGTGTGATAAGGCCGGAGAGACCGATCATATCCGCCTTGACCTCTGCTGCAGCGTCAAGAATGCGCTCCGCCGGGACCATGACCCCAAGGTCGATCACCTCATATCCATTGCACTGCAGAACCACGCCTACGATGTTCTTCCCGATGTCGTGTACGTCGCCCTTTACTGTTGCAAGAACAATGCGCCCGTTCGAGGTGCCGGCAAGACCGGTGCGGATCTTCTCCTCTTCCATATACGGAAGCAGGTGTGCGACAGCGGCCTTCATCACCCGGGCGGACTTCACAACCTGGGGCAGAAACATCTTACCCGCGCCGAAAAGATCGCCGACGGTATTCATCCCGGCCATCAGAGGGCCTTCAATGACGTGAAGCGGACGCTCGCTGGCGAGTCGGGCTTCCTCAGTGTCCTCAATGATGAACTCGGTTACCCCGTTGATGAGAGCGTGCGCCAGTCGGCTTTCCACGCTTCCCTCTCGCCACGCCAGATCCTTCTTTTGCTCGACGCCCTTCTGCCCCCGATACCGTTCCGCAATTTCCAGAAGGCGCTCGGTCGCGTCAGCGCGTCGGTTGAGAATGACATCCTCAACTCGTTCCCTAAGCCCCGGCTCGATCTGATCGTAGATATCAAGCTGACCGGCATTGACGATGGCCATGTCGAGACCAGCTCGAACACCGTGATAGAGAAAAACCGAATGCATGGCGCGACGGACCGGTTCGTTCCCCCGAAATGAGAACGAAACATTGGACAGTCCACCCGACGTATGAACCCCGGGAAGGTGCTTCTTGATAAGACGAACACCTTCGAAGAAATCCACTGCGTAGGAATTGTGCTCATCGATCCCGGTAGCGACCGCGAAGATGTTTGGATCAAAGATGATATCTTCCGGAGGAAACCCGAGCGACCCGGTCAGCAGGTCATAGGCCCGCTTCGAAATCTCAAACTTCCGCTGGGCTGTATCGGCCTGTCCATGCTCGTCAAACGCCATGACAACCACAGCCGCTCCGTAGGACCGTGCCTGTCTGGCTTGCTGAAGAAAGACCGCTTCGCCCTCTTTCATGGATATGGAGTTGACGATCGCCTTGCCCTGAACGTTTTTGAGACCTTCCTCGATGACCTCCCACTTCGACGAGTCGATCATGATGGGAGTGCGCGCAATGTCAGGCTCGGCTGCGATCAACCGCAGGAACGTGCGCATGGCGAGCTTAGAATCAAGCAGGCCCTCATCCATGTTCACATCGATGATCTGCGCGCCGTTTTCTACCTGCTGGCGCGCAACCTCCACCGCCTCAGGGTACCTCCCCTCCGTAATAAGCTTTCGAAATGCCGCAGACCCGGTGACATTGGTACGCTCTCCGATGTTCACGAACCGACCGGTCGAGAGCGAACCCGAAGAGGATTGAGCCATTTCAGCAGAGAGGTCAGTCATGAGCTTCGTCCAGGTGTGTCAGAGTCCACAATGATCAAGATCCGGATGCTGGACTTACCGCGAATGCGGGAAATGATCCGGACCTGCAGATCGGGTGCGTCGCGTCGGTGCGTTCTCATACGAGCTCGAAAGGCTCCAGACCTGACAGGCGCAAGGCGCGAGGCCTCTCAGGCGGTCGTCGCGGAGCCAGACCCGCCACGGCTTCGGCGACATGACGAATGTGATCAGGCGTCGTTCCGCAGCAGCCCCCGACAATATTAAGAAGGCCCTGACGCGCCCACTCTTCGAGTTCATGAGCTGTCTGATGGGGCGCCTCGTCATATTCACCGAACGCATTTGGCAGCCCGGCGTTAGGGTAAGCCGCTACGAGAGTATCGGCCACTCTCGACATCTCGGCGATGTGAGGGCGCATGAGATCGGCGCCCAGAGCACAATTGAACCCGACGGCGAACGGCCGGGAATGGCGCACTGAATTCCAGAACGCCTCAGCAGTCTGTCCCGAAAGTGTGCGACCGGACCTGTCCGTTATGGTTCCTGAAATCCAGACCGGCAGATGCTCAAGGCCTTCGTCCTCAAGATCCAGAACTGCCTTGATCGCCGCCTTGCAGTTCAGCGTGTCGGTGATGGTCTCGATGAGATACAGATCAACTCCTCCCTCATTGAGGGCCAGGATCTGATCCCGGTAAGCTGCATACACTTCGTCAAAACTCACAAGCCGGGCGCCTGGATCGTTCACGTCTGACGACATGGACAGCATCTTGTTAAGAGGACCGATAGACCCGGCGACGAAGCGCGGCTTCGACGGCTGACGGGCAGTCCACTCGTCAGCGACACGGCGTGCGATACGCGCACCCTCAAGATTGATATCCCGGACAGCCTCAGCATCGAGACGATAGTCGTCCTGAGCGATCACGGTCGCAGAAAACGTATTGGTCTCTGAGATGTCCGCCCCTGCGTCGAAATACTGGCCATGAAGATCCGCAATGATATCTGGACGGGTGAGGCACAGAATATCGTTGTTTCCCCGGAGTTGCCCGGGATGGGTCGCAAAGCGCTCTCCCCGAAAATCCTCCTCGGTCAGTCCCCGCTTCTGAATCATGACCCCCCAGGACCCGTCGAGAACGAGAATACGATCTCTGGCGGCGCTTTCGAGTGCGGCGATGCGTGACGATCGGCTCATATGCTCTCCCCGTGCTGCCTGACGCCGAGAAGCCGGCATGTGGACAGCGACAAGCCAGGTCTGTTCATCGTGTAGAAGTGAAACTCCGCAACACCCTGCTCTGCCAGTCGGTTGCATAGGTCCGCAGCGACATGAGCCGTCACGAGATCCCTGGTCTCAGGGTCTTCGTCCAAACCGTCATACAGGGTGGCGATTCGCTCCGGGATGCTCGCTCCGCACATCGCAGCCATACGCCGGAGGCCCTTGAAATTGGACTGAAGCATGATCCCCGGAATGATCGGGACATTGACGCCAGCCTTGCGCACTCCATCAACGAAACGAAGATAGACGGATGGGTCGAAGAAAAACTGAGTGATCGCCCGGTCTGCGCCCGCGTCGATCTTTCGCTTGAGATTGTCGATCTCGTCGGCAAGCGAACTCGCTTCGGGATGGATCTCGGGGTAGCAGCCCACAGAGATATCAAATTGTCCGATCCTTCGGGCCCCCGCGATCAGGTCGGCCGCATAGGCGTATCCGCCCGGATGAGGCTCGTAGCGAGAACCGATCCCGGAGACAGGATCTCCGCGAAGAGCGACGATACGTCGAACCCCTGATTCCCAGTACCCCCTGAGGACATCATCGATCTCCTCACGTGTCGCCGCGACGCAGGTGATATGCCCAGCTGCGGGTAAACCGCGATCCTGAGCGAGCTGTCTCACTATCGAGTGGGTCCGCTCACGGGTGGAGCCGCCTGCACCATAGGTCACAGAAACGAACTGGGGGCGCAGAGGGGTAAGTCTCTGAACGCATTCCCAGAGCCTTCTCTCCATGTCCTCCGATTTCGGCGGAAAGAATTCAAATGAAACAACCGGAGATGTGGTCATAGCGCATCCTCTCCCTTTGCGTCCGCAGGGCGCTCGACGGTCCAGATACTCACGGCCACGCTCTCATCGCGGACAGGGGCCTCAAGACGACGAGTTTGCTTGACGGCGAGCCGGGCCCGGGCCGCCCACTTCCGAAAATCCGCATCGGAAAAACCCAGATGGCGATGGGCGTGTTCGGAGCGAAGCACTTCCAGCTGGTGAGGCGCGAAATCCACCACCACAAGCTTACCCCCAGGAGCAAGCACTCGTGCAGCCTCCTGAATGGCGCGTCCGGGATCATCAAGAAAATGGAGCACCTGATGAATAATCACCAGATCGGCTGACTGATCCGGATAAGGCGAAGCTGTCGCATCGCCATGGCGAACAGCAGCGTTCGAGGCGCCCGCAAGATTGGTTCGAGCCACGGTCAGCATTTGATGGCTGAGATCAATACCCTCTACACGCCGGGCCAGCGGTGAAAACAGCGCCACCATTCGACCCGTACCGGTCCCGAAATCCAGAACAAGATCGAACGGACCTGGTCCTGCAGCCTCCAGCACCGCCTGCTCGATATCGCTATCCGAGTAATGCAGAGCCCGAAGCGCGTCCCACTCGTCTGCGACCCTCGAAAAGTACTGCTGAGCGGCGGTCAGTCGGGCGGACTTGGCCTCTTCAAGTCTTTCAACATCGCGACGAATGATCGGATCATCCCAGTCCAGCATGCTGGTCAGCACATCGACCAACTGCCGCGCACGGCCGGACACCGGCAAACGATAGAATACCCAGGCGCCTTCCGGCAGCCTCTCCACGAGCCCGGCGGCAGTCAGAAACTTCATGTGACGCGACAGTCGAGGCTGACTTTGAGCGAGCACCTGGGCGAGCTCGCCAACCGAAAGCTCGCCCCTCGACAAAAGGGCCAGAATACGCGCGCGCGTCACCTCGCCTGCGGCTCGCAGCTGCTGTACGAGAAGGGTGAGGGTTGCGAGATCCATTTTAGGATATAAACATATCTTTATATGAATTTTCAAGCCCGTTCGGGCGATCCTTCTTGCACCTACGGCGCGTAGAAGCTTGGAACACGTGACCAGCCAAACCATTACTCATTATTAATTGGAGTGACTGCTCAGCATCATCGACGGCCCTTTCGGGGCGAGATATGGCCAATGGCCAGCTGGATCAGGGAATTTGTCTGAGACCCGAACGTCAGGTCGGACATTCGCAGAGGTCTGGTCACGCGCCGAAAGCGGACAGCAGGACGAGCCTGCTTGATCGTCAACCTTGGGATCCTCGCCTATGGCGGAGATGAATTGAACTGCCCCGAAGCCTGAAAGGAAAGTCTCGATATGATCCGCAAACTCCTCCTCGCCGCAGCCGTCTCGACGATGGCGATCGCTCCCTCGGCCTTTGCCGACGAAGCGAAGTTCAACACCACCACCACCCTTCTCGGCGCCATCCTGGACAACCCGGAGGCGAAGGCCGCTTTCGCTAAAGTGTTCCCGGAAATCGCAGCCAGCGACCAGCTTGAGCAGGGCCGCGACTTCACTCTTACCCAGATCGCAGAGTTCGTTCCTGACCAGTTCACGCCGGAAAAACTCAAGGAACTGAACGACGAGCTGGCGAAAATCAAGTAAGCCTGCCTCAAAACCAGTCCAAACGTGCGACGGCGCGGACCTCCGGTCCGCGCCGTTTGCATGTTCACTTCTCGCTGGCCGGCGGCCTTCGGCGAGGCTCATCAACCTTCCAGAGAAGAACAACCAGAGACGCCGCAACGCAGGCCAACGTCGCCACGAACGCAGCCGGATAACCGAATGCAACAGACAGAATTCCGCCCGCGAGTGGGGCCAGCGCGCCCATTATCCCCTCAGCTGTGTTGGAAATCGCCATCCTCATTGGAACATCGTGGCGATGACCAAACTCCATGACAAGATTAGTGCTCGCCATCAGATATCCGGATTGCGCGGCGCCGATGACAGCGAACGCCGCAACCATCTGCAGCAGCGACCCCGCAGTAAGCAGCGCGATGACAGCCAGAGTGTTGAGCGCCATGGAAATGACGAAAGTTGACCGAAACCCTCCCCGGTCGGACAGATATCCCCAAAACAGATTGCTGATGGTGTCGGCGCCCATGTAGGCGAACGACAGGATGGCGAGCAGCTTACCGAATTCCACCGGCTGATCCTGCGCCCCCACGCCCAGAACCATGGCCGCAAACAGAAAGTAGAAAGGCTGACCGATCCGGGAGCCCATAGCCAGGGTGCGCGCGACCAGAAACCACGCAAAGCCGTGATCGTCGCGCACCAGCGCCGGAAAATCACGAAGCCTCTCTCGAAATGGAACCGGCTGCCGAACGCTGACAGGTTCGGGCTCACGCATCAGGATCTGCAAGGCTGAGAGCCCCAGACTGGTTAGAACGAAAGCGACAAAGAATGTCGTCGCATACCCGTTCCCAAGCACGTTATTGGCGACGAGCCAGTCACCCGCAAAATACGACAACAGAGCGGCGATAAGTCCGCCGGTGACATTTCTCCATGCCTGCAGGCGGCCCCTCAACGCAGGCGGAATAACCTTGCCGAGCAGATACTGGAAAGCGACCCTTTGCGGGCCCTGAAACACGCCCAGAAGAAACAAGAACGCCAGAGCGAAGAGGAGGGCCCAGGAGCCCGTAAGAAGCCACCCTGAAACGGCGAGACCAAGGATCTGAACTCGCATCATGAGCCCAAGTCCGACGCTTATCGGAAGAATGCGCTTTCGAACCTCCATCTGGGCAGCTCCAAAAATCGGAGACACAATTCCCCCAAGCTGCTGGAGGGATGTTCCGATACCGACCGCGGCATCAGACCCGGTCAGAGAGTACAGGTAGGCAGGAACAAAAGTGGGCGTATTGATAAGCCTGAAGCCCGTCATGCCGAGCATGCCGTGCAGATAGTGAGCAGCGTAGTTTCTCTTCAGATTGAGACGGACAAATCGGTCATACGTCTCTTCGCGTTCCGGATCCGTCACGCCTTCCCCGTTTCAGCTGCCCCATCGCCACATCTCTTCACGACGATGCCGCCGTGATTGAGCGCTGTCCATATCGCTGAGAACCACGCGCTCACCGCCCTGTCAGCCAGTATTCCGAGACCAGACGATCCGTCCCTCGATAACGGTCATGACAGGCTCGAGGGACAGGATCTCATCTTCAGGCACAGTCAGAAGATCACCGGAAAACACCGAAAAGTCCGCAATCTTGCCAGCCTCGATCGTCCCAAGTTCAGTCTCTCGAAAGGACGCGTAGGCCGGCCAGATTGTGAACATTTTCAGGGCTTCAGCTCGGGTCACGGTCTCCTCTGGCCGCCAGTCAGGGGTGGAGAACCCGGTCAGATCCTTTCGCGCCACCGCAGCATAGAATTCGATCCTTGGATCGCCTTTCTCAACTGGGGCGTCCGATCCGCCTGTGATGATCGCCCCGGCGTCAATCAGAGAGCGCCAGGCATAAGCGCCATCGAGCCGTTCCGGACCTAAGCGCGAAGGCGCGAAATGGAGATCTCCGATCGCATGGCTCGGCTGCATCGAGGCCACGACCCCCAGCTTCGCAAAGCGCACGGTGTCGCCTGGCGACAGGATTTGAGCATGTTCAATCCGCCATCGAGGATCGCGACGGGCGGGCGGCAGAGACTGCAGGTCAGCGAAAGCCTTCTCCATCCAGTCCAGCACCAGCGTGTTGGCGCGGTCGCCAATGGCGTGAAAGGCCACCTGAACCCCCGCCTTGAGAGCCTCTCGCATGAGGACGAGTGTCTCGGCCTCGCTCGACAGCTGCAGGCCAGCCTCACCAGAACGATCCGCATAAGGCTCCGCCAGCAGAGCGCCTCGAGATCCAAGCGCTCCATCCATGTAGAGCTTGACAGCGCGGGTTATGACCAAGCCGTTCTTTGATTGACCGAAGACGTCAGAGGACAAGTCCCCCACCCCCGCCACATCCACCGCGTTATAAAGCCGAACTGGCAGTTTTCCCGCTTCAGACAGAGAGTTCAGGAGCGCCACATGCTCAACCGGAACGGACATGTTGTGAGCGCCTGTCCAACCCAATTGAGTCAGAACTGCGCCGCCCTTCTCATAGGCGGTCTCAAGTTCGGCCCCTGATCGCTCAGCCATCAAACCCGAAACCAGCGCCATCGCATTATCAATAAGCATCCCGGTAGCGACCCCCGAGGGGTCAACGTCGATCCTGCCGCCGTCGGGTTGGATCGGATGATCGAGATTGATTCCAGCGGCCCTCAGCGCCACGGTGTTAGCAACGAGAGCATGACCGTCCGCCCTCACCAGAACCACTGGCCTGCCTTGAGAAACACGGTCGAGATCCTGCCGATTTGGGAAACGAGCCTCAGGCCAACGCGTCTCTATCCATCCCCTGCCGAACAGAACCTGCCCGTCAGCCAGACTTCGACCCGCCTGAGCGACGGTCTCTACCAGCTCCCCGATTGAACCGACCCGATCGAGATTAAGCTCCAGCTCCCGCTCGCCAACGCCGAGCAAATGCACGTGGCTGTCGGTGAACCCAGGGTAGAGATGCGCCCCCTCAAGATCAATGATCTGAGTATCCCGTCCAGCCGTCGGGCGGATCTCGTTCTCGGAGCCTATCTGGACGATCCGCCCATCAAGAACGCTGACCGCTTCAGCTGGATCATCCCCGTCTACGCCCGTATGAACAACGCCGCCGACAAAAACCAGGTCAGGCGACCGCACCCGTTCGCAGCCTGGTGCGACGACGGCGCAAAGAACCAGGATGGCTGCCAAAAAACGGCTCATAAAACCCCGCCTGTCCAAAGGACAGAGGGGTTAGACTGGACCGAACTGAATTGGAAGTGTGGCAATCAGAACGCAGGTTTCAGGCCTGCGTCCCCAACAGGCAGTCGGTTTCAGGCTGCGACTGCCTTTTTGGCGATCTCACGCTTGACCTTAAGCATTTCCGGGGAAAGCTCCTCGTCCTTGGCTTTCGCAAGAAACGCATCAAGGCCGCCGCGCTTGTCGATCGTCCGGAGAGCAGCCGCCGATATTCTGGCCGAAAAAGACCGTCCGAGCGCATCAGAATGCACGGTCACATCGACAAGATTCGGCAGAAAGCGCCGCTTGGTCTTGATATTGGAGTGGCTCACCTTGTGGCCGACGATGGGCTTCAAGCCGGTCAGTTCACACTTGCGCGACATGGTCGCTTCTCCTGAAAATCCCGGATGCCCCTTCCAGCCCTGCACATGCCGGGACGGGACTATCGTCAAAATGCGAAGGCGGGTGATTAGGGGGATGACGCCTCAGAGTCAAGGGTGCGATAATCTGAACCATCAGCCCCCCAGGCTCCAGGCAAGCGCGCCCCGACCCTATCCTTCGCGGAAACCAAACCTCAGGGCTCCCCCTTGGACAAGTCCCGCACCTCCCGCTTTCGTCGTGCGTTCTCTTCAAGAAACCGCCGCATGGCTTCTCGGGGCTCCGTGGTGGCGTAGGCCGAGCCGAATGTATCGATGCCTGTCGCAATCGCGGCTCGAAGAGGTAAATCCTCCCACGAACGTATCAGCTGCTTCTGCAGAATGACGGCCCGGGGAGCACACTTAAAAAGACTTTCAACCCACTGATCGACAGCTTGATCCAGCATGCCGGGGGCGACAACGGTTTCAACCAAACCCCACGACTTCGCCTGGCTTGCGTCAAAGGTTTCCCCAAGCATCAGCATCCATCGGGTTCGGCCCCACCCGACCAGCATTGGCAACAAGGCAGCCTCAACGACAGAAGGAATTCCCAACCTGACCTCGGGCATTCCAAACACCGAGGTATCAGAACACGCCCTCAAATCACAGGCAGCGGCCAGTTCCAGGCCAGCGCCGAAAACATACCCGTTTATCCTGGCGATTGTGGGAACCGGAATCGCTCTGACCGCATGGCAACACTGATGGACACGGTTTATAAAGCCGCGAGCCGAGGCCTCATCGTGAAGATCGCCCATTTCCGAGATATCGGCCCCTCCTACAAAGGCCTTTTCGCCCGCACCCGTAATGATCACGGCACGAACTTCCTCCATTTTCGCCACGGTGTCCGCCGCCGCGACAAAGGCCTCCATCAGCTTCGTGTTTAACGAATTGAGGCGGGAAGAGTTGTCAATTTCAAGCGTGACCACCGATCCCTGATCTCGCTTTTCAAGATGCAGCCTGACCTGAGCATCGGCCATCGCCAATCTCCTATTGTGACGAAGGACAACCGTTTCATGCGAAGAAACGTACGACAATCGAAGAATAGAGAAAGACAGGGATCCTCGCCGGAAGGTCGACGGAGAGGCCGCTGCGAGAAGAAGAGTTCATAACGCTGCGGCAAAGCAGAAGCACCCATAGTCCCGGAGCTGGTAGGATAATGCGAACACAGGCCCTGCGGGATAAACTCGCCGAATCCCCGCTTCGAGGGCCTGCAGGCATGAGGATGCCTCCTGAGGCAGGATCGAACGCCGGATCAAACAAAGCAGGAAACGGACCAGGACAGATAAAAACCATCGATTCCAGATAGATGGATGAGGCCCCACCATTCGATGAATTGCGATAGGGAGAAGAACCATAAGGCGACGTCGACGGTCTTGAGCAGGCGCGCCTAACAAAACGCCCAAGGTCCCTCTGCGGAAAAGGCCTTTCATAAATCCCCGCCTTGCCTTCAAACACGTATCAGGTCGCATCCGAGTTCGGATGCTGCAGGAGTTATCGCTCTGGTTTCTGTCCGCGCTGTCCTTGGTCCGACCAATACTGGAAAGACACACCTCGCTGTGGAGCGTCTGCTCGCGCACGGCACCGGCATGATCGGATTGCCGCTCCGCCTGCTAGCGCGGGAAATCTATGACCGAATGGTGCGCCAGAAGGGCGAACGGGCATGTGCGCTGGTGACAGGCGAGGAACGTATCATCCCGCCAGGCGCCCGATACTTCTCCTGCACGGTTGAAGCGATGCCGATCTCAGAGGGCGCGGACTTCATCGCCATTGACGAAATACAGCTCGCCGCAGACCCCGACCGCGGCCATGTCTTCACTGAGCGGATCCTGCATGCGCGGGGACGACACGAGACCATGCTTCTCGGAGCCGATACGATGCGCCCGGCCCTTCAGTCGCTACGCCTCGACATCGATACGGAAAGGCGGGAAAGGTTTTCAAAACTGTCTTATGTCGGCCCAGTCAAGATCACCAAACTGCCGAAGCGCTCCGCGATTGTCGCTTTCTCAGCCGAGGAGGTTTATGCGATTGCGGAGCTTCTCAAGCGACAGAGGGGCGGGTGCGCAGTCATCATGGGCGCTCTTTCGCCGCGTACCCGCAATGCACAGGTGGATCTCTTCCAGTCCGGCGAAGTTGACTACATCGTCGCGACAGACGCCATTGGGATGGGCTTGAACCTTGATGTCGGCCACATCGCCTTCGCAAGCCGACGAAAATTCGATGGCCGACGAAGACGACTTTTGAGAGCCGATGAAGCTGCGCAGATCGCAGGCAGAGCGGGCCGCTTCAGGGATGACGGAACCTTCGGCGAAACAGCCGATTGCGAGCCGTTCGAACCAGAAATGGTCGACCAGATGACCGAGCATCGGTTTGACCCGGCCGAAACTCTCAACTGGCGAAATCACGATCTGGACTGGTCGAGCCTCGACGCCTTGCAGGCTTCCCTTCGTCGACCGGCGCCGCATCATGTGCTCAGACGCGCGCCTGATGCACTGGATGAGACGACCCTCGCCGCCTTCGCTCAGGATGAAGACACCTGCCGCAGGATCAGGTCTCGCAACCATGTCAGGCGATTATGGGACCTGTGCACCCTACCGGATTTCAGAAAATCCGGACCAGAGGCGCACCTGAAACTCGTCGCCTCCTTAGTCGAGCGACTTCTTGAACCTTCCTCAAGGCTCAAGGATGAATGGATCCATACCCAGGTTGAGCGTCTCAACAGGACCGAGGGCGATATTGACACTCTCCAGCAGCGACTATCCGCGATAAGGACATGGACGTATGCGTCCAACCGGCAGGACTGGATTGAAAACGCTCAGACCTGGAGGCAGCGCACACGCGAAATCGAAGACAGGCTATCGGACGCGCTGCATGAGCGACTGATGCAGCGCTTCGTCGATCGTCGAACATCGGCGCTTCTGAAATCACTCAACTCGGACGTACATGAACCGGCGGAAATCGGAGCAGAGGGGCGCGTGATCGTCAGTGGTCACGACGTCGGTCGTCTTGAGGGACTGAGATTCAGTCAGGACATACCCGCATCCGGAGGAGGCCAGTCTCTGGAAGGACGAGCCTTGCGCAGCGCTGCCGTCAAGGCTCTGCGTCCCGTCCTTGAACAGCGACTGAATGCCATTGCAAGCGCAGTGGACGACGCTCTGGACATCGATCCCCTGACCGCAGAGATCCTGCATCTGCAGGCGCCTGTGGCGCGCTTAACCCCATCATCCGACTGGTTGAACCCGGGCATAGAGCTGCTGGGGGGAGCATCAACGTCTTCAGGACTTCAGGAACGGGCAGTCGAACGGCTTCGTCTGTGGACGAACGAGCACGTCCGCAATCGTCTTCGAACACTGTTCGTGATTCGGGATGAACTGAAGACAGGCGCCATCTCAGGCATTGCACGGGGATTGGCCTACCAGTTGACGGAACGGGGGGCCGTTCTGGACAGACGACAGTCAGCTTCGCCAGACAACCGGCCTCATCCGACCGCGGCGGACAACGTCGCGCTGGCGGGCCTTGGTGTCAGGGTCGGCGCCAAGAGCGTTTTTATCCCCGAACTGCTAAAACGTTCCTCCCGCCAGACGGCTCTGATCCTGCGAGCAGTCCAGGACGCAACGTCCATCCGGCCGGCCCCTCAAGCCGCGTCATTTTCTCTTCGTAATCCGCCGGCCGGAGAACCACCCTGGTCCGACCCCCTGCTGGCCGCTGCAGGATACCTCCGCGTCGGCCAGCGAGCGGTGCGTGCGGACATGTGTGAGCGGCTGGCGGTGGAACTCTTCAAAACGCGCCAGAAGGCCGGACAGTCGGCGTTCTGCCCTCCCCCCTCTCTGGCTGCGCTGATCGGCTGTCCCGGGGAGGAGTTTCCAGACGTCCTCAGAGGACTGGGCCTGAAACCAGCCCGAAAGGGTCCCGACGGAAAAACTGTCGAACTCTGGCGCTTCGCTTCGACAGGCCGCCCGGGAAAAAGGCCTGAGACGACCTCAGATCTGACCCGTTCAGACAGCCCGTTTGCATCGCTTGCGGTTCTGCTCGATCCTCCCACAGCCACGGAAGGACGAAAGCCTCGACGGCGGGGGCGCGGCAAACGGGCAGCGTCATGAGGCTGGATGTTTGGTTATGGCGCGCCCGGTTCTTCAAGACCAGATCGCTAGCGGCGACCGCCATCGCAGATCAGGGCCTCCGTATCGAACGCCAGGGCCAGGTGCGTCGCGTGTCAAAGCCCGCCATCGAAATCGCCCACGGAGATATCCTGTCGTTTGTATCCCACGGACGTGCAATCCTCATCCGGATCCGCTCGCTCCCCGAACGCCGGGGCCCGGCGCCTGAGGCGGCTGCAACCTATGAATCTCTCCTGGCGAACTCCGACAGCGGGCCGACACCCGGCGCTGCTCACAAAAGGGAGCCCAAATACGAATCGAACGGCCCGGACCTAGACGGCTCAATTGACAACACCGGCTGACGGCGTCATGTCCGCGGCAGCATCGAGATCCTGAGCCAACATGACTTACATCGTCACCGACGCCTGCATTCGCTGCAAATACATGGACTGCGTGGAGGTATGTCCGGTGGACTGCTTCTACGAAGGCGAGAACATGCTGGTGATCAACCCCGATGAGTGCATCGACTGCGGGGTCTGCCAGCCTGAATGCCCCGTTGAGGCGATCGTTCCCGACACAGAAGACGAGGCCGACGGCAAGTGGCTGAAATTGAATGCGGAATTCGCTAAATCCTGGCCTAACATCACAGTAAAGGGAGAGCCGCCGGCGGATGCCGACGACTACTCTCAGGTCCGCCAGAAGCTTTCGAGCCTGTTTTCACCCAAGCCGGCGACCCGCGACTGAGGCGAAATGCCGCAACACGGCATAAAAGGCCCATTCCTGTGTCCTGGCGACAACGGGTTGAAAATTCTTGAGATTGTGATAAGCCACTCTCACCGCCGGCGAGCGGTCGTTTTACGCTTAAGCTCAGGGATTTCAGATCGCGCACTGACATTGTGAGCGGCGAGGAGACGTCGTCTTCGCATGCAAGTAAGAGGGTAAAAGAGTATGTCGAAAAAGCAGCCGCCCAAGATTGCAGACGGAACTTACAGCGTAGGCCAGCATGTGGTGTATCCGGCGCACGGCGTCGGCCGCGTCACGGGCGTCGAAACACAGCAAGTGGCTGGAATGAGCCTTGAAGTCTATGTGGTTGCATTCGAGCAGGACAAACTCATTCTTCGGGTGCCGATCGCCAAGGCGACGTCCTCGGGCATGAGGCCTCTGGCCTCTGCGCGTATCGTGGGAGACGCTCTCAAGACCCTCGGCGGCCGGGCGCGCATCAAGCGGACCATGTGGAGCCGACGCGCTCAGGAGTATGAAGCGAAGATCAACTCCGGCAACCTGATTTCGATTGCAGAAGTGGTTCGTGACCTTCATCGTGCGGAGGATCAGCCAGACCAGTCCTATTCCGAACGGCAGCTCTATGAATCGGCGCTCGACCGTATGGCCCGCGAACTGGCCGCTGTTGAGAATATCAAGCACGCCGAGGCTGTTGAAAAGCTGTCGAAGTCTCTTGCGAAACGTGCGGCCTGACACGCGGTTGTCCACTTGATCGGAACAGATTGAGGCGCCCTCGGGGGCGCCTTTTTCTTTGGTCACCCGGAGGCCGGGGCTCAGCCGGTCGTTCCGCCTGACAGGGCGGAAGGGAAACGTCGCGTGATCAAAACCTGAGTTCACGAGGCCCCCCCAAGTCGGCGCTGCGCCGACGGGTCGGTAACAACCCGACGGATCCCGCACATGTGCGCAACCTCGACAGAAGAGCGATTGCGCCGCATCAAACCAAAGCCAGCCCGATCAAAGCCGAACCCGCCGACAGTGCGCCGCCACGAAAGCTTAAGGAGGCGCTTGGCTAAGGGGGCGATTAATGGGCATAAGGGCGCTAGCTGACCCCGTAGCTCAGCAGGATAGAGCAACGGTTTCCTAAACCGTAGGCCGGAGGTTCGAATCCTCTCGGGGTCGCCATCGGATCGACCAAGTCTGATGTCCTTGGAAGGGTCCGCCTTCCCTCCGCGTAGCGATTAGGCGGCTGCCAGAGGGCCCCTGGAGCAATAATCCCTAAGAACGTTCGGCCTTTAGGGAGGTCGAACGTCACGTTATGCAGGATCTGTATCAGCTTCCCGTTGCACCATGTTCACAGGCGCGTGTAGATTGCCGGTCGCGCCCGTTTTGAAACGGACGCTGGGACGAAGCCATGAACGCTGCATTAATCATAAGCGAGGCGCGAGAGCTTCTCATACAGCTAGACGCGCACGCGGGCGGCTTCGCCGGGCTGTCGCTTCTTGGCTTGGGCGCGGCCATTCTGATCGGGAGCATTCTGGCTCTGGTTCTCCTGCGGCTCGTTGCGGGCGTAGCATCATCCATTCATCGCTCTCTGTCGGCTGCAGCTATTCGCCGGATCACGGAGCACGGCGCTCGCATTGTCATAACCCGCGCCCCGGGCGGACGGCGGCGCCAGATGACGTCCTTCGTACAGGGCGCCATAGAGCGACATCTCTCGAGCTTCATGTTCGGAGGCCCCTTCCGCGTACTGTCCTTTCCAGGGCGAATTGAAACCGAGAAAGAAGCAGAGCTGGTGCTGAAGCGCACTGAAGCTGACGTCGTGTTATGGACAGAGCGCGCAGCGGGCGCGAGCGGGGTCATCCGCATCCTCAGCAGACTGAGCAACCCGACAGAAAAACCGCGACCGGCGCAATCATGCGTCATGCCGAAAAACAGGACGGCTTGGAGCGACCCGCTCGCGCAGGCGATCGCCTATGCCGCAGCCAAACAGTTCAGACCAGCCTTGGGCCGCCCGCAGGATTTTCGGGCTGAACGCCTCCAGCCGGTGGTCGAAATGCTTCTGAAGATCATTGCTGAAAAGCCGGCGATCGACGAAACCCTGCTCGCGGAGCTGATCGAAGATGCGGCGGCCGGGTCGCTGCAGCTTGCCTTGACCGGGGATTCAGGCTGGATCGAACGCGCAGTGGAGATCGCGCGCAACACCCTTGCCGACATCAATCGCAGCGATGCGCCGGATCGCTGGATCAACGCCAAGATCACACTTGGTCGGGCTCTCCGGGTACGGGCGGAAAAGCGCTTCGACCCGGTTCTTCTTCGAGAGGCGATCTCCCACCTCACGGATGCCCTGGACGCCCTCCGTTCAGAACCTCGTTTCAAGCTCGCAGAGGCCGCAGCTCAGGCCATAGGCGAGGCTCAGAAACTGTTGGGCGCGCGCCGCAAGTTCTCTATTTCAGGCGGTACAATCTGAGAGGATCAACTCGGCTCTCAGCCCCGTTCTCCGTCAAAAACGGAACGTCTGAGCCGAACCATACCCTTCAGCCAGCGATCATAATCGGCCGTTTTTCGACGCATGTACTCAACGACCTGCGGATGAGGGAGAATGAGAAAAGTCTCTGCCTCCAGACCCTCTATCACGCACTGGGCGACAGCTTCGGGAGAGAGAACCCCATCGACCGACTGCGATCCTCGAGCTCCTCCGAGCATAGGCGTATCAACGGCCTGAGGACACAGAACGGAGACGCCGATTCCATGCTCCTTATGTGCGATCGCCAGATGTTCTGCAAAGCCGACGGCCGCGTGTTTCGTCGTGGAATAAACAGCGCTGCCGATCTGCGACAAAAGACCGGCTGCTGAAATCGTATTCAGGAAATAACCCTGCCGTCGAGCGATCATGGAGGGGAGCACAGCGCGAGCCGCATAGACATGCGCCATGACGTTAACGCCCCATCCGAGTGTCCAGCCAGCATCAGCGGTAGAGGCGGCGTTCTCAAGATCGGCGTCCCGCACAGAAATACCGGCGTTTGAACAAAACAGATCTATGGGGCCGAAAGTCTGTTCAGCGGCCCGCACAACCCGAACGACATCTTCCTCGCGAGTGACATCAGCCTGAACAGCGATACCCCCGATGTCGTGAGCAACCGCCTCGGCGCCCTGTCCATTGAGGTCAGCGACGACGACGCCCTTCGCGCCCTCGCGATGGAACCGCTCTGCCATGGCCTTGCCGATGCCGCTGGCGCCGCCAGTCACGACAATCACCTTGCCCCGGATCTCCATCGTCAACCGCCTCCCCGCTCATACCTGGGACCACAGAACGCGAACTCTCAGGCCAAGGAACGCTATCGCCAGACGAAGCGCCCCTCAAGTCCCTCGGGAAATCATAACGGAGGGCGAACAGAGCCCCACCTGTGCTTGCCCGGAGAAGAAAGAGTCCTGTCAGGTTCGACTGAACTTCTTAAAGGTCGGCCGCTTGGGTTCGACCGCGTCTGCCCCCAGTCGACGCTTCTTGTCTTCAAGGTAGGATGAAAAATCACCCTCAAACCATTCGACGTGGGAATCCCCCTCAAAGGCCAATATGTGCGTCGCCACACGATCAAGAAACCAACGATCGTGAGAGATGATCACCGCACAACCTGGGAAATCGTCCAGGGCCGCTTCGAGAGCCTGAAGCGTCTCGACGTCCAGGTCATTGGTCGGTTCGTCAAGCAACAGAAGGTTCGCTCCCTCCTTCAGCATCTTGGCGAGATGAACGCGATTTCGCTCCCCCCCGGATAACTGACCGACCTTCTTCTGCTGATCCGTCCCCTTAAAATTGAAGGCGCCCAGATAAGCTCTGGACGGGCGCTCTATACCTCCGACGTCGATAATATCGAGCCCTCCGGAAACCTCCTGCCAGACGGAATTGGTGTCATTCAGGGTATCTCGAGACTGATCGATATAGCCGAGCTTGACTGTCTCGCCGACCCGGAAGGAGCCGCCGTCCGGCGTCTCTCGTCCGGTGATCATTTTGAACAGAGTCGTTTTGCCGGCCCCGTTCGGCCCGATGACGCCCACAATACCCCCAGCAGGCAGCTTGAAGGACAGATCGTCGATCAGCAGACGCTCTCCGAAGCCTTTGCGAAGATGCTCCACGTCGATGACGACGCTTCCAAGGCGCGGGCCTGGAGGAATACGGATCTGAGCGGTCGTGATCTTTTCTCGCTCCGCAGCCGCCGCCTTTTCCTCATAAGCGTTGATACGGGCCTTTGACTTGGCCTGACGCGCCTTAGGAGACGCACGAACCCACTCGAGCTCCTTGCTGAGAGACCTCTGACGACCGGCCTCTTCCCTTTGCTCCTGAGCGATACGCTTGGCCTTCTTATCGAGCCAGGTCGAATAATTGCCCTCATAAGGGATGCCTTGTCCTCGATCGAGTTCGAGAATCCACGTGGTGATCTGATCAAGGAAATAACGATCATGCGTCACGAGAATGACGCATCCGGGAAAATTGGAGAGATAATTCTGCAACCAGGCGACAGACTCTGCGTCGAGATGGTTGGTCGGCTCGTCCATCAAAATCATGTCCGGCTTGGACAGCAGGAGAGCGCAAATAGCGGCGCGACGAATCTCGCCCCCCGAGAGCTTGGTCACATCCGCATCGCCGGACGGGCAGCGCAGAGCGTTCATCGCCATTTCAATGCGGGAATCAATATCCCATGCATCCGCCGCATCGATCTGCTCCTGCAGCCGGGTCATCTCCTCCATCAACTCGTCGGTATAGTCCTCTCCAAGCTTGACCGAGAGCTCGTTATACCTCTCAAGCATCTGCTTTTCCGGACATTTGGACGCGATGTTCTCGAAAACAGTCTTGGACGGATCAAGGCGCGGCTCCTGGGGAAGATACCCGATTTTGAGTCCCGCAGCGGGGCGCGCTTCCCCTCCAATCTCTCGATCCTCGCCAGCCATGATCCGGAGAAGCGAGGACTTTCCCGACCCGTTGACGCCAACGACGCCGATCTTGGCGTCGGGAAGAAAGGACAGGTGAATGTTTTCGAAAACCTTCTTCCCGCCGGGATAGACCTTTGTCAGGCCTTCAAGCTGAAAGACATACTGATAGGCGGCCATTGCAGATCCCCGGACAGAGCGGCGTTGCGCCGGTTAGATGCTCTGTCACGGCCTCGAGATCAAGCCGCATTGCTGTTCGTTGAGCTCGTAAGAGGGACGAGTTTGGTCGGACTTCGCACTCGCCAAACCCCCAAGGGTGTGAAAACCTCCCCGGCGAACAGAAAGGACCGGCGCAAAGCCTTGCGACCGGTCTAGGGAGAGCTTCATGACCGCACCTGCCTCAGCCTCCATGCCCGAGGATGCGCGGACCCCGGCCTATAGCTGGGTTGTGCTGGCCATGCTGTGCGTCATCTACACCTTCAATTTTCTGGACCGCCAATTGATCTCAATCCTGACAGAGCCGATCCGCAAGGAACTCGGGCTCTCCGACCTTCAGATGGGTCTGCTCGGAGGGATCTACTTCGCGGCCTTCTACACCATAATCGGCGTCATTGTCGGCGCGCTGGCGGACAGGACAAGCCGGGTCCGTATTCTATTCATCGGCTCGTTTTTGTGGAGCCTGTTCACGATCGCCTGCGGCATGGCGAAAACCTATCCGATGCTCATGGCGGCCCGCATGGGAGTAGGGGTCGGAGAGGCCGCAGGCGCCCCGCCGTCCTACTCAATCATTTCGGATTACTTCCCGGCTCGTCGAAGGGGGATGGCGCTCGGACTGTTCTCCCTGGGGGTTCCGTTTGGGATGGCGCTTGGCGCCGGACTGGGCGCGAAAATCGCAGAACTTTACGGCTGGAGAAGTGCGTTCATCTTTATTGGGGCAGCTGGAATCGTAGCGTCCTTCTTTCTTCTGCTTATTGTCCGCGAACCACGACGAGGCGCGCAGGAACCTGTCTCCTCAGAGCCCCCGACGTCCACCGTCCAGCCCAGTTTCGTCAGCACAGTGAAGATGTTTTTCAGTCGCCCCACGCTTCTGTTCACAGCCCTGGCATGCGGAGCGACGGCGTTTGTCGGCTACGGGGTGCTGAACTGGACAGCCCCCTTCCTGACCCGCGTAAAGGGCATCAACATGGGCGAGATCGCCCTCTACTACAGCCTGATGCTGGCGATATGCATGGGGGCGGGAACGTTTTTGTCCGGCCAGCTGGCGGACTGGCTGTCAAGGCGAGCCAAGCATTGGTACGCTCTGGTGCCGATGATAGCGCTGATCGCCGCGGTGCCATTCTACATAGGATTTGTCTGGGCTCCGACCTGGCAGATCTCGATGGCCTTTCTTGCCGTCCCGACACTCTTGAACAACGCCTATCTGGCCCCAGCGCTGGCCGTCGTGCAGAACTCCGTCAGACCGGAGCAGAGAACCACATCAGGCGCTCTCTTGCTGATGGTGCTGAACCTGATCGGCCTGGGTCTAGGTCCGACTTTCGTCGGCGGCATGTCGACGGCGTTGACGCCTGAACATGGTGAAGTCATCGCACTTCAGCTCGCAATGTACGCCCTCGCCCCGTTTTACGCGGTCGCGATCTTCTTTCTCATACTCGAGGCAGGAGCGCTGCGGCGAGAGGAGAAAAGGGCCCTCGAGACCACCTGACACGGCCTGAAACATACCGCCAGCCTGAGGTGGGACCCCAAGTCATGCTGGCGAAAAAGGGCCGAACGGATTAGTCTTCCCCAAAAACAACATGGGGAGTGAGAACAATGGTCCGCGGAACACGACACGTCCTGATTGCGTTCTCGGTTATGCTTGGCCTTGCAGCCTGCGAGAAACAGGCACAGGAGATATCGCCGCAGGCCTCTGTCGAACAGTCGGCGAGCCTCGAAGTCAGACCCGAAGAACGCACCGCCCTTGATACCTACGTCGAGGTGAAAGACCCGGTCTACGGATGGAAAGAGGTCTCAAGCTTTGCGGGCGATGGATACACAGGCCATGTCCTTGAGTTGACCTCCCAGTCGTGGCGCACTGACGCGGACGTCGACCGGCCAGTCTGGACACATTGGCTAACAGTCCTCATTCCCACCGAGGTCACAAGCGACAAAGCGCTGTTGTTCATCGGCGGAGGCGACAACGGAGATCCGGTTCCAACAAAGGCCTCTGACCGCGCCGCGCGGATCGCCGTTGAAACGCAGTCTGTGGTCGCAGACCTCGGAATGGTCCCAAACCAGCCGCTTTACTTCACCGACACTCCCAAGACCGCGCGTTATGAGGATGATCTGATCGCCTATTCGCGAGTCAAGCATTTCACCACGAAGGACGACACATGGCTCGTCCGACTGGCGATGGTCAAAAGCGGTGTAAGGGCCATGGACGCTGTTCAGGAGTTTATAACTTCGAGGCAGGACCCGGCCCTGAAGGTGAATGAATTCGTAGTCGCCGGAGGTTCAAAGCGTGGATGGACCACCTGGCTGGTAGGAGCGGTAGATCCTCGCGTCATCGCTATCATGCCCCTCGTCATCGACGCCCTGAATAGCGAGGCCATAACCCGGCACCATTTTGAGGTCCTCGGGTTCTTCGCGCCCTCGCTTGAGGACTATGTCAACAACGGACTGTTCCCTCACAAGATCGGAACGCCCGAGTACCAGGAGGTTTTGGCGATAGAAGACCCCTACAATTATCGCGGGCGCGCCCGCCTGACGATCCCGAAGTTCCTCATGAACGCTTCGGGAGATGAGTTCTTCCTGCCTGACAACTCCCAGTTCTACTATGCGGACCTCCCCGCTGAGAAACGACTGAGATACGTACCTAACTCCCGCCATAACCTCGCAGAAACCGACGCAGTCGACTCGATGCTTGCCTTCTACCGGTCAGTGATCGAAGGGAAGTCTCGCCCGGAGTACTCTTGGACAAAGGGGGCTGACGGAGCCCTGGTCGTAAAGACAACGACCAAGCCCTCGGCCGTGACGCTTTGGCAGGCGACCAACCCGAACGCCCGGGATTTCCGCGTGGAAGAAATCGGGAAAGCCTACGTCGCCACGCCGCTTGAGGCGCAGGGAGACGGAACATTCATGGCGAAGGTCGCACCTCCAGAAAAAGGCTTCACGGCGTTTTTCATCGAATTGACCTTCGACAGCGGCGCTCCAACCCCCTTCAAATTCTCAACCGAGGTGAGCATCGTCCCGAATGTCATCCCCTATAAATTTGAGGATGCTGCTGCGAAGTATCCTCTGAAAGCGCAGCCCTGAGGGACATTCGGGCGCAGACAAACGCCGGATCAGGCGGTCGGGAGAACCATCCCGGCCGTCATGGCGTCACAGACGCGCCTGAGACCTTCGGCATCAATGGCGTCAAATGCATTAGGTTCAGTTGAATCAACATCAAGGACCGCAATCAGACCTCCGTCAGGTCCGTAGACAGGCACGACGATTTCCGATCTTGACCGGCTGTCGCAGGCGATGTGACCGGGAAAGTCGTGAACATCGGGGACAATTATGGTCTCTCGGCGAGACGCGCAGGCCCCGCAAACCCCCTTTTCAAACGGAATACGGAGGCATCCAAGAGTGCCCTGATAGGGTCCTACAACCAGCTCCCTGTCCTTCAGACGATCCACCTCATAAAATCCGCACCAGAAAAACCGCTCGCCGAAAGCGCTGACCAGCAGCGAAACAGTTGTGGCGTATCGGGCAGTCATCGAAGTCTCGCCAAGCGTGATGGCTCCGATCTCGACGATCAGATCCGCATATCGCTGAGACCGGTCCCCCGACCAGACAGCTTGACGTTCAGCCATGCGCAGCCTCCCTAAAAATGCGAGCCAAAGCGTCGCCCTCTCCGGCGGAAGGCGTCAAAGTCCGCCGCTTTGACAACTCGGCTCGCCCTGCCAGGCCGGCAGCAAGAGACGACGCGCAGTCGAGAGAGCTTACATCCATTTCATGGAAATGTATAAGTCGTCTCGCTCAGAACCAGGAACGGAGTCGGCGCTGTGTACATCCCGGGGATCTTCGCCGAGACAGATGAGACGCTTATCACCCGCTTTGTAGATACACATCCACTTGCGACGTTGGTGGGTATCGTCGACGGACGACCTATGGCCGATCATTTGCCATTTGTTCGTGTCGATCATCTGATTGAGGGAGGAGTGATGGCGTCGCATGTTGCGAAGGCCAACCCGACCTGGAGGCTGGCGGACGAAAGCCCGGATGTTCTCCTGATCTTCTCTGGGGCCGACGCCTATATTTCTCCATCTCTCTATCCCACGAAACGAGAGACCCACGAAGTGGTGCCTACCTACAATTACATCAGCGTCCATGTGCACGGTCGTCTGACCTGCTCTCATGATCGGGAAGACAAACTAAGGTGCGTTTCTCTGCTGACCCAGAGAATGGAGCAAGGGAATGATGAACCGTGGAGCGTTACAGACGCCCCGGAGAGGTACATCCAGAAAATGCTGGAGGGGATCGTCGCAATCAACCTCGAAATTCTGAGCATTCAGGCGAAGATCAAGGCCAGCCAAAACCGCGTGATGAAAGATCAGATCGGCGTTCTGAACGGACTGAGAACGGATGTGCGTACGATCGAGGCTGCGAATGTCATATCAGCCAGGATCGAGTGATCCGCGGCAGAAATCCCGAGACCACTTAGGGTCACAGCAAACCACAAGACTTTTGCGATGATTACGTTGGAGCGGGTGAAGGGAATCGAACCCTCGTCGTAAGCTTGGGAAGCTTCTGCTCTACCATTGAGCTACACCCGCCACGATTTCAGATTAGCCC
>CAIKWZ010000066.1 GCA_903831255.1 uncultured Alphaproteobacteria bacterium
GAACCTTCCTCTCACCCGAGATGTGGTTTCAGCGGTTGAGCATCAGCTAAGGATCGCACCGCTCGCAACAGAGACCCGCTGACGGGTCAGGGCCCCCACCCTGCACGTGGCGCACAGGGGTTGTTAGACCCTGCCCCCGAACCCCGAAAGCGCCGCTCCCGTGATCGACTTTTACGCCGACCTCGCGAGTAGTCCTTCAATTTTCCAAACTGGAGAGAGATATCATCGTCCGCCGCGACAGTTGCGGATCAAAACCGCGGCTGCCGCAAGAACTGATGGTGGGCGGTACAAGGATCGAACTTGTGACCCCTACGATGTCAACGTAGTGCTCTACCGCTGAGCTAACCGCCCATCTCGTTACACGAAGCGGGTCTAATGCAACGGGTCGCCGATCCCGTCAACGCCTATTCGACGCAGAAGCGAGCTGCAGCCAGCTCAAGCCGCCATTACCCGTTCCACCTCGTCTACCAGCTCGCGCAGATGGAACGGCTTGGAGAGGACCTTCGCTCCAGCGGGGGTCGCGCCCCCGGGAGACAGGGTGACGGCTGCGAAGCCTGTAATAAAGACGATCTTCATCGCCGGATCGAGCTCGGCCCCTCGTCGCGCCAGCTCGATCCCATCGAGGCCCGGCATGACAATATCTGTCAGAAGCAGGTCGAATACCTCCCGCTCCAGCGCTTTGAGAGCCGCCCGTCCCTCGTCAAAATCCTTCACGAAATGACCAGCGCGCTTGAGCGCATTGACCAGGAAGCCGCGCAGGCTGTCATCGTCTTCGGCTAGGAGTATCTTGGCCATTGAATCTCTCGGACCTGCTCGAACCGTATCTCAATCTACAGTCTGTGCCCGGCCGTGGTAAAGCGCGGGTGAATTTGCCAGCTTGACCATCTCGGGAACACCGAAAATATCTTGCGATGACCGTCAGTCGCTCCCCTCAAGCGCCTTTCGCGCCCGATCTGGCCCTCGAGGCCTCCCCAACCTGTCCAGGACACCGTATCGGCGGCCCGCATGGTCGAGGATCGGCAGTCGTCTTTTCCTCCCCCCACTCCGGCCGGATCTACCCAAACGCCTTTCTCGAGACGGTTGGGACCGATCTGCTTGATCTCAGACGCATAGAGGACGCTTATCTCGACCTGCTGCTGACTGACGTCGAAGCCAGGGTCGCTCCGGTGATCTGCGGATTGATCGGACGTTCAGTCATCGACCTCAACCGCGATGAAGACGACATGGATCCAGCCATGTTTTCAGACCCCAGAACCGAGTGGAGCGCCTCTTCCTCAAGACGGGTCCAGGCCGGCCTTGGCTGCCTTCCAAGGATCGCGCGCAGCGGAGAGCCGATCTACCGGCGTCTCCTCCTGCGGGCTGAGGCTGAAGACCGGATCTCCCGTATCCACCGTCCCTATCATCAGGCGCTCGAGGACCTCCTGGAACGCGCCAGGACGGAATTCGGGGAGGCCTGGCTCATCGACTGTCACTCAATGCCGAGCCGGACCCCTGACGGAGGCCGGGCCCCTGATGTAGTCATCGGAGACCTTTTCGGGCGATCCTGCGGCCACGGTCTCGCCGCTCATATCGAGACACTGTTCCGTTCGCGGGGATACACCACCGCTCGAAACGTTCCCTACGCGGGAGGCTACGCCACTGCGCGCCATGGACGCCCGGAGTTCGGGCGGCACGCGGTCCAGATCGAACTCAGACGAGGCCTCTACCTGGACGAGGAAGGGGTCGAACCCCATGAGGGCCTCAACATCCTTCGCCGGGATCTGACCGCGATTGCAGAGCTGATCGTCTCCTACGCTGAGGATCGACTTTCGCCAGCGCCGCGCGGAAAAAGAAAAAGGCCGTTCCGAAAACCGGAACGGCCAAGGCAATAGGGAGGAAACGCCCATAAGGGCAGCAGCGCCGAAACGCTGCGAAGACGTAATTACGTTGCAGCGCAAAAAACTCAAGATTGAATCGATCGGATGCGTCAATTTTGAGCGGTATCCCTCTGTTTGTGACAGTTACGAGCCTCACTTCCTCAACCGCGCCCAAAAATGCGGCATTTTTCATGCTGCAACGCAACATCAAGATCTCAATCAAAGGAGACGTCGATCTGGCCTGAGGATTGCTGTGACAGATCCGTCGCTCCCGCATTGGCACATGGAGCGCGTCCTGGAGAGGCAACCATGGCCACGGATGTGGATATCTATGTCGGCAAACGGCTCAGACGACGCCGGAGACTGCTTGGACTGACTCAGCAGGACCTCGCAAGCCATGTCGGCGTGCGCTTCCAGCAGATCCAGAAGTATGAATGCGGAGCCAACCGGATCACCGCCAGCCGCCTGTTCAGCCTGGGCGCGGCTCTCAATGTCAACATCAACTATTTCTTCGACGGCCTCAGCGCAGACGGAAAGCCCGCGCCGGCTAACGACCCAGCCGACCGCCTGTCAGGCGATGTGCTGTCCCACAAGGAAACACTTGAGCTCGTTCGCGCCTATTACCGTCTTGATGAGCGCCCCAGAAAACGACTGCTGGAACTGGCGAAGGCCCTCGAAAGCGAGAGCGCTGACAGCGGAGCAGCCTGACACTTCGAAGCGCGCCGACCGCCGCCTGGCGCCAGGGGCGTCGCGCGCCCGATTGCCATCCGCGTTCAGAGCACTATTGCTTGGGAATGCCTCCAAGCGCTCCTGACCTCGTACCGTTTGCGCGCCGCCTGGCGCTCGCCGCCCGACGGGCCACCCTGTCCTATTTTCGGACGGAGCGTGCGCGTCCGGACAACAAGGCTGTGTCGGGATACGATCCGGTGACACAAGCCGATCGGGCCGCCGAACGGGCCATCATCGACATCATCCGCAGCGAACGGCCGCTGGACGCCATCGAAGGCGAAGAAACGGGGTCGCATGAGGGGTCCAGCGGATTCACCTGGCATCTCGATCCTATCGACGGAACACGGGCCTACGTCGCCGGTCTTACCTCCTGGACGACACTCATCGGCCTCGTGGAAGGCGACCGTCCGATGCTCGGCGTGATCGATCAGCCCTGCCTTGACGAAATGTATATCGGAACGGGAGCCGAGGCCTGGCTTGAACATGCCGGAACACGGCTCACTCTCAGGACAAGCGCGTGCGACCGGCTCGAGGCCGCCATTCTGTCGACGACGGACCCGTTCATCCTCACAGCGACCGAACAAGCCGCTTTCAGTTCTCTCAGAGCGATTACTCCGATCACTCGCTATGGCCTCGACGCCTACGGCTATGCGCGCCTCGCCGCCGGCGGGATCGATGTCGTGGCGGAGACCGGCCTTAAGGCTTACGACGTGGCGGCCCTCATCCCTGTCATTCGCGGAGCGGGCGGCGCCGTGGCGGACTGGGACGGATCTCCCGCCAAGCTTGGCGGCCGCATTCTCGCCGCAGCCACGCCGACCCTGCTTCAATCGGCCCTGGACCTGCTCGGACGAACCCCACTGGATCATCAAGCCCCTTCGCAGGGCGACTAGATCTTCGCCCGGCGGCACAAATCGTCGAATGAAGCGAAAAACTTCTCACGGCGCTCGTCCGTCTCCATCAGGATCTCGTGTGACGCGCCCTCGACCAGCAGCGTCTTGCCAGACCCGAAACGCCGCGCCAGCTTCTTCTGCGAAGCCTTACGAACGATCGCCTCTTCGGTGGCGATCGCCACCAGGACTGGCGTCCTGCGCAGGTGATCCAAAGCTGCGGGGCGAAAAAATCCCTTGATGACATCCAGGGACGAGACAATCCACGCGATTGTCGGCTGCCCAAGAGCGAGGGCGGGTTCCAACTCGATCAAGCGACGATGAAGCCGCCATCGACGTTCATCATGGGTCAGCAGATTGGTCTCAAACGTTTCCTCTGGCCCCGGCGGCAGGGGCTGCGCCGCTCCAAAGCCGAACAACCGCGCCAATCGTAAAAACCATCGCTGGAAAAACCACACCGAAAGCCCCCACATGGGAGCGCTGAAGGCTGCGGCGGCGACCTTGAGCCGCCGCGAACGCAGGGCTTCCAGCGCAATGGCGCCGCCCATCGAGTGCGCCACGATCACGTAAGGCTCACGCGCCCGTCCGCCAAGCGCCTGCAAACCCTTTAGAAGCGCGTCGACATAGAGCGAATAGCCGCCGACGTGACCGGCCAGCTTCTCCTTGTGAAGGCGGTCGGATAACCCCTGACCCGGCCAATCGAAGATCGCCACCGCAAATCCCCGGGCCTGAAGGTCGCGAGCTGTCTCGAAATACTTTTCAATAAACTCCGTGCGTCCCGGGCACACGAGAGCGAGCCCCCGTGTTTTCACGCCGCCCTTCGGATCAGGAGCATACAAGAGACGTAACCGGCGTCCTTTACGCCCCTTGTACCATATGACCTCCGCACCCTCGGGAGCGGGATTGTCCTCAAGACATACCAGATCCGGACCCTTATTGTCGGATGACGCCATGAGGTCCGGCTCCGCCTAACGAAGCTTGGAGAACAGGGTCTGGAGCTTCATCGCCACACCCATGTCGCCTGCTACACGCAGCTTTCCCTGCATGAAGGCCATCGTCGGATCGAGCTGACCCTGGGCCAGCTTCAGAAAATCATCGAAGGCCACGGTGATTGTGGCGTCCGCCGCTCCGTCGTCATTCGAGGCCATCGAGCCGACCCCATCGATCAGCAACTTGCCGACCGCGCCGAAGTCGAACTTCACCCGTTTGTCAAAACCCGTTCCGCCGCTCAGGGCTTCCTGCACCTTGGCGGTCAACTCGGCGAGATCCATACCTGTCTCCTGTAGAGGCTATCTTCCTTTGTCGCCTGTCCCGGCCCGATAGGCAACTGCGTCCGAACCCTCCCTATCCCACCGCCTCTGCAGCCTCGGGTCAGCCGCCTGCGCCATGCGACCCGCTCCCCCATGAAGGCCCTCGCCTCCCCGAGCCCGCATGGCTAGGATCACTCCCTCGAAAGCGGAGAGACAGGCACCATGGGCTGGCAATCGCATATCGACGAACTCCGCGCCCGCGAGCGCCTGGCCGAACAAATGGGCGGTGAGGAACGCGTCGCCCGACAAAAAAGTCAGGGCAAGCTCACCGTTCGCGAGCGGATCGCCTTTCTCGCAGATCCAGGCTCCTTTCACGAGGTCGGCAAAATTTCAGGCAAGGCCGCCTATGGGCCAGACGACAGGATCGCCGAATTCCTGCCGGCAACCATGGTCTTTGGACGAGCCCGCCTTGAGGGGCGGCCCGTGGTGATACTCGGGGATGATTTTACGGTTCGCGGGGGCGCGTCCGACGCCTCCATCGCCGGCAAGATGCTGATGGCCGAACAGATGGCTCATGAATACGGCCTGCCTATCATTCGCATGGTCGACGGCACGGGCGGCGGAGGTTCGGTGAAATCCCTTGAATCCAATCCGCGGACCTACATCCCCACGACGCCGGCCTGGGAATGGGTCGTCGCCAACATGGCGAGAACGCCAGTGGTCTCCCTGGCGCTCGGACCCTGCGCAGGACTTGGCGCCGGACGCGTCGCTGCGAGCCACTACAGCGTTATGGTTCGAGGAATGAGCCAGGTGTTCGTCGCCGGACCGCCGGTCGCCCGGGCGATCGGGGAAACCGTCGACAAGGAAGGTCTGGGCGGCTGGGAAATCCAGGCGAGAAACGGCACGGTGGATGATGTCGTCGATACCGAGGCGGACGCTTTCGCCCGGGCGCGTCGATTTCTGTCCTATCTTCCGTCCAATGTCGAAGAGCTTGCCCCACGCCAGGCAACAGGAGATCCGACGGACAGACGGGAGGCCTTTCTGATCGACATCGTGCCGACAGACGGCAAGACGCCTTATAAGCCCCGCCGCATCATCGAGGCGGTGTTCGATCGCGACAGCTTCTTCGAAACCGGCGAACTCTGGGGACGCTCGGTCGTAACAGGCTTTGCCCGTCTGGACGGCTATGCAGTCGCCGTGATCGCAGGAGATCCCTTCTTTCTTGACGGCGCCTGGACCGCTGACGCCTGCGAAAAGGTGGTCCGTCTCGTTGATCTTGCAGAGACCTTCCATCTCCCGATCGTCCACCTCGTGGATTGCCCGGGGTTCGCAGTCGGCGCCCGACACGAAAAGGCCGGCGTCACCCGCAAGGGCGTGCGCGCCATGGCGGCGGTGTATCAGGCCAGTGTGCCGATCTGTCCGGTCGTTATCCGAAAGGCCTACGGCCTCGCCGGCTCAGCGATGTTCAATCCGTCCCGGACACGGTGGAGATACTGCTGGCCGTCCGGAGACTGGGGAAGCCTGCCGATGGCTGGCGGAATTGAGGCCGCCTATAAACGCCAGCTCGAAGCATCTTCCGACCCGGAAGCCGAGCTTGCAGAGCTTTATCGGAAGTTCGAAGCCATGCGATCGCCCTTCCGAACCGCCGAGGCGTTCATCGCCGAAGAAATCATAGATCCGCGCCAGACACGGCCGCTGCTTTGCGAGTTCGCCATGCACGCCTACCGGGTACTGAAGACCGGACCCAGGTCCTTCGGAATGAGGCCCTAAGGCGTCGGGGTCGGGGTCGCAGCGTCCATCGGCTTCATGAACTTGAGCGTCATCCGATCGCTCTCTCCAATCGCCTTGTAGACGTCCGCCGAATACGTCGCCGCCAGCGGATCGTCAGACTTTGGAGCCCGCAGGGTCGGAGGCAACATCCAGACGCCGAGAGGATGATCAGCGGTATCGGCCGGATTGGCGTTAATCTCCGATGAGCCCACGAACTGAAAGCCAGCGGCCTCGGCAAGCTGGATGACAAAGGATTCCTGCACGTAACCGGTCGATCCTGTCGGATCCTGATCTCTCGCCGAAGGCAGACGATGCTCCTCGATACCGAGGACGCCCCCGGGCTTCAGCGCCCGGAAGGCATCGGCGAACATCTTGTCGGCAAAGCCGCCCATCATCCAGTTGTGAACGTTCCGGAATGTCAGAACGACATCTGCGGAACCGTCCGGTGCCACACCCTCGCTGGTCTTTGAGGCGACGGTCACCGTGATGTCTCCGAACGTTTCGGGTCTGTCGACAAAGGCGGCTCTGAAAGCCTCAAGATTTGTGCGCGCATAATCCGAAGACGCCGGATCGAAGTGAGCCGCGTAGAGCCTCCCTCCCCCAGCCTTGAGGTAGGGCCCCAGAACAGCCGTGTACCATCCTCCGCCCGGATAGAGCTCAACGACCGTGTCCGATCCTTCGACCCCGAAAAACGACAGGGTGTCAGCGGGCTTGCGCCAGGTATCGCGCGCACGCTCCTGATCGGTGCGCCACTCGCCAGCCACCGCCCACTGCAACGATCCGTAGGCCGGGATGGAAGCGCCCGTCTGGGCAGCCTCACCTTCCGCACTGTCCTTGCCGGCCGGCTCACAGGCGCCCAGAAGCGCCAAACTCGCCAGACACGCCCTTACCCAACCTGCCGTCATCGACCGCTCTCCGAACTCGTGGACTTCAACGGGCGCACAATATCGCATTCGATGGTCTTGACCATGCCCACCCGCCTTCCCAGCTAGGATCTGTGAGCGCTGGTAATCGGGCTCGCAAAGGTCGGATGAGGGACATGTGTCGCATTCGGCTGGATCTCAAATCGCGGCCCGTCCAGGTGGACAGGCCCTGTTGCTTGAACAAGGACAGAGACCATGAGTAATTTCGATTTTTCGCCGCTTTATCGCACCGTTGTCGGCTTCGACCGACTGGCGTCCATGATTGACTCGGCCCAGCGTCTCGATGGGGCTCAGGGATACCCTCCCTACAACATCGAACAGTCCATAGACGACGAAAATGTCTACGCCATCGAGCTTGCCGTCGCGGGGTTCGCGGAAGGCGATCTGGATATCGAGGTCAAGGAAGGCCAGCTGCTCGTTGTCGGGAAGAAGGAAAACGGGGATGATAAACGACGCTTTGTTCACCGCGGGATTGCGGAACGAGGCTTCATCCGGCGCTTCCAACTGGCTGATCACGTGGTTGTGACCGGCGCAGCCCTGCGTAACGGTCTGCTGAGGATCGAACTCCGGCGCGAGCTGCCTGAGGCGATGAAGCCCAGAAAGATCACCATCGAGCAGGCCGCTTCAACGCGCGCAGCAGAAGTGATCGAACATCCTTCCCCGCAGACTAAGGTGCGCAAGGCGGCCCCCGTCGCGTAACGGACGAGAGCGCCATGAGGATCTGAAAACCTGTCCCCGGTCGGTTCCGCCGGCCGGGAACAATCGCTTGAGACCTCAGGGACGCAATGCTGGTCCGCGAGGCCTCAGCCGCCCTCGGCGTGCCGGATCCACATTCGTGGGATCGTTTCGCGGGCTCGACGTCCCTGAGGCGTCGAGCCCGGAGCGTTCTACGCGTCAGTCTCGGACCCGAGCGATGTCGTGTCCGTCACCTCAGCCGCCGCCTCGGCTGGCTGAGACTCGCCCGCTTCAGCATCGTCCTCGCCGGACGCTCCCGCCTCGGTCTCGGCGTCATCCTCATCGTCCGTCCCGGCCTCGCTATCGGCGACCTCGCCGACTGCGCCTCCTTCGGGCCTCTGGCCGCCCCGCCGGCGGCGTCTGCGGCGTCGACGTGCCCCCCCTTCGCCCGCTTCGCGAACCGGAGCGATGTCGCTTTCGCCAACCTGGGTCTCACTCGCGGTCGCCTCTCCCCCTTCACCAGACGTCAGGCGAACCGACGCGTCGGATCTTGGTTCACGCTGAGGGCGCTCAGGGGGCGGCGGACGCAGGAGATAAACTGTCGCGCCGACTTCATCGGTAAACGCCTTCAGAGGCTCCAAAGCCTGAGCCGTTACAAACTTCCGACGCAACTCACGGAAGGACCGGGCTGAGGATCGAAGCGGCGCGAGCGTCAATGTCTCGCGCCCGAAGGCCACTTCGAAGGTCTCATGACCCGCCAGCGAGCTTTCAAGATTCTCTGCGGCCCACGGAAGGAAGCCCGCACACAATTCCGAACTGAAGATGGGGATGAGCGTCTCACGCAGATCCTCAAGCGCGGCGAAGGGACCGCCAGCCTTGGGGTCAGCCATGAACTCGCACCACTTGACCACAAACTCCCCATCTTTCTCGATGATCTTCGAAGGGGTGGGGTCCTTCATCAGCTGGATGAGCTGACCGGCTATCGCAAAGTCAGCTATGGTGGGACGACCCCCGAACAGAAACAGGTGCCGGCGAAGGTGATCGTCGAGGCTCTTCACAAAGCGCTTGAAGGATTTTTCGAGCACCGCGCCCAGATCGCCCTCAAGACCCATGAGCTTCATCTGACCCAGCATCGAAACAATCGCTGCATCCTCCAGGGACTTGCGATCTGCGGGCGTATCGGCGCCGAAATAATCCTCAACCGCCCTCTGAGCGGCGAGGCGCTGGTCCTTCTTTCGGGTCCAGCGATAGTGAAAGACCGTTTTGGCGAGCCAGCTGTCTGCGTACTCTTCAAGGACTGAGGCGAGAAAGGCGAGCGCTGGGTCAGCGGGCGTTGCTGACGGCTCGGGGCGATCGGCCTCGAGAGCCTCTATCATCGGGGTAGTGTCGTGGACCGCGAAGCCGCTGGCCGTCACGAGAACCGGCAAGGTTGCGAATTTCGCGAGGGACTGGAGCTCTTCCTCTGTCTCCCGGGTGCGCGGACGCCAGTCGTGCTCAACGCCTTTGTAGCGCAAATAGCTTCGCATCTTCGTCGAATAGGCGGACGTTTCGGCCCCAAACAGACGATAAGCGCCACTCATGACAGGTCTCCGCACGGTCGGAGGGGACGCTACGCGCAAGCGCTCTCGCCTTCAACCGGAGTTTACGTGTTGAGCGCTAAGAGTTAACCGGTCCGCAACGACGCCGAAGCGGATTTGAGGAAAGCAGCCAAAATGCGGATCTTGCAGGTCATGGCGGGCGCCCCGGAGGGCGGAGCGGAAAACATCATGCTCGAATCGACCCTGGCGCTGGCCGAGGCCGGCCTCCAGCAGGCTGTGGTGACCCGCCCGGACAACGCCTGGCGGATTTCTCGCTTACGCGAGGCGGGAGTTACGGTCACGACCGCCGACTTCTCCCGTCTCTGGCCCTTCCCCACCCGAAGGACCATCCGCCAGGCCATTGAACGGTTTCAACCCGATGTCATCGAATACTGGATGGGACGCGCCGGCCAGTTCGCTCCCGCCCGTTGGCGCGACCGGTCGATCGGATGGTATGGGGGCTATTACAAGCGATCCCGCTTCGGGAATTGCGACTGGCATGTGGGCCTGACACGAGATCTCCTCAGGCATATTCGAGATCAGGGGGTCGGAGAAGATCGCTCAGCGATCGTTCACACCTATGCTGATTTCGAGGGCGCTCCGGCCGCAGATCGCGCCAGTCTGGGCGCGCCCGCCGGGGCCCCGGTCGCGCTTGCGCTCGCGCGTCTTCACCCCAAAAAAGGTCTCGACACCCTTCTTGAGGCGACAGCTCAGATCCCGGACCTCCACGTCTGGATCGCCGGAGAAGGTCCGATCGAAGCCGAGCTCAAAGCGCAGTGCGCCCGTCTCGGCCTCGAATCGCGGGTCAGGTTTCTGGGCTGGAGAAATGATCGAGGCGCTCTGCTCGCCGCCTCGACCTTCGTCGCCTTTCCGTCCCGTTACGAGCCCTTCGGAACCGTCACGGTCGACGCCTGGGCCGCCAGTCGTCCGCTTGTCGCCGCCGACGCCGTCGGTCCGGCGGCCTATGTCGAGGATGGAGTGTCAGGCCTGCTCGTTCCGAAAGACAACCCGACAGCCCTCGCAGAGGCGATGCGCCGCGTTATTTCCGAACCCGGCCTCGCCGCCCGGCTCGTCGAAGGCGGTCGCGCTTCGTATGAAGCGCAGTTCACCAAGGCCGCCTTTATCCGGGACAGCCTCACCCTCTATGAGAGGATCAGAAAGGCTGCGACCTCAAAGCTTCCCAAAGGACTTTGAGCGCGTCTCTCAGCGAGCCTTCGCCGTCAGCCGCACAGGCATCCGGGCGTAGCCCTTCACAAAGGCGGAGGGGACGCGCGAA
>CAIKWZ010000067.1 GCA_903831255.1 uncultured Alphaproteobacteria bacterium
CGACTGGCCCTGCGAGACTAGCACATCAACCTGCCGGAGCTTCGCGACGATCTCCTCCGGCTTGTAACGCTTCCTTGCCATCCGCTTCCTCCATCCTGTCCGAAGACATACCTAAGGGCGGCCCACTTCAAAGGGGGCGGATCAATCGCACCGACCAACACCGCGAGGATGGCGATCACGAACAAGATCGGGCCTATGGCGATGCCGCTGGACTGTGTCACGCATCGACTCATGGCTAGACGCGGGCCCTGCCCGCCAGCTCGCTGTACTGGGCGATGAACTGCGCGACGCTGGCGCCGCTGGCCTTCCATTCAGACAAGGCCTGTTCGAATTCCTTCGGGCTGCGTCCGCTATCGATCCAGGCGGCGCGCGCCTTATCCCGATCCGAGGGCGCATAGCTTTCGATGGTCTTGCCGCGCACCTCAAGATGATGCCGCGCAATGAAATGCACGGCCGCAGCGCCATCGACGGTCTGCGTCAGCTTCATGTGGTAACGAGGCAGATCATTCTTGGCGACCAGGCGGCGCAGGCGCACGGCGAAGTTGCGCGTCGGCTCTTCGCTGCCGGTCTTCTTGTAGAGAAGATCAAAACGGCAGGTCCATCCTTGCGGCTGGTCGCCTGAATGCTTTCGCGCAATGCGGTAAAGCACGCGCTCAAGACCGCCTTTGAGCAGGAACCATTCCCTGTCGAGCGTCAGAACGCCCTTGCCTGACATGAGGCCCTTGAACATCCAGTTGGATAGGCGGAGTTCGAGTTGTTTAAGCTGGGCTGGATCATCCAGCTTGTTGCCCTCGCCTTCCACTTCAGCGAGCCAGTTGAACATGGCGAGCTTGTTTTTGCCGCCGCGGATGTTGGTTTCGATGGTGGTGGTCTTAAGGCGCTTTATAGCGGCGATCAGCTCGGCATAGTTCTGTCCGCCGGTGTCGCGCGCAATGCCCTTGAGCAGTTCGTAAGGCGTCACGAAGATCGAAGGGCCGAAGTCGTTGTCACCGCGGTCGCGCGCCGCGACGACACGCGAGATACAGTAGATCAGGATGTCGGCGTCCCAGATGGTCGCCATGCCGTGTTCGGGGTGACCCGTGACGCGAACCCAGACTGAGCCATCATCGTTCTCGTACTCGATGGGCTTGATGCGCTTGCGCTTGGCGATGGAGAAGAAGGGCCGCTCCATCATGTCCGTGTGATCTTTGGGCGCGTAGTCGATCAGCTCCGCAATGAAGAAATCCCGGATGGGATGCGGGTCTGGTCGTGTTGAAGACGGAACCTTTTCGAGTGGCACGACCCAAAGTGCCATCGCCCGACAGGAGCGAGTAGGCCTACAATCGGAAAGCGGTTTCCGAAGTGGAATAATGACTAGGGCTGCTGATTTGCAGCGGGAAGAGCCGCGGATTTGCACCCATGACAGACCAACCAGGCAGAGCCCTGAATGGTTCTGTGATCAGATCCACCTGCCGGGCTGCTTCCTCGGAGCCGCGGAGCCGCGCGAGGGATGCCGCCCCGGCCCCCGCCCTCGCGCGGCGCAGCGGCGTAACAGGCCGGCCGGGTCTGCTTCCTTGGTGAGCGGTGAGCGCAGAACTTCAGTCATCAATTGTCGTGTCGACGTAGTTGCTGCGCGGTCTAACGACGTCGGCAAACGGACGGTCGCGTCAGGCGTCGATCGCGTTCGACCAGTTGCTCTTGTTGTAGGGATTGCGGCCCCGGCTGAGGGGCCACAGCCAGATCAGATTTCCGAGGGTGACGTACGCGCCCAGCATCAGTGCGGTGGCGATCATGTTGGAGGACGGATCGCTGACGATGACGGGAAGCAGCAGGATGACGAGGAGCGCTGTCGCGATGATCTGAATGACATCGACCCAGAGCTGAGGCCGCGGCGCGTAATGGTTTGGCTTACACAGCCAGAAGAGCAGACTGAGAAACAATGTCGGCGCTAGACTGACGGGAGTCAGGACGAATACGACGCCTGCAAGCATGGTTCCAAGAAGGAAGACATTATCGAGTTCGCCGAACGCGTAAGCCATGAAGGCATAGAGCGCCCCCAGCGCCGCCAGCCAGGCAAACGCCGCTGCCTGAACGATGAAGAGCGGCAGGCGGTCGTATTGCCAGATCACCGTGCTCGCGTGCGCCCAGGCCCGGCCAAGCCAGTACTGCTTCGCTGCGAGGATCTCGGTGATGTGAGTTGTTCGCACGCTTCGGGCAATCGCCTCCGGCACAGGGTGGTCCCCTGCCAGCATACGGGCAACCAGATTAGGCGCGACGCCAAGAACCCGCGCCGCCTGGTCATGCGTGAGCCCCCGGTACGCCATCCACATGGCGAACGCCTTGCGATCGAACGGTTCGGTTTTTCCAGCCATCGCCCCCACCCGGTCTTCTCGGCTATCATGACGCCGGCGAAGGTCGGATTTCAAGCCGGCGGGCGAAGTTCTGGCGTTGCAACGTCCATCGCCTGAAGAGGGCTGACACTGCTGGCGCGCGAGGCGTAAGGGCCGCTGCTTTACGCGGTGCTTTGTAGGCTTCTGCGCCAAAGACAGCGTCAGCCGGCCGCGTCTAGCCGTCCGGAAATCGCTTGGACGGCCCCCGCAACAAGACTGATGAGCTTCAGATAGTCCTTGCGATGCCAGTCCTTGCCGGCGAAGCCCAAGGTCATTGCGGTCTTGGAAAACCCAGCTCTGCTGGGCGCATGCGCCAGCCCTCCGAAATTCCGTAGGTCATAGAGGAAGGCCAGCGGCGCAAATTCCTGACGCACAGCAGCGTTTATGGCGTTGAGTTCGCGCTGTAAATCAGAGTCGCCGCATCCCTTCCCGGTCTCGGCCCACACGACGTGATCTGCGATTTCTGCCGAGGTTGGCTTAATCTGCTCGATCACGGCTGCGACCAGCATAAGTCTTTGCACGAGGTTTCGGGACCCGAGCGACCTCTTCTTGCCGTCAAAGCTGAGGTGAAGTTCGGGCCCGAATGTCACGAGAAGCGTGCGGCCGCGTTTTTCGCTCAGAGCGTCGAGCACAAGCGTCGCCAGAAGCGTCGCCCGCGTGATGAATTCCTCGTCTGCCGCGGTAGACGGGTAGACCCACTTGAGCTGGCGTCCAGCGAGACTGTCCAGGCTTCCCGTCCACACGGCGTCAACAAGCGTGCCCGCGCAGCGAGTCGCGAATGCCGAGACCGCTTCATTCATACGGTGTAAGTCATCGACCAGCCCGTTCACAGCGTCAGGAATGGTCGGTTCTTTATTGAGCGCGATAAGCGTCGGGATTGATGGGGGTTGTACCGCATACTGCCGCCAATGCGCCCATTCATGATACGGCACGCCCTCGGCGAAGTCGCCGATGTAGGTGGAGACAAGTTCGTTGCCGTGGCGTTGCGTGCTCCGGTAGAGGCCCCAGTAGCCGCGACAATGCACGGAGCCATTGTCATCAATCGAAAAACCGGAGGCGGACTGATATTTCACCAAAACGTCCTGTTGGAAGAAGGTGCGGTCTAGAAAATCGCCATCAACGCCCGCGAAGACTATGCCGGCTGGAATGCCACTATGACTGAATCGACCCGGCGCCACCGGGCCCGAGGATGTCTCCAGCGTATACTGGCTGATATCGAAGTTGGGGATATCGTCGAAGGCGGTGTCGATGGCCAGCGGCGGTGGATCAATGTTGAACCAGAGGTGCAACGCGCGGCGCAGAAAGGGCGCGTGGCTGACACCGCTGGTGCTGTCCTGCCAGCTGTGAATGGTGGCTTTAGCGCCTGACGTGCTCTTGATCTCGACATTGCGCGCGACAAAGGCGGCGCTGGCTGCGGCCGATGGCCTTTCGTAGTGGAGATGGCGATAATGGCCGACGACAAGCGCCTTCTGGCGGGCCTTGAGGTATTTCAGCAGATATTCTCGGCGGATCTCGACAACAAGCAGATTGCCATCCTCAAGCAATTCCCGGCGGATCACTTCCTGCCCGCGTTCAGGGTCCCACCATAGGCCGGAGGCGGGCTGCTTTTCTTCCAGCTTCAGGAACAGCCAGAGATCCGGATTGATGAAGAGATCAATGGCCGTCGCGGTTTCGATGGTGAAAACGAGAGGCTCACCCAAGATCGCCTCATCGTCGTCGGTCTCGTCATCGCCTTCTCCAACCTCCTTTGCGCCTCCGTCGCCTGCAGGCAGAGCGTTCAACAGGCCCTCATCGTCAGCGGGCTCCTCAGTGGACCGATCCTCTTCGAGTGCGGCCATCAGATCATCAAGACCGGGCATCGTCGCAATGTGAAGATCGCACTCGTAGAAGGGCCGATAAGCGTAGGATTTTTGTTCGCCGCGGTAGGTGACCTCTCCCCCGGGCACTCCAATGCTTCCGATGACGTTGCCGATGCTACCGAGCCCGTCCGCTATGGCGAGATAGGTCGCTGTATCAAGCAGGAAGCATTTCCGCATCACGACATCTTGGATGCCCCCAGCGTTCTTGCGATGGCTGACCGTCCACGCTCCCAACCGAAACCACGGTTCGTGGTCGGGATCCGCCGCGAGATCGTCTGTAAGATC
>CAIKWZ010000068.1 GCA_903831255.1 uncultured Alphaproteobacteria bacterium
CGATGCGCATGTCGCGTTGATGGAGACGCATAACGTCGCCTATGCCGAGCCGCTGATGTGGATCGCGGCTGTGACCAACGTGGCGGGCGGGCTTTGCCTCATTCTTGGACGCCATGTGAAACTCACCGCCCTCGGGTTTGTTGCCTACATCCTGCTGGTCAATCTCATGCTGCATGATTTCTGGAACGATCATGAAGGCGTTTCGAGCGAGCGTGAGATGCAGAACTTCATCAAGAATCTCGGCATCCTCGCCGGACTTCTGGTCCTCGCAGGGCATGCGCCGGCGCGCGCCCTCTCCTTCAAAGGATGGTGGCGGAGCGATCGGGCTCAGGCGGGAGGTTAAGGTGATTGAGACGATCGATGGCTGCGCCCTGCGTTGGGCGAAGGCTAACTGCGTGTCCGGATCACCGGTCGCAGCGATGGGTGTAGCAAAATCCCCGATCGCCTCGCGAAACACGGATCCCATTCTCCCGCTTGACTCATCGACGCGACCGATGGTCAGCCGGCCTGATGCGAAGACGCTAAAAAAGCGCTCGGCGGCGAGGCCGGGGCCCGTGGCGGCGAGCGGGCCAGCGATCGAAGCGCGCCATGCATCCAGCGTATTCGGCGGTTCGCTGGTCTTGTTCCAATCCACGAAACTGCGTGAGCGGCGCAAATTCGAAATTTGCCGATCGATCTCGCGCGCCAGCGCCTCTGGATCATGCGCCATCAATTCCATGCGCAATTTGCGGGCGAGACCGGCGTCATCCTTCTAAGCAGCGAACAGGAGCGCCGCTCATCTCTTCGCGCCGAGCCTGGAAAGCGAATCCGCGCTGAGGTCGATCGTCCCGCTTTTTGCGGACGCCGGTTTCAGTGTGGAGAACCTTGCCGCACCAATCAATTACCCTTCCCAGCGTCTCGCTGCGCAGCCGTGTAGATCAAAGCGTGAGAGCCTTGCGATGTTCTTCATGCTCAAACGCACTGGCCATCCGCGTGATCTCGGCGGCCCGCACACCTAAGTCACGGGCGATCTCTCGCCATCCCGATGTCGCCGATGCAATCTCCCTGATCGTCGAACGCGCCTTCGAAAGCGTCAGACCGAAATAGCTCGCCGCCGACTGCACCAGGTCAACCGAACAGACGCCGCTATCGAGGTCGATGTTGGTGGTCAGAATGCGCGCCTTGAGATCGGCGGGTACGGGATTGAGGTCAAACGCCGGAGACAGCGACCATCCCGCCTTTCCGAGCCACAGAAAACCGTGATTGCGCAGGTGATCATCGACATTCGAGATCATGACGCTGAACACGACGCGTCGAAAGAGCTGGTGCGCATCGGCGCTCGCCTGAGCGCCATGTCGCGCGAGCATATCGACGATTTCGGGGTAGCTGCCCCGCTCGCCGTCCTTGGCGCCCATCATCGCCATGGCCGACAGGAACGGGATACGCGCCGCGCCAGCGCGGTCGAAACGCCGCGAGAGAAGCACGGGCTTTCCCGCTACTTTCATCAACTGATGTTGAGGTGTCTCGATGCCCGCGCGTTCAGCGAGCCGGAAGGCGATCTCTTCCCACAACTCCATGCTGTATTCGTCGCTCTCCCTGGGAAACTTGGCGATGGAGAGGTGGCCATGCTGGTCGATGACGGAGGCCTTGGGTCTTGCGCCGCCGAGTGAGGAACCCGGCGCGAAGATCAGCTGGAAATCCTCGTCGGTTTCCTCGTCCCTGAGAATACGTTCGGTGGTCTGGAGAAGGCGCCCAAGTTCGATCAACGCGGGAACACCCCCTTGCATTGGCGCCTGAAAGACCTGTTCACCCGGACGCTGAAACCGCAGCGCGCCAAGGCGCGTCTGATCCGAGACGCCAAGCAGGTAGTCACTCTCCACAAGCGTGCGAACCGCGCGGCTTTCGCGTTCGGCCCGGCGCCGCTCTGCACGTTGCATCAGGCGACGTCCCCACGTGTCGGGGGCAGAATCGCCGATCGAACCAAAGATCGTCTGCCCTGTCGGCGGCGCAAAAGCCCCGCGCGTCAAGGCGAGAGCTGGCTCAAGCGAGAACCGGTTCGGATCGTTGAGCCACGCCGCTGCGTATTCGAAGAGGACCGTCTGCCCGCCGCGAGCCCGGTTGCTGCGCGCCAGGCCGACTTCGCGGATTTCGCCGCTCAACTCGATGTGGACTTCGAAATCAGACATCGCCCGGCGTCTCTGATGCCCGCTTCAGGCGCACCCGGCGCGGCAGCTCCGCGCTCGCGAGCGTTTGGCCAACCGGATCGTTGCCGATGTCGGCGACTTCGCTGAGACCGTCCAGCAAGCCCAGAGCCAGCAGTACGGCGGCGTAAATGCCCATGCCGACAGTCGCGTCACCGGCTTCCACCCTCTGAAGGGTAGAGCGCGACGTGAAAGCGCGCTCCGCCACAACAGCCATAGGCAACCGCCGCCGGCGGCGGGCGTCATGGATGTCGGCGCCCAGCTTGCGCAAAGCGCGCCGGACGGCGGCCGGAGGTTGGTGCGGTGTTGGCATTTGTATTGTTGGCGCTTCTTTACAGCTCTTTATGTAGCACGAAGGAGTCAGAATGTCCAAAACTTTTTGATAGTTTGAGCGGGCGTTCGGACCTGAAAGTAGGCCGGATTCCCCTCTCTTGGTCGCAGCGCAGCCTTCGCTGGTTCATTGATGGGCGCCATATCGGCGGCGGACCAATCATCCGTCTGCGCCGGCGCTACGGTGTGGTCATAACCGACGCCGCCGCCCCCGATGCTGACTACCGACCACTCTGTGCGCGGGCCTTCGACGAGTTCAGCGCCATGGCGCTGTGGAACGCTCGGCGACTCGACGCCCCATCGCGCGCCACTGACAGCACGCCCCCTGCTTGCGACCCTGACGAACGATCCTGCTCGATACCAAATGCGGTGTCGGAACTGATGCGTTCCACACCAGATCCCATGGTGAGCGCCTGGATTGGCGGTTTGGGCGCGACCACCGTCTCTACGAATGCGGCCATTGCGGAGATCGTGCTTGGCCCTTCACAGCTGCCGGATGGCAGGCGCCGTTCCGATCTCATCGAACGGCTTGATGTGCCGGCCTTCGGGCCGCCGACCTTGCCCGTTCTGGGCCTTGACGAACGAGCTTGGCGCCTCGCCGATGAGGTTCGCGCGCCGCGGGAGGACCTGAGACCTGAGTCTTCCCCATCAGACATGATGATCGCGGGAATCGCCATGGCGAACGGAGCCGGCCTTGCGCCACGCAATGTTGCCGACTTGGCGGGTTTGCCAATTCGTGTCGTCGATCCTTGGGGTTGAGAGCGTCGTGCGACCTGCCTGTTCGCTTCAGGCCCACTCGTTTCGGAAAGCGCAGAGCCCGACGCCGCCTCGACGACAGCGCTGACCGCTTCAGACATCCCTCTGCCCGATCAGCTCGTGGTCGACGCCGGCAAACGACGACGACGCCCCGGAACGCTGTCCCGACATCTCACCAAACTTGTGGGACTAGGCGGCTATCTTGCCCGCTCAAAGAACCCACCGCCAGGAAACACCGTCATCTGGCGCGCGCTCTCGCGAGTGACACATATCGAACTCGGACCCGAAATTTGAGCTGTAGGAAATGAGGGTAATTGAAAGCTTCCCCGGATGCTTGCCATCCGCATGATGCCGGCAGGGATGATTCGCCCCAACCCGGTGAAGCGCTCGTCGTCCGGCAAATTGTCGAGGGGGTGCGAGCTTTTGCCCGCAGAGATGTCGTCTGTTGCCGTTCAATCCTTTGAGGGTCTGAACTTCACCCAAAGGGACGGTCCGGGAACTGTCCCCGAGGAGCAGAACGCTGGTTCAGCTTTTCTTCCAGCGAGGCGATCGACGCCATCATGTCGTCAAACGTCGGCGGCGCCGCCATGAACATTTCTCTCATGGCCTCATAGTCTGCCCGCAGCTGGGTCCTGAGCTCGTCTGTCGGCGCCAAGCGAAGCGAGCCGAGGACCGCTGTCCCATAAGATGCCTTGTTGTCGGCAAACATCAGGCTCTTGTTGACCACGACTTTGGCTAGCAGTTCGGGCGCCAGAAGCGCCAAGTCGTCTACGCCCTTCATCGTCAGCATTGCGGTATCGTAATAGTGCCGGGACATAGCGGGCTGCAGCTTGGCCCCGTGGTGAAGAGCGTGAAGGATCGTCACCTTTTCCCAGAAGGTACGTTCGACCGACAACGTGGACACCACGACGTCTGCGTTAGGTAATTCGTCAGGGTATTCGGCCGCGAGATAAGGGGTGATGGTGCGTCTCAGGGAAGGCTCAGTCTCGCCTCGAGCGCCGAATTCGAGCTTGATACGAGGTTTGATGTAGCCACCCGCGAATACTCCTTCGCCGAACCCACCGGAGCTGAACGCGCCATAGTCGATCAATCTGGGGTATTCGAACAGGATAGTCTGTGCATCGCCGTCCTCTGGGTCGAGCATCATCGTCCAGCGAGCGCGTGCTCCCAGCGCCTCTTCAATGGCGGCTTCAAGTGCGGGCATGACGGTGTCGCGCACATAGGCCTGTGCGGCAGCCTTCAGGATTTTAGCCCGTCGGCCGCGCTCCTTGCGGCTGATGCCATTTTCCATTGGCGGCTTCGTTTGTTCGATCTGGGGCGCCGAGCGGCCGATGGTAAGGTCAATGTCTTCCGAAAAGCGGTCAATGATCCCATAGGCTTTGGATAGGGAGGTGCCGCCCTTAAAGGTGAGGTGTTCGCCCAGTCCTGACGTTTCCATCAATCGGCGCAGGGTCCAGCAGACCCAGAAATCCTTCTCAATGATGATCGGCGTCACGTCTCGGCGCGCCGCCGCCTCATTCATGAATGCAGGAAGATCATCATCGTAAGCTGCTGCGCGCCGGGCAAAGTTATCCATGATGAGCCATGCTGATCTTCAGCACTGCGTCGCTCATCCACCCAGGCATTGCAGCCTGTGCCTTTTTTAGGGCCTTGATGTCCTGAAGGTTGAGCTGGTCTGCACAACGCTGGATGACCTCATCGTCGAGCTGCGCCTTCCCGAGGTACGAAAGTAATTGCAGTACTGCGTTAGCGTCGGGGGTCGCATTGTCTAGAATGGGTGCACGCGAGCGCTTAAACGCGATTGTCCGGCCGGCGACCTTTTTGACGCGCGACGGTCCGCTGGTCACATAGCTTGCGCGGGCCGGAACCTGGTTGGAAATGCCCATCAGGTTTGCAGTTTGAGCCCCGCTTGTGGAGATCTTGTTCCCGCTTTGACTGGCGACAGCCTTTGCGATCGTGTCCGTATCAGGTGTAAGGGCGCCGAGCTTGGCGTGAACCTTTGGGTAGTCATATAAGCCACGGCCAATGCGGCGGATATGCCCCTGCTGGGCCAGGCGGCTAAGAGCCATGTCGACAGACGCGCGCGTGCCAAGGTCGAGGAAATCCTTGGGAGTGAATACCCAGCCTCGTCCTTTCCCGCGTACGCGCTTGATGACTCTGTCGGCAGCGGCTGCCATCTCGAGCTCCTTTTGTCAGAAAATAGACGATAGATTTCTAACAGGCAATAACTTTCCAAAGTACCCGAAACCCCATATAAACATGGATTCCTAAATGATTTTTTGAACAAAAGTGCCTGATAAGACTCTGGATTGAAAACATCTCCCGCCCATGCCATTGTATGCGCCCAGTGAGGGTCCCCTCGTCGGCCAGGCAGTCCCAGGGCGGATAGCCTGCGTTGTCAGAAATGATCTGCACGCGCGGCGAATCGCTCATCGCGACGTGCTCTGAGCCCTTGGCCACAACCCCAAGGCGGTTGTCGAACCCGAAGATCCCGGGCGGCCGAGGGGATTTCCTGGGACAGGTCGACCAGCACCCTGTCGCCACCTTCAAGAGATGGCTTCATTCTATCCTTTTCCACCCTCGAGGGAGCCCCGGAACGAAGTTGTCTATTTCGTTCATGAGGCGGGACGCCCACTGTCTGATTTGATGAAGGTACCGCAGACATACGAGTTTTATGTCCTCAGGAAGGGAGGATGAAGATCAGAAGAGCGCAGGCCTCAACGGATCCACGGCGCTCGCTCGATGAGCGTTCATCGGCCGACCCGGGGTCGCGGTCATCGGCCCACATGGGCCGCACGGGCGGAAATCGCTTGATTTCGGGATTTGGTGGGGGGGACAGTGCCAGCAGGCTGGCCTGCGAGCTCAAGAGCGCTGCGTCCAACTCGATCCCGCCTCAGACCTGACAGGAAAGCCCACATGTCCAACGCCATGATCCTCACCGGACGATGTCTGCTCGGACTCTATTTTCTTGTCCCGGGCCTGATGAAGTTTGCGGCG
>CAIKWZ010000069.1 GCA_903831255.1 uncultured Alphaproteobacteria bacterium
CGGCCAGTCGATTGGCTGACCAGCCTTCTGTCCCGGCTGAAACCGCATCTTTGCGACCGCCTCGCCAATCAGCTTGTCGTACTTCGCAGGGGTGCAGCCCGGTTTGACGTCCTTGGGCTTTCCATCTGCGCCGACCGTGAATGAGACCGTGCACGACCCCGCCTCGTCAACGCGATTGATCGCCCTTTCAATGTCCTTGGGCTCCACATCCTTGATCTTCACCGGCGCCTTGTCGCCCGGAGCCGAGCTGGGAGCGGGCGCAGCCACGCCGAACTTGAAGGGCTGACGCAGACCTTCCGTCTCGAACATCTCTCCGGCGAAAATCTCAGGAAGATACTCGACCGTCGCCATAGCCTTGAGAGCATACGGAGCGTAAGATTGCGGAGTGCAGGTCGGCTTCATGTCCTTGGGCTTGCCATCCAGCCCGACAGTGAACTCGACCATGCATTCACCCGGCTCCCGAAGGGTGTTCACCGCCTCCTTGATAACCGCAACATCCGGCCCGGTCACAACTTTGGCGGGGCGATCGGCTGGCTTCTGCGCCAGAGCCGGGAGGGCGAAGGCCATTCCGGCCGCCACGACGATCCACTTCACCATGCAAAAATCTCCAATGACCGTCATCCATCGCCGGAACGGTCTCCAGCACATTATAGAGCCCTCCGGGAGCGGCGAAAACAGAAAAGGCGCCTCCCCGACAGCTCACGGCATCGTGACGAAGACGGTCGCGCCCGGAATCTCACGGATGTCAGGGTGTTGTTCATCTTCCTGAGGGCAAATAGCCTCGGGGGGCTCTCGCGGACGGCGGCAAGCATGCTAGCCTGCCCGGTTCGCGCAAACGGTATGATGGAAGGCTGCAAAGCATGACCGGCATTCGGACCATCGGAGTGATCGGCGCCGGACAGATGGGAAACGGTATCGCCCATGTCTGCGCAATCGCCGGCTTCGACGTGCTCCTCAACGATATCTCCCAGGAGCGGCTGGACGCAGGTCTGGCGACGATCGGACGGAATATGGACCGACAGGTGGGACGGGGCCTGATATCCCCCGACCAGCGCGAGGCGGGCTTCCGGCGGATCCGCACCTGCGTGGGGCTCGATGAGTTCGGGGGTATCGACTTCGCCATCGAGGCGGCTACCGAAAAGGAGGCGGTCAAGCGGCAGATATTCGACGCCCTGTGCCCGAAGCTTCCCCAGCATGCGATGCTGGCGTCGAACACGTCATCGATTTCGATCACCCGGCTCGGTTCTGGAACAGACCGACCCGAGCGGTTCATCGGCCTCCACTTTATGAACCCGGTTCCCCTGATGCAGCTTGTGGAGGTTATCCGGGGACTGGCCACAAATCAGGAAACCTACGAGGCCGCCATCGGGATTGTCGGACGCCTTGGCAAGCACGTGACGAATGCGGAAGACTTCCCAGCGTTCATCGTCAATCGGGTGCTGATGCCGATGATCAACGAAGCCGTTTACACCCTGTATGAGGGCGTAGGTACGGTGGAGTCGATCGACACTGCGATGAAACTCGGGGCGAACCATCCAATGGGGCCCCTCGAACTTGCGGACTTCATCGGCCTCGATACCTGTCTGTCTATCATGCAGGTCCTGCACGACGGTCTTGCCGACACCAAGTATCGCCCCTGCCCGCTTCTGGTGAAGTATGTGGAGGCCGGCTGGGTCGGAAAGAAAGTTGGACGCGGCTTCTATGATTATCGCGGATCCGCCCCAGTTCCGACACGTTGAACGGCAAGCCTGACATCCGGATGTGAACCTTCATCCGGGAGAGAGGCGATCATGGCGGTGATTTTGATTACAGGGGCCAGCCGGGGCATCGGGCTGGCGCTGGCGAAAACCTACGCCGAGCGGCGGGATACGGTGCTTGCGGCCGTGCGCCGCTCGTCCGACCTCAGCGAACTTGAATCGATTGCGCCGTCAGCGCGAAAGTGGATCCGCACCCTGACGATGGATGTCACAGACCCCGCAGACATCGCGCGCGCCCGCCGGGAGCTGAATGACGAGCCGATCGACGTGCTCATCAACAATGCCGGCGTGTCCGGGCCGGATCATCAGGACGCGCTCTCCATGGACTTCGAAGGCCTTCAGGAGACACTGGAGATCAACGCGATCGCCCCCCTCAGGGTCGCCAATGCTTTCATTGCAAACATCCGAGCCGCACGGGGGAAAATCGTCACCCTGTCGAGCCAGATGGGAAGCATGCAGAGCACATCGTCCGACGCCCTCGCCTATCGGGTCTCCAAGGTCGCAGCCAACCGGCTGATGAAAGGCCTCGCCAGCGAACTCAAACCGATGGGGGTGCCTGTGCTGATCGTCCACCCGGGCTGGGTTCGCACCGCCATGGGAGGGCCTGACGCCCCCCTGTCTCCCGAACAGAGCGCGGCGGGGCTGATCCGTCTCATCGACGGTCTTACACTGGCCAAGTCCGGCAAATTCCTCGCCTGGAACGGCAAAGAACTGGCATGGTGACACGCCTAGGCCGTCAAAGCCTTACGGACATCGCCGGCGATTTCCAGAAGCGCCTGACGAGCTGCTGGAACGGCTCCAGACATAGCCGTAAAGGAGTGGGACAGCGTCGGATAGGTCCGATAGATGGTTTCGACGCCGGCATCTGAGAGCATGGCCGCGTACGCCTTGGCCTGAGAGGTCAGAGGATCGAAACCTGCTGTGTAGATTCTCGCCGGAGCCAATGCCGCCTTGTCCGGGGCGAGGGCCGGAGAGACCCGCCAATCGGTGCGCTGATCGGGGTCGGCGAGATAGTGGCCTGCGAACCAGGCCATCATGTCGGCGTTCAACGGATAGGCGCCAGCCATCGAGACCATACTGCCCTCCGTGGCTGTCCAGTCCGTGCATGGGTAAATCAGGAGCTGAAGCGCTGGCTGAGTCAGGCCGGCCTGCTTGCGCGCCTGGCAGAGAACCGCCGAAAGGTACCCGCCCGCGCTGTCCCCGCCCACCCCGATGCGCGTTTGATCGACGCCAAGATCGACGGCGTTTGCAAGCGCCCAGTCAAACGCCGCCAGGGCGTCCTCCACGGCTGCAGGAAAGGGATGCTCAGGGGCATGCCGATAGTCGACGTTCAACACCCTGATACGGGCCTCCGCGGCCAGAAGAGAACACCAGGCGTCACAGGTCCAGACGCCGCCGAGAACACACCCTCCCTGATGAAAATAGACCATAAGAGGCTCTCCGCCGGGAGAACCGGCCGGCTGATAAAGACGCGCCTCAAGAGGGCTTCCATCGCTCGCCGGGAGCGCAAGCTCGCGCACGGACACGCCCGGGGCCCTTTCAGCATCGATCAGGGCGAATCCCGTTCTCATCGCGGCACGGGCATCCTGAGGGGAAACTGACGCGATGGGCGGACTGTTCGCGGCTCTCCTGGCCATCAGCGCGATACGCGGATCAAGGGTGAGGCCGTTCACGGTCTGCGGACCGCCTGCCATCGCGGTAAGGACCGAGGATGGCAGGGAAAAGAGCGCCCTAGCGATGAGCCTCTCCATTGCGCCGCCTCCCAAAGAGTTCACGCGCGGACCTCCGCGCCGTCCGACAGAAGTAAGCGCGCAGCGCAGCCGTGGGGTCAAGCGCCAGGACACGTGGCCCGCGATTGGCCGCCCCCACGGACGCTACGTCAACCCCCGAGCACGCGACGCGACGGTGCGATCCCAACGAAAAAATACACGATAAGGAGATCGAGATCGCGAGGTCGTCATTGGCGAAGCGAGCGGCTGACGCTATGGTTGAAGGTGAGCGTGCCTTGTGCGTCGCGGGTCATAAACAAAGGGCGGACAGCAGACCAGCGATGGTCTCAGCCCCGTCCACGGAGCTGAACAATGGCTTTTACAATCAATGTGAACGGAAAGACCCACACGGTGGACGTTCCCGGCGACATGCCGCTGCTGTGGGTGCTTCGGGACAAGATCGACCTTAAGGGCACGAAATTCGGGTGCGGAGTGGCCTCTTGCGGCGCCTGCACAGTTCATATCGACGGCAAAGTGGCCCGATCATGCGTCACGCCGATCTCGAGCGTGGGCGGAGGTCAGGTCGTTACGATTGAAGGCATCGGAACGACCCCGATTGGTCAGGCGGTTCAAAAAGCCTGGCTCGATGTGGACGTCCTTCAGTGCGGCTACTGTCAGGCCGGCCAGATCATGGCCGCCTCGGCGCTGATCGCCTCGGCCCCTAAGCCGACCGACCAGCAGATTGACGAGGCCATGTCCGGAAATGCCTGCCGCTGCGCCACCTATGTGCGCATTCGTGAGGCCATCAAAACAGCGGCTGGCGTGGCCGTCGCCGACACGCGGGAGGCTTAATCCATGTCGACCAGAACCTTTGACAAGCCGGAGCAGAACTTCGAAGCGTCGCGCCGCTTTTTCCTGATGGCGAGCGCGGCCGCTGGCGGCGGCCTCCTTCTTTCCGCCTGCGCGACCCCGGATCCGACCGACGGCGCCTCAACAGTCGCCGCCGCACCGGCCAAGCCGGCCGCGCCGCCGGTGGACATCAACGCTTATATCGCGATCAGCCCGGACGGCGCGATCCGTATCATGGCCAAGAACCCGGAGATCGGACAGGGCATCAAGACGATGCTGCCGATGCTGATCGCGGAAGAGCTGGATGCGGACTGGTCCAAGGTCCAGATCGAACAGGGTATCGCCGACCAGGCTCGCTACGGAAACCAGATCGCGGGCGGCTCGTTCGCAACGCCGATGCACTGGACGCCTCATCGTCAGGTTGGGGCAGCGGCGCGTCTGATGCTCATGCAGGCGGCGGCCGCAAAGTGGTCGGTCCCCGTCTCCGAGCTCTCGACCGGCCCCAGCGTGGTTCGCCACGCCGCATCGAAGCGGGAAATCTCCTATGGCGATCTGGCTACAGAAGCGTCGGCCATGCCGGCCCCGGAGAAGGCCGTCATCGACGGCCTCAAGCTGAAGGATGCGAAAGACTACCGGATTATCGGGAAGTCGGTGAAGAACTGGGATTCGCCCCGGATTGTCCGCGGAGAGCCCATTTTCGGTATCGATGTGACGGTACCTGGAATGAAGTACGCTTCGTTCGAGAAGTGCCCGGTGTTCGGCGGCAAAGTGGTCTCGGCCGATCTTGAGGCGGCGAAAGCGGTCCCGGGCGTGGTCGATGCGTTCATCGTACGTCAGGTCGGAAGTGATCTGATGGGCCTGCTCGACGGTGTCGCAGTCGTCGCTGATGACTGGTGGACCGCGAAGGAAGCACGCAAAAAACTTAACGTTGTCTGGGACGAAGGTCCGACGTCGACTCAGTCGACGACCGATTACGACCGGCAGGCTGCGGACTTTGCAAAGGGCGCACCGAAGGTCGCCAACCTTCGCAATGACGGGGATGCCGCAAACGCCCTGAAGGCGTCCGCCAAGACGCTTGAGGCCTCCTACTCCTATCCCTTCCTGGTTCACGCGCCGCTCGAGCCCCAAAACTGCACAGCCCATGTAAAGGCTGACGGCACCTGCGAAATCTGGGCTCCGACCCAAAACCCGGGGCCTGGCCGGGCAATGGTCGCAGCCGCCACAGGGGTCCCGGCGGACAAGATCACTATCAAGCTGATCCGCTGCGGCGGCGGCTTCGGGCGACGCCTCGCGAACGATTACATGGTCGAGGCGGCCGCGATCTCCAAGCAGGCGGGCAACATTCCGGTCAAGCTTGTGTGGACGCGCGAAGACGACATGCAGCATAATCCCTATCGTCCGGCGGGGTATCACAACTTCAAGGCCGGCCTCGATAAGGATAACAAGCTGGTCGCCCTGACCAACCACTTCGTGACCTTTGGCGCGGGTGAGAAGCCAGGAAACTCCGCGGGTCTTCCGCCTGGCGAGTTCCCGGCTGGCTACATTCCGAACACAAATTACGGCTTCTCGGTCATCCCTTTCGGCGTGCCGACTGGCCCGCTGCGGGCGCCGACCTCGAACGCCGTCTGCTTCGCCTACCAGTCCTTCCTTGACGAGGTGGCGCACGCTGCCGGCAAGGACCCTCTGGACTTCAGACTGGAGCTGCTGGCGAGCCCAACGGCTCCGGCGCCGACGCCGGGACGGGCCTCCTTCAGCCCGAAACGGATGAGCGACGCCCTGCGGATCGTCGCAGAGCGCTCAGGCTGGTCCAGGCGCGCCTCGCTTCCCAAGGGCGTCGGTATGGGGATCGCTTTCTACTATTCCCACCAGGGACATTTCGCGCAGGTGGCGAAGGTGAAGGTGCAGCCGACCGGGCAGTGGCGCGTTCTCAAGGTATGGGTTGTCGGCGATATCGGATCGCAAATCATCAATCCGACCAACGCCATCAACCAGGTCGAGGGATCGATCATCGACGGCATCGGGGAGATGAGCCAGAAGATCACCATCGACCGGGGCCGCACGGTTCAGGCGAACTTCTACGACATGCCTCTTATCCGGATGCCCGACGCACCGCAGATCGATGTTCATTTCAATGTCACCGATAACTCTCCCAGTGGACTTGGGGAGCCTGCGCTTCCGCCGGTCCTGCCGGCGGTCGCCAACGCGATCTTTGCAGCCACCGGCAAGCGGATCAGATCCTTGCCTGTGATCCCGGCGGACCTTCGCTGGGCCTGAGCTTGACCCTAGGTCACAGCAAGGCGAGTTTCCTGAACGCCCGGATCGAAAGATCCGGGCGTTTCCTTTCTCGCCCTCCCGGTCGCAGAAACGTGACCATGCACCCCCTCGTGGGAGCCTGCCGCCGCGCTCAAACACATTGACGCAGCGGGCCTTTTCGACAGATACAGAAGAATACCGATTACACTCTGGATGGCAGTCTAGCTGGAGAAGATAACATGAAGAAAAGGCTTATGGCCTCGGCGGTCGCTGCGGCTGTCCTGAGCGCAGCCGGTATCGCGGCGCTGCAGTCCGGCATCGCCGCTCCGACGATGAGCGCCCCGGTGACAGTGGCGACCCGCGCTGACAACTTTCAGCTGACGGACCACACCCGGCTGGCTCACGAGCTTCACTATTTCAAGTACGCTCCGGCGATCGTCATCATGAGCCAGTCGAACGGCTCCAAGATGTCTCGCGAAGCGGCTGTCGAGCTGGAGAAGACCGCCGCCGCCTACCGCTCGAAGGGCGTTCTCTTCTACCTGATGAACTCGAACCTGGGTCAGTCCCGCGAGCAGGCGGCCGCCGAGGCGCAGCGTCTCAAGATCAGCATGCCCATTCTGATGGACGAACTTCAGCTGGTCGGCGAATCGCTTGGCGTGCAGAAGGACGGGGAGATCTTCGTCATCAACCCGCAGAAGAATTTCGAGATCGCCTATCACGGACCTCTCGACGATCGTTTCGCCAAAGCCTCGCCCAATGCGAAGGCTGCGGTGAAGGAAGCCTACGTCGCCCGGGCTCTTGATTCGGTGCTCGCGGGTCAGCCCGTGACGAAGGCCCGCGTTGAAAGCCGCGGCGGTTCGGCGATCGCATTCCCGGAACGCGCCCGCTCGGCCCAGTTCGCTAACATCTCCTATTCGGAAGACGTCTCGCCGATCCTTCAGGAGAAGTGCGTGACCTGCCACCAGAAGGGCGGGATCGGCCCGTTCGCGATGAACAGCTATGAGGTCGTCAAGGGCTTCGCCCCGATGATCCGCGAGTCCGTCCGCGCCGAGCGGATGCCTCCCTACTTCGCCGATCCGCACATCGGGGCGTTCAAGAACGACGCCGCTCTGACCGCTACGCAGACGAAGACCCTGATCCACTGGATCGAGGCCGGCGCGCCGCGCGGAACCGGGCCGGATGTGCTCAAGGAGCAGGCGGGCGAGGCTCCTGAATGGCCCGTCAGCCTTGGCAAGCCTGATGTGGTGGTCGAGATCCCGGCCTATGACATCCCGGCGACCGGCATCATCGAGTACAAGTACCCGGAGATCGATAATCCCTTCAAGGAAGACACCTGGCTGCGGGCGATCGCGATCAAGCCGGGCGACCGTACGGTTCTGCACCATGTGACCTCCAGCCATGTGCCGGCGCGTGGAACCCGCCCGAATATCCCTGGCGGGTCGGTTGGCTCCTACACGCCTGGCGCTGAGCCCCAGGTCATTGCGGACGGCGCCGGCGCTCCGGTTCCCGCCGGCGGCAAGATGCGGTTCTCGATGCACTACACGACCACCGGCAAGGCGGCGCGAGACGCCACGAAGGTCGGTTATTACGTCCTGAAGACGCCTCCTGAGTACATCAAGCGTTCCACGGTCATCAGCGATTTCGCCCTGACCATTCCCGCAGGCGAAGCCCGTCACAAGGAGATCGCCTACCTGACCTTCCCGGCGGACGCCTACCTCTACACGCTCTATCCGCACGCTCACTATCGCGGCATGCATGTCGAGCTGAAGGCCAAGACCCCGGACGGCAAGGAGACCATGCTCCTGTCGCTGCCGAAGTATGACTTCAACTGGCAGCGGGACTACGACCCGATTGAGCCGATCCTGGTCAAGGCCGGGACGAAGCTCATCGCGTCCTGGGTCTATGACAACTCGGTTCACAACAAGGCGAATCCGGACGCGAGCATCAATGTCACCTGGGGTGAACAGTCCCATGAAGAGATGATGTATTTCCGGGTCAATTATCGCTGGGCGGACGAGACCGTGAAGAACATCCGTAACGACCTTCAGGACAAGCTGATGGCCAGCCGGACGATCGGGGCTCTCGACGACAATGCGGATAACCTAGTTCAGGCCTCCGAGATGACCGGACCCATGGCCCGGATGAAGGCCCGGTTTGCAGCTCTGGACCTCGACTCAAACGGCGGTCTGGACGTCAAGGAGCTCGAAGCGGGCAATGTCTCCCGGTCTCGGGCGCGCGTCCCTGATGAGGATATCGACCTCTAGGGTCAGTTGATTTGACCACATGAGGCCGGCGGTCGGGTTCGACCGTCGGCCTTTTTGTTTCGACGCCCGTCTTCCGGGACTATGCGGCTCTTTGGCCTTTTTCCGCCTGATGACAAATGACGATCTTCGCCTATTGTGGTCGCTTCAGACCGGAGGGCGTCATGATCGGTGTTACGGCTCAGCTGACCGTCAGGGAAGGCAGTCAGGAAGAGTTTGAACGGGTGGTCAAGGAGTTGCAGGCTGCCGTGAAGGCCAATGAACCCGGCGCCCTTCTTTATCAGTGCTTCAAGGTCCGGGATGCTGTGAACACCTATATGTTCATGGAACAGTACGCGGACCAGGCCGCCGTGGAAGCCCACCGCGCCTCAGAGCATTTCAAGCGTCTCGGCAAGGCCATGGGGCCTTGTCTTGAGGGAACCCCTGTCATCGTCCGTATGGACAGTCTGGAGTAGGCCGCCATGGATCTTGAGTTCACGTCTGACGACATTCGCTTCCGCGACGAGGTTCGCGCCTGGCTTGCAGAAGCTCTGACAGAGGATCTGAAGCGCCGGATGGCGCTGTCCAAGAACGGCTCGCTGGATGAAGCTCACCAGAAGGCCTGGCTCAAGAAGCTGGCGGACAAGGGCTGGCTCGCCATCAACTGGCCCACGGAGTACGGCGGACCGGGCTGGTCCCAGACGCAGAAGTACATTTTCGAGATGGAGTTCGCGCTCGCCGGCGCCCCGAGGATGGGGTCGATGGGCGTGCGGATGTGCGCGCCGGTGATCATGAAGTTCGGAACGGAGGAGCAGAAGAAGCGCTTCCTCCCGCCCATTCTCAAGTCCGATGTCTGGTGGTGCCAGGGCTATTCCGAGCCCGGCTCCGGGTCGGATCTCGCATCGCTTCAGATGTCCGCCCGTCGTGAGGGGGACTACTACGTTCTCAACGGGTCGAAGACGTGGACGACACACGCTCAGTGGGCGGACTGGATCTTCTGTCTGGTGCGGACCTCCAAGGAGCCCAAGCGGCAGCAGGGGATTTCCTTCATTCTCGTCGATATGAAATCGCCAGGGATCACGATTTCTCCCATCCATACGCTCGACTACATGAAGGCGGGCGATCAGGAGATCAATCAGGTCTTCTTCGAGGACGTGCGCGTTCCGGCCGAGAACCTGATTGGCCAGGAGGGCGAGGGATGGACCTGCGCCAAATACCTTCTGACCTTTGAACGAGGATCGGCTTACGCTCCCGGGTGCCGGCATGCTCTTCGCAAGGCCCGTGAGATCGCCCGCATGGAGATGTCGGCCGGCAGGCCGCTCATCGAGGATCCGGATTTCGCCCGGCGCATGGCGGATCTGGCGATTCAGATTGAATCGCTTGATGCGACGGAGCGGCGGATTTTTGATAAGCTCTCGAGCGGACAGTCCGTCGGCGCCATGTCGTCCCTGATGAAGACCCGTGGGTCGGAAATCGTTCAGGAGGTCACCGAGGCGGTCCTTCAGGCGGCCGGTGTCTATGGCTCGCCTTTCGTTCAGGACAGCTTCGCTCATCTGGAAGCGGGTTCAAACGCAACCCTTCCGGCGCCAGAGCATCTGATTACGGCGGCCAACAGCTATTTCAACAACCGGAAGGTTTCGATCTACGCCGGGTCCAACGAGGTTCAGCGCAATATCATCGCTCAGATGATCATGGCCTGATCGGTCGTTCCCGCGATCGGAACAGCCGACAGGAGAGGAGAGAACGATATGGGTGCGGACGGGCATGAGCCCCTCGGGCGTGCGGAGTTCAAGTCCTTTCTCGAGTCGACGGACGAGGACTGGAAGAAGATCTCGGCGGCCAATGGCCTCTTCCAGAAAGGCCATGCGGCCCGTGTGCTGGACCATCTGAGGCTTCTTGACGGAGACTATGGCGGTTTCCCCGTGACGCGTCTTCATCACTCTCTGCAGACGGCGACGATGGCTCACAGAGCGGGCAAGGACGAGGAATATGTCGTGTGCGCTTTGTTGCACGACATCGGAGACACGCTCGGGGTGTTTAATCATCCCGACATAGCGGCGGCGATCCTCAAGCCTTTCGTTTCGGACGCCAATCTCTGGATGGTCGAAAACCACGGCATCTTCCAGGGTTATTATTTCTTCCATCACATCGGTCTTGACCGAAATATGAGAGATCAGTTCCGCGGACATCCTCATTTCGAACACTGCGCTCAGTTCTGTCATCTCTTCGATCAGCCGTCTTTCGATCCGGCCTACGAGGTGATGCCGCTTGAAGCGTTCGAGGGTATGGTCGGACGCGTCATGGAACGCCCGCGCCGATCGATCTACCTGCGCAAGGACGCTCAGAGCGCCATCTGATCTGGCGGTGTGTGCGTTGATCTGAGACAACGCGCTTCTGTCCTCGTCCAACTGATGATGCCCGTGCCTGCATCAACTGCGGCACGGAGGGTTTCATGTCGTTGCATGTTGTTCGATTGCTGGGGGTGATTGCCGCGCTCGGCGGGGCGGGGCAGGCTTTCGCTCAGACAGGAGACGCCGCTCGCGGTCTTTCTTACGCCAGGTGCGCGTGCGCGGAGTGTCATCTGGTCGAGAAAGGGGAACGCGCGCAGGGGCGTCTTCTGCGAGGCCCCTCCTTTGAGCGGGTCGCCGCCGTGCCCGGCATGACGGGTATGGCGCTCACAGCCTGGCTCACCACCTCGCATCCCACCATGCCCAATCTCATCATCGAGGCGGATCGCATGGATGATCTCGTCGCCTATATCCGCTCCCTTGCTCCGTCTCCTGGGTGATCCCTGCCGGTTCAGGCCGCCCCCCGCGTGTCCCTACGCCCTTGAGAAGCGATCCTGCCTGCTGCTAGGGTACTGGATCGTCTATCCAAGGGGTTGTTCATGCGTATTGCCGTCTGTGTCGGCGTTCTCGCTTTGCTGGCGCCGTCCGCTCTGGCTGATGAAGGGATGTGGACGTTTGATAATTTTCCTTCGGCGAAGGTAAAGCAGGCTTATGGGTTCGCGCCGGATCGCGCCTGGCTTGATCGTATCCAGAAATCGTCTGTTCGGCTCGATGGGGGCTGTTCGGGGTCTGTCGTCTCGAAGGACGGTCTGGTTCTCACCAACCACCACTGTATTGCTGATTGCGTCCAGAACCTTTCCAGCGCCCGAAACGATCTTCTGGCGAACGGCTTTCTTGCAGCCTCCCGCAAGGAGGAGCGGATCTGTCCCGGCGGGGAGGCGTCCATTCTTCAGTCGATCACCGATGTCACGCAGCGGGTAAGGGACGCCGTCGCCGGCGTCAGCCCCGACCAGCTGTCGCGGCGACGGGCGCAGGCCACGGCTGAGATCGAACGGGAGGCGTGCGGAGATGACCGGAACCGCCGGTGCGAGGTTGTCTCTCTTTATCGGGGAGGGCAGTACAAACTCTATCGCTATGATCGTTACCAGGATGTCCGTCTCGCCTTTGCTCCCGAGCAGCAGGCGGCCTTCTTCGGCGGGGATCCGGACAACTTCAATTTTCCGCGCTACGCCTATGATATGTCGCTCATCCGACTTTATCGGGACGGCAAGCCGGTTTCCTTCAAGGACTATCTCCGGGTCGACCCTCAGGGACCCTCAGAGGGTGATCTGGTCTTTACCTCCGGCCATCCCGGATCGACCGAGAGACTTCTCACGCTCTCCCAGCTCGCGTTCCAGAGAGATCACTTCCTCCCCTGGAGGATCGAGTATTCGGCGCAGTTCCGAGGCGCCCTGCTCAATCAGTCCTCCCGCGGCGAGGAGGAGGCCCGTCAGGCGAATGAGGCCCTGTTCGGCATCGAGAACTCCATCAAGGTGTTCAAGGGACAGAGAGGCGCGCTCGTCGAGCCTGACTTCTTCGGAAAAAAGGCGGCTGAGGAGAAGCGTCTGCGCGACGCGCTGGCGGCGCGGCCGGAGCTGATTGCCCGCTATGGCGATCCGTTCGCCGAGGTCGAGGCGGTGGTGAGGACCCAGTCTCGCCTCTGGCTGCCCTATCAGATGCTGGAATCGCGGCTCGGCGCCGGTTCGGTCCTTCTCACCGAGGCTCGTCTCCTCCTTCGCGGCGCGGCTGAACGCTCGCTTCCGGACACGGAAAAGCTCCCTGAGTTCTCGCCGTCGAGACTTGCTTCAACAGAACGCTCCGTCCTGGCGGAGATACCTGTCCATCCCTCACTCGAGCAGATGCAGATCGAGTACTGGCTGCTGAAGACGCGGGAGTATCTGGGAGCTGACCATCCTGTCGTGAAGGATCTGTTCGCCGACCGATCGGCGGCGGATATCGCTCGCGAGATCGCAACCCGCTCGCAGCTTGGGGACCCTGCGGTCAGGCGCCGTCTCTGGGAGGCTCCGCAGGAAGCCCTTGCCTCGTCTGATCCTGCCTTTGCGCTGATCCGGCGCGTTGATGCTGCGGGACGGGCGGCGCGTAAGGCGTATGAGGCGCAGGTGTCGGGTCCTCTCTCGGCCGCCTCGGAGAAGATCGCGAGCCTCAGGTTCGATGTTCTCGGCGATCAGATCTATCCCGATGCGACGTTCTCTCTTCGTCTGTCCTATGGCGTCGTGAAGGGCTGGAATGACCCGCTCCTCGGGCCGGTGGGGGCGTTTACCTTCGCCAAGGGGCTTTGGGAGCGCGCAACCGGGGCGGCGCCCTTCAATCTGGCTCCCAAATGGGCGGCCGCTGCGGGCAAGGTCGCTTCCGACGTGAAGATGAACTTCGTGTCGACCAACGATATCATCGGGGGCAATTCAGGGTCGCCGCTCCTCAATAAGGACGGAAAAATTGTCGGGCTTGTCTTTGATGGAAATATCCACTCCCTTGGAGGGGCTTACGGATTTGACGAAAACCTGAACCGGGCCGTCTCGGTGGCCAGTCCGATCCTGCTCGAGGCTCTGGAACGCGTCTACGGCGCCTCCAGCCTCGTCGCCGAACTGAAATCGTAACGGGCTGATCGAGGGGCGTCATGATCGAGCAATTGGACTGGGGCTGGGATAATGGGCGCGCCCTCCTGGGGATCGGGGTCATTTTCCTGGTCGCGTGGCTGGTGTCTGAAAACCGCCGGGCCTTTCCCTGGCGTGTCGTCCTCGGGGCGACGGTCATGCAGGTCCTGTTCGCCTTGCTCTTTTACGGCGTGCCGCCGGTTCGCGACGGGCTGGCTCAGGCCGGCGTAGTGGTCGACGCCCTTCAGGCCGCCACCCGGGCCGGCACAAGCTTCGTGTTCGGCTATGTCGGCGACAACACGGCCTGGACCTTCACGCCCGAAGCACCCGGGCCGCTCTTCTTCTTTCAGATCCTTCCGTTGGTGATTGTGGTTGCCGCGCTGTCGGCCATCCTCTGGCACTGGCACGTCCTGCGCTGGGTGACCAAGGGGTTCGCTCTCCTTTTCTCCCGAACCATGGGCATCGGCGGGGCGACGTCGCTGGCTGTGTCGGCGAACGTCTTCATGGGGATGACCGAGGCGCCGGTCCTGATCAAACCCTATCTGCCCGGGATGACCCGTTCCGAGGTCTTCATCGTCATGACCGCAGGATTTGCGACGATCGCCGGGTCGGTGATGGTGATCTACGTCACCTTCCTGTCGCCCGTCATGGACAACCCCCTGTCGCAACTTCTGATCGCCTCCCTGATGGCGGCCCCCGCGGCCGTGGCCGTGGCTCTCACCATCGTTCCGGAGACCAAGGATCGCTCAGAGCGCAGCCATGAGCCGGACTTTGAGTATCATTCGGTGATGGACGCATTTGCGACCGGCGCCGGCGATGGAATGAAGATCGTCCTCAACATCGCCACCATGCTCATCGCGGCGCTCGCTCTTCTTTATCTCGTCAATACGCTTCTGGGCGCAGCTCCCGATGTGATGGGCGACGCGCTCTCCCTTCAGCGGATGCTTGGCTGGATTTTCGCACCTCTCATGTACATGATCGGCGTACCCTGGGATGAGGCTGCGAAGGCGGGCTCGCTGATGGGCGTCAAGACGGTCCTGACCGAGTTCGTGGCGTTCATCGATCTGTCCGCGGTTCCGGTGGAGGAGATGTCTGACCGCACGCGCCGGATCGTCGCCAACGCGATCTGCGGATTCGCTAATTTCGGGTCGATCGGCATTCTCATCGGTGGGCTGACGATTATCGCACCGGACCGGCGCGAGGTCTTTCTCAGTCTGGCGTGGAAAACGCTGCTTTCGGGCACCCTCGCCACGTGCACGTCCGGAGCGATTGTCGGTCTTCTGCCGGCAAGTTTATTTGTCTCCTGAGGCAGGCCGGGCTACCCGATCGTTATTGAGATCGTTTTCCGAGGGTTCGCCTGTTCGGCGAGCTATGCGTGCGACGGAGTTCTGTATGAGTTTTGCATCACGGATGATTGGAACGGCTGCTCTGGCCGTGGTGTTTGCTGCGCCGGGGTTCGCGCAGACGCCGTCTTCGGCGCCGGCTGCCGGCGGCGGGGAGATGAGCCGCGCTCCGATCGCCTCTGAGGGGGATGTGATTGTCATCTACTCCGACCGGCAGGACGTCGATCCGGGAGCGTATTCGGTCATTTCTGAGGAGGATATCGCCGAGATCTACGCCAACCACCCGGCCGAGATCCTCAACACAGCGCCGGGCGTCAATGTTCAGATGAATTCCGGCCAGGAGCTTCTGATGGCCATTCGTTCGCCCGTACTTCCTGCGGGCGCCGGGCAGGGGTCGTTTCTTATTCTTGAGAATGGCGTGCCGATCCGTGCGCCCGCGTTTGGCAACGTCAACGCCTTGTTCGAACTTCATCATGAGACCGCCGGCGCCATTGAGATCGTCCGCGGGCCTGGGTCTGTCCGATATGGCTCAAACGCCGTGCATGGGCTGCTGAACATCATTGCGCCTGAACCCGGCGGGGAAGACGGCGGAACCGTCACAGTCAGCGCCAACACGCTGCAGCGTTATCGACTGGACGCGACGCGTCGCTATGTCGTTGGAGAGACGCCCATGTTTGCGGCGCTTTCGCTGACGGACGACGGTGGATGGCGAGACGCCTCGGGCGTCGATCAGCAGAAGCTGACACTGCGCTCGCTGTTCAAGGGCGCGGACTGGTCGGCGGTCGCGAGCCTTTCCGCGGTCAATCTCAATCAGGAGACGGCTGGCTTCATTCAGGGTCGCGAAGCCTACAGGAATGAGGCGATTTCGGTCGCAAACGCCAATCCTGAGGCCTATCGCGATGCGTGGGCGGCGCGGGCGAATGTCCGGTTCGAGAAGGATCTTGAGGGAGGCGTGCTCACGGTGACGCCGTTTGCGATCACCCAGCGCATGATCTTCATTCAGCACTTTCTTCCCGATCAGAGCACGGAAAAGAACGGGCATGACAGTTTTGGCGTCATGAGCCGGTATGATTTCGGTTCGGATATGGTTCGCTGGAGCGTCGGGGCCGACGTTCAGGCGGCGGATGGATTTCTCAAGGAGATCCAGTCGCGGGCGACGTTCGGCGTGTTTCCCAAGGGCGTTCACTATGACTATGACGTCAAGACGCTCATGGCGGCGGCCTACGCCGAGCTTGACTGGCGTCCTCACCCCTACTGGAGCGTTCTGGCGGGCGTTCGCGCCGAGCGGCACACCTATGACTATGTTACGCAGAAAGCTCCCGGAACGACGGGTCGCTTTCGCGTGGCGCCCAGTCGGGAGGATGAATACGACCTTATGACCCCGAAATTCGGACTTGTTTACTCCGGGTTCGGGTGGGGGACTGTCTATGCGAACTATGCGCGCGGAGAGCGCGCGCCGCAGACGTCCGATCAGTACCGGTTGCAAAACCTTCAGACGATCGAGACCCTCAAGGTTGAGACTCTCGACAGTTTTGAGTTGGGAGCCCGCGGCAAGCTGGGCCCCGTTAATTTCGACGTGGCCGCTTACACGATGGCCAAGGATAATTTCTTCTTCCGCGATTCCGATGGTCTCAATGTTCCGAACGGGAAAACGGATCATGCCGGTGTCGAGCTGGCGGTAGACGGTTATCTGGGCGCCGGGTTTGAGTGGCGCGCCAATGCCGCCTGGTCTGATCAGACCTATGCGTTCAGCCGCAATGTCGGCGGGACGGCGGAGGATATCGTCAATGGCGCGCAGATCGACACGGCGCCCGAATGGCTGGCGGATCTTGGGGTGGGCTGGCGCGGGGAGGCGCTCTCGATATTCGCCTCTGCGGAGTATGTGGGGCCGTATTTCACCAATGCGGCGAATACCGCCAGGTATGACGGCCATCTTATCGCGCATCTCCGGGGAGCCTGGAAATTCAGCGATTCGCTGGAGGCCTTTGTGATCGTCAGAAATCTGACCGATGAGCGCTATGCCGACCGGGCCGATTTCGCCAGCGGGGCCGATCGATACTTCCCCGGCGAGCCCCTCAACGCCACCTTCGGGGTCAGGGTCGCGGGATAAGGGGACAGAGGTCTTGTGGCCATTGGGTACCGGCCGCCCCAAAAAAACGCTTTCGGGCGTCAATGACTTGACCGGGCGTATCGCCAACCCAAAAAAAAGCGTGTAACCCGAGTCGAGAATGCGGTTATCCGCCTTCCTTTTTCGGCGTGCGGGATGCGCGCCGGAGCGAGTTTTTAAAGGGGAACGGTATGAAGAGAGCACTTTTGTGCGCCACCGCGGCCGCCACGATTGTGTCGGCCGGCGCAACGGCGCAGGCCCAGCAGGGCTGGTATGGATCGGCCCGAACGGGTCTGGTCGTTGATGGCAGGGTCGATATTGACCGGCCGACAGGCGTCAACGGCTCGCTGGAGGCCCGCGGGGCTGCGGAAGGCGATCCGTCGCTGGGCGCCGCGCTTGGCTATGGCTACGGCAACGGCATCCGCGTCGAGGGCGCGGTCAATTACGCGAACGTCGGCCTGGACATCCCCGACACCTTCGTTGGGACGCGTCCTGCGGGCCGTCTCGGGCCGAAGGGTGCGGGAAGCGCCCGTATCACGACAGCCATGCTGAACGTGATCAAGGATTTCAACACCAAGGGTCGCATCAAGCCGTATCTGGGCGTGGGTCTCGGCACCGCCCAGACCGATCTTCGCGCGTCCTCTCTCTATTTCAACGCGACCGGCCTTCCGGCTAACGGCGTGGACGACAGCAACACCCATTTCGCATACAACCTGCTGGCTGGCGTGGGCGTTGCGATCTCCGAGCAGCTGACGGTTGATCTGGGCTACACATACAGCGGCGCCAACGACCTGGATTTCCAGGGCATCGATGGCAAATATACGAGCTCGTTTGCCGAGCATGCTGTGACGGCAGGCATTCGCTGGCAGTTTGCGGCTCCCCCGCCGCCTCCGCCGCCTCCGCCTCCGCCGCCTCCCCCGCCGCCTCCGCCTCCGCCTCCGCCGCCCCCGCCTCCGCCGGTGCAGCAGAACACTCAGGCGCAGACCTGCTCGGCGCAGCCTGAGCCCTTTACGGTTTATTTCGAGTGGGATCGTTCCGACCTCACCGAGAACAACCAGACGATCATCAGCCAGGCTGTCTCGCGCGCCAATGCGGGCGGATGCGTGGTCAATGTCGCCGTTGTTGAAGGTCACACCGACACCTCTGGCGGTGCGGCGTACAATGACAAGCTGTCGGCCCGCCGTGCAGACGTTGTGCGTGCGGCCCTCGTGGCTGGCGGCGTTGCAGCTGCCTCCATCACGACCGAAGCCCGCGGCGAGAGCGATCAGGCCAAGGCCACGGCGGACGGCGTGCGCGAGCCGCTGAACCGTCGCGCCGAAGTGACCATCACGATCGGCAAGGCCGGTTCCTGATACGATCTTCGCACTGAACGTTGTCAGCCCGGCCGAAAGGTCGGGCTGATTTCGTTTTGGACGAGCGCTTGTTTCATCGTTTCGTCATTGCCCGCAGAGGGGGTCAGTCATGACACGAGAATCATCTCTGGTCCTGTTTTCCGGAGGACAGGATTCCACGGTCTGTCTTGTGTGGGCGCTTCAGCGGTTTGAACGTGTGGAGACGGTCGGTTTCGATTACGGACAGCGTCATCGTGTCGAGCTCATCCAGCGTCTGAAGGTGCGTGAACGGCTTGTCTCCGAGTTCCCTCAGCTGGCGGACCGGCTGGGAGAGGACCATGTTCTGGACCTTTCCGCTCTTGGGACGATTTCGGATACCGCTCTGACCCGTGAAAGGGAGATCGATTTTGCGGCGAACGGGCTGCCTTCGACATTCGTGCCCGGCAGAAATCTCGTTTTTCTGACTTTTTCCGCGGCTCTGGCCTATCGCAGGGGGCTGTCCCGACTGGTTGGGGGCATGTGTGAAACTGACTTCTCGGGGTATCCGGACTGCCGGCGGAATACGATCGACGCCATGGAGCAGGCGCTCAGGCTCGGCCTTGAGCGTGCGACGCCGATCGAGACGCCGCTCATGAGCCTAACCAAGGCGGCGACGTGGCGGCTGGCTGACGATCTCGGGGGCGCGGCTCTGGTTCAGCTGATCGTGGAGGAGACCCATACCTGTTATCTGGGAGACAGAGGGCGACTGCATGCCTGGGGATACGGGTGCGGGGTCTGTCCCGCCTGCGAGCTCAGATCCCGCGGCTGGGATGAGTTCATCTCCGGGCGGCCCGCATGAGCTATGCCGTGAAAGAGACGTTTTTCACCCTCCAGGGCGAGGGCGCTCATACGGGACGTGCAGCCGTCTTTCTACGCTTTGCAGGATGCAATCTCTGGTCGGGTCTGGAGCGCGATCGGGCGACCGCCGTCTGCCGGTTCTGCGATACGGACTTTGTCGGGCTTAACGGACCTGGCGGAGGTCGCTTCGAGAGCGCTCATGCCCTCGCCGCCCATGTTCAGTCTTTCTGGCCCGGGGGAGGGCGGCCCTACGTGGTGTGTACGGGCGGGGAGCCTCTGTTGCAGCTTGATGAGCCGCTGATCGCCGCCCTGCACGCCGCAGGGTTTGAGATCGGTGTGGAAACGAACGGAACCCTTATCGCTCCGCCGGGCCTTGACTGGATCTGCGTCAGCCCGAAATCGACAGCGCCGCTGGCGCAAACCTCAGGAGATGAACTCAAGCTGGTGTTTCCCCAGACAGACGCATCTCCTCAGCAGTTTGAAGGGCTCGCGTTCAGACACTTCTTCCTGCAGCCCATGGACGGCCCCGATGCGGCGGCTGCGCTCGAAGCCGCCATCGCCTACTGCCTTCTCCATCCTCAGTGGCGTCTCAGTCTTCAGACCCACAAGCTGACCGGCCTGCCCTGAGGGTGAGGTACGCGCTAATTGCCGACAGGCGAACCGGTCAGGTCTTTGGCCAGTCTCGAGGCGTATCGTGAAAAGGCGCGACGCGCATCGCTCCAGACGCCGCCCGGCACGGCGTTTGACAGATCCGTCTCGAACCAGTCGTAATCAAGCGAGGCGATCTGGCGACCCTGAGGATCATAAACCACCCCCGACACATGAGCCCCTCCAAGCGAGATGCTGCGGATGGAATCGAGGCCGGGCCTGTCTGATGTCTGCTTCATGGTGGGCCGATTGGGCTGGGCGTCCTCGATCGTGAGGACGACCCGGTCGGCTTTCGTCTCGACCTTGGAAAGGGCTTTTTCGACGTCCTGCTTCAGTGCGCGGGCGAGGCCGTCAGCCTCCCGGACGCCATAATCCTTCTCGAGTTTTTCCTGGAATGCGGTTGAAAACCGTGTCTCCACGGTGAGAGCCGAGGCGGGCATGGCCAGGATCGCAATGCAGGCGAGGGCGGATAGGGCTTTACGCATAGGAAGGCTCCTGGGTCCAAGGCTGACGATTCTAGGAGAGGATGTAATCATCCGCCACATGAAGGGTGGGTGAACGTCGCTGCGGGGCCGGTCAGTCCTTTTTGTCCTTCTTGTCCTTTTTCATGGCTTCCACGTCTTTCTTGAGCTGTTCGTCTTCGCTGGTTGTCACGAGGTCGACCGCCCCGCCGACAACCGCTCCCGCGACGCCGACCGCGCCCCCGACGACCGCGCCCGCCGCTCCGATGGCCGTGCCCACGCACCCGGCCAGCGCCAAAGGCGCCAGTGTGATCGCCACCCATCGCATTTTCAGTTCCTGAGCCGTTCGCATAGGGTCGCACTCCTCATGATGGTCATGTGCGCCCGACCTCCGGGCCTGCACACTTTAATCCATGTCTGCGTCGGCGGGAAGATTTCGAGGCGCGCCTCAGGCCGTGTCGGTCATCAGCACTTCGAGGGCGGCTGACAGCGCGCGCAACGCTATCCGGGTCTCGCTCCGGATCGCAACGCCGTCTCCGGGTGAGATCGGATGCCCGTTGATTTCTCCCTCGCCTTCGAGGACGACGAGGTAGAGCCTGCGTCTGCGACGCGGTTCATAGACGAGCTCCTCTCCCTGCAGGATCCGGCCGGTCAGGACCTCGGCGTCTGCTCGGATCTCCAGCGCCCCGGGCTGTCCCCGGCCGCTGACGAGCGTTGTCCAGAGCGTCTGATCCTGAGACCCTGGGTCCTGAGCGCTGGTCCATCGGGGATCTTCGTCAGAACGGTCTGGTTCGATCCAGATCTGAGCGAGGGACAGCGGATCGTTTTCGAGGTTCAGCTCCGTGTGCCGGATGCCCGATCCTGCGCCCATCACCTGTATGCCGCCAGCGGAGGTGCGCCCCGAATTTCCAAGCGAATCCTCGTGTGTGAGGACGCCCGATCGCACAAAGGTAACGATTTCCATGTCGCGATGGGGGTGCATGGGAAAGCCGGATTTCGGCTGGATGACGTCCTCATTCCAGGCGCGTACGCAACCCCAGGCCTCGCGGCCAGGATGATGGTAGTTGCCGAACGAGAAATGGTGACGCGCCTCCAGCCAGTCGTGACTTGAGCGCCCCAGTGTCGTCCGGCGTCGGACGTCGATCATCGCAGTCTCCTGCCGGGTTTGTTCTCCGGCGAACAAATAGAAACCATGCAGGCTAGGCGCCTATTATCCTCAGGAGAAGGGCCTGGGGGTGAGATCAGATGTCTCACTCAGCGACTTGACCCCCGGGGGCGGGCCGCATACCCCCGCCTGCGTAAACCGGAGCCCTGTCATGACCGCTCTCACCGATCTGGCGCGTTCTGCGAAGGCCTGGCCTTTCGAGCAGGCTCGTGAACTTCTTGCTCGGATCGAGGCTCTCGAGGCTGCGGGACGTCCCGCCGACCGGCCCGTCGTGTTCGAGACCGGGTACGGGCCTTCGGGTCTGCCGCATATCGGCACCTTCGGAGAGGTTGTGCGCACGACGATGGTGCGGCGGGCGTTCGAGGGTCTCACTGGAGGGCGATACCGCACCCGGCTGATCTGCGTATCTGACGACATGGACGGTATGAGGAAGGTTCCCGACAACCTTCCCAACCAGGAGATGCTTGAGGCGTACCTTCAGAAGCCGCTTACGTCGGTGCCCGATCCTTTTGGAACGCACGGGAGCTATGGCGCTCACATGAACGCCCGCCTCCAGGCGTTCCTCGATTCCTTCGGGTTCGAGTATGAGTTCCGGTCGGCAACTGAGCTCTACCGGTCAGGGGCGTATGACGAGATGCTCCTGCGGGCCGCCGAGCGGTATGACGCCATCATGGCCGTGATGCTGCCGACGCTCGGACCGGAGCGGCGCGCGACCTATTCCCCGTTTCTGCCGATCTCGCCGACGACCGGTCGGGTGCTTTACGTGCCCATGAAAGCCGTCGACGCCGCCAGGGGCGTCGTCACCTTCGCCGATGAAGACGGGCGGGATGTCGAGCTTCCCGTTACCGGCGGGGCTGTCAAACTGCAGTGGAAGCCGGATTTCGGGATGCGGTGGGCGGCGCTGGGCGTCGACTTCGAAATGTTTGGCAAGGACCATCAGGCCAACGCCCCGGTCTATTCAAAGATCTGTCGCGTTCTCGGGGCGGAGCCGCCTCACCAGTTCGTCTATGAACTCTTTCTGGATGACAAGGGAGAGAAGATCTCCAAGTCCAAGGGCAATGGCATATCGGTTGAGCAATGGCTCGCCTACGCGCCTCAGGAAAGCCTGTCGCTTTATCAGTTCCAGAAGCCCAAGACGGCCAAGAAACTCTATTTCGACGTTATCCCGAAAGCGGTGGACGAGTATCTGACGTTTCTTGAGAAGTATCGTCACGAGACCCCTGAAGGGCAGCTGGAGAATCCTGTCTGGCATATCCACGGCGGGTCGCCGCCGGCGGGTGGCTCGCCTGTCTCTTTCGCCATGCTTCTCAACCTTGTGTCGGCGGCCAATGCGAGCACCAAGGACGTGCTGTGGGGGTTCATCGCCCGGCATTCTCCGGGAGCCGACGCGCAGAGCTATCCGCTCCTCGACCGGCTCGCCGGTTATGCGCTGGCCTATTATGAGGACTTCGTGAAGCCGGCAAAAGTGTTTCGGGCGCCGACGGAGGTTGAACGGCGCGCCCTTGAGGACCTCGCTGACCGGCTCGAGGCCTATGACGGCCCGGTTGAGGCCGAAGCATTGCAGTCGCTCGTGTTCAAGGTTGGAACGGATCACGCATTCGACCCCCTTCGGGCGTGGTTTTCCGCGATCTACGAGGTCACGCTCGGACAAAGCCAGGGGCCGCGGTTCGGAGGGTTCGCCGCTCTTTACGGAGTGGCGCAGACTGCGCAGCTGATCCGGTCTTCTCTGACCCGTTAGGACCGGACACAGCGGACGAGTTCGACCGACCGGGAATCATTGAACGTGACGCGCATGTCCTTGAGATTTTCCTTCAGACGGAAAAATACGAGGTCCTGGGACTCCCGTCCTTCTGCGAGGCACTGTGAGGCGGCGGACCAAACGGTTTCGCCCTCCTGTTCCGCCGTGTTCACATAGACCTTCTCGAACAGGCAGAATCTCATGCTGGGGACGATGGCCATGCGCCTTGGTTCGATCGTCCAGAGTTTCCGTTCCTCGTCGCACTCAGAGGATTTTCTCGCCCACTCTCCGGCATAGGGCGCCTGGGGGTCGACCTGATCGCGAAAATCGAGGCTGTCGGTCATGAGCGTGTCGGCGAGATCAGCCCGGGCCGGATCCGACCGGTTGTCCTGGCATCCGGCGACCAGCGAGGCCAGGGCGAGACCTGTCACAAGGCGCCAGGGGCGAAGTCCTGATTTTCTGGGCGTCGAATGCACGGCGCCTGTCTCCCATAATGCCCGGGCCGATCTGCGGATGCGGGCGTTTGCGTCCTCACAAGGAGGTGTATCATCTCTTCAGGGCCCGTTTTTGTGGTCCTGCGTCAATAGGCGGAGCGAGGGGGAGCTGAGAAATTGTCAGACGACGTCGCCTCCAGGCCACGCCCCTGTCGACTGCGTCTGGCGCCGGTTGTCGTGATTTCTCTGTGCGGAGCGTGCTTCAGTCACGCCTTCGCTCAGTCGAGGCATGAGGCTGAGTTGTTTGAAAGGGGAGCCTTCCTGGAGGCGGCCAGGTCGGCGGAGGGCGGACCGGGGGCGGATGAACAGGCCTTCGCGGCTCGCGCGTTGCTGGCGGCGGCTGTCACCGGAGGGGATCCCCCCGATTCCCAGATCCTTGAGCGCGCCCTCGTCGACGCCGAGAGAGCGATGGAGCTTCAGCCGGACCACGCGGAGGGACGGCTTCAGGCGGCGATCGCTCTGTCGCTGAAAAGTCGCTCCATGAGTTCCGCCTCCGCTGTTCGGGAAGGGATTGCCGGTCGGACGCGACGCATGGCCGAGGAGGTCCTGAAAATGGACCCGTCCAATCATTATGCTCACGCCTTTCTGGCTGTCTGGCATGTCGAGGTCAGGCGACGGGGAGGCGCCCTCGGCGCAGCACTGCTTGGCGCCAGTCTCGAAGAGGGCGAAGAGCGATATCGTGAAGCGATGCGGCTGCAGCCACGCGATATCAGCGTCGCCTGGCAGTACGCCCGCGCCCTCACGGCCCTTGACCCGGTTCGCTACGGCGCCCCAGCTACCAACGCGCTTGAGACGGCTTTGGCTGTCTCGCCGAGAGACCATGTTGAGGCGGTCCTTCAGGAGCGTGCGCGGGAGCTTCTCAGGGCTTACCGCGCGGGGCCGCGCTCGGCGCAGGAGATGGCGCTGTCGCGCCTCTGAGGCCAGCGGAAGGATCATGACGTGCGGTATCTGGGGATTGATTTTTCGGGGGGCGCGGCGCCATGGAAGGCGCGGTGTTCACGCCCGTCCGTTTGGATCGCCGTTCTTGACGATGGAGTTCTGACGGATATCCGTCCGGTGCAGGCGCTCGATGGGGATGGCGCGCCCTTCGATCGTCTGATCGGTTTGCTGGCGTCCGGAGATTTCAGGGCTGCGGGGATCGATGCCCCATTTTCCATTCCCGGCGCCTGGCTCCCCCCGGATGGGCATGAAGGTTTGCTACGGCGAGCGGGCGGCCTGCCTCCAGCGCCGGACCGGCCTTTTCCCCGTGGGGCCGACTTATTGGCGCTTGCGGCTGCGGCGGGCGACCTTGATAGCCCAAAGCCCTTACGGGAAACCGAGACGCGATGGCGAAGGCGAGGGATCAATGTCCGATCCAGCCTCTGGAACGGTCCCCGCGGCGGCGCGCCTTTCGCGGCGGCGTCTCTGTTCCTTCTGGCCCGTACCTCGAGGCCGCTTTGGCCGTGGAGGCGCGGCGAGGGCATGATCGCCGAGGTGTTTCCAGCCGCTCAGCTCTTCACCTGGGGGGCGCCGCATCTTGGGTATGGGGCGACTGAGGATGAGGCGGTTCGTAAGGTGATACTCGGGCGGCTTGGCGAGCGGATCGATATTCCGCAG
>CAIKWZ010000070.1 GCA_903831255.1 uncultured Alphaproteobacteria bacterium
CGCCGCATAGGTCAGCGCGTCGAGATTAAGGACGCTCCAGCCGGTCTCGCCGACCAGACGCCGGCAGAGCGCCGAACCGATGAACCCGGCCCCGCCCGTCACCAAGACCCTCATCGCCACGGCCCTTTCTGTCCCATCCGAACGCAACACCTGGACACGAGGTTCTGTCGCTCCAAAGCATCCGGCGTCGGCTCGATTGTTGCCTAACTCTCCCAGAACTCGCTGGTCAAGTTCCGTCATACAAACAAGATCGCCTTCCAGTGCAGAAGCAAAGGGCTGTATCTAGTGTCTCGCACGGGCGCTTCTTGAAATGCCTTTTCCGCGTCGAATGGGTAACCCCATTCGGGCTTTTGCCTTCCTAGTGGTTTCATTCTAGGTTCGTGCTGCGTGATGAGGGGCGCGAACCCTCGCAGAAGGCGCCTCGGTCATGCGAATTCTCCTAACAGGGGTCGCAGGGTTCATCGGATTCCACCTGGCCCGCGCGCTGCTGGCCCGGGGCCATGAGATCCGTGGCCTCGATAGCCTCAACTCGTATTATGATCCTCAGCTGAAGCGGGATCGCCTTTCGGAGATTGGCGATAGGCTTGGGTTCTCGTTTCGTGAGGTTGACATCGCCGACCCGGAGGCCCTTGAGACGGCGTGTGAGGGATACTCCGCCGAGGTGATCATCCACCTCGCTGCCCAGGCAGGGGTCCGGTACTCGCTGATCAATCCGCGAGCTTATGTCGATTCAAATGTCCACGGGCAGCTCAACCTGCTTGAGCACGCCCGGACGCAATCTGGTCTTCGGCATTTTATCTATGCCTCCTCGTCTTCGGTTTACGGGGATCGCTCGGATGGACCCTTCCGCGAGACGGACCGATGCGATGCGCCTGCCTCGATTTATGCTGCAACCAAGAGATCCGGCGAGTTGCTCACGGAGACATATTCGCGGCTTTATGGACTGACGGCTTCGGGTTTAAGGTTTTTTACGGTCTATGGACCGTGGGGTCGGCCCGACATGGCCTATTGGTCATTCACTGAGGCCGTGTTGCGCGAAAGGCCGATCCAACTCTTCAATGGAGGTCAGCTGAGACGGGATTTCACCTATATCGACGATATCGTCGAGGCGATTGTCCGCATGGCGGAGGTCGATCCAGAAGCCGGCCATCAGATCTATAATATCGGAAACTCCAGCCCAGTGACGCTTGATCGTTTTGTCAGAGCGATCGAGACTTCGTGTGGGCGAAAAGCGATCCGCGAGTACGCTCCTATGCAGCCTGGAGACGTAGGTGAGACATATGCAGATGTCTCAAAACTGGAGGCGCGCTATGGGTACCGACCTCAGGTTGCGATCGAGGATGGGATTGATCGCTTCGTGACATGGTTCCGCAGGCGGAGCGACCTCTGAGTTATGTCCGGAGGGATCAGGTCTGCTTGAGCAGGTCCGTCAGGATCCTCTGTGCGTCTTTGCCAAGATCTTTGTGGGCGAGCGCCATGGCCGCGAAGGCCTGAAGGTAGAGCAGCTTATCCCCGCAATCATAGTCCTGGCCGTCATAGCGAAGCGCGTGAAAGGACTGGAGGGTCATGAGCCGGAGCATGGCGTCCGTCAGCTGGATCTCGCCTCCTGCGCCCGGGGTCTGTGTGGCGAGGAGATCGAAAATCTCCGGCTGAAGGATGTATCGTCCTGTAATCTTGAGGCGCGAAGGCGCCTCCGCTGCCGGCGGCTTTTCAACCATGCCTTTCATCGGGATGAGCGGACCAGCTGGCGCCCCAAACGGATCAATGACGCCATAGGACGAGACCCGTTCAGCCGGAACCTCGTCTACGGCGACAATGTTGCCGCCAACCTCCCGATAGGCCGCTATCATTTGGGAGAGGCATGAGGGCGATGCCTGGACCAGAACATCAGGCAGAAGCACCGCAAACGGCTCGTCGCCGATGAGATCGCGGGCGCAAAGAACAGCATGGCCAAGTCCAAGGGCCTGTTGCTGACGCGTGAAGCTGGCGGCTCCAGCGGGCAGGGCGGCGCGCCGCAATTCTGCGAGGAGATCGGACTTACCCTTCGCCGAAAGTTGGGATTCCAGCTCGAAGGCATGGTCAAAATAGTCCTCGATGGACCCCTTGTTGCGCCCTGTGACGAAGACGAAATGCTCGATCCCGGCCTCGCGCGCCTCGTCGACGACATACTGGATGGCTGGACGGTCAAAGACCGTAAGCATTTCCTTGGGGACAGTTTTTGTCGCCGGCAATACCCGTGTCCCAAATCCTGCCACGGGCAGAACGGCTTTCCGAACGGGCTTTGACATGGAGGCTCCGGATAACAAACGATCCTCAATCGGACCACTTCTTGCAGCAATCTTTGTGCCGCAGTCGGGCTACTCGACCGTCACCGACTTGGCGAGATTGCGCGGCTGGTCGACATCGGTCCCTTTTTCAACCGCAACGTGGTAGGCAAGCAGCTGGAGGGGAATGACCCCAATCAAGGGCTGAAGCACGCTCTCGCAGGTGGGCGTCTCCAGAACGGCCCACGGCGCGGAGCCAGCGGCCGCTCTGCCGCGGGCGTCAGTAATCAACAGCACCCGGCCACGACGCGCGGCCACTTCCTGTAGATTGGAGAGAGACTTCTCGAACAGGTGATCGAACGGGGCGGTCATCACGACGGGCGTTCGTTCATCGATCAGGGCGATTGGTCCGTGCTTGAGCTCCCCCGACGCATAGCCCTCAGCATGAATATAGGAGATTTCTTTCAGCTTGAGAGCGCCTTCAAGAGCGATCGGAAAATTCTGGCCTCGGCCCAGATAGAGGACGTCACGCGCCTTGGCGAGCTCTACTGCGATCGGGCGGATGTCAGTCTCCAGCTTGAGTGCGTCTCCGATCAGCCTCGGCAATTCCAGTAAGGATGTAACGAGCCGCTGCTCGTCCTCTTCAGTAAGACGGCCGCGCTGGCGACCCGCAGCGATAGCAAGGCAGAGGAGGGCGCAAAGCTGAGCGGTAAAGGCCTTGGTCGAGGCGACGCCGACCTCAACGCCTGCATGGGTTGGAAACACAATGTCGGCCTGCCGTGCGATGGAGGAGGTCGGGACATTGACAACTGCTGCGGTCAGGACGCCGCGAGCTTTGCAGTATTCAAGCGCGGCCTTTGTGTCCGCGGTTTCACCGGACTGGGTAACAAGAAGAGCGAGCGTCCGTGGAGGAAGCACGGGGTCCCGATAACGAAACTCTGAGGCGACATCGACATCTGTGGAGACGCCCGCGAGCTGCTCAAACCAGTACCTGGCGACATATCCGGCATAATAAGCGGTGCCGCAGGCGACAATCTGGATACGGTCGATGGCGGAAAAGTCGACCTTACGTCCCGACGCCTGGTCGGGAAGTTCCACCGCTCCCCTGAATGCGTCGACATAGGCGCTGATCGTCCGACTTGAGAAATCGGGTTGCTCAAAGATCTCCTTTTGCATGAAGTGCCGATAGACGCCCTTCTCGGCGGCCGCCCCCGCGCCGGGGACGAGGGTCGTCGGGCGGGAAACGGGCGTATCGGTCTCCGTGAAAATCAGGGCTTCAGTTCGCGACAGTGCGCACCAGTCGCCCTCTTCAAGATAGATCACTTTCTGTGTGAAGGGGCCTACGGCCAGAGCATCCGACCCCAGATACATCTCGCCGTCTCCAAGGCCGATGACGAGGGGAGAGCCCCGTCTGGCCCCGAGAATAAGGTCATCCTCACCTGCGATGAGAGCGGCGATTGCAAAGGCCCCCCTGAGCTGGGTCAGGGTCCTCGAGAAAGCTGTTCGCGCATCAAGCCCCGCTTCAAGACCTTCATCGATGAGGTGAGCAATCGTCTCCGAATCCGTCTCCGAGGTGAAAACCCGTCCGCGGCTCTCAAGCTGGTCCCGGAGCTCGCGGAAATTCTCGATGATGCCGTTATGGACGATCGCGACGCGGCCTGCGGCGTGGGGATGGGCATTGGCTTCATTCGCTTCGCCGTGCGTCGCCCAGCGCGTATGACCGATCCCAATAAGACCTGTCGGACCGGCTGCGCTGACCAGGTCCGCCAGATTGCCGAGCTTGCCAGGAGCGCGGATGCGCTGGATCCCGACATCCTTCAGTAGGGCGATGCCAGCGCTGTCATATCCTCGATACTCCAGACGCCGGAGCGCTTCGACGAGACGCATAGCGACCGGTCTGACGCCGACGATGCCGATAATGCCGCACATGGGAGGAATCCGAACTGATGTCGCAGCTCATCTACAGGCGGAAGCCGCGTTAAGGGATCGCAAAACAGCGTCAGGCGGCGTCACGAATGTCACGACTGCACGACAAGATCTGGTAAGGGGGCGGGGGATCTGGCGGGTGATGATCGTCTCCGTGGAACGTTGGTGAGCACATGAGCGGTCGCAAGATCTTTGGAACGGACGGTATTCGCGGGCAGGTGAACTCCTGGCCCGTGACGCCTGAGATGGCCATGCGCCTCGGAATGGCCGCCGCAGCCTATTTCCGGCGCTCGGAACCACGCCGACATCTGGTGGTGATTGGCAAGGATACGCGTCTTTCAGGCTATATGCTCGAACCGGCCCTGACAGCGGGTTTTACGGCCAAGGGAATGGATGTGGTCCTGTTCGGCCCGCTCCCGACCCCCGGTGTTTCGATGCTGACGCGCTCGCTCCGGGCGGATCTCGGCGTCATGATTTCAGCGTCTCATAATGGTTACCAGGACAACGGCATCAAGCTGTTTGGACCCGATGGATACAAGCTGTCGGATGAGGCCGAGCTCGCGATTGAGGGGTTGATGAGCAAGGGGCTCGATGAGGATCTCGCAGCGCCAGCCGACCTTGGGCGCGCTCAGCGGGTCGACGATGCGCAGTCCCGATATGTTGAGATCGTCAAGGCGACCTTCCCACGTAAGCTGCGTCTGTCCAATCTTCGCATCGTCATCGATTGCGCCAATGGCGCCGCCTACAAGGTCGCACCCAAGGCATTGTTTGAGCTGGGGGCGGAGGTCTTTCCCATCGGGGTGGACCCCTCAGGGTTCAACATCAATCGCGAGGTCGGATCGACGGATACGCGAGCCCTGGTCGAAGCCGTGCACCGGTATCGCGCTGACATTGGGATCGCGCTCGATGGGGACGCCGACAGGGTGGTGCTCTGTGATGAGACCGGGCGAATCATAGATGGGGATCAGCTTTTGGGTCTCATCGCGCAGAGCTGGAAGGCGCAGGGGCGTCTCGCCAAAAATGCGGTGGTGGCCACGGTTATGTCCAATCTGGGCCTTGAGACCCATCTCAAGGGTCTGGGCGTTCGTCTCGAGCGGACGCAGGTTGGGGACCGCTATGTCGTCGGTCGGATGATGGAAAAGGGCATTAATGTGGGCGGCGAGCAGTCGGGCCACATCGTTCTGTCCGATTTTTCGACAACCGGCGATGGGCTGGTTGCGGCCCTGCAGGTACTGGCGGTGATGATTGAGACCGGCCGTCGTCTGAGCGAAGTCGCGCACGTTTTTGATCCCGCGCCCCAGCGGCTGGTCAATCGTCCTTACAAGGGCGGAGATCCGCTCGCCCGTAAGCACGTTCAGGAGGCGATCGCGGCAGCAGAAAAGGCTCTGGGATCCCGAGGCCGCCTGCTGGTTCGTCGGTCGGGAACAGAACCGATTATCCGTGTCATGGCGCAGGCGGAGACGGACGATCTTGTCCATGAGGCGGTCGATGGAGTGTTGGCGTCTCTCGATCGAGATTAGTGGGCGCTATCGGTAGGTGTAGTGCTTGTGCAGAAAATAGCTTGAAAACGCTGGAGTTGCGACGCCAGCCAGGTGAGCAAACTCGAAGGGATGGAAGGTCCAGCCGGCATAAGGCAGAACGATCCGTGCGAGGATCGAGCTGACAAACCAGGCAAGCGCCAGTCCGATCGCATTGACCTGAGTGAACCGGATCACCCTCCGCCTGAGGGGGGTGTTCGGGTCCCCGAAAATCACCTTCTGGAACGCCACGAACGCGATCAGCATCCCCACCATGTAGGCGAGCACGACCGCGGCCTCGAAGGGCATCATGATATCGAACAGATAGCGGGCGATGAGATTGGCGAGCGCCGCAATAGCGCCGATCGCCAGAAAGCGAGTAAATTCCCGGAGGCTGGCTCTATCGGCTTGCGCGGCGGTCATCTTCCGGCGGCCAGGCTGTCGAGCGCCTGTCGGGAGGGAGCGTCCGTCGCTAAAGGGTTATGCGCCTCGGAGGGGGAGCCGAAGGCGGCGAAGAGGAAGCTGGCGGCCAGAGCTGCGCCCAGTCCAAGACTTGCAGGGTCCCTGATGGCGAACGTCACCGGATCGTCATCCAGTTGGGCCCGATTGGCGAGAAGCCAGACCCGCATCAGCCAGATCGACAGAATGAGCGGCGCCATCCAGAGGGCGTCCGGAGCCTGATAGACGCCGGATGGCCAGGCTGAATCGATGAGATAGAGGACGAGGATGATCGGGCAGGCCGTGGCCGCTGCAAGGCCGAGCGCCAGGGTCAGGGGCGCATCCCGGGCCGTATATCCTCGATTGGCGACCTGCGTGTCGCCGGCTTCGGCCTTTTTCAGCACTTCGACATGGCGCTTGGCGAGCGAGAGGGAGAAGAACAGGAACATCGAAAAGACGATCAGCCACTGCGTGACCTCGACCCCGGCAAGCGCCCCACCCATGAAGAGGCGAAGGGTGAAGAGGACGCCAAGGAGAAGGGCGTCAAAGAGCGGGATGCGCTTGAGGCTGATCGAATAGGACAGTGTGATGACGAGATAGGCCGCCATCAGGCTGAAGAAGGCGGGTGAGAGCAGATAGGCCCCGACGAGGCCCGTGATGATCAGAACGGGCGCTGCGACAAATCCCTGCCAGAGCTTGATGCGTCCTGAGGCGAATGGACGTTTGTTCTTGGAATGGTGGCGACGATCGGCGTTGAGGTCGAGAAGATCGTTGAGAATATAGGTGCCTGACGCCATCAGCCCGACTAGCGGAAAACCCAGCAGACATCGGATGAACGCTTCAGGCTCGGAGGTCTTGAGGGCAAGGATCGGCGCGACGAAGATCAGGAGGTTCTTAGCCCACTGATGCAGCCGCATCGCCTTGCGCCACGATCTGAGGTCTCCTCCGGGCCGGTCGAACACAGCGCCGACCTCCGCGCCCCGGGCGCGGATCGCTGCCGAACGAGCCGTGCCGCCGTCGACATGGGAGGCGAGGCGTGCGGCCGTCCAGACTTTCATGTCGGCGGGACTGTCGCCGATATACTCAAATCCGTTGGGATAAGCGGCCTTGAGGCGCGCCGCTTTGTTTCGGCCCTTGTTGTTGACCGTCCCATCGCTCGCCATGATGCTGGTGAACACGCCGAAATGGTCGGCGACCGCCTTCACCATGCTTTGATCCGCCGCGGACGCAAGGACGACCTCTCGTCCAGCCTCGCGGGCTTTGCGACAATAGGCGAGAACCTCCTCGTTTACCGGCAGACGTGTGACGTCTACGTCGGCCGCCTGGCTCAGGCGGGCTTTGATCCGGGCGATCGAGAAGGGCAGAAGGATGAGCTGGAGGAGCGTCCACAATGGCCGCACGCGTAATCGATTGGCGATCGCCTCAAACAGAGTGTCGGTTAAAAGGAACGTCCCGTCGAGATCGACCGCGAGGGGAAGGCCGCCCTGACCCGGAACCTGAGCGGGGGACAGTAAGGATTGTGGGGCCGGCTCAGGGGGGGCGGACAGGTTCATCAGGGCTCTCATAATCGGCCAGTGCGCAAAGCCGGACGTCGACGGCTGAATTTAGTCTAAACTGCTCAAGAGAGCGTTGATCCGGCAACTCCAGACGTTCAATAGGCGACCTTGCAGCCTGCGATCGCCTGTCGGGAGCGAGGCCGTTCAGGATAGAGGACGAGAAAACGACCGCTCAAAAGGCATGGAGACCTATGGTCTTCAGCTTCGAGAGGGTTCATATGGGCGCGAACCAAGGAGCATTGCCATGGCGGACGGCGTGGACCTGACCCCCAACCCTATCGTGGAAATCGCCTCAGCCAGGGGCGCTGTTCGGATCGGTCCGGATCAGCCGGTGGTCTTTATCGCCGGCCCCTGCGCGCTTGAATCTCGCGATCACGCCCTCAAAATGGCCTCGGCGCTGCGGGCGATCGGCGATCGTCTTGGCTGCTCGATCATCTACAAGACCTCCTTCGACAAGGCCAATCGCACCAGCGTCAAGTCCTACCGAGGGGTGGGCCTTGAGGACGCCTTGCCGGTCTTCCAGGACGTGCGGGATGCAACCGGTCTTCCGGTGATCACAGACGTCCATCTCCCTGAGCAGTGCGCGATCGCCGCTGAGGCGGTCGATATCCTTCAGATCCCGGCCTTCCTGTGCCGGCAGACCGATCTGTTGGTCGCCGCAGCGGAGACCGGTCGCGTCGTGAACGTCAAGAAGGGTCAGTTTCTGGCGCCCTGGGACATGAAGAATGTGGTGCAAAAGCTGGTGGCCTCTGGCTGTCGGGATGTGCTGGTGACGGAACGCGGCGTATCATTTGGATACAACACGCTGGTGTCTGACATGCGCGCCCTGCCTGAGCTGGCGGCGACGGGCGCGCCGGTCGTTTTCGACGCGACCCATTCAGTCCAGCAACCAGGCGGGCAGGGGGCGACCTCGGGCGGCCAGAGACAGTTTGTTCCCGTTCTGGCTCGTGCGGCCGCAGCGGTGGGCGTCAGCGCGGTGTTCATTGAAACCCACGAGGCGCCGGACCGTGCGCCTTCGGACGGCCCCAACATGGTGCCTCTCGATCAGCTCGAGGAATTGATGAGACAGATCATGGCGTTTGACCGTCTCGCGAAGTCCTTCATCTGAGACATCGATCGGTCTGCAGGCCTCTGAAGGTCGGGCGGCCTGCGACAGACCACGACAGTGTTTGGGTTCAAAAGCCATGTCGATGACGGATCAATCTGACATACTGACCGCCCGCAGGGTGCTGGCGCTTGAGGCGGAGGCTCTCGGCGCATTGGCTGCGTCTCTCGACGCCTCCTTCGTGAAAGCGGTCGAGGCCATGCTCTCCGCCAGGGGGCGGGTCATCCTGACCGGAGTGGGCAAGTCCGGCCATGTCGCCCGGAAGATCGCCGCGACTCTCGCCTCCACCGGAACGCCCTCTCACTTTGTCCATCCGACCGAAGCCAGCCACGGCGATCTGGGAATGATTTCAACGGACGACGTGGTCCTGGCGCTTTCGAAATCCGGTGAGACGTCCGAGCTTTCGGATCTCCTTCATTACACCCGGCGGTTCGGCATCCCCCTGATCGCGGTGACGACAAGAGCAGAGAGCGCGCTTGGCCGCGCTGGCGATGTCGCCCTGATCCTGCCGGATGCGCCCGAAGCGTGCGGGGAGACCCAGGCGCCGACGACCTCGACCACTTTGATGATCGCCCTTGGCGATGCGCTCGCCGTCGCTCTACTCGAGCGGCGGGGGTTCAAGGCGGATCGCTTCAAGGTCTTTCATCCGGGCGGCAAGCTGGGAGCCATGCTGACGACCGCCTCGGACGTCATGCATGGAGGTGAGGAACTCCCGCTGGTGAAGCTTGGAACGCCCTTTCGCGAGGGCGTCGCGCAGATATCGCAAAAGGGGTTTGGGATATTGGGGGTGGTGGATGTGATCGGCCACCTCAAGGGCGTGGTCACCGATGGCGACCTCAGACGATACATCGCCTCGGGCGCCCTGGCCGAGCGCATTGAGGATGTGATGACCCGCAATCCGTTCACGGTGGAGCCGGACACGCTGGCGCCGAGCGTGTTGCGGACCATGAACGAGCGAAAGATCACCCAGGTCTTTGTTGTCTCTTCGTCCTTTCCGGTCGGCCTTGTTCACCTCCACGACCTCCTGCGGGCCGGCGTCGCGTGAGGGTTTGATGAGAGGGAGGATCCTGTCGTGAACGTCCTGATCGTCATACCCGCCCGCTGGAAATCCACCCGCTTTCCCGGAAAACCCCTGCATCCGATCGCCGGGATCTCGATGCTCGCGCGTACAGCGGATGTCGCAAAAAAGGCCGGGGCGGCGTGCGGAGCTCGCGTGGTGTGTGCGACCGATGACGATCGCATTCTGGATCATGCCCGCTCCATCGGCCTCGAGGCCGTGATGACCGACCCGGACCTCGCCTCGGGGACGGACAGGGCGCGCGCCGCGGCGGATCTTGTGGCCCCGGAGGCGGAGTTCATCGTCAATCTGCAGGGAGATGCCCCCTTCACGCCCGTCAGCCATGTCTCGGCGCTGATCGGGGCCGCCGGCGAAGCGGATGTGGTGACCCCTGTTGTTCCTTTGACCTGGAAGGCGCTGGACGATCTGCGCGAACGCAAGAAGACGACGCCCTTTTCGGGGACGACCTGCATCCGCGGCGAGAGCGGGCGCGCCCTCTGGTTTTCAAAGACGATTCTTCCCGCCATCAGGTCGGAGGCGGGTTTGAGGGCCGCCTCCGACCTCTCGCCGGTTCTCCAGCATATCGGTCTTTACGGTTACTCCCGCTCAGCGCTGGAGGCGATCTCCGTCCTGCCGATGTCCCACTACGAAGGGCTTGAGGGTCTCGAGCAGCTGAGATTTCTCGAAAACGGCCTCAGCGTTCAGGCGGTGCTTGTCGATGCGCCTGAGCTTGCGATCTCGGGCATCGACACTCCCGAGGATGCAGCCCTGGCTGAGCGCCTCCTTACGACCCACGGCGATCCGTTTCGCCGATGAACGCAGACATTTACATTGTGCGCCACGGCAACACGTTCGACCCGGGAGACACGCTTCTCAGGGTTGGGGCGAGGACTGATCTGGCTTTGTCCCTGTCAGGGTGCGAGCAGGCCGACCGACTGGGCCGACATTTCCGCGAAAGAGATATTGTTTTCTCCTCGATCCGGACGGGTCCCCTTCGACGGACCCGCGAGACGACAGACCGTATCGGCGCTTACCAGAGATCGCTCGCAGACATCCGCATTGAGCCGTTTCTGAAGGAGATTGATTACGGCCCGGATGAAGGTGTGGCGGAGAGCGAGGTGCTGGCCCGGATTGGACCGGCGGGGCTTCAGGCGTGGGAAGAGGCCGGCCGGCCGCCTCCGGGCTGGATCGTAGATCCGCCAGCGCTGGAGGCATCCTGGCGGTCTTTGTTCGAGCATCTTCAATCAACCCCGGGCGCTCATCTGGTCGTCACCTCCAACGGGATTGCCCGATTTGCGCGTTCGGCCATCGGAGATAGGGGACCAGGAAAACTCTCAACCGGCGGCTATGGCGTGATCCGCCTCAGTGCGGGTGGGCCGGAGGCCCTCTGCTGGAATGAGCGCCCCTGAGGGGGGACGTGCGTTACAGAATGAAGCGTAAGGTGATTTGCCCGGACGGGGGAGGCTGAGCGATGGAGAGAGCTCGGCGGCCAGGCAGAGGAAGAGGCGGAGCTTTGAGATGAACTTCATCGACCTTCAGGCGCAACGGGCCCGCATCGCTCCGGAGATTGACGCCGCCATCGGGCGCGTTTTGTCGACCTGCGGGTTCATCATGGGGCCTGAGGTTGTAAACTTCGAGGCGGCTCTGGCCTCGTTCGCCGGGGCCAGGCATGCTCTTGCCTGTGCGAACGGAACCGATGCGCTTCTCATCCCCTTGCGGGCCTGGGACATTGGCCCCGGGGATGCGGTTTTTGTGCCTTCTTTCACCTTTGTCGCGTCCGCCGAGGTCGCGCCCCTCGTGGGAGCAAGCCCAGTTTTTGTCGACGTGCTGCCGGATACCTACAATATGGATCCCGAAAGCCTTGAGGCCGCGATTCTGGCGGTCAAGGCGGCTGGAGAGCTGACGCCGCGGGCAATCATTGCGGTCGATCTATTCGGCCAGCCGGCGGATTATCCTGCGATCTCAGAGATTGCGAAGCGCCACGGGCTGAAGCTGATCGCCGACCAGGCGCAGGGGTTCGGATGCACGCTGAACGGCCGCCAGCCGCTGGACTGGGCCGATGTGGCGACAGCGTCTTTTTTTCCGGCGAAGCCTCTCGGTTGCTATGGCGACGGAGGGGCCGTTCTCACCAATGACCCAGCGCTGGCAGGCCTTGTGGACTCCATACGAATTCATGGAAAGGCGAGCGCTGAGGACATGGCGGCGCGCCGCTATGACAATGATCCGCGCTATCTCAACATGCGCGTCGGGGTCAATTCGAGGCTCGATGCTCTTCAGGCGGCGATACTTGTCGAGAAGCTGAAGATATACCCCGACGAGCTTGTTCGTCGTGACGCGATTGCCCGACGGTACTCTGAACGTCTTGCGCCTTATGTGCGGCAGGTTCCAAAGGTGATCGCCGGAGGGTTTTCGAACTGGGCCCAGTACACGATCGAACATGACGCTCGTGACGCCCTGTGCGCCCATCTCAAGACGAAGGGCGTTCCGACGGCGATCTATTATCCGATCCCGATCCACATGCAGGATGTCTACAGCCGCTATCCTCGCGCGCCGGGAGGGCTGCCCGTGACGGAGGCCGTGAGATCTCGGGTTGTGTCCCTGCCCATGCATCCCTACCTCTCGGAGCAGGATCAGGATCGGGTCGTGGAGTCGATTGCCTCCTTTAGCTAGCGTCCGCCCCCCTGTCATATCTCATAGGGGCGATGACGGCTGGTCTGCGATCACACCATCGCCCTTTCAGGTGAGCGAGATCAGTCGTCGGCCGCCGGGGGTGTCTCTCCTTTAACGCCGACGGTGCGGATCCGGATCGAACGGACTTCCATCGATCGCCTTTTGTCAGGGGCCACGGGACGTATCCCGATGAAGTCATAGCCTTCGCTGTCGCCCCGCGGTGGCACGCTCCAGATGAACGTGTAGGGCGCAAACTCTGCGGTTAAGGGGAAGGTTCGCCATCCGCTTTCCTCGCCGGCTCGCGCCATATAGGCGGCCTCGAACTGGCTCGCCCCAAACTCTCCGGCGGCGCGTGCCTCAATCGCGACCTCGACCTCCCGGTTCTCGAAGGCGTATTCAAGGTCTTCGGCCAGGACAAGATGGGGGCCTGAGCGCGGGTCGTCATAGGTCTGCTCTGCGAGGCGGTTGATCCGCAGGAGAACGCCCTCTCCTGCCGACCCAGGCTCGAAAGTTAGTCCCCCGGTCTCCCCCGGAAGGAAGCGGTGAAGTTCTTCGCCGGCAGCCAGAACGTCTTCAGCGTTCCGCCCGCCGCCGCTGAGCGGGCCGGTTGGAGGTCTTTCCGCGAACGGGTCGAGGGCCAGGAATACGAAGGCCGCTGCAATCAGCAGCGCCATCGGAAAGAAAAGACGGTCGGACATCGAAAAATGGCCTTCAGGCGTTCCATCCCATCCCTAACGAGCGGGGACGCGATGGGAAAGCGTCAGTTGCTGAAGATCCTGCCGACGCCTGTAACAATCCGTCAATTCTCTTTTGCAAAGAGGGGGGAGGGTTGGAAGGATTGTCACGTATGGTCGTGGACGCACGCATTGATGCAAAGACCCTAAAGGCCGCCAACATCAATTCGGCGACCTATCTCGCGACCGATTATCTGAACCATTACAATGAAGTGGCCATGCTTGTCGGCATGCTCGGCGACATGCCGGAGATGTGCGACCTGATCATCGAATGGCAGCCCATATCCTACGCCGAGCATTTCCGGCAGACAGGCTTCAGCGACAAGGAACTGGCGATCGCCGCCTTCGAGCAGGCCCCGGCCGACGTCCTCGCCCGCTTCAGGGCCGCCTGCAACGAGGTGGAAGAGGCGATTTATGAGGTCCAGCGCCAGCTCAAGGCGGCGCCGGAGAAGGCGGCTCGCGTCGCTGTTTACGGTCAGGAGATCTTCGAGCTGATCAGTCTCGTTGGCGGAGTGATCAACGGCGAAGGCGAGCAGACGATCGACGACGGCGCCCAGGCGGACGTCGACGCTCTCTTTGCCTGATAATTCGTTCCCATACCGGCTTTCCCGTCCTCTTCTGCGGATCCCGCGCCCTTGATCTCCATCCCGCAAACGGGGAGGGTGAGATGAACCCGTTGAACAGGGTTCGGAGACGCGACGTCATGAGCGGGATCAGAATCGCAAGAACGGCGGGTCCTGAGGGCGGACGCTACGCAGCTCTTGTCGACGGTCATGAATGCGAGCTGACCTATCGTCTCGATAGGGCGGGCGGTCATCCGGTCATGGCTATCGACCGGACTTATGTGGACAAGTCTTTGTCGGGACGCGGCGTCGGTCTGGCATTGCTGGAGCGCGCTGTGGCGGACGCCCGCGATGAGGGATTGTTGATTGATCCGAGATGCTCCTTTGTTCGCGCCCAGATGGCCCGCAGGCCCGAGTGGAGCATGTGTCTTGCCCGCCCCCTCTGAGATGACGGTGTATGTTCTATGACGCCGGAAAATCCAGATAAGCCCTATTGGGAGACCAAGCGCCTGTCGGAGATGACAGAGGCTGAATGGGAGGCCCTGTGCGACGGGTGCGGCAAGTGCTGTCTTGTGAAGCTGGAGGATGAGGATACGACCGAGGTCCTCTACACGGGCCTTCACTGTCGCCTTCTGGACGCTTCAACCTGTCAGTGCTCGAACTACGAGAACCGCAGGGATTATGTCCCGGACTGCATCAAGCTCACCGCAGAGACCATTCCGGTCTATGACTGGTTGCCGAAGACCTGCGCCTACCGCTTGATTGAGGAGGGTCGTCCGCTGCCTGAATGGCACCACCTGGTGTGTGGCGACCGTGAGGAGATCCATCGTCGTGGCGTCTCCGCGAAAAACAAGACCATCAGCGAGGATGAGGTCGCCGAAGAGGACGCCCTCGACCACGTCGCTCCCTGGGCCAATCGTCCGCCGTCAGCTTACCGACGCCGCAATCGGCGCACGCAGAAACGCTGACGGCGAGGTCCATCCCGTCGCCCGGCTCCCTTGCGCCGTGATCACGGCTCCGCCGGAAATCCTCGATCGCGCATAAGGGCGTTGATCGAGGCGTCCCGTCCGCGAAAGGCCCGGTAAGCCTCCGTCGGATCGACGGCATTGCGCACGGCGAAGAGGTTATCAACGAGCTTGCGCGCCATATCCTTGTCGTAGAAGCCTCCCGGCGCCTTGGCGAAAGCCTCAGCGGCGTCAGATGTGAGGACGTCCGCCCACAGATAGCCGTAATAGCCGGCCGCATATCCCTCGCTTGAGAAGACATGGCCGAACTGCGTCGAGCGGTGTCGCATGGGGATCTGCGGGGGCATGCCGAGCCGGGCCAGCTCCTCGCGCTCGAAGGTCTTGGGATTGAGGCCTGTCGGATCGATCGAGTGATAGGTCATGTCCATGATTGCCGAACCGAGGAACTCGACGGTTGCAAACCCCTGGTTGAAGGTGGAGGCCTTGAGGATTCTGTCGACCAGATCCTGCGGCATGGGCTTGCCGGTCTGATGATGGCGCAGATAGCCCGAGATGACCTTGTCCGTCAGGAGCCAGCGCTCGAGCAGCTGCGACTGAAACTCCGTGTAGTCTCTGACCCCGCCATTGAGCCCGGGATAGTCGACCCTCGAGGAGAGGGCGTGAAGGGCGTGTCCGAACTCGTGGAAGAAGGTCTCCGCATCATCGAAGGAGATCAGGAGGGGCTGTCCCGGCGGAGGCTTGACGAAATTGGAATTGTTAGACGCGAGAACGACTGTCTCTCCGTCAATCGTCGAGTGAGAGCGATAGCTCGTGGCCCAGGCGCCTGAGCGCTTGCCGACGCGCGCATAGGGGTCAAGATACCAAAGGCCAATGAGCTTGCTGCTGGTCCGATCATGGACCTCCCAGACGCGCACATCGGGATGGAAGACCGCAACACGGCCTTCCGGCACAGGAGTAAACCGGAAGTTGAACAACTCCCCGGCGACGAAGAACATCGCCTCCCTTAACGCGTCGAGCTGGAGATACGCCTTCACCTCCTCGCTATCGAGCGCATAGGTCTCCTTGCGTACCTTCTCCGCGTAGTAACGATAGTCCCAGGGCTCGATAACAGCTTTGTCCCCGCTCCGGGTGGCGAGGGTCTGCATGTCCGCCACCTCTTCGCGCACCCGTTCTTTGGCGGCAGCCCATACCGCTTCCATGAGACGCGTGGCTTCAGCGGGAGAGCGCGCCATGTTGCCCTGAAGCCGCCAGTCCGCATAGGTGCGGAAGCCAAGGAGCCCCACCCGCTCGTGCCGCAGTTGCAGGGTACGGGCGATCAGGGCGTTGTTGTCGTTATCGTCTCCATTATCGCCCCGGCTGTAATAGGTTCTCCAGACCGCCTCGCGGGCCGCCCGATCGTCTGCAAATGTCAGAAACGGATCCATCGAGGACCGCGTATTGGTGATGGCGATCTCTCCCGGCCGTCCGCGGGCGTCGGCCTCCGCACGCGCCGAGGCGACAAAGGAACCGGGAAGGCCGCCGGCCCGGTCCGCGGACAGAAACGTCACATACTTTTCCTCGTCCGCGAGCAGGTTATTGGCGAAGCGTGTATGGAGGCCCGCCAGCTCCTGATTGATCTCGGCATGACGGCGCTTGCCGTCCTCGTTGAGGGCGGCCCCATTGAGAGCAAAACGCTCATGGGTGAGCTTTAGCAGTCGCGTCTGCTGCGGTGTGAGACTGAGGCGCGAGGAAGCGGACTGCAGGCGATCGATCCGGGCGAAGAGGGCCGCGTTCTGAATGATCTTTGAATTATAGGCGGACAGGCGGGGCGCGATCTCTCTCTGAATCGCCCGGAACTCGGGGGATGAGAGGTTCGAAGACCAGATGCCGTAATAGGTCATCGCCCGGTCGAGGGGAGCGCCAGCCCGTTCCATGGCCTCGATGGTGTTGGCGAAGGTTGGGGCTTCAGGATTAGAGGCGATCTGATCGATCTCGGCGAGATGGGCCGCCATGCCGGCCTCAAGGGCCTCCCTCAGATCAGCCAGAGACATCTTTTCGAATGCAGGCGTGCCTCCGTAGGAGCCCGTCCATTCAGCCAGTAACGGATTGGTTTCGAGGGCTTCGCGTGTCGCCGCATCCGCAATGGGCGAGGGCGCTGCGGCTGGCGCAGGACTTTGCACACACGCCCCGAGCCATGCGGCGGTGAAGAGCAGGGCGAGAGCGTGGCGGACAGGAGAGATCATGAGGCGCTCCGAAGGACAGATCAGTCTAGGCCTGATGTCTCACGCGGGGATCGTTGTCGGCAAGACCGGAGCGGGGTGGTATCGCGTTTAGGGATGACATTCAGCGCCTGTGGAATGCGCGCCTGTGTTCAGATCTCCGATGCAGCTCGAAGCTCGCTATTGTGAGGAGGTCCGGATAGTGTCCTCCTCGCCAGTCCACCGCTGTTTCGCACGGAGAGTGAGAAAGATGCGTTCCCTCGCCATCAGCCTTTGTCGGGCGGCCGTCCTCGCCGTGTGCCTCGGAGCAGGACCTGCCCTGGCCCTGCCGCCCCCGCCATCCGTGCGGCTCGTCGTGGTGGGCGATATCGACGGCTATGGCGGAACTGCTGCATCGACCCGACGTCTCCTGGAGGCCCTTCAGTATCTGGGGCCGGTTCCGGGCGGATCGCTGAACCTCCAGTTTCTCGATGCGGCCTCGGAAGCTGAGACCTGTCGTCCGGCCTCTGGTCCGGCCGCGCGGGCCTGTTTGAGAGATCTTTCGAAACGCTTGCGGTCCGCTTCGGGCCAGGGGCCTGTTATTGTCATCGAAGCAAAAGGTGAGGATCGAGGCGGGATGTCTTGGTCGTGCGTGGGGTCAGCCCTTCCATCGGACGCGGCCGAGCCGGACCCGGCGCGTCTGTCGCCCGGTCGCTGGGGGGATGATCGGAGTGCGGAGTTTCTGGCCGATCGCAGGCTGGCTCAGGAGTGCATTATCAGGGCGGCATCGGCCAGCGGCTGGTAAGACCGGTCGAAGGCGTCTCGCGCCTGAGCAACCTCGTCTCGGTCAGGCCTCCTCAGTCCGCAATCGAACGCTCAGAGAGATACGCCCCACGCGCCAGATCGAGAACCCTCTGTTCAAAACCATCCATCAGTCCTGCAAGAGCGTCATCTTCGGGGCGGCGTGCGCCGGTCACTCTGTCGAGGAGTGAGGCGGGAGCTGCATCGGTGCGCAGCGAGAGGAGCGGGGCGCCCCCATCGACGTGGAGGAGGTGAGCCTCGCCGGTGGCGGGGTCATAAGGTCCGTGTTCCGAGCGGAGGCTTGCGAACATCCGTGAGAGCCCATTGCCTTCGGCCTCATAGGAGCGACGCCCGCTGAGGGCGCCATAGAGCATAACGCGGTCGAAACCCGCCTCGAGCGCAAGGGCTCGGGCGGCCAGGGCGCAGGAAGCGCCCGAATCAGTTTCCGGCGCCTTGATCCCGAGCCTGTTGCCAGGCTGGATCGGACGGATCTCCTCGATCAGTCCCCCAAGTCGGCCCTGAAGCGCTCGCCAAAGGCCCTGTTCGTGCGAGGAGATGAACACGAAGCCCTGACTGTCCATGCGCATATAGGCGAGGCGCAGGGGCAGGCGAAGACGACTTTCGGCCCATGCCGGACGCTGCGTCATGCACAGTGCGATAAGCCCGAAGGCGGCGCGTCGGGAAAGAATGGGCGAAGTCACGAACGCAGGTCCCTGAAGGCAGTCTTCATTTGCGCCGGAAGAGTCCACCGGGGAGGGTTTCCGACTTGTTAACGCTTGGAGCGTTCACCTATCGTTCGGCCGGAGGCGAGGCGCACATGGACACACCGATTCGCCTTTTGGGCGTCGACCCGGGCCTTCGCCGGACCGGATGGGGGGTCATCGAGGTGTCCGGTCCCCGACTGGTCTGGGTCGCCCACGGGGTTGTGGCGCCGGAAGCGGACGCCCCCATGGCCGAGCGCCTCGCGCAGCTCGCCGCAGGGTTGCGTGCGGTGATACTCGATCACAAGCCGGATGAGGCGGCGGTTGAAGAGACCTTCGTCAATATGAACCCGAAATCGACCCTTCTGCTGGGGCAGGCGAGGGGCGTGGCCCTGGCGACGCTTGCCGCTGCGGGTCTGCCCGTCGCCGAGTTCTCGGCGCGAACGGTCAAGCAGTCCGTGGTTGGCTCGGGCGGGGCCGACAAGACCCAGGTCGCGTTCATGATCCGGCGGCTTCTTCCGAGGGCCGGCGAGGTGTCCGCCGACGCCGCCGACGCCCTGGCGGTGGCGATTTGCGGGGCGCACCATCGCACGCCGTCCCAAATGCGTCTGAAGGCCTGAGAGGCGGACATGATCGGAAGCTTGAGAGGTCGTGTGGCGGCCGTCGGGGAGGCTCAGGCCCTCATCGACGTGCAGGGCGTCGGCTATGTCGTGCACGCAGGCGCCCGCACGCTTCAGCGACTGCGGCCCGGGGAGCCCGCCGAGCTTTTCGTCGAGACGCAGATGTCCGAAAGCGCGATCCGGCTTTACGGCTTCATCGATCCTCTGGAGCGCGCCTGGTTCGCGCGCCTGCAGGACGCGCCGGGCGTTGGGGCAAAGATCGCGCTCGCCATTCTCGATACCCTCGCCACGCCGCAACTCATGGATGCGATCACTTTGGGCGATGTCACAGCGATCACCCGCGCCCACGGCGTTGGAAAGAAGCTCGCTGAACGCATCGTCACCGAGTTCAAGGGAAAGCCGGCGCCGACGGGGTTTTTCGCTGTTCGCAACGCCGGCGACGCGCCGGATGCGCCCTCGGCATCTGCGATCGCCTCCTCGGGCGCCCGTTCAGACGCAGTCTCCGCCCTGGTCAATCTTGGCTATCCGCAAGCGGACGCGGTTCGCGCGATCGCCCTTGCGGGACGTGAGCTGGGGGAGGAGGCCGCAGCCTCTGCGCTCATCCGCGCCGGCCTCAAGGCTCTCGCACCGTCCGCTTAAAGATGATCGAGGAGGTCGCCCCCGGCGTGCAGGGCGAGGCCGATCAGACCGCCTATCACCGTGCCGTTGATCCGTATGAACTGGAGGTCGCGACCGACATGCGCCTCGAGGGTATCGGCGAGCGTTCGGGCGTCCCAGTCACGGATCGTGTGGGAGATGAACGCAGCGACATCGTCTCCATGTCGCCGCGCGAAATCGCTGATCATCGGGCGCAGGCGACGATTGATTGTGTCGCGCATGGCCTGTTGTTCCAGGAGGTCGTGGGCGAGCCCACGCAGGAGACCCTCGATGAAGCTGCGAATGCGACTGTCGGCGGCCAGGCAGTCGCGGCGAATAGCCGACCGCGCCTCGATCCATCCGGTCTCGAGGCTCGATGCGACCTCAGGGTGGGTCATCGCCTCGCTGAGCCAGGTCTCGAGACGTGTCTGAAGGAGAGGATCCTGTCTCAGGTCGGCGGCGAACCGGGTCGCCATAAGGCGGATTCGATCGCGTACCGGATGGGTGGAATCGCGGGCGATGTCTCCCAGAAGGTCTTCAAGGGCGAGGATGAGCGCATCGGCCGCGCGGTGGTCGAGACGGATGAGCCGCCAGACCCACCCGGTCCGCTCGCGAACCTTTGAGCGGATAAGCTCCCCCTGTTCCTCCAGAAGTCTGAAGCCCTCTGCGGCAAGGGCGTCGAGGAGGGCCTGATGACGACCCTGCCGGATGAGGCTCTCGAGGATCGAGGCGAGCAGAGGCGCGAGGCGGCCTCCGCGCGCCGCCTCTTCGACCTGCTCGCGAAGAAAGCGCGCCGCTTCCTCCTCCTCAAGGGTCTCGAGCAGGCCAGGGATGAGAGAGGTGAGGCCCGCGGCCAGCGCAGAGGCCTGAGACGGGACATTGAGCCATCGGGCGGCCGCCTCGCTCAGGTCAGCCGTTTCGAGGCGCCGTGAGACGAGCTGAGGCTCGAGAAAGTGATCGCGTATAAAGGCGCCGACTGCATCGGCGATGCGGCCCTGATGGCGGGGAATGACGCCCGTATGTGGGATGGGCAGGCCGAAGGGCTGCCGGAAGATCGCCGTGACCGCAAACCAGTCGGCGAGCCCCCCGATCATCGCCGCCTCGGCGAAGGCCCGCACATATCCCCAAGCCCCGGCAGGCGGGGCGAGAAGGTGGGTTCCGACATAGAGGCCCGTCATCGCAAGCAGCAGTCCGCCGGCCGTTCGGCGCATGGCGGATAGGGAGCTCGGATCGCGGCGGGATCTGGACATCCGGCGGGGCCTTCTCGCTCCGTTGGCGACGGGGGCCGGTCCGCAGGGCGGTCGCCTGGGATCGCCTTTTTAAGAGCTGAGTGTGAGGGGGTGAGATTGTCGGGTCAATCCAATGAGGCCTACCGTTCCTCAGCTGATCATGCGTAAAGATCAAAGGCGCGCGCGCCGCGTGAGAGGCCTCATCGACGGGCCCATCAGGCAGGGAGACGGTCATGAACGCAGGGCTCATCGAAGCTGTGGGCGCCGTTGCCGCGGTTCTCACAACGCTGTCCTTTCTTCCTCAGACCGTCAGGGTCCTGCGCACGCGCGACACCGCGGCGATCTCCCTGACGATGTACGCCATGTTCACCCTGGGTCTGTGCCTGTGGGGGATTTATGGCGTTCTGACCCGCCAGTGGCCGGTTATCCTCGCCAACCTGTTCACCCTGGCTTTCGCTTTGATCATTCTGGGCATGAAGATTCGCGAGGTTCTGTCGCGCAAATCCGACTGATCGAAGGCGGCGGAAGAGGAGCGACGTTCTTCACCTGTTCCCTTTTCGGGGAAATCAGGGCAGGAAGGTCGCCATGGCGAGAGACGGCGGCATCACAGATCCTGAGCGTCAGCCCGGCGAGGCGCCGGATCGCGCCTTGCGCCCTCTGGCCTTCGACGATTTCACCGGCCAGGCGGCGGCGAAGGCTAATCTTCGTGTCTTCGTGGAGGCGGCTCGCCGTCGCGGCGATGCGCTTGATCATGTGCTTCTTTTCGGCCCTCCCGGGCTGGGTAAGACGACGCTCGCGCAGATCCTCGCCCGGGAGATGGGCGTGGGGTTTCGTTCGACGTCCGGTCCCGTCATCGCGCGGGCGGGCGACCTCGCGGCGCTCCTGACCAACCTCGAGGCGCGCGACGTCCTGTTTATCGACGAGATCCATCGCCTGCCGCCTCAGGTCGAAGAGATCCTTTATCCCGCAATGGAAGATCATGCTCTGGACCTCATCATCGGAGAGGGCCCCTCGGCGCGATCAGTGAAGATCGATCTGCCGCCCTTCACGCTCGTGGGGGCGACGACGCGGGCGGGTCTTCTCTCGACGCCGCTGCGTGATCGGTTTGGTATTCCCGTGCGCCTGGAGTTCTACACCCGCGAAGAGCTCGCCGGCATTCTCCATCGGGCCGGGGTCAAGATGGGCGCGGACATCGCCATGGACGGCGCGGAAGAGATCGCCGGGCGGTCTCGTGGCACGCCTCGTATTGCGGTTCGTCTTCTGCGACGGGTGCGGGATTTCTGCGAGGCGGACGGTGCGCGCATCACGCGCAGCGCGGCGAGCCGGGCCCTGATGCGCCTTGAGGTTGAGGAAGATGGTCTTGATGCGCTCGACCGGCGTTACCTGACGGCGCTCGTCAAGACCTATGGCGGCGGTCCGGTTGGCGCTGACACGCTTGCAGCCGCTCTCTCCGAGGCGCGTGACGCCATTGAGGAGGTGATCGAACCCTATCTCATGCAGCAGGGCTTCGTGATTAGAACGCCGCGAGGTCGAATGGCGGCTGCGCGCGCCTGGGAGAGGCTGGGCGTGCGCCCGCCTCCCTCGCTGGAGGCGCCGGCGGCGGATGAGGAGGGCGACTGAGAGCGACCCTCAGGGGCGAGCGCTCTTTGCGGCGTCCTGAGTGCGCCGTTCAAGCTCGCGCTCGAAGTCAGCTCCCTGCCGCGCGATGAAGGATGGAAAGGCGTTGGGGTCGATGAACGGGTTCGAGCCTGGCGACCGGGAGAGAGCGGCGCGCTTGGCCGTCATGTCGAAGAACTCGGGATGCGGAGCGAGGAATACGTCGACCTTGAGGCTCGAGGCCGTCTGAAAGGTTCGGCGATAGTCTTCGACAATGCCGGGATATTGCAGCGGCGGAGTGATGCGGTTGGCCGCCACACTCGCTGAGCAGAACACAAGGACGTTCAGCTCCGACCCCTGTTCTGTGGTCCGCATCTCCCATGAGGTGCAGCCGGGAGAGTGTCCGGGAGTGTGGCGCGCGGTGAGCGTAAGGTCTCCGAGCCGGACAACATCCCCGTCGCGCACGGTCTGGTCGACCTTAACCGGAGGGGCGCCGAGGGCCTTCGCCATTTCGCTGCCGGCGTAAAATCCGCCTTCAAGCGCGCTTCGATCCGCCGCATGCGCAATCAGCCTGGCGCCGGTGGCGGCCTTCAGCTGAGCAAGCCCGCCGGAATGGTCGAAATGGGCGTGGCTGTTGAGGAGGATCTTAACGTCTGAGAGCCTGAACCCGAGGGCCGTGATGGAGGCTTCGATCTGCGAGGCCGACTCAGGCAGGGCGCCATCCAGGAGCACATGCCCGTTCGTCGAAGTGAAGAGATAGGCGCCAAGCCCCTCGGTTCCGACATAGTAGATCCCTTCCAGGATCCTGAACGGAGGCGTCGGCGTGTTCCAGCGTTCCCGCTGCGACTGGGCTGAAGCTGGAAAGATCGTCAGGCCGACAGCAAGCAGCGCCGCCGCCGCGCGCAGACAGAAGCCGTTCCTGGCGAGACCCGGCCTCCTGCGCACCGCTTCAGGCGCCCTGAGGTTCAGGGTCCGCCGCTCCGAACCCGTCCTGTCCTCGCGAACGCTTCTTGATCACCGGGACAGCCGAGGTGGGGCCGGGCGAGGCGTCGTCGGGTCGGTCCGGTTTTTTGCCGACGATGAGATCGGAGATCTCCTCTCCGGTCAGGGTCTCGTATTCGAGCAGGCCCTCGGCGAGCGTCTCCCAGGCCTCGCGCTGTTCGGTCAGGATCCGTCGAGCCGCGTCCATGCCGCCCACGACCAGGGCTCGCACTTCTTCTTCGATCTTTTTGGAGGTGTCTTCCGAGACATGGGAGGCGCGCACGAGCTGCTGGCCGAGGAAGACCTCTCCCTGATCGTCGGCATAATCGACCGGCCCGATCTCATCCGAGAGGCCCCAGCGCGTGACCATCGCCCGAGCGAGGCGGGTGGCCTGCTGGATGTCGGAGGAGGCGCCGGCGGTGACATTGTCCGGGCCGAACCGAAGCTCTTCAGCGACCCGTCCGCCCATCAGGATGGCGAGGCGCGAGATCATTTCGACCTTCGACATCGACAGCTTGTCGTCCGTGGGCAGCTGCATCACCATGCCGAGGGCGCGGCCGCGCGGAATGATGGTCGCCTTGTGAACCGGATCTGCGGCCTTCACATTCATCGCAACGATCGCGTGACCTGATTCGTGCCAGGCGGTGAGTTCCTTCTCTTTTTGCGACATGACCATGGACTTGCGTTCCGGTCCCATCATGACCTTGTCCTTGGCGTCCTCAAACTCGCGCATTCCCACGGCGCGCTTGCCGCGACGGGCGGCGAGCAGGGCGGCTTCGTTGACGAGGTTGGCGAGATCGGCGCCCGAGAAGCCGGGCGTGCCGCGAGCGATGGTTTTGGGATCGACATCCTTGGACAGGGGCACATTGCGCATGTGGACCTTGAGGATTTTCTCCCGACCGACGATGTCCGGATTGCCGACGGTCACCTGACGATCAAAGCGGCCGGGGCGCAGGAGGGCAGGGTCGAGCACATCCGGCCGGTTGGTGGCCGCGATGATGATGATGCCTTCGTTGGCCTCGAAGCCGTCCATCTCGACGAGAAGCTGGTTCAGAGTCTGTTCGCGCTCGTCATTGCCGCCGCCGAGACCTGCGCCGCGATGACGCCCGACGGCGTCGATCTCGTCGATGAAGATGATGCAGGGCGCGTTCTTCTTGGCCTGCTCGAACATGTCGCGCACCCGACTGGCGCCGACGCCGACGAACATTTCGACGAAATCGGATCCTGAGATGGTGAAGAAGGGAACGTTCGCCTCTCCGGCCACGGCCCGTGCGATAAGGGTTTTTCCGGTTCCGGGCGGACCGACGAGAAGCGCACCCTTGGGGATCTTCCCGCCCAGGCGCTGGAACTTTGAGGGGTCTTTCAGGAACTCGACGATCTCCTCAAGCTCCTCCTTGGCCTCATCGACGCCTGCGACGTCGTCAAAGGTCACCCGTCCATGTTTTTCCGTGAGGAGGCGCGCTTTCGACTTTCCGAAGCTCATCGCCCGTCCGCCGCCGCCCTGCATCTGGCGCATCAGGAAGAACCAGAGCCCGACGATGAAGAGGAAGGGAAGGGCGCCGACGAGCATGCTGACAATGCCGCCATTGCCATCCGGATTGCGGACGCTGACATTGACGCCCTTGGCGGTCAGCTTGCTCGCAAAATCAAACTCGAGCGTGTCGCGAACAGCGGTGTACTTCTTGTCGCCTATCTGCGTGGTCACCCGCGTCCCTTCGATGGTCGCGGACTTGATCTGTCCTGAGTCCACCTGCGCCATGAACTCCGAATATGTCATCGGAACCGTGTCGCCGCTCCGCCCTGTGGGGTTCATCACCACCAGAAGGCCCAGCAGCACCGAGACGGCGAGACCGATAAGGAAGATGTTGCGCGGGTTCATGAACGCCATCTTTCAGCAAGAGACCAAGCCAACAACATAGGGGACATCATCCCGGAAAACGAGTGCGGAAGCATTAAGTCGCGCCCACATGTCACGCCAATTCCGCAGTTTCAGGCAGCGAGGCGTGCCGAAAGGTCGTCGGAGAGGCGTCCCTGCTCATTAACCTTACATAAAGTGTGGATTTGAGCGGATCGGTCAGCAGGTCGCCTGCGCGCCTGAGAGACGGGACCATGCGGCCTAGATCCGATCCCCGGCGTGGGGGAGCTGCACGGATACGGACGAAGCCTCGACGCTCGCTGAGCCAGGCGCCGGAAAGGGTTCGTCCCCGCCCGACGCCTCCGGGGGTTCTCAGCTGTGCGATCAGCCGCAGAAGAGCTTCATGGCGCAGGGGCGCGCCAGATTCGCCCATGGCCAGAATAAGCGCCTCGGCGAGCCGAACGCTTCCCTGAAGGCTCATCCCCCGAAAGGGTGATGCCTCCAGAAGGGCTTCCGCCTCGCCGACTGTCACATGGCGTTCAAGAACGTTCCGGGCTTCGGCGCAGACAGCCGATCTCATGTCGGCGAGACGGTTCATCTGTCGAATGAGGGAGGAGCGGGACGCGCCTGCGAGCGCTCCGGCAAGGGCCCGCATGCGAACTCTCTCATGCCGCCGGGAGGTGTTGGAGGGGTCCTCGACCCAGACTTCTCCCAAGTGTCGCAACGCCCCGCGCAGCTCCTCTCGCCCGAAGGCGAGGAGCGGGCGGATAAGCCGAAGACTCTCCCCCTCCCGCCAGAGCGGGCAGGGCGCCGACGGCATCGGGCCCGCAAGCCCATACCAGGTCGATCCCGCACGCAGGCGAATGAGAAAGGTTTCGATCCGGTCGTCCTGTGTATGACCGAGCGCGAGGGCTTCGATGCGATGCGCATGCGCCCACTCAGACAGGAGGCGATAGCGCGCCTGTCGGGCCAGGGCCTGGCTGACGGGCCCCTTACCAGGCGCCCATGTCAGGATGTCGTGGTTGATCCCGAGGCGCGCACAGATCTCGCCGACGCCGCGCGCTTCAAGAGCCGCCTCGGGCCGCAACCCATGATCGACGGTGGCGGCGCGCACCCCGCGACCGCGCGCTCGTCCCCAGGCGACGGCAAGGAACAGAAGGCTGAGCGAATCGGAGCCGCCCGAGACGGCGAGGCCGAGGACGGGGGACCCTCCCACCGTGATATCCAGCGCGTTAAAGGCGGCGCCCGCGAGTTCGGGGTCCGGAAACGGGAGGGACAGGTCAGGGGATCTGGAGGATGTCACGCTCGAACATCTCCAGCAGCTGCCTCCAGATGTCGAGTGTGTCCTCGAAATTGTCGGCTGTCACGCCGGCGTCGAGATTGACATCCATCTGCAGCCGCGCCTGTCCATCCGCGATCGAGAGCCTCACATATCGCCATCGGGCGTTGAAAGCGTTGACCTCCTCCAGCGCAAGGCTGGGGGGGCGTCTGGCGGAGGCGAGAAACTGGATCGAATTGCAGAAGGCGCCGTTTTCGCATTCGTAGAACTGGATGGCGTAATCGCTTTTCGACAGGCGCCCGCGGATCACCGGGGCGCCGCGCGAGGCCAGCGTCGCCTCAGCCCGGTATCCCGCCTCAGTCATGAAACGGGCGAGCCCTTGAGGGTCTGAGGCATCGAACATTCCGCCCCGAACGCGTTCGGCGGAGGGCGCGCTCTGAGCGTGGGCCGGCGTGAGGTCTGACCCCGCAACCCACGCGCCGGTCATGAGCCAGCCCAGGGCGAGGATCCTGAGTGCAGGGAACGCAGCGCGCATCGGTTGGTCCGCTCCGTTTAATCAGGGGCGATCTGCGGCGTGGGCGAGGCGGGCAAACGGGCGGAACACGCGCGCTCTCTCCTCAGCACTTGGCGCGGCTCTTTTCTGTGGCCGCCAGCGTTTTGGCGGCTTCCGAAGCTTTGGGGTAGCGACCGGTCATCTGGGCGAGAACCTTGCAGGCCTCTTTGGTCTCTCCCATCAGGCGCATGGAGCGGGCGAGCTTGACCAGTCCCTCTGGTGCGCGCGGGGAGGATTTGTACTCGCCAAGGAGGGCGACATAGGCTTCCGCCGCCTCCGGATAAGCATCCTGATAGAGGAAGGACTCGCCCAGCAGATACTGCGCCTCCGCCGCGTTGGGCTGATCCCGGAAACGTTCAAGATAGACGCTGAGCGCAAGGTTGGCCGAAGGGTAGTCTCCCGCAAGAAGAAGATTGCGGGCTTCCTTGAGGAGACCCGCCTCATCCTGGGGAAGAGAAGCCGGATCGATCGATGCTTTCGGGGTCGCCGGCGCGCCGGCCGCCGAGCCGGCCGGTCCGGGGGACGTGCCCGCTGAAGTCTGGGAGGGTGCGGGCGAGGTGGCGGCGAGGCGATCCTCAAGAGCCTGAACCCGGGCAGCGAGAGCCGCAAGGTCTGCTTCGGCTTTGAGGCGTCCGGCGTTGGCCTCCTCGGCGGTGCGGCGCGCAGCCGAAAGGTCGAAGCCCAGCTGTTCGAACCGGCCTGTCGCTTTGCGCAGATCGTCCTCGAGCGCATCCAGGCGGGTCTGAAGAGCGATGACCGCCGGATCCGGGGCTGGAACATAAGGGGTTGCGCCCATCACCTGAGCGAGCGCTGGAGGCCCGATCGCGGGGATGGAGAACGCCGCCAGCGAGATGCAGCAGGCGGCGACCAGAAGGGGACGAGGAGAGAGGCGGGACATGTCAATCATGCCTGAAACGCTATCCGCCGCCCGCGCCAAAATTATGGCGAACGAGCGGCGGACTGCAGTCTCCGGATTTAGCTGATCGCTTCGGACACAACGTTGGTGTGCGCGTTGCGGTTCCGCGACCAGGCTTCCTCGGTGTGGCCCGGATCAATCGGCTTGTCCTTGCCGAACGAGACGGTCTCGATGCGCGAGGCGTTCACGCCGAGCGAGGAGAGATAGCCCGCCACAGCTTCGGCGCGCCGGGCGCCGAGAGCGAGGTTGTACTCTCTCGTTCCGCGCTCGTCCGCATTGCCTTCGATCTGCACGCGGGCTGCCGCGTACTGGGTCAGCCACTGGGCCTGGCCCTGAAGCGCCTGACGATCGGCGTCATCGAGCGTGTACTGGTCGAGATCGAAATAGACCCGATCCGTCGCCTTGGCCTGGAAATCCCCCTTGGAGCCGGCCGCGGGACCTGTGCGGGTCGGCGGCGGGGTCGGCACGGGCGGCGGCGTCGGGGCCGGCGTCGGCTTTACAGCTGGCGGAAGCGGGGGCGGAGGCGTGGGCTCCGGCTTCGAGGCGCAACCGACGGCAACGGCCGCGGCGGCGGCCAACAACACAAATTTAAAAGACGACCGCATGATCCACTTCTCCATTATCGCGCCACCCAGAACGGCGTTTATTATAACCTGAACCCCCCGCATTACCGGGCGCCTGCGTATAAAGAGCAAGCCCTGACGATGCGACGAACCTCTTATACTCCATGATATTCCGTGTTTTTTATGACAATACCAGCAAAATGTTGCGTGTTGGTAATGTCATTCTTGCGACAGCTCGCGAAGTGTTCACCAGCAGGCCTTCCGTTAACCACTATAGCGTGAACAACACGCGTCTCGGGCGCCCTCGGCATCGCCGATCCTCTGAAACCTTCCGGCCCGGTTTTGCGATGGCGAAGGCCGCTTTTCGTCATTGCAGAATTGGACTCCAGGCCGGGTCCGACGCGTCGCCCGGCGTCGGAATCCGCCGGAGATTGCGGCCGGTGAGGTCTATGCTCCAGAGCTTCGGTCCGGCGCCTGGGCCCGCTTCGCGGAAAAAGGCGATCACCCGGCCGTTCGGCGACCAGGTCGGCCCCTCGTCCAGATAGGCCTCCGTCAGGAGGCGTTCGCCCTTGCCGTCCGGCTGAATGACGCCGATCGAGAATTTGCCGCCGGTCTGTTTGGTGAAGGCGATCCAGTCTCCGCGGGGCGACCAGACCGGGGTCGTATACTGTCCCTGGCCGAATGAAATCCTGCAGGCGGTCTCGGTCCCGCCGCTTGGACAGGCCATGGGCGCCCCGTCCGCCCTCATGACATAAAGCTGCGCCGATCCTCCCCTGTCGGATGTGAAGACGATGGACTGTCCGTCAGGCGAAAAGGAGGGCGATGTGTCGACGGCCTGCGAGGTGGTGAGACGGCGCTCCGTACGTCGCGCCAGTTCAATCATGTAGATGTCCGAGTTTCCGCCTTTTTCCCGGCTCATCACCACCGAGCGGCCGTCAGGTGAAAAGCGCGCTGCGTAATTCGTCGCCTTTTCGATCTCGCTGAGAACCTCCTGTCGCCCCGTCTCGATATCGTAAAGATAGACCCTCAGACGGGTGATGGCCGGATTGCGGGCGTCGGGAACATACGCGCTGTAGATGATCGTCTGCGACGAGGGAGAAAACCGGGGAGTGAGGACGGAATTGATCCCTGAGAGGAGATGCTCGGCGTTCGCCCCGTCCTGATCCATGATGGCGAGGCGCCGGCGACGGTTCGTTGCGGGTCCGCTTTCCGAAACGAAGACGAGGCGGCTGTCGAAATATCCTGCCTCTCCGGTTAACTGGGAATAGATGTCGTCGGCGACTTTGTGAGCCACGCGCCGCCAGTTGTCCGCGGTCGGGACGGTGTATTGCTGGGCGAAGAGCTCCTTGCCGCCGAAAACGTCATAAAGCCGGAACTGGGTGACCATCGTGTTGGAGCTTTCGAGCACCACATTGCCCACCACGAGAGCCTGAGCCTGGATCACCGTCCAGTCGGGAAAGCGGGGCGCCAGCGAGATATCGAGATCCCGTTCGATGAATGCGTTGGGATCGATCAGCCGGAAGACCGCTGATCCGGAGAGGTCGGACCGGATCACTTCCGCCATCTGTGCGGCGATGTCCTTCGCCTGCGGGCTGGCCCCGTCGAAATCCGGAACAGCGATCGGCATTGGCTGAAAGTTGACGCCCTCGACCGTCACCCGGAGTTGCGCGCCGGCCAGCGGCGTCCAGGAGACGGCCGCGATCGCGGCGATGAGGATCATCCTGAAGGTCCCGATCATGACTGCCTCTCAGTATCTGCGAATGTCGCCGGACGAATCCGGCCAGGGCGGCTTCGCTTCATGGAACAAACTCAATATCGATCCACTGCGCCGGGGTGACCTCGTAGTATTCGGGCGGCACGGTGAAGGGCGAACACATGTTGAGAGCCCGGAAGGCCCGCTGGGTGAAGATCTGCATGGGCGGATCCCCGGCAGGAAGCCGCGCCGGCTCGCGAAGCTCCGGGGCGCCGAGAAGGCGGCCGTCGCGATCGAAACGAATGCGGATGACTGCTCTCAGGCGCCGCGCATCCGCCATGTCGTCCTGATCGTTCCAGCATCCCTTGGCGATAAGCTGGGAGCGGATGAAATCGGCGACCGTCACCGTCATCCGCTTATTGTCTCCCGCCCCTGATCGCGGCGAGGCGTCAGTGACCTGGCGGATATCGGCGGCAGTCTTCTGCGGAGCGGGTCTGCGTGCCCGGCTTTTTTCCACGCTTTTGAGCACGCCCTCGAGGGTGTCTTCGAGGGCTTCGGGCTCCTGGGCGCGGGGCTTCGGCGCGGGCGGCTTTACAGCTTCGGGCTCGGGCCGTCTTTCGGTCGGGGCGGGAAGGGCCTCGACCCGCTCAGGCGCCGATGCGGGTGCCGCAGCCGCCGTCTCATCGGCGGTCGCCTCCTCCGCAACCGGCTCCTCGGCTTCAGGCTGCTCATAGACCGGCGCCACATTGGTCGTGTCGGCGATCTCAAGGAGTTCAACCGGCAGAAGGCGCATCGGCGAGGGCGGCGGAGCGAGCGAAGGCGCCGCCACAAGACCCGCAGCCGCTATAGCCGCGTGGATGGCCAGTGAGAACGGAACCCCGACACGCATGCTGGGAGGCTAGCCTCCCTCAGGGTCGCGGCTGGCCGAGTTGGGATCCACGACCATGGCCGCATTTGTGAACCCGGCGGTCTGAAGAAGGGAGAGAACCGCCATGACCCGACCGTAGGCGACGTCTCGGTCGCCGCGGACATACACCCGCTTTTCGAGGTTCTCCTGCGCCACCGCCGTCAGCATCGGGGCGAGACGGGCCATTTCCACCGGCTCTTCCTGTCCCCCGACAAACACCTGACCGCTTTTGTCCACGGTCACGACCAGGGGCTGCTCGTCCGAGGAGGGAAGAGGCGAGGCCTTGGTCTTAGGCAGATCCACCGGCACGCCGGTCGCCAGCATGGGCGCCGTGATCATGAACACCACCAGCAGCACAAGCATCACGTCAACAAAGGGCGTGACGTTGATCTCGGCGATCGGCTGGCGGCGCTTACGTCCCCGATGTCGGTTGGCTTTGATCAGCGTGGCCATGATCTAGACGTCCCGGCGCTCGGACAGGCGACGCGATAGCCTCACCTGAAATTCCTGCGAGAAATTCTCGAGCCTCTCGGTGAACTTGCCGACGTCTCCGGAAAACTTGTTGAAGAAGATGAGGGCCGGAATGGCGGCGCCGAGGCCCATCGCGGTGGCGAACAGCGCCTCGGCGATGCCCGGAGCGACGACGGCGAGGTTGGTCTCGCGAGCCGCGGCGATATCTCTGAAGGCGTTCATAATGCCGATAACGGTTCCGAAGAGACCGATAAAGGGGGTCGCCGTAGCGATGATCGCCAGGGTGATCAGGCCCGCTTCCAGCCGGCCGGTCTCACGACTGACCGCGACGTCCATCTGTGTGCGAACCCGTTCCATGAGCGCGCTCGCCTGCTGGTCGGAGATGTCCTTCACCCGCCTCATCTCCCGCCACTCCCGCGACCCGGCGGCGAACACACGAGCCATCGCGTCGGCGGGATGATCGGATGTGCGCTCGCCTGCGTCTTCGGCGGACTGTCCCGACCAGAAGGCGGCCTCGAACTTTCGCGCGCGGGCGTTAGCGCTTCCAAGCAGCATGGATTTGTCGATGGCCACCGCCAGCGACCAGATCGAGGCCGCAGCGAGCATGACCATAACCGCCTGAACGATGATGTTCGCCTTCAGGAACAGTGAGATCAGGGAAAAGTCCTGATTGGCGATCTCAGGAAGAACTGCCGGATCCATACGGGCCTCTCGATACTGGGGTCGTGGACAGTCCCGACGGGGGACGCGACAAGAACAATGAACGGTGGTCGAGTAGTGCGGGCGAATTTGGGCGACAACAAGGTCAATAGGGGCGATTCCGCGATGCTGTCAGCCCGCCGGAGGATCTGGCGGACGATAGCGCCCCCACAATGCGAGTTCCGCTGCGGAAGGTCGGCGCGCCCGGCCGTCGGCATGGATGGGAACCGCGATGACATTCGCTTCGCAGAGAATGCGCCCGTCGCGTTCGGCGGTCTGATAGAAGATCATGCGCGGTCCCTTCATGCCCTTGAAGATGGTCCGGATCACGAGCGCGTCATGGATCCTGGCCGGAGAGCGGAAGTCTATCTCCACCCGCACGACCGCAAACGCGCCGGGATCGTCCCCGGCGCCCTCCGGCGGCCCCATAACCCGCAGAAATTCCGAGCGTCCCCGTTCGAAGAAGCGCAGATAATTGCCGTGGTAGACAACCCCGGTGAAGTCCGTGTCCTCATAATAGACCCGAACGCCCAGAATGTGGGCGCCCGTCTCAAATCGTCCGCAATCAGGCGCAATCGGGTTCATGACGGTGGCATAGCCCTTCAGCTCGGTCCGGTGAAAGATCTTAAGAGCAAAAATCCGGCCAAGAGGGGCGTTCAGATTCGTCGGCTCGTCAACCATTCGCCTTTCGGTGTCCTGCGCCCCCCCCGCATCTGGGTCGGCGACACGTTCGACCTCACGGCGTCGGGCGCATCCGGACCGCCTTTGGCAGGTCTTCAGGCGGATGAGGCCTGACCAATGGTCTTGAACCGGTGGGGGGAGAGGCGTGCGAGAACGTCGGCCTCGGCCGGCGACGGTTCCCCGAAGATGCGGCTCGTCACCGCTTCAGCGAGAAAGGGCGCCCAGAGATAGCCGTGTGAACCGAGCCCGCCGATCACATAGCCGCTCCGGCCACCTGCGCCGCCCCCGGCTTCGGGTCGCTCCATGGGGCCGGCGAAGGGCAGGCGGTCGGGGGTTGTGGCCCGGACCGAGGCCCGTGAGACCGATTGCGTGAGGCTTTCGGGCGAGATGTCCGGCCTCAGGCGCTTCAGGGTCGATCGATTGGTCTCCTGCGCGCTTGCGGTGATGAGCGCGCCCTCATCCGGGACCGCCTCGAACGTCGCCCCGTAAGCGGCTGTGCCGAAGGCGCATACGACGTAACCGCCGTCCGCCTCTGCGCTCGCCTCGGGCGTCGGCCGGAAGCCGGCCTCGATCTGACCGAGGCGGCCGGTGATCGGAGGGGCGCCAGGGCCGATAAGACCAGACAGCGACAGCGCGGCGCATGCAATCAGAACATCCCCCTCGAGCCGCTCGCCGGACGAGAGCTCGACCTCCGCTCCTCTCCCCAAACGGATGCGGCTCGCTTCGATCCCTGTGACAAGCGTCGATCCCGCCAGAAGAGCCGGCAAGGCCTTCTCGGGTCGAATGGCGAGGGCCCCCGGAAGACGAAGGCCGGCGCCAGGCGCGCGAGGGTCGAGCGCCTGGAGATGATCCGGCGTCAGCGGCGGGTCCGCCAGCAGCCGTTCGAAGCGACGTCGGTCGCGCTCGGCGCCCGGGCGGCGTATCGTCATCGCCGGAACAGCCGCATCGGCGCCGAGCCCCAGATAGAGGCGTCTTGAGAACAGGTAGGCCTCGATGAGGCCGCGCGCTTCAGGCGTGTCGCCAACGTCGAGACGGGGCATCAGCAGGGCGATGGGGTTTCCGCTGGCTCCGGCGCCGGGCTTATCGCCCTTGTCGATCACGATCGTCTGGCACCCTCGCTGGGCGAGGGCGTGTGCGCTTGCGGCTCCGGCGATCCCGGCCCCGATCACCAGCGCCCGCAGGGGGCGGCGGGCCTTTGGTTCGGCCTTCCGATCATGGCCGGTTTCAACCTCGGCGGCGGTCGAGGCGCCTGAAGGCGTCAGGATCGCCTCAAGGCGTTCACGTTTACGGCCGGCGCCGGGCCGTTTGGTCGGCATGAAACCAGCATCCGAAAGGGCCCGCCTTACGGGACCGGCCACCGTATAGGTGGCGGCCCGTGCTCCGGGGGCAGAGAGACGTGCGATCCCGCTCATGACCTCAACGGACCACATCTCAGGGTTCCTGGCCGGAGAGAAGCCGTCGAGAAACCAGGCGTCCGCCAGCAGCTCGGCGCGCGGCAGGCTCTTGTCGATGGGGCCGACATGAAGTGTCAGAACAACCCCATCCGACAGGGCGAGCCTCTGGACGCCGATGGCGCGCTCAGGCCAGCATGCCCGAAGCTCGCGGGCCAGGCCATCGACTTCGCTCCATGGCGCATGGGCCCGCTCGGCGGACGCAGCCGACATCAGCGCTCCCTCGAATGAGACCACATGAAGGCGGGCATCCCCGAAAGGTCGGTGCGCCCGCCAGAGGTCCCAGAGAGCCAGAAAGGAGAGGCCGGATCCAAAGCCCAGCTCGCCGACCGTGAACAGGCTTCGCTCCCGCCAGGCGTCGGGAAGGCCGCAGCCGGTCAGAAAGACCGTCCGCTTTTCCTCAAGACCGCCCTCGGACGAATAGACATCGCCGGTCTCTATGGAGATCGGCGCGCCGGTCGCGGACCAGTCAAGGAGGGGCTCGGGGGGCAAGCGGGTCATGATGGACCGGGTTTTAGCATGCCCGCCGGCGATGGGCAGGGGCGGTCATGGCGCCTCGCCGGGTCGACAAGGGGACGTGCGGAAGGCATAGACAGGGAGTGACGCACCTTTCAATCGCCGCAGATGACGCTGATTGTGGCCTGTCCACGGGCCGAGCCTCTGTCATGAGCGCAAGGCTCAGTTGCTCCGGTCTGCTTCGGCAGGCCCGGGGGGCGATCCTCTCTCTGACGATGGGCCTGGCGCTGTTCGTCGCGCTCCCCGTCCCGCCCGCCTTTGCCCAGCCGGCGCCCCAGGGGGCCGCCTGGCCCCATGACGCGAGCGACATCGCCCCTGATCCCGACACGGTCTTTGGTCGCCTCGACAATGGGCTGCGCTATGCGCTGCGACGGGGGGATCAGCCCCCTGGAGAGGTGTCTATCCGCCTCTCCATCGATTTCGGTTCGCTTTACGAAAAAGAGGATGAACGCGGTCTCGCACATTTCATCGAGCACATGGCTTTCAATGGGTCGAAGCGTGTGCCGGAAGGCGAGCTTGTGGCCCGCCTCGAGCGGATGGGTCTTGCTCTCGGTCCTGACACGAACGCCAGCACTTCGCTCGAGCACACCGTCTACTCTCTCAATCTTCCCGCTTCCAACCCCGCTCGCATGAACGAGGCTTTGAGCCTTCTGCGGGAGATCGCCTCGGAGCTGAGCTTCGATCCGGCCGCCATCGAGCGCGAACGCGGTGTGGTGATGGCTGAGTATCGAAGAGGCGACACGTATGTGAATCGACGCGCCGATCAGCAGCTCGCCTTTCTCCTGCCCGGGGCGCTGGCCGCTGCTCGCTCGCCGATCGGAGTTCCGAAGTCGATCGAGGCCGCCTCGCGCGAAGCGATGATGTCACTTTACGATCGCTACTACCGACCTGAACGCGCCCTGATCGTCATTGTGGGAGACATGGAAGTCCCGGAGGGCGAGCAGGCGATTGCCCGATGGTTTGCGGACTGGAGGGCGAGAGGACCCTCGGGAGATCCGCCGGATGCGGCCTATCGTCTTCAGGTGCGCGCGCCTGAGGCGTCCGTGTTTGTGCATGAGGACGGGGGAGATGGGGTGCTGGTCTATTCCCTGTCCGCATCCCCCCGCTCCATCGATACGGTCGCCTCCAGACAGGAGGCTGGTCTCGCTCAGCTGGCTGCGGCGGCCCTCAATCGTCGCCTTGCGACCCTTGCCGCTTCGGCCGATCCGCCCTTCCGGGGCGCCTCGGTGCGGTATTGGGAGTTTCTGTCCATGACCGGCATCGTTTCCGGCTCGGTGTCGGTCAGGGCGGGCGGCTGGAGCGCCGGAATTGAGGCCCTGGAGCAGGAATGGCGTCGGGCTTTGCTCTATGGGTTCTCCGCTGAGGAGATCGACCGGGAGGTTCTCGCCCTCAGAAACGCCCAGTCCCTGGCGGCCCGGCGTGAAAGCGCCCGCACCTCCTCCCTTCTCGCCGATCAGCTTCTGGCCGCCATCCAGTCCGGTCAGGTGTTCTCGAGCCCTGCCGCAGGACTTGAGCGTATCGAAGCCTGGCTGCCCTATGCGACGCCTGAGCGGGTCCATCAGGCGTTGCGGTCCGCTCTGTCGATTTCAACGCCGCTTTTCTTCGTCACCGCGAGCGCGACGGCGCCCGATCTTGAACAAGGCGTGATCCAGGCGTGGGAGCAAAGCGCGACGAAGGCGGTGGCGCCGCTTGTGAGCCGTCCTGCGCCGGTTTTCGCGTATACCGATTTCGGATCGCCCGGCGAGGTCGCTGAGGACCGGCGCCTGCCGAACGTCGATGCACGCGCTGTTCGCTTCGACAACAATGTCCGCCTGTTCGTGAAGTCGACGGATTTTCAGAAAGATGTCGTGCAGGTCTCGCTTCGGGTCGGAGGAGGGGAAACCATCTTTCCCGAGACGCCTCCCGGTCTGTCGCGTCTGATGTCAGCCTTCTCCGACGGCGGTTTGAAGGCGCACTCTTCGGACGACCTGCGATCGATCGTCTCCGGCCGCGCGGTCCAGACAGCCTTCGGCGTCTCGGCGACCGCATTTGGCGGGGCCTATGTGACCACGGCGTCCGACCTCGTCCTCCAGCTTCAGGTGGCGGCCGCTTATCTGACCTCTCCGGGCTGGCGGCCGGAGGCTGAGCGTCGCTGGCGCGAGGCTCTTGAAGCGGCCATGCCGAAGTGGGACGGAAGCGCATCGGCGGTGCTGGCCACCCGCGCCATGAGGGAGTTCGCCTCTGGCGATCCGCGTTTTGGCGCCGATCTCGCGGATCGGACAGTCGACAGGACATTTGAGGAGCTCAAACGTGTCGTGACGCCCGTTCTGAGCTCTGCCGCCATCGAGATCGCGATCGTCGGGGATATCGAGGAAGATGCGGCGATTCGGGCGGTGGCGGAGAC
>CAIKWZ010000071.1 GCA_903831255.1 uncultured Alphaproteobacteria bacterium
GGTCCGGAGCGATAAGTCCGACGCCGCGTCCAACGAGGAGGCTCACGCCGCCCTGCGGGTGACGCTGACCAGCCGGGATCCGTCCCGCCTGGGTCGTCTCCTGTCGGCCAAGGCGGTTGAAATCGGTCTGGCCACCATACCCGGGAATGTCGGTCGCGGCGGCGGCGGGTTTTCGGGCGGGCAGACCATCGTTCACTGGCCGGCCCTGATCGACAGCCGGCGGGTCGTCGAGCGTGTTCATGTGTCGGGCATGGATGTGATCGAGGTGATGCCCACCCAGCGTCTCGATCTGCCGGACGTCGGGGTGCAGGTTCCCCCGCCGGTCCTGACGCGTGCCCCTGCCGGGCCTGTCGCGTCTGTTCCCTTCGGTCGTCTGTTCGGCACACGATCAGGAGATAAGGGCGGGCACGCCAATTGCGGGGTGTGGGCGAAGACCGATGAGGGATATGCGTTCCTGCGCGATTTTCTGACCGTCGATGCGTTCCGACGACTGTGTCCGGATATGGCCGCTTATGAGATCGATCGATATGAGATGCCGAACCTCCGCGCGCTCAATTTCCTCGTTCGCGGGGTTCTCGCCGGGGGCGCCTCCTCAAACAACCGTCTTGACCGTCAGGCGAAGTCCCTTGGGGAATATCTCGGGACGCGGATGATTGAAGTCCCAGTCTCACTCGTCCCTTCATCTGCGACTGTCTAGCGGGTCGCGTCTTCGGCGACCGGCTGCAGCTGTCGTAACGCAGGGGCTTCCTATCGAAGGAGCTGTCGTGAAGCTGTCAGAGGAGACTGTTGACTGGGCCGAGGCTATGAGCCCTCTGGGCGCGCTCTCTGTCGGGTCTACCGCGAGGGGGCTTTGTCATGTCGGCTTTGGGGACGCCGCCGATCTCCGCAAGGAGGTTCTCAAGGTTCGGCCGAGGGCGGTGATCGTCGAGGATGGAGACCGGGCGCGCGCCTGCCTCCAGGACATTCTGGCGCTGCTTGAGGATCCCCAACGTCCCTACGAGGGACCTCTCGATATCCTGGGAACAGGATTTCAGACGGCTGTCTGGACCGCTTTACGCGACATACCGGCTGGCGAGCGTCGGACTTATAGCGATCTCGCGCGGCATGTCGGCGCGCCGACCGCCGTGCGGGCGGTTGCCGGGGCCTGCGCGGCTAATCGTCTTGCGGTTGTCATTCCCTGTCATCGGGTCGTGCGTTCGACCGGAGATATCTCCGGCTACCGATGGGGCCGATCGGTCAAGGCGGCGCTGCTCGCGAGAGAGGCCCGTTAGGGGCGCCAGGTCGGCCATCGCCTCGGCCGTGAACTCGCAGGGAACCGATCGTCATACCTCCCCTGCCACGGTTCTTGCCGGGTCTGTACACAGGATCGCTCGCTGAAGCTCGCAAGGGCGCCTCACGCCCGGTCGCGTCAGGTTTCCTGTCGCGCCATGGCGCGAACAAACGCGGGTCGCTCCATCATGTCTTCTAGAAATCTCCGGCAATTGGGTTTGTAGCGATCTTCGAGGCCGAGCGACCGGCCGAGGAATAGCGCGTAGTGCACGGCGATGTCGGCCATGGTGAAGCGGTCTGCGCACAGATAGGTGCGCCCTTCAAGAGCGCTTTCGACGCTTCTGAGGCGGGAGAGAAACCAGATGGTGTAATCCTCCGCCGCCTGCGGCAGGCGGCGGGCTTCCGGTTCAAGCCGCGTGTATCGCAGCACAATCGTCTGCGGGAAGGTGAGCGTGGCGTCGCTGCGGTAGAGCCAGTTCAGATATTCGCCGAACGCCGTCTCCTCCGGGCCCACCCGCAGGTCGGTCGGGCCGTAGCGTTCCGCGAGGTAATGGCAGATGCCTGAAGACTCCGTCATCGTCAGATCTCCGTCCACAAGGGCGGGGACGGTGCCGAGGGGATTGATATCGGTATAGCCGGGATGGAGAGCCCGCGGCGGGAAGGGCATGTTCACGAGCTCATAGTCGAGGCCGAGTTCCTCCAGGGCCCAGAGCGGCCTGAGAGAGCGGGCGTTCTTGCAATGATAGAGCTTCATTCCGCGTGAACTCCTGGCTGGCGAGATTTGCGATCGGGGTCAGATGATTTTTCGCGCCCTCAGGCTGGCGATAGCTGCCGCGTCATAGCCGAGCTCGGTGAGGATGGCGTCCGTATGCTCTCCAAGCACCGGGGCGCGGGTGCGCAGGTCGCCGGGCGTCTCGGACAGGCGAAGCGGCACACGCGCCACGGGCGCAGGTTTTGGAAGGCCCGGGAAATCCATTGGCTGGAAGAAACCCATCGCCTGAACATGGGGGTCGTCGAGGGTCTGCTGGGGCTTCAGAACCGGACCCGCCGGGATCATCGATGCGCCGAGAATTTCGATGGCTTCCGCCGAGGTTCGCTCGGCGCACCAGCGGCTCATGCGCTCCGAGATCAGCTCGCCATGCTCGCCGCGAGAGATATCGTCCCGGAAACGTGGATCGGTCAGCCACTCGCTCTCTCCCATCAGCTGGGCCCAGCGCTTATAGAGAGGCTGTCCGATCACCTGAACCAGGATCCACCCGTCGCGCGTGCGGAAAATGTCCACCGGGGCTGCCGTCTGTCCGCGATTGCCCGTTGGCGTCCGATTGATGTTCAGCACCGCCTGCTCGATGAGCGTGGCGTTGGTCGTTGTGAGGGCGGTTCCCAGCAACGCGCCTTCCACCAGCTGGCCCTTGCCCGACTGCGCCCGCGCCATGAGCGCGAGGAGCGTCCCGTAGGCGCTGTGAAGCGCCGTGCCGAAATCGACCCAGGCGGCCTGAAAGCGATAGGGCTTCTCGCCATCGCCTTCCGAGGTCATGTAGGCGGCGCCGGACATGACCTGACCGATCCCGTCAAAGCCGACCCGGTCGCTGTAGGGGCCTCCGCGTCCATAAGCAGTCACATGGGTGAGGATGATGTCGGGCCGGATCGCCTTCAGGCTCTCATAATCCAGTTTCATCGCCGCCAGGGTCTGGGGCGGGAGGTTGGCGATGACCACATCCGCCGTCCGGACCAGGCGCGCCACCACCTCCTGGCCTTCCGGGGTCATCGGGTCGAGGGTGAGGCCTCGCTTGTTGCGGTTCATCTGAAGGAAGAGTGCCCCTTCCTGAGTCTCCGTCAGAGGGGCCTGAAAGCGATCCTCGCCGCCCGAGCGCTTTTCGATCCGGATGACGTCGGCGCCGTACTCCGCCAGCAGGGCCGCGCAATAGGGGCCGGCGATGTAACGGCCAAAATCCAGAACCCTGACCCCAGAAAGCACACCCTGCATGAACCGTCGTCCCGTCTAAAAGCTGCTGGCAGAACTCCCCTGAGCGGGGAGCCTCTGATGAGAGGATGCACCCTCGCTTGCGGGCGGCGGGATGTCGAGGGGGGGGGAGGGCGTGCGGCGCCGGGACGCGAAGTTTTAAGGGGTCGGGCGGGTTGAACCTCGCCTCTCACTCGTTTAGGCCGGTTTCATGACACAGACTTCTCCCACCTCCGGTTTCGCTCCCGCCATCACCCCTCAGGGTTTGACCTCGCCCGAGGCGGTGACCTCCAGCCTCGCGTCGGTGGGCTACATTTCCACGCGATCGATTTCGACGGCTGTCTATCTTGCGCATCATCTTCGCAAGCCCGTGCTGGTGGAGGGGCCAGCAGGCGTCGGCAAGACAGATCTGGCTCAGTCCCTGTCCCGGGCTCTTGAGTATCCCCTGCTGCGGCTGCAGTGCTATGAGGGTCTAGATGAGAGCAAGGCGCTCTATGAGTGGAAATACGGCAAGCAGCTTCTCTACACGCAAATTCTCAAGGAGAAGATCAGCGAGCTGATCGGCGCGAGCGACAGTCTTGACGCGTCCTTCCGAAAGCTGGCGGGCTTTCAGGATCTTTTCTTTTCCCGAGACTTCCTAGAACCCCGCCCCGTCCTGCGGGCTATGGAGCAGACGTCCGGCTCGATCCTTCTGATCGATGAAATCGACAAGACGGATGAGGAATTCGAGGCGCTGCTTCTGGAGGTGCTCTCGGATTATCAGGTGACCGTGCCTGAGATCGGCACCATCTCGGCGAAGGTTCCTCCTCTTGTTTTCCTGACCTCGAACGCCACCCGCGAGCTGGGCGATGCGCTGCGTCGCAGATGTCTTCATCTTCACATCGGTTTCCCGGATTCTGAACGCGAGAGACTGATCGTCCGTGCGCGCGCACCGGAAACCCCCGACATGCTCCTTCGTCAGCTTGTCGCTTTCGTTCAGGCGGTGCGGGAAGAGAACATCCGCAAGCTTCCCTCGATCAGCGAGACGGTCGACTGGGCGCGCACTCTGCTTCTCATGCATGCGGACCGGCTCGACCCCGACCTGGTGCGAGATACGCTGAGCGTGATCCTCAAGCGTCAGTCGGACATTCTCGACATCGCCGTTAAGGCGGACCAGCTGACCCGGACGGCGCTCGAGGCCGCCGCCGGTCCAGGCTGATGGAGCGGGTTCTCACCAGCTATATCCGGGCGCTGCGTTCGGCCGGTGCGCAGGTGTCGACGGCTGAAACTCTTGATGCGATGAACGCGTTGGCCCTGATCGGTTACGCTGATCGCATCCGGATGCGCGAAACGCTGGGCATTGTCCTCGCCAAATCCGAGGACGACAAGCTCATCCATGAGCGACTGTTCGATCAGTTTTTTGCGCGCGCGGAGGCAGCCCCGGAGGATCAGTCTGACGCCGGCGATGGCGATGCTTCGCCCTCAGACGCGCCGCAGTCGAACCCGGGAGAGGGATCACCCGATGGAGGGGCTCCGGGACAGGGCGGAGAGGACGCCTTCTTTCAGCTGGCGCGCTCAGGTGACGAGGCTCGTATTGCGCTGGCGCTTGAGCAGGCGGCCGCGGCGTCCGGGGCGGATGATATCCGCTTCCGCACCCAGACGGCGTTTTTCACGCGGCGCATGCTCGAGGAGATGGGTGTTCGGCAGCTTGAAGAGCGCATGGTCGCGCGTCTCCAGAACGGATCCCCGGAAGCGCAGGCGGAGGCTGATGAGCTCGCCGCCGCACGTGCGGCGATGCAGACCCGGGCGCGCGAGTATGTTGACCGGCTGTTTGACGTTTTCGGGCGCTCGGCGACCGAGGCGTTTCTTGATGACGTGGTCGTCAACCGTCCGATTGGCGAGCTCAGCCTGCGCGACATGGAGCGCATGAAGGCTGTTGTGGCGCGCATGGCGAAGAGGCTTGCGATCCGTCACTCCCACCGGCGACGCAAGCGGCGCAGGGGGCATCTCGATATCCGTCGTACGATGCGGGCGAATGTTCGGTATGACGGGACGCCGTTCGATCTGATCTGGAAGGAGAAGCGAAGAGACAAGCCGCAGATCGTGGCGATCTGCGATGTCTCGGGATCCGTCGCCCAGTATGTCCGTTTCCTGCTTCTGCTGCTTTATGCGCTTCAGGAGGGGATCGCTGATCTGCGGGCCTTCGCCTTTTCGGCGCGTCTGATGGATGTCGGCCCGATTCTGAAGACGCGCGACTTCGACAGCGCGATGAAGACCATTGTTCGCGAGGCTGGCGGCGGTTCTACCGATTACGGGCAGGCCTTATGCGATCTCGAGGCGCTTGAGCCGGACCTGATTGACCGGAGGACGACTGTCCTCGTTCTCGGCGACGGTCGTACGAACCGTACAGACCCCCGGCTTGATATCTTTTCTTCGATCGCTGACCGGTCCAAGAGAATTGTATGGCTGTGTCCGGAGCCTCCCGGAATGTGGGGGTCCGGGGACAGTCGGATCCCATCCTATCAGCCCTTCTGTACGGTTTTGTCCCACTGCGCGACGGCCCAGGACATAGAACGGGCGGTGGATGAGGCGTTGGCCGCCTATGGCTGACGACAGACGTTGAAGCGGCAAGGGAGTGAGTGATGAGTTTCAAAGCGCTTGTGGTGTCGAAGAGCGAGGATGGGGCCATATCTCAGGCCGTGGAGGCGCTTGATGAGGCGCGCCTGCCGCCAGGCGATGTCGAGATTGCGGTCGAGTATTCGTGCCTCAACTACAAGGATGGGTTGTGCCTGACGGGAGCGGGGGGGCTTGTGCGCACCTATCCGCATGTTCCCGGCATCGACCTTGCCGGGACGGTGCTGTCGTCCTCAGATGCTCGTTACTCTCCGGGCGACAGGGTGGTTCTCACGGGCTGGCGCGTTGGAGAGGTCTGGTGGGGCGGCTATGCGCAGAAGGCGAGGGTGAAGGCTGACTGGCTGGTTCCGCTCCCCGCCGGCCTCAGCACCCGTGAAGCGATGATCTGCGGGACCGCCGGATTGACCGCGATGCTCGCCCTTCTCGCCCTTGAGGCCCATGGTCTTAAGCCCGGCGCTGGTCCGGTTCTGGTGACGGGCGCCGCCGGCGGCGTCGGGTCTGTGGCGATCGCGCTCCTGGCCGCCTCGGGCTATGAAACCGCCGCCGTCACGGGTCGTCCCGAGACGGAGGACTATCTCAGATCGCTTGGCGCAAGCCGTATCATTCCCCGTCAGGAGCTTGCCGAAGTCTCCCGCAAGCCTCTCGAAGCCGAGACCTGGGCGGGCGCGATCGATGCGGTCGGCGGGGCGATGCTGGCGCGCCTCATCGGCCAGCTTCGATACGGATCTTCTGTCGCCGCCGTCGGTCTCGCAGGTGGCGCGCAGTTGCCCGCCAGCGTGGTTCCCTTCCTCCTGAGAGGGGTCAACCTTTTGGGCATCGACAGCGTCATGCGTCCTTACGCCGACCGCGTTCAGGCATGGTCCCGGATCGCCAGCGATCTTCCGCGTGCAGCTCTGGGGGCCATGGTGACAGAGGTCGGGCTGGAGGCGCTCCCGGCGCTTGGAGCATCCATCCTCGCTGGCGGCGTCCGTGGTCGAATTCTGGTGAACCCGTCCGCCTGACGCACACCCGCCAGCGATCATGCCTGATGCGAACGCTTTCTCTTCAGGGAGGGTCATGCGCCCTCCCTCAGGCGAAGCGGGAGCGGCGTTTTCGGCACTCCGGGTCGGACTGTCCTGGCCGGCGGCAGAGCCGCCCGCCCGGTCTTGCCTAATCCCGAACGGACCTTCAATCTGATCCCCGACCGGCGCGCGATGCGATCGTGTCGTCGGGCAGGGAGGGCACGATGGATCTCAGGCTCAGTTCGGAACATCAGGCGTTTCGCGCGCATGTCGCTTCCCTGCTTGAGAGCCATCGTCATCTGGCGCCGACGGCGACAGATCGCGGCCTCAAGCACCCGAAGCGTCTGGCGTGGCAGGCCTTCCTTCTTCGCGAGGGGCTGGCGGCGCGAACGGTTCCGGAGGCCTATGGCGGTCGGGGCGAGGCTCCCGACATTCTGAAATCCCGTATCCTGTCGGAGGAGTTCGCCCGAACCGGGCTTGCGCCGCCCCTCGCCGGTCAGGGGATCTCAATGCTGGTTCCGACCCTCCTTGAGCTCGGGACGCCGGAGCAGAGGCAGGCTTATATCGGTCCGACCCTGCGCGGGGAGATGGTGTGGTGTCAGGGATATTCCGAGCCCGGATCGGGATCCGACCTCGCGAGCCTCACGACCCGCGCCGTGGCTGACGGCGACGATTATGTGATCAATGGCCAGAAGATATGGACCTCGACCGCCATGCAGGCGGACATGATCTTCTGCCTTGTCCGGACCGAAGCGGATGCGCCCGCACATCAGGGGATTTCTTACCTTCTGTTTTCAATGAAGACCCCCGGTATTGAAATCCGACCTCTGGTCGACATGACCGGGACCGCCAATTTCAATGAGGTCTTCTTCACCGATGTGCGCGTGCCGCGTCGTCAGATCGTGGGCAAGCCCGGAGAAGGATGGAAGGTCGCCAATGCGACCCTCACTCATGAGCGCGGCATGCTGGGCGATCCGAGCGCATCGCGCGCGCGACTGATGCGGGTCGCGGAGATCATGCAGCGCGAGACGGTCGATGGACGCTCTCTCATGGAGGATCCCGTTTTCCGGGATCGTCTGGTCGCCCTTCAGGCGCGGGTCTACGCCATGCAGGCTAATGGTCTTCGTGTGATGAGCGCTCAGCTCAAGGGCGAAAGCCCGGGCATGGCGGGACTGATCATAAAGCTTGAGGGGTGCGAGCTTAATCATGAGATCGCCCGTCTCGCCATTGATGCGATGGGTGAGCTCGGCATTCTTTACGACGACAGTCCGCATCTTCGCGACGATGGCGATTGGCAGCAGAAATATATGTACGACCTCGGTCTCATCATCGGAGGCGGAACCGCTCAGATACAGAAAAACATCATCTCGGAGCGAGGCCTCGGCATGCCGCGTGAACCCAAGTCGGCGAAAGCGTGAGGGGCGAGGACCATGGATTTTTCCCTAAGCGAGGATCAGCTCTCCTTTCAGTCGTCCGTTCGCGGACTTCTCGAGCGGTCATGTCCTCTGGACGTTGTCAGAGTTGTCGCTGCGGGGGACAGGGACGCCGCTGAACGCGTCGTTCGCGACCTTGATGCGCTCGGCGTCAGGGGCGTCATGGCTCCGGAAGCTGATGGCGGGCTGGAGCTCGGACTTCTCGATGCCGTCATCATCCAGGAGATGATCGGACGTCAGTGCGCCCCGGGGGATTTTTCAGGCGCTGCGATCGTCATCGCAGGCTTATCGTCCTTTGGTGGGACATCAGCTGCGCGGGCCTGGATGACCAAAGTCGTGTCGGGTGACGTGCGCCCAGGCGTCGCCCTTGCCGAACGGATCGGCGTTCGTGACGGGACGGGTCTGCGCCTTGAAGGAGGCCGTCTGCACGGGCGCAGCCTTTTTGTAGTGGATGGCGATACGGCCACTCATCTGTTTATCGCCCTGCCTTCAGGCTCCCTGGCGATTGTCGATGCGACGGCGCAGGGCGTCAGCCGGGTTCCGCTCAGGACGATTGACGCCACCCGGGTCTTTTCCGAGATCCTCTTTGACGGAGTTCCTGCCGAAGTTCTTACAGGAGAGAGCCTGGCGGGCGCGGCGGTCAATCGGATGACCGCCGTTGCGCGTCTTCTGGTTGCAGCCGACGCACTGGGCGCCATGCAGGTCATGCTGGAGCGCGCTGTGGCGTACTCTCTGGAGCGCAAGCAGTTCGGGCGAGTGATCGGGTCCTTCCAGGCTGTCAAACATATGTGTGCGGAGATGGCCGCCCGTCTCGAGCCGTTGCGCGCACTCATCTGGCATGCCGCTCACGCTTTTGACGAGGGGAGTGAGGAGGCCGATCTTCTCATCCTGCTGGCCAAGTCTCATGCTGCTGAGGTGGGCGTGTTCATCGCCCGCACAGCGACGGAGGTCCATGGGGGCATGGGCTTCACCGATCTTGTGGGCCTTCATTACTGGTTCAAGCGGATCGGCGTGTCGCGTCAGGTTTTCGGGGCGCCTGAGGCGGTGCGAGGCGAGGCGGCGCGGCTGCAGGGATGGGTCTCGTCCTGACGTCGCTTCTTATATGAGACGTACGGACACTCTGCAGGCCGGACAGGACCTGTCCCGCGCGGCTGCATGCCGATCCGTTTGCTCGGAGATGACCGGCGACGGCGCAGTATTCAGGGCTGGAGACCCGGGGCGCCCCTACTCGTATTCAAACCATGCATTGGATATCACCGTGCGTTCACCGATGCGCGCATCGAACAGGACGCGTCCTGGCTGGTCTTTCCATGCACGGACGGTCAGTTCGTCTCCGGGCAGAACAGGAGAGGAAAAGCGAACGCGAAAGCGCCTGAACCGCGACGGATCGCCTTCGCACAATTTTTCGAGCAGAAGTCTCGCGCATGTGCCCAGCGTGCACAGTCCGTGAAGGATCGGTTTGTCGAAACCGCCGAAGCGGGCCGCCGCGGGGTCGATGTGGAGGGGGTTGTAATCGCCTGACAGCCGATAGATGTGGGCCTGATTGACGGCGATGGTCGCGCGCATCTCGTGATCGGCGGGGCGGTCGGGGGGCGTGCTGGAGACTGACTGGCTGGTGCCGGCGCCCTCGAACGGTTCGATATCGCCGAGGGTCTGAATTCCGCGAATGAAGACCCCGTTGATCATCCGCACGCAGATGTTTCCAGCCTCGTCGAGAACCTGGCTTTCCATCTCCACCAGCGCTGAGCCCTTGCTCTTCGGATGCGCGGCCAGAAGACGCGAGACCACCGAGACCTGCCCCTCGACCGGCATTGGTCGCAACACTTCGATCAGACGTTCCGCATCGACCATGAGAGGTCCTGGCGCCACCGGAACAAGAGTGCGGTCGATCGGGGCTCCTGCGCCGCTCCACCGGATCGGGAAGGTCGGAAAGACCGCAAAGCCAGGCGCTCCTTCGTAAATGAAACGAAGGTCCTGCGAGCCGACCCCGACCGCATAGAGAAGCACATCGCGTTTATCGTAGGCGATCGGGACGGGGGCTCCCCAGGGTCCCGGTTCGCCGCCGGGAAGGGCGATTTTCGCATCGAACACAGCCATCACGTCTCCTGCCTGTCAGGCTTTAATCAAAGGACAGTCTCGCCCACATGGCTTTGCTCCAGTGGGCGAGACAGTTTGTCAGCGGTTGGGCGTGATCAGGTACTTCTCTCCCGTCGCCCTGCGGGCGTAGGCCTGCAGCATCGGGATCGTCAGCGCCTCAGCAAGCGAGATCTCCGCCGTGTAACGGCTTGCGAAGGTTGTCTTGAGCTCGGCCAGGACGCGCCCTCTCAGGGCCGCTCTGCGTTCGGCGCCGATCTTCTGCAGGAACGGGGTCAGAAGCCATCCGCCCACGCCCCAGGCCATGCCTACGCCCGGCGGCAGGGTGGTCGCGCTGATATCCAGTCGTCCATAGATGTAGACCTGCTTGTGAACGGAAGATCCGTAACGGCTATAGCCTGTCGAGTTGAGGTTCGCCGCCGCTTCCATGGCGACCAGGATCTGGCCTGCGAGAGGGCCGCCGCCGATGGCGTCGAAACCAAGGGTCGCTCCGGTGGTCGCCAGAGCGCGGATCAGGTCGTCCATGAATGTCGGCGACGAGGTGTTGCAGACGTGGACCGCGCCGGCGGCGCGCAGAAGAGCTTCCTGCTCGGCCGAGCGAACGACATTGACCAGGGAGATGCCGTCGGCGAGGCAGATGCGGTTCAGCATCTGTCCGAGGTTCGAGGCCGCGGCCGTGTGAAGAAGCGCCTTGTGGCCTTCCATGCGCATCGTCTCGGTCATTCCCAGAGCGGTCAGAGGATTGACGTAGCAAGAGGCGCCTTCAGCGGCGGAGACGCCGTCGGGCAGGGCCATCACCTGGTTGACGTTCAGACAGCGGTATTGAGCGTACATTTCTCCGCCAAGTCCGGTGACACGCTTCCCGAGGAGGGCCTGTGCGGCGGGTGCCGCCCCTGCGGCGACGACGCGGCCTGCCCCTTCATTGCCGGCTGCGAGGGACTGATCGATCCGCGCCGCCATCGCTCTCATGCCCGCTTCAGGCACGTCTGCCGTGATCACAGGACGTTCCGCCGTCCCTGAGGACTTCAGTGTGCGGATATCCGCCGCTCCCAGAAGCAGGCCAAGGTCGGAGGGATTGATCGGCGAGGCTTCCACCTGGATCAGGACCTCGTCCGCACCTGGCGAGGGCAGAGGTGTTTCAACCAGCGAGAGCTCGAGCTGTCCGCCTGATGAAATCAGCGTGCGCAGCTGAAGTCCGGTGGTGGGAAGGGTCGTGGTCATCTGTCTCTCCGCAAGCGCGTCTGTGGTCGTTGGATGTCCTTCCTACACAGATCCTGCGGTTGCGACCAATTTTCTTCTCGAAAATCCAATGCTCCTGCGCCGGCGTTTTCGGGTGTTGTCTCTTGTAAGTCCGGCATCTCTGGATCTGCAGTCTCTGAGGATTTCTCCTCGGCGTCTGCTCAGATCGGCCCGCCCCGGTTGGCGGCGTCCTTTTGTGAACGCCGAACAGCTCTGCCGCCGGCGGGCGCGTTTCCATCAAGACATGATCGCTTGTTTGATGTCTGTTTCCTGCGTGATGCAAGTCACTGTATTTTAAGTCGTTTGCGTTATGGGGTTCTTCACTGTTCTGCGGGCTCTGGCGAGAACATCTGACGGCTGCAGGGCCCCTCTGGTCTTGCCCGTGAGCCGCTCGCGGCAGGAGGGCGGGACTTGCCTGCTGCAGGCTGGCGGGGGAAGCTTCTGGCGCTGGCGATCGCATTGCCTGAAAGCGGGCGTGAATGCAGGCCTGAATGAGGGTCTGAATGCGGGAGTGAGAAGGGACCATGGGTTTCACTTCGACATCGTCCGCTCCCCAATTCCTCTACAGAACGGAGGGTCTTAAGCGCATCTATGGAGAAGGTGCGGCGCGTGTGGAAGCGTTGCGCGGGATAGATCTTGAGCTTCCCCCTGGCGAGCTGACCGTTTTTCTGGGTCCGTCGGGCTAAGGCAAGTCGACCTTCCTCAATATTCTTGGCGGCCTCGACCGGGCCAGCGAGGGCAGGGTCTGGTTTCGCGGCCTCGATCTTTCGGCGATGAAGGATGATGAACTGACCCTCTATCGCCGTCGACATGTCGGTTTCGTTTTTCAGTTCTACAATCTCATGCCGAGTCTCACGGCGCGGGAAAATGTCGAACTGGTCACGGAGATCGCCGAGGCGCCCATGGATCCGGGCGAGGCGCTCGACATGGTCGGTCTCTCAGCACGGCGCGACCATTTTCCCTCTCAGCTCTCGGGCGGCGAACAGCAGCGCGTCGCGATCGCGCGCGCCCTTGCGCGACGACCCGATGTGCTTTTCTGCGACGAACCGACCGGAGCGCTGGATTCTGCGACCGGACGAACCGTGCTGCGCGCGCTTCAGGAAGCGAACCGGTCAATGGGCGCCAGCGTCATGATCGTCACCCATGCCGCCGCCACCGCAGCCATGGCCAACCGGGTGATCGAGTTCTCTGACGGCCGTATTCGGAGCGTCACGGTCAACGATGCGCCGGTGTCTGCGGACATGATCCAGTGGTGAGCGTCCTCGATACCAAGCTGGGGCGCGACCTGTGGCGTGTCCGTGGGCAGGCGCTGGCGATCGCCCTCGTGATCGCTACCGGTTCGCTCCTGCTGGTGATGATGGAGGGACTGGTTCTTTCCCTCGAGCAGACGCGACAGGCTTATTATGAACGATATCGTCTGGCCGATGTCTTCGCCGATGTCCGTCGCGCTCCGGAGGCGGTTCTGGCTGATCTTGCGGCGATTGACGGGGTTGATGCGGTTGAGGGCCGTATTCGCGGCGGCGCTCTGATCGATACGGCCTCTGGCGCCGCTCCCGTTCGTGCGCTGGCGGTCTCTCTTCCGGATTTCGGGCTTCCGGGACTGAACGATATTCTTGTCGTCTCCGGCCGCCTGCCCGAGACGGGACGTCATGATGAAGTTCTCCTCCTCAAGGGCTACGCCGACGCATGGAAGCTGATCCCGGGTGACCGGATCTCGTTATCGCTGAACGGCTTTCGCCGCACCTTCCGGATTTCCGGCCTCGCCCAGTCTCCGGAATTCATTTATTCGGCGGCGCCGGGAGAGCTGGCGCCCGATGATGCGCGGTTTGCGGTGCTCTGGTTCCGCCAAGAGGTCCTTGCCTCCGCCTATGACATGGAGGGGGCCTTCAACGAGGCTCTGATGTCCCTTGCCCGAGGGGGGAATGAGGCGGATGTCATTCTCAAAGCGGATCGCGTGCTGTCGCGTTATGGAGGCGGGGCGGCCTACGGTCTTGCAGAGCAGTTTTCGAACCGCTTTGTGACCGAGGAAATCTCCAGTCTCAGGGTCTCCGCGCGCGTCACGCCTCCGATCTTCATGATGGTGGCGGCGTTTCTTCTCTACATTGTCATGACCCGACTTATCGAGGCGGAGAGACGTCAGATCGGTCTTCTCAAGGCGTTCGGGTACACCAGTTTCGAGGCGGCCTGGCATTATCTGAAATTCTGCCTCGTCATCGCTTCTGTCGGCGCTCTCCTCGGATGCATCGGGGGCGTCGTGCTCGGCAGCTACATGGCGGAGTATTACAAGGTCTATTACAAATTTCCCTTTCTGGTCTTTCACATCGACCCGGCCTCGATCCTGATGTCTCTGGCCTTCAGCATCCTGACGGCGTCGGCGGGCGCGATCGTTGTTCTGATGCGCCTGTTTGATCTGACCCCGGCGGCCGCCATGCGCCCGCCAGCGCCTGCTGACTTTTCCCGTTCGGCGCGTATCGCCGGATCTCTCAAGTCACTTCTCGATCAGCCCAGTCGCATGGTCCTTCGGCGCCTCCTGAGACAACCGGTGCGTGCGCTCGCGGCCAGCCTCGGCATCGCTTCGGGTATGGGACTGTCCGTCGCCATGCTCGGGGTGATGTCCGGTTTTGAAAGGATGGTCGATGTGAGCTTCGATGTCGCCGATCGCTCAGACATGCAGGTGGTTTTCAACGAGCCGCTCGGACCTGAGGCGCTGCACTCGATCCGGCGACTCGACGGCGTGATCGAGGCGGAGGGTTTCAGGTCTGTGGCGGTGGTGCTGCGTCATGGTCTGGCGTCCCATCGCGGGGCCGTTACAGGCCTGCCGGAGCGCCCGAGACTCAGTCAGGCGCTGACGTTGGATCTTCGTCCCATCCTTATGCGCAAGGATGGTCTTATCCTGGCGCAGTCTCTCGCCCGCAAGCTTGGGGTCCAGCCCGGCGATGTTCTGACCGTTGAAGTGCTCGAGGGCCGAAGGCCCGTCGTCGATATTCCCGTCGCCGCCCTGACGACGGCTCTGGTCGGAGCTCCAGTCTATCTGGAGGCGAGTGCGCTCAATGCCTCGCTTGGCGAGGTCGGGCGTGTCTCAGGCGCCTATCTTCGCACCGATGCAGCCATGTCGAGGGCGCTCCTCGAGGAGCTTAAAGGCATGCCAGGGGTTGCCGGCGTCAGTCCCAAGGCGGACGCCCGGGCCTCTATGCGCAAGATCATGGATCAGGGCGCCGGCGCCATCCGCTATGTGATGGCCCTGGTCGCGGGTCTGATCACCTTCGGCGTCGTTTACAACTCCGCGCGGATCGCCTTCGCAGAACGCGCTCATGAACTCGCCAGTCTGCGAGTGATCGGTTTCACCCGCGGTGAAGCCGGCTTTGTGCTCCTCGGCGAACTGGGGGTTATTACGCTTCTGGCTCTGCCTATCGGAGCGCTTGCCGGAACGTGGCTCGCCGGGGCCATCGCGGCTGGTTTCAGTTCCGAACTTTATGAGGTTCCGGGTACGGTGACGGCTGGAGATATGGCGTTTGCCGCTATCGTCGTTATTGTCGCGGCTCTGGTTTCGGGCTTTCTTGTTCGTCGAGATGCAGACCGGCTGGACCTCGTTTCCGCCCTCAAGACCAGAGAGTAGCGATGATGAAAGGTTGGCTCCGTCTTCGCTCACGAACCTGGCTGACGGCGATCGCCGGGGGCGCGCTCGCCATTGTCCTGCTGCTGGCGTTCTGGCCACGTCCCGAAGCGGTCGATCTTGGCGAGGTGTCGCTCAAGGCGATGAGCGTCTCGATTGATGAACAGGCCCGGACCCGTGTCCACGATCCCTACCTGGTATCGCTTCCGATGTCTGGTCGCCTCCTGCGTCTCGAGGCGGATCCTGGCGATTCTGTGATTGCCGGCGAGACAGTGATTGCCCGGGTGGCGCCTGCCTCTCCCGGTTTACTGGACGCCCGCTCCCGCGAGCAGGCAGCGGCCTCGATCCGCGGCGCGCAGGCTGCGGTCAATCTCGCCCGCGCCGAGGTTAGGGCTGCCGGCGCCCGGCTCGATGCTGCGCGCGCGGATCTTCGTCGTTCGGAGGCCCTGGCCGGGAAGGGACTGATTTCCGAGGCGACGCTCGAAAGATCGGCCGAGGAGGCCCGGTCGGCTGAAGCTGGACTGTCGGCGGCTGAAGCTGGCGTTCGTCTGCGAGACGCGGAGCTCTCCAGCGCTCAGGCGTTTGCAAAGAGCTTTCTGGACGGACGATCGGCGGACAAGGGCGCGCCTTTGATTGCGCCGGTCTCGGGACAGGTGTTGCGGATTATCCAGGATAGTGAGGCGGTCATGAGCGCCGGCTCGCCCATCCTCGAGATCGGAGATGTCGCAGGCGATCTCGAGATCATCTGCGAGCTTCTGTCGGCTGATGCGGTTCAGGTGCGGCCCGGCATGCGGGTGGTGATCGAGGAATGGGGAGGCGAGGCGCCGCTTGAAGGCCGGGTGGCCCGTGTCGAGCCGTCCGGGTTCACAAAGTTTTCCGCTCTCGGCGTCGAGGAGCAGAGGGTGAATGTCATCATATCGTTCACCAGCCCGGCGTCGGAACGCCCGACACTCGGCGCCGGGTTTCGCGTGGAGGCAAAGATCGTGGTCTGGGAGGATGAGGCTGCGCTCACGGCGCCTTCCGCCGCCCTGTTCCGCGTGCAGGACAGATGGTCGGTCTTCGTCGTGGAAGGCGGACGCGCCCGTGAGAAGACGGTTGAGGTCGGGCGAAATAACGGGATCGATGCAGAGATCCTGGGCGGTCTGAAGGAAGGCGAGCGGGTAATCGTTCATCCAGCCGACACGATGAAGGCGGGGCGGTCCGTGACGGCGCGCCGCTGATCGAGCAATCCTTCTCAGGCGCGCTTGCAGGGGGGTGACCCACGCTGCAGTATGGAAGAGGCTCGGGGGCCTGTCGCGGTCCGTCGATCACGCAGATAGCAGGTGCGCGCAGAGGCTCGCGCTCCAGGGCGGAGGACCAGCGAGATGATTATCCAGGGTGTCGCCCTTCTGGCGTTCTGCACACTTGTCGGAGCCTATGTCGGCGATCTCATTGGTATCCTTATCGGCGTGAAGGCCAATGTCGGGGGCGTCGGGGTCGCGATGGCGCTCCTTATCGCCGCCCGCTACGCTCTCATGAAGCAGGGCCGTCTCTCCGAGGGCCTCAAGGGCGGCGTTTCGTTCTGGTCGATGATGTATATTCCCATCGTCGTGGCCATGGCCGCCCAGCAGAATGTCGTCGCCGCCGTGCGAGGGGGGCCTATGGTGCTCATTGCTGGAACACTTGTCGTGGCGGTCAGTTTTGCTCTTGTCCGCGTTCTCGGAGGACGCTCCGCCTCTCCCGGGGCCGGGTCCTGATGGGAGGCGTGATGAGGCCTGGCCCCCAATTCCCGGATCCGCGGCGCATCGCTGTCGGGTCTCCTTCGGCGGGCTATTCATTCGGGCTGGATCTTGAACGTGGGGAGCCGCTCTGATGATTGAGACGCTTGAGAAGATCCTTCTGTCGCAGGGACTTCTGGCCGCCTTCGTAATCGTCGGCGTGATCATGCTTGTCTCCGATGCTGTCTCGCGCACATTGACCCGCGGACGCATTCATCCCTCGGCGATCGCGATCGTTATCGGACTGTGTCTTGCCTATCTCGGGGGACGCGCATCCGGGGGCGAGAAGGGACTTGCGGACATCTCCTACTTTTCAGGCGTGGGCCTGCTCGGCGGCGCCATGCTGCGCGACTTCGCCATCGTGGCGACTGCCTTTGAGGTGGATATTCGCGAGGCGGGCCGTGCCGGTCTGGTCGGCGCCGCATCGATCCTCATCGGTGTTCTGGCGCCGTTCGTGCTTGGAGCGGGGGTTGCCCACGCGTTTGGGTATTCCGACGCCGTATCCATGACCACCATAGGGGCGGGCGCCGTCACCTATATTGTCGGACCTGTTACCGGCGCGGCCCTGGGCGCCAGTTCCGATGTCATGGCGCTCTCGATCGCCACCGGGGTTCTCAAGGCCGTTCTGGTGATGGTTGCGACCCCGGCTCTGGCGCCCCTGATTGGCCTCGACAACCCGCGATCCGCAATGATCTTCGGAGGGGTCATGGGGACCACCAGCGGGGTGACGGCCGGCCTTGCCGCCACGGACCCGAAGCTGGTTCCTTACGGGGCGCTGACCTCGACCTTTTATACGGGCGTGGGTTGTCTTCTGGGGCCCTCTGCGCTGTTTCTCGCCGTGCGCGCTGTTACAGGAGGCTGAGAACCGATGTCAGGCAATCTCTATGAAAGTCTTGCCGGCGGTTTTCCGTCCGATCGTTCAAGGCCCTGTTTCCAGCTCTCTGACGGGCGGGTCGTCTCCTATGGCGAACTGGAGGACGGCGTCTCGCATGTCGCAGGTCGTCTCCGGGCCCGGGGCGTTCAACCCGGCGACCGGGTCGCCCTGAAGGCGGAGAAGTCGGTCGAAGCGGTGATGATCTATCTCGGCGTTCTGAAGGCCGGGGCGGTGTTTCTCCCGCTGAACGTCGCCTACACCCGTTCGGAGACGGATTATTTCCTGAGCGACGCCGAACCCGCGATCGTCATTACGGATGCTGAGGGTTTTCTTGCCGAGGCTCGCGAGGCCTCGCGTCTCGATGCGTGCGTCAGCCGTTCCGGCGACGATCTCGCCTCGATCATCTACACCAGCGGCACGACGGGGCGCTCGAAGGGCGCCATGCTTCATCACGGGGCCCTGGCCGCCAATGCGAGAACGCTGACCAGGCTGTGGGCCTTCACACCTGATGACACGCTTCTGCACGCCCTGCCGATCTTTCATGTACACGGCCTGTTTGTCGCTCTTCACTGCGTTTTCCTGAGCGGCGCCTCGATGATCTGGTTGCCCAAATTCAACGACGACGAGGTGCTTGCGGGATTGTCCCGGTCAAGCGTCATGATGGGGGTCCCGACTTTTTATACGCGTCTGCTGGCCAGCCCTCGTTTCACACGCGAGGCCGCCAGCTCAGTGCGCCTGTTTATCTCGGGATCCGCCCCGCTGCTCTCTTCGACCTTTCTTGAGTTCGAACAGAGGACGGGCCAGAGGATCCTCGAGCGGTATGGGATGAGCGAGGCGGTGATCATCACTTCGAACCCGCTCGAGGGCGATCGCACGCCTGGGTCGGTCGGATACGCCTTGCCCGGCGTTGAGGTTCGTATCGCTCAGGGCGCCGAAACCGGCGAGATTGAAATCCGGGGCGAGAGCGTCTTTCGAGGGTATTGGCGGATGCCTGAAAAGACTGCCGAGGAGTTCACCTCCGATGGCTTCTTCCGGACAGGAGATGTCGGCCGGATTGATCCCGATGGGCGCGTCTGGATCTCCGGGCGGGCGAAGGATCTCATCATTTCGGGCGGCTATAACGTCTACCCCAAAGAGGTGGAGGGCGTTCTCGACGAACTTGACGGGATCTCTGAAAGCGCTGTCATCGGAGTTCCGCACCCCGATTTCGGGGAGGGTGTGGTCGCTGTGTGCACTGGATCTGGCGATGAGGCCCGGCTCATCGCTGAATGCCGCCGGCAGCTGGCCGCCTACAAGGCTCCCAAGCGGATCATCTTCCTCGAGGATCTTCCCCGAAACGCCATGGGCAAGGTCCAGAAATCCCTACTGCGCCAGCGCTATGCGGATCTCTTCGTCTGACGGGCCCTGAATTCCGGAAAGACATGTTTCAGGGATCACAGTCGTCAGAACCGGGACAGTCGCTCCGCGATCTCTCCGGCCGCTCGGATCTGATCTTCCGGATTGATGGCGTTCATCTCAACGACGCCAAGCACCGGTCTTGCGCGAACCTTGCGCGAGCGTTCGTAGGCCGGGTCGTAATAGTGCTCGATGACCGTGCGCGCGAGGCCCTCGAAGTCGTTCTGCTCGGCCAGACCCGTCAACTCTTCGAGCCGACGTCTCCCCGGGTAGACGGGGAGGCGAGAAAGCGCCCGGTCAAGCGCCGCCCGGCTTGAGACGATGTCGGCATAAGCGTTCACAAGGTAGTTCGCCCTCTGCTCCGGCGCCGCGACGAGCTCTATGCAGGGCGCGTCGGCCATGGCCTTCCAGAGGGCCGGAGGAATAACCCGGGCTCCGATCTTGCTTGATTCCGCCTCAAGGACGACGGGTCGAGAGGGATCGAGCGCTTCGATCTGCGCCAGGAGTCGGCTCTCGAACAGTTTCTGGCCTGGCTGTCCCTGACCTTCAAAGCCTCCGAACAGCGACCCGCGATGCCCGGCCAGAGCCTCAAGGTCGAGAGATTGAACCCCAAGGGCGGAGAGCCGGCTCAGCATCTCGGTCTTTGCGCAGCCCGTTCCTCCATCGAGCAGGCAGAACCTGTGCGGAAGATGATCCGTGTAGAGGCGCGTCTGCACTCTCCGGCGGTAGGTCCTGTAGCCGCCTTCGAGGACAGTCGTTCTCCATCCGATCTGAGCCAGAATAATCGCCATCGAGGCTGATCGCTGACCGCCCCGCCAGCAATAGACCAGAGGTCTGAAGTCCGCCGGGCGATCGGACAGGGCGTTTTCCAGATGATCTGAAATGTTGCGGGCGACGAGTGCGGCGCCGATGCGGCGCGCCCTGAACCGGGATTCGCGGACATAAATCGTACCGACACGAGCGCGTTCGTCATCATCGAGTACGGGAAGATTGATCGCGTTCGGGAGATGGTCTTCAGCGAATTCTCCCGGACTTCGTACGTCGATAACGCCGTCGAATGAGGCGAGGGTCGCGGGGTCTGCGGACGATATGTAAGCCGGATTGGTCATGACAGACCTGCTTTAGTTCGCTTTGGGCGGATTGGGAAAGGGGAGGCTCCGCTGGCGACCCTGTTCTATCGGTTCCCGGTCCCCTGTCGGTTCGGCGTCGCGAGGCGCGCGCCGCTCCGGCGCATTTCGCCTTTCCCAGCGCCTCCTCCGTGCCTAATAGGTGGGGTCAAGGCCGTCCGGGAGTTTCCATGTCGTCTTCTCCACGTCTGACATCTCTCGCGCATGGCGGGGGATGCGGGTGCAAGCTCTCCCCCGAGGTACTGCGCGATATTCTCTCCCGCATGCCGGCCGCAGGCGCCTTCCCTCAGCTTCTCGTCGGCACGGAAACCTCTGACGATGCCGCAGTCTGGCGGCTTAACGACAGCCAGGCCCTTGTGGCGACCACCGACTTTTTCACGCCGGTCGTCGATGATCCCTTTGATTTCGGGCGCATCGCTGCGACCAACGCGCTTTCGGATATCTATGCAATGGGTGCGAGCCCGATCTTCGCACTCGCAATTGTCGGCATGCCTGTCTCCGTGATGCCGGTTGAAATGATTCAGGCGATCCTCGCCGGCGGCGCCAGTGTCTGCGCCGCTGCGGGAATTCCCATAGCGGGCGGCCATTCGATCGACAGCGCTGAACCCATTTACGGTCTGGTCGCCCTTGGCCTCGTCCATCCTGATCGTCTTCTGAAGAACAGCGGCGCCCGGGCCGGCGATCGCCTGATCCTCACCAAGGCGCTTGGCGTCGGCGTTTACAGCGCTGCGTTGAAACAGGATCGCCTGAGCGAGGAAGGCTACGCCGCTCTCATCGCCTCCACGACGCGTCTTAATGCCGTCGGCGCGCGTCTGAGCGATATCACGGGCGTTCATGCCGTCACCGACGTCACGGGGTTCGGTCTCCTTGGACATACGCTTGAAATGGCGCGCGGCGCAGGCCTGAGCGCTGAAATCTGGGCCGACCAGGCGCCGCTCCATCCGGGCGTCGAGGCTTTGGCCCGCGCTGGGGTTCGGACCGGCGCCGCGGTTCGTAACTGGGCGAGCTATGGGGCGGATGTCGATCTTCCCGCCGAAATGGACCTCTGGCGGCGCGATATCCTCTGCGATCCCCAGACCAGCGGTGGGCTTCTCATTTCGGCGGCGCCCGAAGCTGAGGAGCATATCCTGTCCCTCACCCGAAGCGCGGGTTTTGAGGCGACATGCATTGTCGGGCGAATGGAGGCCGGGGCGGCGAGAGTTCGTGTGACAGCGAGGTAAGGCGTCGATCCGGAGGGATCTGGCTGACCGGCTGTTCAGATCCCGAAGATGCCGGCCGTACGGTCGATGAACCAGAAGCAGGCGAAAGCGCCGATGATGTAGACCGGCGCCGCCTCAACCCATTTGGGAACCTCGCGTCCGAACCGTCGCCAGAGGCCGACGAGAACCAGCACGGCGGCGATGAACATGAGCTGTCCGGCTTCGACCCCGACGTTGAAGAACAGCAGCGCCAGGGGCGTGTCTTCTTCCGGGAGCCCGATCTCGCGAAGGGCGCCGGCGAACCCGAAACCGTGCAGGAGGCCGAAGCTGAATGAGGCAAGCCACGGCCACCTCTGAGTAAGCCCCGCGCGCCCGTCTCTGGCCCGGAGAACCTCGGCGGCGACAAAGGCGATCGACAGGGCGATGGTTGCTTCAACCGGTGCGGAGGGGAGACGAACCCAGCCAAAAGTCGTCCCGGCGAGGGTCAGACTGTGTGCGATGGTGAAGGTTGTGATCGCGCCTGTCAGGCGTCTGAGGTCGCCCACGAGCATCAGAAGCGTGAGCACGAAGAGAAGATGGTCGATACCCGAAAGGATATGCTCGACCCCGAGCGTGAAATAGCTGACCGCAACCTCAGTCCAGGGCTGGCGCTCCGGAATGACGCCTTGAGGCGCTTCTGGCGTCAGTCGGAGGGTCTTAGGCTTGCCCGTTACGGGTTCGAAGCGGACCAGGGCGTCCGTCAGCGTGGCGTCGAGATTGGCGACCCCGATGGTCTTCCCCGTGAGGCCGCCAGGACAGCTCTCGCGCCATCGGGCGAGGACCGAGCCTCCGACGAGAAGCGTGTTGGGTTCCGTTACCGTGACGCAGGCTTCCGGAAACATGACGTCGAGGTCGAGGCGCATCGCGCCGATCGCCGGCGTCTTCCAGAGAATGTCGTACTCGCCCGCTTCGATCTCACGGATCTCGAGATAGGCCGGACGGACTTCGTGGGCCTGGGCGGCGCCTGTTCCGAACAGGCTCGCGGCAAGCATCATCAGGAGAGCGAGCGCGCGCATCACCGGCTGGTCTGATCCGGGGAAGGCGTGAAGCCTTCAGGCCAGTCGACGGAGACCTTGTAGCGGTCCCTCACGCGGTTCTGATAGGCCTCTCTCTGGTCGCTTCGGCGGGTGTCGATCCAGTCGGTGCGAACCTGATCGCGAATATCCGCCAGCGGCGGCAGCCGGGCGTTCTCTCTTGCGATTATCCGGACGACGTGAAGGCCGAAGGCCGATTCGACCGGGCCAATCCAGCCGTCTCCGCGTTCCGCGAACAGTCGGTTCGCAAATGGACGCCCAAAGAGGGTGGCGACCCCGTCTAGGCTGGTCGGCGGCAGGGCCTGCGGAAGCAGGGATGGATCGGTGACCTGTTTAGGGTCGCCTCCCGCAACGAGTTTCGCCAGCATGTCGGCCGCATCCGGCGCCATCGAAGCGCCGCGCCTGTCGCGACTGGCGAGGGCATGCTCGAAGGCGATCCTGTCGCTCAGGCTGAAGCGATCCGGATTGGCCTTCAGCCACTCTTCGAGTTCGGCTTCGGTCGGCTCCGAGATCGCCTCCATGTCTTCGGCCAGATATTCAAGCTTCTGCCTCATCCGGCGCCGGACCACGGTGTCATCGGCGTCGAGGCCGAGAGCTATGGCCTCCTGATAGGCGATTTCCTCATCGATGAAATCCGCCACAAGGCCCTCGAGTTCGGGAGGGGTGGGCGGCCGGCCGGCGATCAGCTTGTAGCCTTCCGCAATCTGATTGATGCGTCCCTCCGAGACGACCACCACGCCGGAGCCCCGGAACTCCTCGTCTCCATGCAGAGCGAGGTGTCCGGCAAAGATCGCCGCACCGATCAGAAGAAAGTGCGTCAGGGGCTCCGACAGGATCGCAGCGAAGATCGATCTTCGCTGCGGCTCCGGTTTGGTCTCGTCGGTCATTTGGTTCCCGTTGGGACGTACCAGATCGGCGAGGTGTAGGCGCGTTCCTGGACTGTCTTCTGGAGGGTGGGATTGGGTTCGATCCCTGCACGGAGCGCGTCCCAGGTTGACCAGCGGCAGGTCGGGTTCTCAAGCACGCGAACGTAGTAGACTGCTCTCTGGTCCGCCTTGAACTCGGGATCTTTCCAGGAGGTCACCATGTCGCTGTCGCCCTTGTCCTGCGAGAAGGCGCAGGTCTTGAGATCGACGGTGGCTCCATTGTCGGCGCAGCGGTTGGTCTTGGGGTCCGGAGCTCCGCCATCGGAACAGGCGATGTCGAACACCTTTTCCTCCGACTTGCCTGAGGCGTCGGTCCAGATCTTCACCATCTGAAGACGCTGAAGCGGGGCGCTGTTCGGGTCCCTCATCGCTGCGACGAGGAAATCGGGCGAGGCGGATCCCTGTCCCGCCAGATCTCCGCCCATCGCCGTCGCTTTCGCGTAGGCCGTCTTGACCCCGTCCTCGTTGGCGAGGCTCGCTCCGCCCAGGTCATAGCCGGCGAACATCCTCACCCGGATGCGCGGACCGGTCGTGCCGAAGGTCTCCTTGCGACGGAAGGCTGCGTAAATCGACTCGCGCGTGTTCTCTTCCGCCCACACCCCGGTGAGACCCGATGCGCCCCAGGTTGAGTAACGAGCCACATTGGGCGGCGGCTCGTAGCCCTGCCAGGAGGTCGCCCCGCCCCCGGGGACGGATCCCCTGCGGTCGGGCGTCCCGTCATTGACCCCAACCTTCGAGAAGTAATTGCTTTCTGTGTAGGCGCCAGCTGCGTTGTGGGTGTCGCTCGAGCCGATCAGACCCATTTTATAGGGGTTGAACCCGGACTTGGTCGCCATCTCGAGGCCGGCCCGCAAGGCCCCGCGGACATAGCCGCCGTCGAACTTGGTGAGCCTTTCAGCGCGGCCGATATACCACTCCATGATCTCGAAGCCGGCGAACTCATCGTTCGGCGAGAGCAGAGGATGGGTTTCTGAGGTTCCTTTCACCTGAGTGATTTCAGCGAGAGGTTCGTTTCGGGTGCGAAGGTCCGCGTAGGCTGCGTCGATCGGGGCGCCGTCCCACTTGGTTCGTTCGAACATGGTGCCGTTCGAGCCGTTCGAGTTGTGAGGAATGGCGAGGGCTTCGATACCTTTCGCTCTAAGTCCGTCCATCCAGGTCCAGAGATCCTCCGGATTCTGGGAATCGAGCGCCGAGTAGGGAAGTTCGGGCACGTCAGATCCGCTGAAGATCACGTTGCGATGGAGATTGCGCCCGTCCGGGGCGGAGGTGAACTCGTATCCTACGAAGGTCGTGAACTTGCCGGGTTCATTATGCTTGGCTGCGGCGGCCTGAATCTCAGCCCAGGCCGATCTGTCCGGGGTGTAGTCCGAAAACTCCGCCATCCGCTCACCCTGCCGAAGGGCCGTGCTGAACCGCGTGAAGGCCTGGTTCACCTTCGTCAGATCGTCAGAGAAGAGTTCTCCTGCATACGGAACCTTGCTTTCAGGCGAGCCGGGCGTGTTGATCGCCGGAAGAACGCCGATGTATTCCGCGTGATCGGTCACCGCCATGAAGTCCAGAGGCTCGTCGTTCAGGCGAAGATCAAATCCCAGAGCATGCTTGATCATCTCACCCTTGGCGTACCTGTAGGCATCGTCGGGCGTCGCGCGAACATTGAAGATGTAGGCGTCGAACGAGTTGCGGGTGTGAACGTGAAGGTCGCCGAAATAGGCGTTCTTGAGGGGATTGGGCGCTGGCCGGGCCGCCGCAGCGCCTTCGGCAGGGTCGGTTGCCGGCGGCGCCTCTCCGCATCCGGTCACGAGAAGAAGCGCGCCAAGCGACACGCCGAGCGCCAGGGCTCCCAGGCGGGAAGACGGCTTTCGCATCTCATTGGTCTTCAGGGGCGCGGTCTGGCGATCGTTGGACATGGGTGGTCTGTCTCCCCTCATTCAGGTTCTGAACGCGACGCGGATCAGGCGTTTGCGTTTCTGTTTTCGTCCGCCCGTCCCTGCGAGCGGATACATTCCTAGTAATCTGGACGATTACTGCCCTCTCGTCCAGACGCCCTATCCTCCGGGGCGGAGCCTCGCGTCCCCATCTTCCTTCTGGGCCCTCAGGCCTCTGAGTAGCCGGCGTAGGAGTGTTTCAGCGTGGCGTGATTGAGGAGCATTTCCGCTTTCAGCCGGGTCCCGGTCTGGTCGAAAATCTGAGTTCTCACCCAATATGACTCCGTCCGACGGCTCTCCGACAGGGCGGCGATTGATCGTCTGATGACGTAATCCTCGCCCACGAATAGCGGGCCGTCGATCATCCGGATCTCCTGATCGGCGAACAATCCTACCGCGGGGCCCTTCACCGGGAAGCGAGCTTTGGCGCTGGAGTATTCGGCGAGTACGCTCACCATTTCCAGCGGTATGATCGCCCGGCCCCACGGTGAGGCGGCGGGGTCGACGTACCAGGGCGAGGTTTCTGTGATCACCGAGAGCTTCTGGTTCAGGCTGAAGGGGTAGAGCGCACCCATATGCTGATCGGGGTCCATTCGGACCTTCTCCTCCTCGCGTCCGCTCATCCCGACCTTCAGATCTGCAAGGATTACAAGCCTCTCCGGTGGGCGAAGGCCCGCCAGTCTCTCTTCAAGGAGCGTGGGGCCGTGGTCAGGACCGATGGTGGCGCTGGCCTCGAGAACCGGCGTGCCGTCCGCCTTCTCCGCCCAGACACGCGTTCGGGTCGCTCCCTGGGGCGGGGTTTCTGCGAAGGCGCGAACCTCTTCCCCCTCGACGACCATGTTTTGGTAGTGAGCCGAGATGCAGCCCCGCTCGAACCAGACCTGCCCGAATATGCGGTGCAGAAGGGGCGGGAAGAGACTGAAATGCGTCGGCCCTTCAATGGGGCCGGCCCGAAAGCCGAGCTTTTCGGCCATGGCGTCATCATGAATGGAGGTGTGTCCGCCGTATTCCTGATCGGCGAGCATCTGACGGGGGCTTCGCAGCGGGCCTGAGAGAATGAGGGGTGTTGCGAAGGTCAAGGCAGGATCTCCGTCCAGAGCAGACCTGAGCCGTTCCTCGCGCGTGCGTCAGCTCAGGGACACGAAGGCTAACGCGCCCGCACGGCAGGTCAATCTCGCACCCTGATCCCCGCTCTGGTCACGATCGCTCACGCCTTTCGGCGATGGAGCGAAGGGTGTAGGACTGCCCCCGGTATGGCGACGGCCCCGATCCGTGGGGCCGGGGCTTTCTCGTATCCGACAGGACAGGTCCATGGCGACGCCTCTTCGAATCGATTTCGTTTCCGATATCGCCTGTCCCTGGTGCGTGATCGGACTTCGCGCCCTCAGTCAGGCGCTCGAAAGCCTGGGCGACGAAGCGGACATCGAGCTTGTCTTCCAGCCTTTTGAGCTCAATCCGACCATGCCCGCCGAGGGGCAGAACATTACCGAGCATGTCCGTATGAAGTACGGCTCCTCTCCCGAGAAGTCGGCGGCCTCCCGGGAGGCGATCCGCTCCAGCGGCGAGGCGCTGGGATTTGCTTTCAATTACGGGCCGTCCAGCCGTATCTGGAACACGTTCGACGCCCATCGTCTTCTTCACTGGGCTCACGGCGAAGGCCGCCAGAGAGAGCTCAAGGAGGCGCTGTTCGTCGCGAACTTCACCGACGGACTATGCGTCAGCGATCATGAGGTTCTGGTTCGTGCGGCGACGGAGGCCGGCCTTGATGAGCGCCAGGCGCGGGCGATCCTCCGGTCGGGGGCCTATGCCGACGAGGTCAGGCGCGATGAGGAAATCTGGCGGAGCCGCGGGATCAACGCCGTGCCTGCAGTGGTGTTCGACGAACGCTGGATGATCCAGGGCGGTCAGCCAAGCGAAGTGTTCCTTGATGCAATCCGCAAGATCATCGTTGCGAAGTCTGCCGCCCAGAGATCGGCCGTCGAGGGCGCGTAAGCGGTTCTTTGCGTCAGGCCTGACGCCGGCAGAGCCTGCTGGCTCCGCCGGCGGGGCCTGTCTTACTTCGCTTCGGCGATCGCCTTCATGTTACGAAGAGCCCCTTCGAACTGGGTCTTGCGCCTTGCGACGTCCGCATCCTTGGCCGCCTTGTCGGCGAGATTCGAGACGTCATACATCAGCGTGTAGAGAATTTTCGAGGACGTCGCTGAGACCGGCCGGGCCTCCAGGAAGCCGTGATAGAGGTCGTAGAATTTCCCTTCCTTCGCCGGCTGCGTGTAGCCGTAGGACAGCGGGGTCTGAGCTGTCAGAACCTCGATCACCGCTCCATTGGCGATCGAGCGCACGGTGCCGATGCCGCCATCGCCGCTGGTGACCGAGCAGGGCACTGTTCTCGGAGGCGGCGCGATCCAGGTTCCCAGATCGCAATAGCCTCCCACCTTGGCCCAGACATCGGCGGCCGGCTTGGCGACCTCGATCTCCATCTTGATGGTGACATATTCCGGTTCCGCCCATGCGGCGCCTGCGCCGAGGAGACATGCCGCCGTGATGACGGCGGCGGTGCGCTTGAGATGAGACATGGTCTTTCCTCCCTTGTCCGCCCTTATGGCGGGTTGTCCTTATGGCTGTGAGGCCTTCTCGAAGGTCCTGCGGTCGCCAGGACCTTCAGCTAGAGGCGATTGCTCCGGGAACGTCAACCGCCGGAGGCGCGGCGGGCGCAGTCGCCCTCAGCCTGCGGGCAGGCGCTGACGGTCGGAGATCATGAGAGGAGACTGGAGCGGGTCGTCCGAATCGAACCGACGTATTCCGCTTTGAAGGCCGGCGTCATTGACTTGGGATCAACAGCTTAGGTTCAAACGGCGGCCCTTTCCGCCCTGCCATTAATCAATGGCATATCGGGCGAGTTCGAACGTTTCAAACGGCCTCGAGAGGGCGATTTGGGTCGTTTAATTCCGTCTGGCGGCAAGGGCGACGAGGGCGGTTGTCGTTCGATTGTTGCCTAAGGTCAGAATACCCCCCGACTCCTGACAGTCAGGGTTCACATTACGAATTCACGTCTTGGGGCCCAAAATGCCGCCTGACCCTTTTGCCGGTCACGGCATTCGCGAAAACTGTCGTTTGCGAGAGACGCGCGGAACTTTGCTGCGTACCTCTTGAAAGCGTACACGTCAGTTGAAATCTTAACTGGCTCTGGTGTATGCTTTGAAGGCGTACAGATTTAAAAGGTGGCCTACGATGCCAAGGCCAGTGAAAGACGACTCGCAACGGATGGCGCTCCGCCCGCGTGCGGCTGACAAGGCGCGCCTGGTGCGAGCTGCGGCGTTGAAGCAAACCGACCTGACGAAATTCGTCATGCGTGCTGCTCTTGAGGCGGCCGATGAGGTGATTGCGGCGTCTGAACGGGTAGCGCTGTCGGAGCGCGACACGCAACTCATGATGACGCTTCTGGATGATCCGCCTGAACCCAATGCGCGGCTTCTGTCGGCGGCCAAGGCTTTGCGGCCGCGCGCCGTTCGTTTGAAGCGGGGTCGGGGAGAGGTTGAACCAGCGTGAGCCTTCCTGAGTGGCAGGAGGAGGCGGTCGCAAAGCACCACGACCGAAAGAGCTTCGATTGCGGCGACGTCGACCTCAACAACTATCTCGCCAAACATGCGCGACAGGCTCACGAGGCGGGCGGGGCGAAAACCTATGTCGCTGTTGCGACGGCATCATCCCAAACGGTACTGGGCTATTACACTCTCGCGCCCGGTGCGCTGGCCTATGCGGAGACGCCGGAGACCGTTCGACGCGGGCTGGCGCGCCATGTTGTGCCAGTGTTCCGGCTCGCGCGGCTCGCTACGCAGCTCGGCTTGCGGGGGCAGGGCCTCGGCGGGCAATTGCTGTTGGCGGCGGGCGAGCGCTGTCTCCTTGCGGCGCAAAGCGTCGGCGGCGTTGGCTTGCTCATCGACGCTAAGGGCGAACGGGCGGCTGCCTGGTATGAATCCTATGGCGCCATCCGCCTCGAAGACCGGCCGCTCTCGCTGATACTGCCGTTTGCAACCGTAGCAGCTGCGTTTAAGGCCGCTGAAACAGGCCAGCAGTAGGAAAGCTGTAGGGGCAAATGTTAGTCAGATTCCGGCCGGTCCCCTACCAGGTTACGAGTGCACCTTATGGGGGGCGCTGCCATTGATGATATTGCGGAGGACGGTGTCGAACAGCTTCGAGGTCGCGGGCTACGCCAGCCCAAGGAACGTCCGCAGACGTTCAAGTTCTTCGTCGAGCGCTCGCTTGAACCGCGGATCTTGGGGCGGCTTGCCGGACACGTAGCCGAGCTGGGACTGCAGCTGGTTGTCAGTTACAGCGAGGTTCCCCCAACCAATAACGGCGTCGCGCCACAAAAGCGGCAGGGCATAATATCCGCGTACCCGCTTGGCCGCCGGTACATAGGCCTCGAAGCGGTAGGCCCAGCCCCATAGTGTTTCGAAGCGGCGGCGGTCCCAGACGATCGGATCGAACGGCGCAAGGAGGCGCACTTCGCCTTCTGAGACGTCAACGGAGCTCCATCGCCTGGCGCTCGGGTTTTCGTTGGCCGGCCAATACCAACGCGTGCCATCGATTTCGGCGGACTGCAGTCGCGTTCGCGAACGTTGAATAGCAGCGCGACAATCATTTGCCCATTGAGGGGCGCCGCTGCGGAGCCGGCCCACAAGCTCCGCCAACGATCGCTCAGGCAACGGCGCATACTTCTTGACGACAACGTCCACGAGCATGTCCATCGCGATTTGCGGGTCCACTGGGGGCGGTGTGGCTTCGCGCGCCGCGTAGAGACGCGTGCCGCTCGCGCGACCGGCTATTCGTACCAGTCCGCGGTAGTGCATTTGGTCCAGCAGCTGAGTGCTTGCGTTGGTCGGGCCGCCAAACCAATTCCGTGCTTTTCCATGTTGGAATTGTGCGTCGACGTCGTGTGGGTGCACGACCCCTCGTTCGCGCACAAACGCCAGTACGGCGGCCGCTTTGTCTTCATGAGATTTTGACCACGTTGTTCGCGGCGTGCGTGGATGCAGGAGCGCATGCGTGTCGCGCGGCAGGAATCCATAGTTGACGAAGAAGTCTTCTTCGATCGCGAGCTTTGGATAACGAAGCTCAAGGTCGCCAGCACGATAGTTGCGCACACGATGGCGGAGGATCAGATCCTGGGCGCGCGCCGGCGCGCGAATTGGATCGGCCTGGACAAAGCCCAGGCGCTCGATCGCACGAGCCAGCGTCACGGGGCCGAACAGTGTTCGCGCTACCGTGTATTTGCGAAGTTCTGCAAGAGTGATCGGATGCCTGGTCAAGATAGTCTCCCACTAATCCTCGCGACCCCTTTTGTCTCCGCTTGGCAGTTTCCGAATGACGCTTTTTGGGCGAAGACCCGCTGGGTCGGCTGGGGCAGGATGACTGGCGGATCTTGAGCGACCTTGCCGTTATCCGCCTCGTCCGGCCATGGTCGGACGAGGGGGCCAATAGCTGCCGTGATCCGAGGTGTCGGGCTATCGCGTTGCTCGCATTGAAACGCCCCACAGGATCGGCTGGGATCGGAAAGTGTCATACCCGATGAACCCATAACCGGAGAGCGCGTAGTCCTCGTTCGTCAGATTGCGCGCCCACAGGGAGAGTTCGGTCCGTCTATCCAGCACCAGGCGCGCGGTGGCGTCGACCAGCGTAAGCGGGTCCTGCCTGCGATCGTCCCGGCCTTCGGCATCGAGATAGTACGCGGTCTGGTGCTTGGCGAAGATTTCCAGCGACGCCGCCATTTCGGCGCCCAGCTTCCATTCCTGCTTGACCCCCAGCGTCGCCGACAGGCGGGAGGCGAATGGCAGAGGCTTGCCATTGAAAATCGCGGTGTTGGCGCTTGCACCGGTCCGCTGCTCGATCTCGCTGTCGAGGGCCACGACGCCGCTGGTGATGTTCAGACCCTCCAACGGCCGCCATCTGGCGGAAACATCCAAGCCCGTCACCGTCGCCGCATCGAGATTCGCCAGCGAGTTGGAAGTGATCGAACCGCCACCCGGCAGCGGAAACGCCACAAATATCCTGGCCTGCGGATGGCTGTAGTCCTGCAAGAACGCTATGGCATCGAAGCTCAGCGCCTTGTCCAGCGAGCCCTTCAGGCCGACCTCATAGGCGTCTACGGATTCGGCCCCGAACAGACCTTCATCCTGATAGTGGGTGACGTTGTTGGCCACCTCGCCATTGAAACCGCCGCTCTTGTAGCCCTGACCGAGGGAGGCGTAGGCTAACAGATTGTCGCCGATGCGGTGACGCAGCGCCGCCATGCCTGTGAAGCGATCCTCGTCGATGGTGTTGGCGCCCTGCGCGAGGCCCGCGCCCGAGCGGTTGTTCAGCGCACGGACCCCATCGGCATAGATGTGTTTGCCAAATCCTTGGCCGTCGATGCGCTCGAATGTCTGCCGCCCGCCGAGCGTCAGCGTCGTCCGCGAACCGAGATCAAAATCGACCGTCGCATAGACTGCGCCCATCCGGCGCCTCTGTTCGATATGTGTCAGCAGCGACACCGCCGGCGCCGTCGAAGCTGGCGTCGGCCCCACGCGTCCCGGTGCGCCTGGGTAGACGCATGTGCCTGCGAGCGTCACCGGATCGAGCGTTCCGCACCAGATCAGATAGTCCTGCGACAAGTCGTCTTCCGCCAGTGAGACGCCGACAAGCGTATTCCCGCCGTCCCAATCGATGCGACCATAGAGCTCCTGGCTCAGTTGCAGATAATCGCGATTGTAGGACAGGTTCGCGATTGCTGTGGGCGTCCCGTCGAAATCAAAACCGTAGCGCTGCCGAAAACCTTCAGTCGCCGTCAGGGAGGTAATGCGCCAGGCGCCCCAGCGCGTCGTGTATTCCGCCGACAGACCCTGAAAGTCATTGTCGGTGGGGCGCACGCCATCCGCGCCGACAGATACCTGATGATCGCCCAGCACCAGCCCCGAATTGCGCGGCGCGGGGTTGACGCCGTTGTCAGCCTCTAGATGCCCGCGCACGAGAAGTTCGCTCCCTTCGCCGAGATCGAAGGCCAGTGACGCGCGCACGCCATACTCATCGCGCACGTCGCCCGCATCCTTGGGCCCGCCTGCATTCTCCAGCGTCGCATCCTGCTTCAGGTAGCGCGCCGCGATGCGCCCGCTGACGCCCTCGGCCACCTTGCCGCTTGCCGCAGCCTGCAGATCCCAGCGATTGAAGCGGCCATACGATGCATCCGCATAGGCTTCGAAATCGTTCGTCGGCCGCTCCGTGATGAAGTTGATCGAGCCGCTCGATGCGTTTCGCCCCTGGACCGTTCCCTGCGGCCCCTTCAGTACTTCGACACGGGCGAGATCATAAGCCAGCAGACTGGCCTGAACATTGGTTTGCAGGAAGACGCCATCGACGTGCACGGCGGCTCCGCTCGGCGTCAGCGCCTGGTGATCCACGGCGCCAACGCCGCGGATCTGGAACGTGGCCTGCGAGCCATTCGAGATCGCCACCTGTACGCCCGCGAGGCGCATCACGATATCTTCTGCGCCATCCACGGCGACAAGCTCTTCCCGTGACAGGACAACGACGCTCTGTGCCAGATCATTCGCCAGGGCGGGCTCTCGTGTCGCCGTCACGATGACGCGATCGCTCGGAGATGGAAGCTGCGCGAAGGCGGACGGCCCCGCGCACACGGACACCACAATACCCAGACGACAAATTGAGGCACTCGTCAGCATCATCGATAGAAGTACTCCTACAACGAGCCGAACATGCCCGACCGACCACTCCTGAACAGCGCGCCCGGGTGCGTGGAAGTCGCCATTTCAGCGCAACGACGCGATTCCCGTCGGGCAGTTCAGTCTCCCGATCAACCTCGGTTGACCAGAATTTGCGATCCACCTCACGCGGTTGACGAAACGTCGCATCGCGCTCCGGAGGTCCCGCGATGACCAATGACGTCAATTGGGAGATATCCCGCCGTTGAACCGGCAGGGAGCGAACGGCAGCTTTTTGTCAACTTCGGCATCGGACTTCAGCGTTGAGGGCTTGGGCCCGACGCCGCGGATTTCAAAGGTCTAGCGATGCTGCTGCAGGCTAAGTCTATGAAAAGGCTGGAGCGGGTAGTCGGAATCGAACCGACGTATTCAGCTTGGAAGGCTGCTGCACTACCATTGTGCTATACCCGCGACCGGTTCTGACCAGACCGATAGCCGATCGGGGGGAGCGGTTACGCCAATTCCGGCGGTCTGTCCACTCCATCCGGCGCCGGCTGGCGCAGTTTCTGGCCGGCGCCCTCGGGCGCGCTTTCAGGATGCCTTCAGCTCGGCGGCGATCGACCGGAAGACATCATGGAACATGGCCTCGGTCAGCCGGCCTGTATTCGTGTTGTATCGCGAGCAGTGGTAGCTGTCATAGAGGGTGATCGAACGACTGCCGGCCGTCAGGGCGTGGCGTCGTCCATGTCCGAAGGGCGCCTGCGCCGGACGGATCTCCAGAGCGCGCAGGGCCGAGTCGTGGGCGATGCGGCCGAGAGCCAGGATCATCTTCAGCTGGGGCATGGTTTCGATCCGGTTGGTCAGAAACGGGCGGCAGGCATTGATCTCCTGGCCTGTCGGCTTGTTTTCCGGGGGAACGCATCGAACGGCGTTGGAAATCAGGGCGTCAGGCAGGCGTACCCCGTCATCCATCGACCCTGAATAGACGCCCTCTGAGAGACCAAAGGTCTTCAGCGTGGCGTAAAGGAGGTCTCCTGCGTAATCGCCCGTAAAGGGGCGACCCGTCCGGTTCGCCCCGTTAAGGCCCGGGGCAAGGCCGAGAATAAGGAGGCGGCCGCTTTCCGATCCGAAGGAAGGGACCGGAGCATTGAAGCCCTCAGGCATCAGGACCCGGTTCGCGTCCCGATAGGCCGCCAGCCTGGGGCAAAGCCGACAGTCGACGCCTGGCTCCCCGGAGCGGACGGGGGAGTGCAGGGAGCTCCGGGACGGGGGCATCAGGATCCTCACACCGGCTCCGAAGGTCTGATCGGAGGCCGAACCGACGTTCTATGCCTCTGTTTTCCGGTTGTAAAACGACTGAGGCCGCAGGACGTCGTGGCTGGTTATGAGGGCGGTGGGGCGGCCCCCGGCTCAAAGGCTCGTCCGCGATCGCTGCGCGCCGCCGGGAGGGTCCGAACCGCCTCCGGCAAGCTTGCCTGTCCCGGCGTCATGCAGTATGGAGACGGATTGACAGGAGTCGGTTCATGGCGCGTGTGACAGTCGAAGATTGCGTGGAAAAGGTCCCCAACCGCTTCCAGCTGGTTCTTCTGGCGGCTCATCGCGCCCGTGTGATTCGCGAGGGCGCGGCGATCACGATTGAGCGAGACAACGACAAGGATCCCGTGGTCGCCCTGCGCGAGATCGCTGAGGAAACGGTTGATCTTGATGTGATCCGCGACAGCCTCGTGTCCGGTCTTCAGGAAGTTCGTCCGAATGAAGAGGCCGAGCGTGAAGAAGATCGGCGGGCTCTTGCCGCGGCCCCGGTCTCGTCCGAGGAAGAGGTTCTGCGAGCCTATCAGGTTGAGCTTGAGTCGGCCCGCGAAGAGCGCTTTTGACGGTTCGTAAGTCGATAAGCCGGGCGGGGCGTTCGGTCGCGACCCCGGAGTCGTCAGGTGATGGAACGGCGAGCCAGAGCTTGCCGGAGCCTGACAGTTCGGATCGTTCATCTTCCTCCGTCATTGTCCCCGGACAGGTCTCCTCTCCTGGACAGCCTGCGGCTGGCGTGGCGGCGAAGCCCTCTGGCAAGACCGAGGCCTCGGCTCCCCGTTCCCGCGGATATCTGCGTCAGTATGAGCTTGTCGAACGGGTCCTCGCCTATCAGCCGGATGCGGATGAGGAAGCGCTCAACAAGGCCTATGTGTTCACCACGCTTCGTCATGGTCAGCAGCTTCGTCATTCCGGCGATCCGTATTACGCTCACCCTGTCGCCGTCGCCGGCCTGCTGACCGAACTGAAGATGGATCAGGCGACGATCATCGCCGGGCTCCTTCACGATACGGTCGAGGATACCGACGCGACGGTTGACGACATCCGCCGTCTGTTCGGCGATGCGGTCGCAGATCTCGTTGACGGCGTGACCAAGCTTCCCAAACTCTCCGGGGACGGGCCGCGTCAGAAGCAGGCCGAGAACTTTCAGAAGTTCATCCTGGCGACTACGCGAGACATCCGGGTCCTGATCGTCAAGCTCGCGGATCGTCTTCACAACATGCGGACCATCGAGTTCATGCCCCGGCAGGAAAGCCGGCTGCGCATCGCGCGCGAGACGATCGATATCTACGCGCCCCTCGCGCGGCGGGTCGGACTGTCGATCTACGCCACGGAGCTTGAAGACCACGCTTTTCGGATCATCAATCCAGAAGCCTATGAGGCGATCGTCGTGCGGCTTGACGAGCTGTTGTCCGACGATCGTACGACGGTGGCGCGCATTCATGCCGATATCGAAAATGTCATGCGACAGAGGGGCGTGGCCGGAGAGCTGTTCGGCCGGATGAAGCGTCCCTATTCGATCTGGCGGAAGCTCGAGACCAAATCGATCTCGTTCAAGGATCTGGGCGATGTGTTCGCCTATCGGCTCATCGTCGGCTCGGTGGATGAGTGCTATCGGGCGCTCGCCGCAGCCCATCAGCAGTGGGCGGTCCTTTCAGAGCGCTTCAAGGACTATATCTCCGTCCCCAAGCCCAACGGATACCGGTCTCTCCACACGACCTTTCTGGGCCCGGGAAACCGGAGGGTCGAGCTTCAGATCCGAACGGCGGAGATGAACGCCATCGCCGAGCGCGGCGTGGCGGCTCACTGGACCTATAAGAATGCCCGATACGGTTTCGACGCCGAGGCGGCGCGCGCCGTCGGTATCGACGCCGAGGCGGAACTGACCGCCTTTGCGGACATGCTTACGCATGGGGCTGAGCCCGAAGAGTTTCTCGAGCACGCCAAGCTCCAGATGTATCGGGACAGCGTGTTCGTGTTCACCCCCAAGGGAAAGCTGGTGAAGCTACCGGCCGGTTCAACGCCCCTCGACTTCGCCTATGCGGTTCACTCCGAGATCGGAGACACCACGATTGGGGCGAGGATCAACAATGTCGAACGTCCCCTGCGGACAGGCCTTGAGAATGGCGATGTGGTCGAAATCCTTCGCGGTTCTGCGCCGGCCGCTCATGCCAACTGGGAGGGCCTCGCAGTCACGGGCCGGGCCCGTTCGGCGATCCGGCGCCTGACACGCTCGGCTGAACGCGGCGAGTTTATCGCCATCGGCTCGCGTCTGATCGACCATGCCCTTCGTCGCATAGGTCTTGAGCTATCCGAGGTCAGCCGTCCGGAGATGGCCGAGCGCGCAGGCTTTGATCGGTTCGATGCGCTCAGCGAGGCCGTCGGGAGAGGTCGTCTGTCCACGGCTGACCTTCTCTCCGCCGCCTTTCCCGGGCGTGACGACCCGGCGCGGCAGGGGTCGGTTGAGGCTGACCCGGCGCCTCTGCTGGTGGCCGGAGATGGTCTCACCCCGGGGGTCACCCTGCATCTCGCCGAGTGTTGTTCACCGCTGCCGGGGGATCGGATCGTCGGGCTTCTGGCGCCGGAGCGGGGGATTGAGGTTCACGTCATCGACTGCGCCCGACTGGGCGAGCATGAGGAGGAGAGCCAGACCTGGATCGATCTGCGCTGGAAACCGCGCGAGGCTGCGGGCGGAGACGTTCTGGCCGTCGGGCGCCTTCATGTCACGACCGCGAACCGACGGGGCGCGCTTGCGCTCCTTTTCAAGGCGGTCTCCGACGCCCAGGGCAACATCATCAACATCAAGACCCTCAAGCGATCGGTCGATTTTTTCGACTTCGAGTTTGATATCGAGGTTGAGGATAGCCGTCGTCTGACGCAAATCGTGGCGGCGATACGCGCGTTGTCGGTGGTCGATCGCGCCGAGCGGATTCGTGGATAGGAGAGGCGGGCATGGATCGCGATGAAGTTCTTGGCGAATTCAAACGGGCCGGCGCTCTCCTCGAGGGACATTTCATCCTGTCGTCCGGCCGGCGGAGCCCCGTCTTCCTCCAGAAAGCCCTGGTGTTTTCCCATCCCGATGTTTCAGAGCGTCTGTGTTCAGCGCTCGCCGCACGGCTGAAGGCCGAGTTTGGTCGGATCGATGCTGTGGTCGGCCCCGCCGTCGGCGGTCTTATTCCCGGCTATGAGACGGCGCGCGCCCTCGGTTGCCGTTCACTTTATACGGAACGGGAGGGCGGAGTGATGACGCTGCGTCGCGGCTTCACGCTTGCCCCGGATGAGCGCGTGGTGATCGTCGAGGATATCGTCACCACAGGCGTCTCGATGCGTGAAACCCTGACGGCCCTGCAGGGCGTCGGCGCACAGGTCGTCGGCGCCGCCTGTATCGTCGACCGATCGAACGGCCGCGCGGATGTCGGCGGGCTGACGCTCGTCCCCCTCGCGAGTGTCGATTTCCCCGATTATGATCCGGCGAACCTTCCTCCGGAACTCGCCCGTCTTCCGGCGGTCAAGCCTGGAAGCCGGGGGCTGGCATGAGCCTTCCCCGCGCCCGCCTGGGCGTCAACATCGACCATGTGGCGACGGTGCGAAACGCTCGCGGCGGCGCCCATCCTGATCCGGCCCGGGCTGCGGCCCTCGCCGCTCAGGCCGGCGCTGACGGCATAACGATGCATCTTCGGGAAGATCGCCGGCATATTCGAGAGCCGGATCTCGCCGCCGTGCGCGCTGTGACCAGCCTGCCGATCAATTTCGAGATGGCGGCCACGGAAGCCATGCTGGAGATTGCGCTTTCATTCAGGCCACACGCCGCCTGCCTTGTTCCCGAGAAGAGGGAGGAGCGCACGACAGAGGGCGGGCTTGACGCAGCCAGTCTGCAGTCAAAGCTCTTGCCTATCGTGTCTGCTTTATCGCGGGGAGGCATGCGCGTCTCCCTGTTCATCGAGCCGGCGATCGAGCAGATCGAGGCGGCGCTGGCGCTTCAGGCGCCCGTCGTCGAGCTTCATACCGGCCGCTATGTCGAGCTCGTTCTCGCGGGCGAGGGGGATCAGGCCGCTTTTGAACTTTCGCGTCTCGCCGAAGCGAGCCGGGAAGGCGCGCGTCGCGGACTGGAGATTCATGTCGGCCATGGTCTCACCTTTGACACTGTGGGGGCTCTGGCGCGGCTGCCGGAGGTGCGTGAGCTGAACATTGGCCACTTCATCATGGGCGAGGCGATGTTCATCGGCCTTGATCCCGCCATTCGACGCATGCGCTTGGAAATCGATCGGGCCCGCGGCGAGGCGGCATGATCCTCGGCATCGGGCAGGATACGTGCGATATTCGACGCATCGAGGCCGCGCTTGAACGTTTTGGCGAGCGGTTCGAGCGTCGCGTGTTCACCGACGTCGAGCAGGCGCTTGCTAACCGGCGGCGTCAGAGGGCGGCGACTTACGCCAAGCGATTTGCGGCGAAGGAAGCCTGTGCGAAGGCCCTCGGAACAGGCGTTCCCCGGCGGGGCGTGCACTGGCGGCACATTGGGGTCGTCAACCAGCCGGGCGGTCGCCCGACCTTCGCGCTGACCGGAGGGGCGGCCGAGCGACTCCTCGCCATCACTCCGCCGGGCATGAGGGCGGTCGTTCATCTCACCATCACGGATGAGTACCCTTATGCGGAGGCGTTCGTGATCATCGAGGCGCATCCGGAGGGTGAGGGCGCCCGATGAGGCCGAACTCAAGCCATACGGGCAAACGACGACGCAACCGGACGCGCGGGCAGGTCGAGGCGCCTCGTCTCGAGGCGGCGGATCGTGACGCCTGCGAGGAGGTCATCGGTCATCGCTTTCGCAGCCCGGAGCTGCTGGATCGCGCGATGACGCATCGAAGCGCCGTTCAGGGTCGTCCGTCCGAGTGGAGCAATGAGCGCCTTGAGTTTCTTGGCGATCGGGTGTTGGGCCTCGTTATGGCCGAGACCCTGCTCGAGCGCTTCCCCGGCGTGCGCGAGGGCGAGCTTGCCCCGAGGCTCAATCTGGTCGTCAGTCGCGAGGCGTGCGCCCGTATCGGCGCTGAGATCGGCCTCGGGGATTTTCTGATTGTCGATGAAGCCGAGCGCTCCACCGGCGGGGCGACGAAAAAGTCCCTCCTGGCGAATGTGGTTGAGGCGGCCATCGGCGCGGTCTATCTGGACGCTGGTCTTCCGGCCGCTAAGACCTTCATCCTCCGGCGCTGGAAACAGGCGCTTATGGATGTTTCCTCGGCGCCGCGCGATCCCAAGACCGCCCTTCAGGAGTGGGCGCAGGGGCAGGGGCATCCCACGCCCCGATATCAGCATGACGGACGCGAGGGGCCGGATCATGCGCCTGTCTTCACCGCCTCTGTCAGAGTTGAGGGTGTTCCCGAGGTCAGCGGATCGGGCGCCTCTAAACAAGAAGCCGAGCGCGCGGCCGCCCGCGCCATGCTGGAACGGATCGGATTACGCAATTCATGACCCAACACACCACACGCAGCGGCTTTGCAGCCATCATCGGCGCGCCCAACGCCGGTAAGTCGACGCTGGTCAATCAGCTTGTGGGATCGAAGGTTTCGATCGTCACCCACAAGGTCCAGACGACGCGTTTTCCCATTCGCGGGGTCATGATGCGCGGATCATCGCAGGTGGTTCTGGTCGACACGCCCGGGATCTTCTCACCGCGCCGCCGCCTTGATCGCGCCATGGTGCGGTCGGCGTGGGAGGGCGCAGGAGACGCCGACTGCATTGTACATCTGGTGGATGCCAGATTGTGGTGCGGGGCGGATCGTGAGCACGCGGATGACGAGGCGATCATCGAGCGTCTGCGGGAGCTCGGTCGCAAAGCGGTTCTGGCGATCAACAAGATCGATCTGGTCGAACGGTCCTCGCTTCTCGATCTTGCCAGGCGTCTGCATGAGACGGGAGTTTACTCGGATATCTTCATGATTTCCGGCCTCAGCGGCGATGGCGTCGGGGAGCTCGCCGATCATCTCGCCTCGGCGATGGCCGAGGGCCCGTTCCTTTTTCCGGAAGACCAGGCTGCCGATATGCCTGTCCGACTGCTTGCCGCGGAGATCACGCGTGAAAAGCTCATGCTGCGTCTTCATCAGGAGCTGCCCTATCAGCTCACCGTTGAGACGGAAGGATGGGAGAGCCATTCGAATGGCGCCGTGAAGATCGATCAGGTGATCTATGTGGCCCGTGAGGGGCACCGGAGCATTATTCTTGGTCGAGGGGGCGCGACGATCCGCGAAATCGGGATCGCCGCCCGACGCGAGATCGCGTCGATCCTGGGGCGTCCCGTTCATCTGTTCACCCGCGTGAAGGTTTCAGAACGCTGGCAGGACAGTCGCGAGCGCTTCTCGGCGATCGGCCTCGAATTCGATGTCTGACAGGACATCAGTCCCCGGCGGGGTTCAGGCGGGCCTGGTCAGGACGAAGTGACCGACATCGATCCGGCCTGAGCGGAAACCCGCCTGGCAATAGCCGAGATAGTAAAGCCACAGACGACGGAAACGTTCGTCGAATCCCTGAGTGCGGATGGCGTCCCATTCCCGCTCGAAACGGATCTGCCAGTCGGCGAGGGTTTGCGCATAGGACTGACCGAATAGCTGGGCGACCTCGCAGCCGAGCCCTGCACGGGCCGATTCCTTCGCGATGCGTTCGATTGAAGGCAACATTCCGCCCGGGAATATGTAGCGCTGGATGAAATCCGGCCGGGCGCGATAGTTCTCGAACTCCTGCTCGTCTATTGTGATGATCTGCAACGCCGCTTTGCCGCCCGGCTTGAGAGCCTCGGCCACCTTGCCAAAATACTGGGGCCAGTACTTCTCGCCGACCGCCTCGAACATTTCGATTGAGGCCACAGCGTCGAATGTTCCTGTGACGTCGCGATAATCGCACATCTTGATGTTGACGCGGTCGGACAATCCGCCTCGCGCAATTCGGTTACGCGCATAATCGTGCTGCGCATCGGATATGGTGATCGAGGTCACCTCCGCCCCGAAGTCTCGCGCCGCCACTTCAGCGAACCCGCCCCATCCTGAACCGATCTCGAGCACCTTCATGCCCGGCTGCAGACCGAGCCGTGTGGCGATGGCCCGATACTTGTCCTGCTGGGCGTCTTCAAGGGACTGGGTCGGTTCGCGAAAGATCGCCGAGGAATAGGTCATCGATGGATCAAGCCATCGCGCATAGAAATCATTTCCGAGGTCGTAGTGCGCGAGGATGTTGCGCCGCGATCCCTTTTTGGTGTTGGCGCGAAAGGCGTGCCGCACGGCGCTGATGAAGTGGGTGAGGCGGTCGCCGACCGCCAGCTTGCCTGCGCTTTCGAAGTTCTGGGTGAAGTATTCCAGAACCGCAGCCAGATCGGGGGTGTCGAATTTTCCGGCCATGAACGCCTCGGCGAACCCGATGTCGCCTCGCGAGAGCACCCGGCCGGCGAAGGAGGGGTCATGAACGATGATCTCGCCTGACGGCCCTGGCTCGCCGCCTTCGAACCTGTAGGTCCGACCGTCCCGAAACACGATGTCGAGGCATCCCTTCTTGAGTCGGACCAGCAGCATGCCGGCAAGACGCATGCTGGTGGGAAGTCCCTTCATGAGGTTGAGGTTTCCCGGGTTCATACGGATCATCATCCGGTCCTGGCGCGTCATGTCGGTCTCATCCCTGGTTCGACGTCCTGTTCCGGTTCTTCGGCCGGCGTCGTAATTGTCGTCTGATTAGCGCGTTGAGCGGGTTTGTCACGATAGCTCGCTCCGCGCAGGAGAAGAAGGAGGGCCTGCCAGTGAATGGCGAGGATCACCCCCAGGCCTGAGAACGGCAGGCCCGCCAGCCAGCCGAGAATCGCCCCGTCGCTCGCGAGGCGAGGACGTACCAGCAGGGATGCGATGTGATCTCGACCGGTCGCGGCCATGTTTTCAACGATAAGTTCCAGACGCGAGGCGCTTTTGCGCAGGGTGAAGCGATACGCCCCGCTCACATCAAAAAACGGTGAAACATGAAATTCCTTATCGGCGGTCATACGGCCATGACCGGCGTCAACCCTCGAGACGTAGGCGTGCGCCTCTCCAAAGGTGTTGTGGACCTCATAGACGGCTCCCCGAAGATCCCCTTCGGGACCGTGGGCCAGCCAGAGGGATATTGGGGAAAAACCGACCCCGAGAACCCTTGGGAAGGTGATCAGTTCGATCGGGCCGCCCTCCAGCTCAACCCCTGCAGCCGACAGCCGGGCTTCCACCCACGCTCGCAGGTCCGCGCCTGCCTGGCGCTGGCCGTGATCTTTCCTGAAAAAGGCGACCGCATTGAAGCGATCGACTGAAAACAGGCGTAAGCCTCGTCTCGCCTCCTGCAGTCTGTCGATATCCAGTCCGACCATCGCCACCGGATAGGAGAACGCCCTGCGAAAGGGCGTCTCGCGCCGGTGGACGGTGCGACCCTGATAAAGTACGAGGGGCGCGCCTTGGGTCATGCCTCCATCGCCTCGCGCACGTTCAGTATGTCGGCGGGGTATCTCTGCTGCAGCGCGGGCGTCCAGGGAACTTGTCCGCCCATGGCCAGAGACGCCTCAAGGCCCGTCCTCAGCCCGGCTTCGTGGAACCCGTCGCCAAGCCAGGCTCCCGACACGTAGATCCCGTTGCGACCCTGCAGGCGTCTGAGCTCCTCGCGGCCTGCCGCCGAGGCGGCGTCGTACATCGGATGGTCGAACTCGTAGACGCCGAAGGTCAGGTCCGGGTCAGGCGGCGTGGTCGGGTTCAGGGTTACGAAAAGCGGCGCCGATTTTCTGATCTTCTGGAGACGGTTCATCCAGTAAGTCACGCACACCCGGTCGTCCGCCCCCCTCAGCACGTTCCAGGAGGCCCAGGCCGATCGACGCCGGGGCATGAGGGACAGGTCCCGGTGGAGGTAGGCGGTGTTGGCGGAGAAACGGATCGGCTCCAGCGCCCGGCGATGATCCTGATAGGCCGGATCCAGCATGCGGCGCGTTTCATCGGCATGACAGGCGAGGAGGACGCGATCGAAGGTGCGGGTGCGGCCGCCAGCCTCCACGATGTCCACCGCGCCGCCCTGGCCCGGGCGGATGGTCTCGATGCGTCGACCGGTCTCCAGACGGCCCGCGAGGTCTGCTGTCAGGCGACGGACATATTCGCGGCTTCCGCCCTTCACCGTCATCCACGTCGGTCTCAGCGTCTGCATCAGACGGTGATTGTCAAAGAACTGGATGAAGCTCGCGACCGGATAATCAAGCATCCCGACTTCGGGCGTCGACCAGATCGCTGCGCCCATGGGGAGAAGATAGCCGGTTCGAAAAGCCTGAGAAAAACCGTTCTGATCCAGATAGTCTTTCAAACTGACGTCCGGAATTGTTCCGGCGGCCAGATCTTTCCTCGCCAGCGTGTTGAAACGGATGATCTCACTGAGAAGACCCAGAAAGCGCGGATCGACGAGATTGCGCTTCCAGGCGAAGAGACCGAGGAGATCGGAGCCCCACTCATACCCCTCCGGATCGGAGACCGCGAAGCTCATATCGGTCGCGATAACCTCCACCCCCAGCCTGGAAAACATCCCGGTCAGGTTGGGATAGTTGAGTTCGTTGTAACAGATGAAGCCGATATCGACCGGGATCCGGTCGCCGTCATAGTCGACATCAACGGTCCAGGCGTGCCCGCCCAGACGGTCTGCTCGTTCAAGGACGACGACGTCGGCGGTGTCCTTGAGGGACCATGCGGCGGCCAGGCCGGAAACGCCGGCGCCCACCACGGCGATGCGTGCGCGTTGTGCAGTCATGGATCCTGTCCTTCAGTGTGAGAGCCGCCCCTCAGGGCGGCGTAGGCGTCCAGAGCCCTGCGGCGGGCGAAAGCATGATCGACGATGGGGCGAGGATAGGTCTCCCCAAGGCGCACGCCTGCCGTCGCGAGCTGCGCGGGGTCCGCCTCCCAGGGGCGATGCAGGATGCGATTGGGCAGGCGAGCCAGCTCGGGCGCCCAGGCGCGCACATAGGCGCCTTCCGGATCGAACTTCTCGCCCTGAAGGACCGGATTGAAGATCCGGAAGTAGGGAGAGGCGTCGGCGCCCGTCCCGGCGACCCACTGCCAGCCGGCTGGATTGGATCCTTCGTCCGCATCGGTGAGCGCATCCCAGAACCAGTTTTCACCGATCCGCCAGTGGGTCAGGAGGTGCTTGGTCAGGAAGGACGCCGCGATCATCCGCACCCGATTGTGCATCCAGCCGGTCGTCCAGAGCTGACGCATTCCGGCGTCGACGATCGGATATCCCGTCTCGCCGCGGCGCCACGCCTTGAGCTCCGTCGAAGACGGCTCCCGCCAGGACAGGGCCTCGAAGTCCCGCTTCCAGCTGAGGCTTGTCAGCTCGCCGTCGTGGAACAGGAGATGCCGGCAGAAGTCGCGCCAGGCGAGTTCCGAGAGAAATTTCTCAGCGTCGTCCTGAGCGATGCGACCTGCGGTTTCCGCCGATCTGACAGCCCGCCAGACCGCAGCCGGCGCGATCTCTCCGAAGCGCAGATGCGGGCTCAGGCGGGATGTGCCCTCCAGCGCGGGTCTGTCTCTCGCCTGTCCGTATCCCGCGTCTGCGTTCAGAAACTGCGCCAGTCGTTCATGTGCGCCGTCCTCGCCTGGAGACCAGATCGCGCGCATGCCGCCGCTCCAGTCCGGAGATACGGGCTGAAGTCCCCAGTCTTCGAGACGATCCGACGGAGGCGGGGGCAGGGAGGGTATTCGCGTCGGGGCCGGCAGAGGCGCGGGCGGTTCATAGCGGCTGCGAAGCGCCTTCCAGAACGGGGTAAAGACCTTATAACCCTGTCCTGCGCCGTTCAGCATGGCGAAGGGTTCGCTCAGAAGCGCGCCTGGAAAACTTTTCGCCGCCACCCCGTCGGCTATCAGGCGTTCTTTGATCCGACGATCGGTTTCCCGCGCAGGTCCATAACGGCGGTTCCAGACCACGGATCCGGCGCCGGTTTCTCTCACCAGCCTCGGGATTTCCTGTTCCGCCGCGCCTCGACGCAGAATCAGCGAGCCCCCTCGCAGCGACATCGCGGAAGCCAGTTTTGCGAGCGAGACGCCGAGCCACCATCGTGCGGCGCTTCCCGGGGGACGAACGCCCTCTCCGGTCTCTTCCAGGATGAAAACGACGTGTATTCCTCCGCCTTCAGCCAGGGCGGCGCTCAGCGCTGGATTGTCGGCCAGTCGCAGGTCGTCTCTCAGCCAGACAAGGCAGGGGCGATCGGACACAGGAGCTATTCCCCTCCCGGACGGGCCGAGGATAGCGCAGCCACTGCGGAGTCCCGCGTCTGCGCAAACCGATTCGAGCTAGTCCGCCCCGTCGTGCTTGACTTCATCATGCGGCGGGTCCGGTCTGGCGGTTGAGGGGGGGCAGGCGTTCCGGGCGCAGGCCAGTGAGCCTAGTGTGCGACAGCGGACTTGATCTTGAACCCGCCCTCATCGTCGACCTCGAAGATCTCCGCGATCGAGGGATGATTGACCGGCTCGACATCATCGTCCGGCAACAGGTTCTGTTCTGAGACGTAGGCCACATAGTGGGACGTCTCATTGGTCGCGAGGAGGTGATAGAAGGGCTGATCCTTGCGCGGTCGGATTTCCTCCGGAATGGACGTCCACCACTCCTCGGTGTTTGCAAACTCCGGGTCCACGTCGAAAATGACCCCCCGGAAGGCGAAAACCCTGTGACGGACCTGCTGGCCGATCGAAAACTTGGCGCATCTGACGGAATTCATGACCGGAAACCCCTGGATGTTCCGCATTCGCCTCTAACGATTCTAACTCGCCCATCAGAGGGAAGCGGCCGCGACCCGACCGCCCTCCCCAAGCTCAGGACGGGCGATTGAGCGTGACCAGATCTCACCTTAGGTCGGGGCGCGCGTCAGGACAAGCGTCGCTGTCAGCCCCCGCTGGAAACCGGTCTTCAGGGGCGGTCTGAACCGGCGTACGGCGCAGGATGGTGTACGCGGACCCGGAAGCGCGCTAAAAGACTTTCAACTCAAATTGCGGACACCTCCATGGCGAGGCCTTATCCTGCGCGCGCCGCGTCTGCGCGCCGATCGAGGCCGGGCGGGGGCCTCTATGCGGCGCTCGACCTGGGCACGAACAACTGCCGGCTTCTGATCGCGGAGAGAACCGCATCGGGAGGCCTGCGTGTGGTCGATTCCTACTCGCAGATTGTCCGGCTGGGCGAGGGGCTTGCCCGAACCGGGCGCCTGTCCGAGGAGGCTATGGCGCGGGCTCTGGGCGCTGTTCGTCGCTGTGCGGACAAGATCCGACGGCATTCGGTTCGCGATACCCGATGTATCGCAACGCAGGCCTGTCGCGCCGCCTCTAACGGCCGCGAGTTTCTGGAGCGCGTCAGGGCGGATATCGGTCTGCGTATGGAGACCATATCGCCCAAGGAGGAGGCCAAGTTCGCTCTTCTGGGTTCTCTCGATCTGGTGGATCGCGCTTCGGATTTCGCGCTGGTCATCGACATCGGAGGCGGATCGACCGAACTCTGCTGGATCGACGCCCGGGCCGCTCTTGCCCGGGGTGTTGAAGGATGCGCCCGCCGGCCGCCTATCCTCGGCTGGGCGTCCTTTCCTGTCGGGGTGGTGACTCTCTCGGAGAGTTTCGAGGATCAGTCCGAGGGCTGGTATGACAGAATGGTCGCGTCGGTTCGCGATCGTTTCGCGGCTCATGATGCGGCGACGCGTTTTGGTCCTCTGTTCGAGGCCGGACGCGGGCAGCTGATCGGAAACTCCGGAACGGTCACCAGCCTCGCCGGCGTGCATCTCCGCCTTGAGCGCTATTCGCGTTCGGCGGTCGACGGGCTCTGGCTCCTGCGTGAAGAGGCTGAGGCGGCGCGCGATCGCCTGCATCGCGCCAGTCCGGACGAGCGCGCCGCGGAGCCCTGCATCGGCCCTCAGAGGGCTGATCTTGTCATGGCCGGATGCGCGATTCTCGATGCGGTCTGGTCGCTCTGGCCCTCGGCGCGCCTTCGTGTCGGGGACCGGGGTCTGCGGGAGGGCATACTCCTTTCGATGATGCATGGAGCCAGGGACGGAGGTCCTGCGGCCCGGCGATCTGAGGCTGGTCGCCGTCGCGCGCCGGCAAGCGCAGGGGAGACGGCTCAGTGAGCACAGAGGATGAAAGCGGACGACGCAGATGGTCGCCCCCGGAGGATGCGCGCGCCCCGGTGGGGGGGCGCACCCTGGCGAAGAAGCAGAAAGTCCGGCGGAAGCAGCTGGGCAAATCGTCCCGCCAGTGGGTCGAGCGCCAGCTCAACGATCCTTATGTTCGCCGCGCCATTGAGGCGGGATATCGGGCCCGTGCGGCTTACAAGCTTCTTGAAATCGACGAAAAGTTCTCGGTTTTGCGTCGAGGGGTGCGGGTTGTGGATCTTGGATGCGCTCCGGGCGGTTGGGCCCAGGTGGCGCTCGAGAAGGGAGCGCAGGCCATTGTCGGGGTTGATCTCCTGCCGGTGGAGCCTTTGGGCGATGCTGTGTTCTTTCAGGGCGACATGACGGAGCCGGGCATGCCGGATCGTCTGATGGCGGCTCTGGGGGCTGCCCCCGGTCTGGTGCTGTCCGATATGGCGGCCGATACGACCGGCCATCGCCAGACCGATCACGTCCGGACCGTTGCCCTCGCTGAAGAGGGGGCGCGTTTCGCCGTCGCCCATCTCGCCAGAGGCGGCGATTTCATTGGAAAGGTCTTCCAGGGCGGCGCCCAGGGGGAGCTTCTTGAGCTTCTGAAGGCCCATTTCGGCGATGTGCGGCACTGGAAACCCCCATCCAGTCGTCCCGAAAGTCCCGAGACTTTCGTCATCGCCCGAGGTTTCCGCGGACGTCAGGGGTCATGACGGCCTAAATTGTTGAATGAAACCCGCTGAATTTTCCCGAGGTGTGGTGTAGGTTCCGGATCATCATTGTGGGGACGCATCGTCGTCCGCAGGCCTTAGGGAGGGGCGCATCATGAAATCCTATATCTGTGCGATCGCATTGGCGCTGGCGCTGGGCGCCTGTGGCGACGGCGGCGGCGCGCCTGCCGCTCCGTCAGCTGAGGAAACCGCCGCCGCTGCGGCCGCCGAAGCGGCGGCTGCGGAAAAGGCTGCGGCTGAGGCGGCTGCCGCTGCTGAGGCGGAGCGCGTGCGGCTTGCAGCGGCCAATGCGCCGCTGGCCGACGAGGCGGCGTGGGTTGCGGCCTGCGGCGCCTCGGGGCTCGACGCCGGGGTGTGCGGCTGCGTTGGCAAGCAGACTGTCAAGACCCTGGGGACGCAGGCCCTCTTTACCTGGGTCTGGGAGGGGTATGTGAACCGCGACGGCATGGCCCAGATGCGTTCGCGGAAATGGTTTACCGATAACGCCATCGACACGAAGGCTCAGCAGGCGTTCGCGGACGCGGTCGGCACCTGCTACGTCACTCAGTAGTCTGCATCCCCTGCGATCTCGCAGGATCCATTTGCGCCCCGGCCCATCGCGGTCGGGGCGCTCGTGTTTTGGCGGCCTGCGGTCTTCACAGGGACGACGAGACTCGCTAGATGGTCGCATGCAACAGGACCCTCCCTCATGAACATCCGGCAGGCCATCACGTTCGATGACGTGTTGCTGGAGCCCGGTCCGTCGGAAGTGATTCCGGCAGACGTGGACATCCGCACCCGTCTTACCCGTCAGATCTCCCTTAATGCGCCGATCCTTTCAGCGGCCATGGATACGGTCACCGAAACCACCCTCGCGATCGCCATGGCGCGGTTTGGCGGCATCGGCGTCATTCACCGCAACCTCTCGATCGAGGAGCAGGCCGAGCAGGTCCGGCAGGTGAAGCGCTTCGAGGGGGGAATGGTCGTCAATCCTGTCACGGTCACCCCTGAGGTCACGCTTCGTCAGCTGAAGGTGCTCAAGGACCGAATCGGCGTTTCCGGAATTCCGGTTGTCGAACCCGGGCCTGAGGGGCGACCCGGTCGCCTGGTCGGCATCATCACCAACCGCGACGTCCGTTTTGCGGATGATGACAGCCAGCCGGTCAGTGAGCTCATGACCCGGGACGTGGTCACCGTTCGGGAAGGGTCGGATCCCGCAGAAGCGCGCAGACTGCTTCACAAGCATCGGATCGAGCGCGTGATTGTGGTCGATGCGGACGGCCGCTGTGTCGGCCTCATTACGGTCAAGGATATGGACAAGTCCCAGTCCAGTCCCAACGCCTGCAAGGATGAACAGGGACGACTTCGGGTCGGCGCGGCCTCGACGGTTGGCGATGCCGGTTTTGAACGCAGCCAGGCTCTGATTGCTGCTGGCGTTGATGTTCTGGTGATTGATACGGCTCACGGTCACTCGATTTCGGTGCTTCAGGCGGTGGAGCGGGTGAAGAAGCTGTTTCACAGCGTTCAGGTGATCGCCGGCAACGTCGCGACAGCCGACGGCGCGCGGGCGCTCATCGATGCGGGCGCTGACGCCGTAAAGGTCGGGATCGGTCCCGGATCCATCTGTACGACCCGGATCGTGGCCGGCGTCGGCGTGCCCCAGCTGACAGCGATTTCCGACTGCGCCAGGGCGGCGGCGTCCACCGGCACTCCTGTGATTGCTGACGGCGGGATCAAGTTCTCTGGCGATTTCGCCAAGGCTCTCGCAGCCGGCGCGAGCTCGGCCATGATGGGCTCGATGCTCGCCGGCACAGAGGAGGCGCCGGGTGAGGTGTTCCTTTATGAGGGCCGGGCCTATAAATCCTATCGCGGCATGGGCTCGCTCGGAGCGATGGCGCGCGGATCCGCCGATCGGTATTTTCAGAAAGACGTTCAGGCGCAGAAGCTTGTTCCTGAGGGGATCGAAGGACAGGTTCCCTTCAAGGGGCCGGTCGGCGCGATCCTTCACCAGATGTGCGGCGGGCTTCGAGCTGCGATGGGGTATGTGGGGGCGGAGACCGTCGCTCAACTGCATGAGAAGGCGCGTTTCATACAGATCACGAATGCAGGTCTTCGCGAGTCCCATGTTCACGACGTGAAAATGACCCGGGAATCCCCAAATTACTCATTTCCGACGACGTGACGCATGAAGGACCGGCTCTATCTGATCGCTGCGCCTTTCGATGATCTGGGAGAGGCGTGGTATTGTCAGGACTGCGCCACGATGGAGGGCGCGCTTCTGGTCAATCCACATTGGCTTTCGGCGGTCGATGTGAAGCGAATGGCCTTTCCCCGGCCGCGTCATGAGCTGATCGACCTGCTCGGGGAGGCTCATCAGTCGATGCCCGTTCTCGTGATGCCGGCGGACGGCGCCCCGGACCATGCCGTCCGCACCGGAGACTGGGCTATTCTCACGGACCCGCGGCAGATTGCGAGGGAGCTCTGCGTTCGTCATGGCGGGGCGGGTCCTCATCCATGAGGGATGGCGGACGCATCGCCGGCGCCATGCATGTGCTGAGGGATGTCCTCGAGCACAGGCAGCCTGTCCGCGAGGCGATGCGTGACTGGGGCAAGCGGGCCCGCTACGCAGGGGCGCGCGATCGCGCCTGGGTTTCCGGACTGGTTCTTGATGCGCTGAGAAAGCGTCAGTCCATCGCCTGGGCGATGGGAGCGTCGGATGCGCGGGCCCTTGCGATCGGAGCGCTGCGATACGCCTGGGACTGGGATGTCCGGCGCATTGAGGAGGCGTTTCGCGACGAGCACGCCCCTTCGGCCCTGCAGGGAGCGGAACGTGAGGCGCTTCTTATGGCGCCGGATCCCTCGGCTCCGGCGTATGTGCGCGGCGATTTTCCCGAATGGATGACCCCTCATCTTGAGCGCGCTTTCGGTCCTGAAGCGGTCATCGAGGCTCAGGACATGGCGCGCCGCGCTCCGGTCGATCTCAGGGTCAACACGCTCAAGGCGGACGCGGAGCGCGCGGGTCGGGCACTTGAGAGCGTGCGGGCGCGTCCGATACCGGAATTGCGCGACGCATTCCGGATCCCCGCCCCCGAGGCGGTTGATCGCGGAGAAAGCGTGGAGGCGATTCCGGCTTACTCAAAGGGCTGGGTCGAGGTCCAGGATATGGGCAGCCAGATCGCTGCAGCGGTCAGCGGCGCCCGCCCGGGCGAGCAGGTGCTCGATTATTGCGCGGGCGGCGGCGGCAAGACGCTGGCGATGGCGGCGATGATGGAGAATCGAGGGCAGATCTTCGCCCATGACAATGACGGCCGAAGACTGTCAGCTCTCATTCCGCGGATGGAGCGCGCGGGAGCGCGCAACGTCCAGCTTCGTCATCCAAGAGAGAACGCCTCCCTGGATGATCTGGCGTCGGCGATGGATCTCGTGATGATTGATGCGCCCTGCACAGGGGTCGGCACCTGGCGTCGCAAGCCCGACGCCAAGTGGCGGGTCTCGCCGGGCGCGCTCGAAAAGAGGATCGCAGATCAGGCGATGATTCTGCGTGAGGCCAGCGTCTGCGTGAGACCCGGGGGACGGCTGGTCTATGTTACCTGCTCCTTCCTTATGGAGGAGAACGAGGACCAGATCTTCCGGTTTCTTGCTGAGACCAGCGGGTTCCGGATGGGCGATGCGGCGGAAGCGGCGGTGTCATCCGGGCGTCTGACGGATGCCGGCGCCCGCCTGGTGAGGCGCCGACGAACGTCAGACGGCGCCATTCGCCTTTCTCCTCGTTCTTCGGGATGCGACGGGTTTTTCATCGCTCTTCTGGAGAGGGCGTCATGACGGGACGTGCGTTCGACATGCGGGGCGACGAGATCGCCCCGGGCAGGCATCAGGCAATCGGAGAGATGGAATGACGAAACCGACCGACGGCCTGCACGAGCGGGTTCTGATCGTTGATTTCGGAAGTCAGGTGACGCAGCTCATCGCTCGCCGCGTTCGTGAAATCGGCGTTTACTGCGAGGTTCATCCCTACAACCGCGCCGCATCCGTTCTGGAGGGGGGATTTGCGCCGAAGGCTGTCATTCTTTCGGGCGGTCCGGCGAGCGTGACAACAGGCGCCAGCCCCCGCGCCCCTGATCAGATCTTTTCGCTAGGGGTTCCCGTGCTTGCGATCTGCTATGGGCAGCAGACGCTTTCGGTTCAGCTTGGCGGGGAGGTTGAGGGCGGTCATGCGCGCGAGTTCGGTCGCGCGGATGTGGAGGTCCTTGCTGACAGTCCGCTCTTTGAGGGCGTGTGGCGGGTCGGCGAGCGATATCCGGTCTGGATGAGTCACGGCGACCGGGTGACCCGTCTGCCGGAAGGCTTTCAGGTGATCGGCGTTTCGCCGAACGCCCCGTTTGCGGTGGCTGTGGACGAGCGGCGGCGTTTTTACACGACCATGTTCCATCCTGAGGTGGTCCATACTCCGGACGGGGCCCGTCTGCTGGAGAATTTCCTCAAGCGGATCGCCGGCCTCCGCGGCGACTGGACGATGGCCGCTTTTCGTTCCGAGGCGGTGGAGCGCATTCGCTCTCAGGTTGGAGGCGACAGGGTGATCTGCGGCTTATCCGGAGGCGTGGATTCCTCTGTGGCGGCGGTGCTCATCCATGAAGCGATCGGAGAGCAGCTGACGTGCGTTTTTGTTGATACGGGGCTCATGCGAAAGGGCGAGGCGGAGGAGGTGGTGACCCTGTTCCGCGAGCACTACAATATTCCGCTGGTCCACGTGGATGCGCGAGGCGAATTTCTCGGCGGCCTCTCTGGAGTGACGGATCCCGAGGCGAAGCGGAAGTTCATCGGGGCGAAGTTCATTGAGATATTCGAGCGCGAGGCGCGTCGGGTGGGGGATGCGCGGTTCCTCGCTCAGGGAACGCTCTATCCTGACGTCATCGAGAGCGTCTCATTTGACGGAGGGCCCTCTGTCACCATCAAGTCTCATCACAATGTGGGAGGTCTTCCCGAACGCATGAATCTCAGGCTCGTTGAGCCTTTGAGAGAGCTCTTCAAGGACGAGGTAAGGGCGTTGGGCCGGGAGCTTGGTCTTCCGCCGGCCTTCGTCGGACGACATCCCTTCCCAGGTCCGGGTCTCGCCATCCGTATTCCGGGAGAGGTGACTGCGGAACGTGTTGCGATCCTCCAGAAGGCGGATGCGATCTACCTCGATGAGATACGCAAGGCCGGTCTTTATGACGAGATCTGGCAGGCATTCGCGGTCTTGTTGCCTGTGCGGAGCGTCGGGGTCATGGGCGATGGGCGCACCTACGATAACGTGCTGGCTCTTCGAGCGGTGACGTCAACGGACGGCATGACGGCTGATTACTATCCTTTTCCGCATGACGTCCTCGGTCGGTGCGCGACGCGTATCATCAATGAGGTCAAGGGCGTTAATCGCGTCGTCTATGACATCACATCCAAGCCTCCGGGCACTATCGAGTGGGAGTAGTTATTATCCACTAAGCTATTGAAAAGATGGAATAAAGTACTTACACAAAACATTCACGCCCGAAAAATTCCGATTGGTTTTCAAGCCCAGCGATCGCAATGTTGCACAAGATCTTGCACAGGTGCGAGACTACTACGGACAGTAGTGCGGGCACCCGGCTAGGCATTGGGGGCTGGGTTATTCATGGGGCTGAAAAAGAAGAGCTTTTCAGAGGATGAGATCGCCATATTTGATGAGGCGATCATAGAGAAGCGTGGCGACTTCTGGCACTTCCGAATGTGGCTTACTGGCGAGGGCAAGTATGTCCGAATCAGCCTCCGTACGCGTAATCGCCAGGCGGCCATCGAAAAAGCCAAACAGTTTTTCTTCGACATCAAGAGCAGTCAGAACCAGGGCAAAAAATACTTCTCACGCACGGCGCAAGAGGGCGTTGAGATGTATCTTGAGCAACGCAAGAAAGACGTTGATGCGGGGCTGATTGTCAAAGGGCGCCACGGCACCATTCGCAGCCATCTCCAACACTGGGTCGAGTTTATCGGCGCCAAAACCAAGCTCAAAGAGCTGGAGCGGACCGACTGTGAAAACTACTATCACTTTCGGTCGCAGGAGAGTGGGAAAGGGGGCGCCAGCCTGTCCACCATCAAGAATGAGCAGAGCACCATCAATGCAATGATGGAATGGCTGTTCAAGCGGAACGAGGTCACAATACGCGAATTCGAGTTCAAGAAGCTTCCTCGCATCTACGCTGATGAAGAAGCCATACGCCGGGCGACTTTTTCGCGTGATGAAGTCGCGGAATTGAGGAAGGTGCTCTTTGGCGCGGCGACGGAAGCGGCCAGAAATATCAAAGACAAGGGCAACCTGCGCAGGTTCATCACCAGCTACTTTCTGATGGTCGCATCAATCACAGGCTTGCGGACAGGCGAGCAACGACAGCTTACATGGGGCGACATACGGTTTGAAACAGTCACGAAGGGCGATGACGAGGTTGAAGTTGTCGCGATCACTGTGCGGCCCGAGACATCGAAGGTTCGTAAGCGCCGTCAGTTCTATGTTCAAGACGACGAGCTTTTCGACAATATGCTGAAGGTCCTGAAGCCGCTGATGGGTAAGCAGCAGCTCTCAGACTGCCTCGTATTCAGCAAAGACGGAAAGTCCATGGTCAAGGAGGCCGACATCCTTGAAACCTTCAACTGGGCGATGACGCAGTCCACTATCAAAAACAGAAACAATCGGAATTTGGTTCCCTACAGTTTCCGGCATTACTTCATCACTGATCGCATCAAGTCCGGGTTGAGTTACGAGAAGGTCGCCAAAATGTGTGGAACCAGCGTTGCCCAGATTGAAAAGACTTACTTCCACATCGACAAGGAGGTTCTGATCTCTAACGCGCTGGCCGGTTATTTCGTATCTGAGGAGGGAGTGATCGTAACAACGTAGGCTTTGGTCCGAGAGCCCTGGAAGGCTTCTGGCTAAAGGCGATGGCTACAGAGCCGCAATCACTTTCTTATTGAGGGGCTCAACATTCAAGGTGACGCGCGGATAGCCATTTGCTCGTCCAGTTCAAAAGGGGGGAACAATGATCGAGGGTTTGAAAGAGGTCTGTCGGCTACAGCCATCCTGGTCAGCGGACAATTCAGCTGAA
>CAIKWZ010000072.1 GCA_903831255.1 uncultured Alphaproteobacteria bacterium
CCCCCTGCCGCATTGCACGCTTCACAACGTGAGTAATCCGAGGCGCGCCCACAGGACTTCGCACCCCGCACGCGACCAAGATAATGGCCGCTAAGAAAAAAGGGCGCAGGCCTGTCGCGCGCCAGAAGTCAGCGACATCAGGCCCTCGGTTTTGTTGACGGGACGCACATGTGTGCGGCCGGAATGATGGCCGCCACAATGCGGCGCCCGAAACTTCCGGTCGGGGTTGACTGCGTTTGCGGGCGATATGAGCGCTCCGGGAGCGGATCAGGACCCGCAATGCATCAACCCCGAAACGGCCTGGTCACGCTGTAAAAAAGGCGGGATCGTAGAGTATCGACCGGGCGATGGAGCCCAGCCTGCGGGGAACGCCGGCTCGCATCGTCGACCTCAACGCTCAGGAGGCAGGTCCTCATTGCCGGTCTGAACGGACCGCCGATATCCAGCGATTATGGACATAACGGACCGGATTTCGGAAACAGGAAGTCACTCGGAGTGGGTATATCCGGTCCATTTTCCCCGGCTCTTAAAGCTCTTGAGACGATCTGAGCAGGCGTTCCCGAGCCCCATTCACCATGATGGGAGGCGATTCTCCCGGCTTGACTTGACCCCATCCCATCGTGTTTAAGCCCTGTTCCTCTGGAATCATCCGCTAATCGAGGCGAGAGCCATGGCTAAACCGACCACAATCAAGATCCGGCTCAACTCGACCGCGGACACGGGCTTTTTCTACGTGACGAAGAAGAACCCGCGCACGAAGACCGAAAAGCTGGTCATGAAGAAGTATGATCCGGTCGTGCGCAAGCATGTCGATTTCAAGGAAGGCAAAATCAAGTAAGCGCCCCGTTCAGGGAGCAGCCTGACCTGAAATCAAGACGACCTGAAATCAAGACGGCCCGGAAGCGCAGCTTCCGGGCCGTCTTCTTTTTGTCCCGCCCAACACGAGGATCTGGAACGCCAGCCCCCAAGTCGAACAACGAACCGCCGGAGCGAGCGCAGGTTCAAACCGCGCTCGTCCGACAGGGTCCGTGTCAGCTGCCTTCCGGCAAGGCGTAGGCGATCACATACCCGCCCTGATCATCAGACGGACGGCTGTCGCCATCACGCGGATAGACAAAGCCGGGATTGGGAACGTTGATCACGACATACTGCCGTCCATCCTTTTCCGAGATGTAGGTGATCGGTGTGGCGTTGGCCGTTCCGGGCATCTTCTGTTTCCAGAGGATCTTTCCGGTCCGGATGTCGATCGCGCGAATGGTCGAGTCCATGGTGCCCACCTGGAAGATCAGGCCGCCGCGGGTGGTCATGGTGCCGCCATAGATCGGCGTCCCGACATGCAGAGGCAGGCCCGTCTTGATCCCGAACGGTCCCATCTCCTCGATGGTTCCGATCGGCCGGCGCCACAGTTCCTTGTTCGTGTTGAGGTCGATGACCGCAAGCATGCCGTAAGGCGGCTCGAAGCAGGGGATCTGCGTCTCGATCTTGGTGAAGGGGATCGCCCAGGTCGACATGAACGGTGAAGTCATGCCGTACCGGGGCGTCTTGGGATCCCACTCGCCCTGGGCGGTGTAGGCGGGCCGCTCAGGACGGCCCGATGCGCCAGGCGCGCGTGCGGGTGGGGTCGCCCCTGCTCCGGCCGCGCCGGCGCCAGGGCGGCCAGGAGGCGTCGCAGCAGCCGGAGTTGGCGCAGGCGGACGACGGAACATCGCAGCCCGCTCTTCCGGCGACACCATGAAGATCCGGTTCCCCATGAGCATGGGCTGGGCGATCAGAAGCCCGTTGTCAGCGTCGACCGATACGCTGGGCCAGTTGAACCCGCCGGCGTTGCCGGGGAACTGGAAGCTGCCGCCAAAGGTCTTCTGGCCGTTGGAGCCGCCGCCGCCCCGCATGGGAGGCGTGAAGTGGCCCTCATAGCGCATTTTCTTGTACTCGATCCGGCAGAAGAGCTGATCAAGCGGGGTAAGACCCCACATATCCTGCTCCCAGCGATCTGCGCGATAATTCGGCAGGCCCGAGAAGGGCTGCGTCGCGGTGACAAAATCCCCCTCGACCGCTCCCTGCGGCACGGCGCATTCACCCTTGGCGTCCGCCGCCGAGCCGTCAGGACAGGTCGTCGCCGGATAGATGGGCGTTCCGTTCCGTCGGTCGAGGAGGAAGATCTCTCCGCGCTTGGTGGGCTGAGCCACGGCGGGGATTTTCTGTCCGTCCTTGGTGATGTCGACGAGCACCGGTTGCGAGGGCGCGTCATAGTCCCAGATATCATGATGCGTGTTCTGATACGACCAGCGGAGCTCGCCTGTGGTGGCGTCGATCGCCAGGGTCGAAGCGGAATAGGCATCGTCAAAGGCGCGCCGCTTGCCCCCGAAATAGTCAGGAGACGCGTTGCCGGTCGGAGCGAAAATGAGGTTGAGCTCCGGATCGTAGCTCATATTCGACCAGACATTGGGCGTTCCGCGGGTGTATTCGCCGCCCTCTTCAGGCAGCCCCCGATAGCTGGCGTTGCCCATGTCCCAGGCCCAGGCGAAGGCTCCGGTAACCGCGTTGTAGGCGCGAACCACGCCCGACGCGTTGCCCAGCTCCTGATTGTCCATGACCCAGCCGCCGATCACCACCACGTCCCCGGCGATCAGCGGGGTCGAGGTGGCCATGTATTCGCCAGGCGACGTGAAACCGAGACCTGACTTCAGATTGACCACGCCGTCGAAGCCGAACTCTCGGCAGGCCGCGCCGCTGAGAGCGTCAATGGCCAGAAGACGGCCGTCGACCGTCCCCGTGAGAATGCGCTTGGCGCACTGACCGGTCGAATCGGCAGGCCCCTCATGATAGCTGATGCCGCGGCACGTCCTGGCGAAGGTGCTGGCGTTCTCAAGCCCCTTGGCCGCTCCGGGCACTTCGGTTTTGGTGTCGTGACGCCATCTTTCCTGCCCGCTCTGAGCGTCCAGAGCGATCACCTGATTGCCGGCGGTGCACACATAAAGCAGCTCGCCGACCTGAAGCGGCGTCATCTTGAAATCGAAGGGAACGCCTGTCCGGTAACGCCAGGCCTCCTCGAGCTTGCCAACCGTCTCTGTGTTGATCTGGACGAGCGAGGCGAACCGTGTGCCGCCCGGCGCATTGCCCAGATGACGCCAGTCCTTGACCTGCGGAGCCGCTGACGCGTCGATGCGGGTTCCTTCAGCGACCGAATATCCCTGAAGCGCCGCGACCGCGAGAAGGCCCGCGCCCGCGCCGCTCGACAGGAGCGCCCACTTTCCGCCAGCCGATCCGGAGACATCGTCATCCTTGCGCATGGCTGCGCGTGACCAGGGCGTCAGGAACCACAGACCCACCACGATGAACGCGGCCAGTCGCGGCAGAAGCGCGATGAAGTCGAGGTTCGCCTCGAGCACCGACCAGACGAGGGTCGCAAGGACGATCCCCGCCCACAGGCGCGGTCCCCAGAGACTGCGCAGAACCACAAGCACCGCCACCGCGGCGATCCCCGCGCCGGTCAGCGCGTAATACCAGCTCCCCCCCAGCGAGATGAGTTCAGCTCCCCGGACGCCCAGATAGGCGCCGACAGCCAAAAGAAATGCGGCGAAAATCCACTGTACGACCCGAGCGGCCATGACGTTCTCCCCTTGCAGGTCTTTTTTGGGCCTTCGCGTGTCGCGCGAAGTCGACCTTTGTCCTTACTGTAAGCGCGGTTGACGACGCCTGCAAAGGCGCTTTTTGCCCGACGCGGAACACGTCGCACCCCGGCCAGAGGACTGACTGCCGCCTGCTCAGGGAGGGACGGCCCCGCCCAGAGACGAGGGTCAATGCGTGATCGCAGCCGCGACCGCGATCGCAAGCGAGGGAAGAGCCATCGTCCAGAGCAGCGATCGGCGCTCGAGCCAGACGAGTTCCGGCGATCGGGCCCAGAACAGCAGGAGCAGCGGTATCAGGGGATCGAAATACCGCTGATAAATATGGATCGAGATGGACATGGAAAGCGTGGCGGCCAGAATCAGCGTGTTGCGCCTCGGATCAGCCGCAATGAAAATCGCCAGAGCGTAGACGGACAGAAAATAGGCGGGAATGAACATCGCCGCGAGGGGGGCGCCGAGCAGCCCGGATCCGGCCTTGGCGGCCAGAAACACCAGCCCCCCGCCCAGGACATGATCAAAGCCCTCGGCGGTCAGAACGAGGCCGAACGCCGAGGCGATCGCAAACATGTGAACCGCAGCCGGAAGGCCAACCAGTCGGCTCAGAAAGCGCCGGGGCCGAAGCAGACGCAGAAGCACAAGGGGCGCCAGGTAGACGGCCGTAATGCTCGTTCCAACCGAAAGCGTCGCCGGCAGATCGGCCGGCGAGAGGTGGCCGGTGAAGCGCGGCGGAGCGAGACCG
>CAIKWZ010000073.1 GCA_903831255.1 uncultured Alphaproteobacteria bacterium
ACGAGGCGAACATCGAATCCCATGAGTACATGGAGATTGGAGATCGCAGTCCGGATCCGTCCGTCCATCAGCTCGGGTTCAAGCCGGAGTGGTTCGCCAGCCACCTTGATCGCGTTCAGCGGATGGTGGAGCGAGACAAGAATCATCCCTCCATCATCTTCTGGTCGCTCGGCAATGAGGCGGGCCTGGGCGGGGCCTTCGAACAGGCGGCCCGATGGGCCAAGGGACGGGATCCCTCTCGCCTTGTGAGCTATCTCGGACAGGGAACGACGCCCGGTCATACACCAAACGCTTATGTCGATATTTACGCTCCGATGTACCCGCCTCCGTCTCTGGTGCTCGATTACGCTCTGTCGTCGAGGTACCAGCAGCCGATGATCCTGTGCGAGTACGCGCACTCGATGGGCAACAGCCTCGGCGATCTGGACGCTTATTGGCGATTGTTCCGTGCGCACAAGAAACTGCAGGGCGGATTTCTCTGGGACTGGGTCGACCAGTCGATGCTGCGGACAGACGCTGACGGGCGCGCGTTCTGGGCGTCAGGGCGTCATTATGGCCCCAACCCTCGCAACGATACGAGCATTGTCGCCGACGGACTGATCCAGCCTGATCGAACGTTGAACCCCCAGTACGTTCAGGCGGCGCGCTCCATGGCGCCGATAGAGTTCATCGGTCTCAACGCCCGCCAGGGACAGTTTGAAATTCATAACCTTCAGGATCATTCGGATCTGTCCGCCTTCGCCTTCGACTGGATACTGGAGGCGGACGGCCGAAGCATCGCCTCGGGTGTCTTCGCGGCTGCAGCTGCGGCCGGCGGACGCACCGAGCTGCAAATCGAGCTTCCGGATCTTCGCACTCTTCCTCCGGCGCGCGAGGCTTTCCTCATGCTGCGCGCCCGAGCCCGTAATGGCGCTATCCCCGGGGTGCCTGAGGACCATGTCATGGCCTGGGAGCAGTTTGGCGTCTCCCTTCCGGCCCCGCCTCCATCGTCGTCTTCGTCCCGCATGTCTGCGGAGATCTCCGAGATCGGAGGACGTCTGGTGATGAACGCCGGCGGTGCCCGTCTCGAGATCAATCGGTCGACGGGCCTGATCGAGAGTTACGCGTCCGCCAAAGGTCATCTGATCGGCGGCGGTGCGCCGATGTTCTGGCGCGCGCCGACGGATAACGACAAGGGTGTGGGAACGGCCCGGATGAGCGAGCGCTGGCGTCAGGCTTCTCTGGAGCGACGGGTGGTGTCCGTGAGCTTGGACGATCGTCAGATCGTCATTCTCTTTGAAGTTGGAGAAGGCCTCGCGCGTTTCGAGACGCGTTATCGCCTGATGTCCGATGGGGCTCTTGCAGTCGAGGGGACGTTTCTTCCCCTTCGGACGGACGGTCCGGGACCGTTGCGTATCGGGTTGTCTTTTTCCTCCAGTCGCGACCTCAGCGAGTTCGCCTGGTATGGTCGAGGCCCTCTGGAGACGTATTCCGACCGTAAGACCGGTCAGGCGGTCGGGCTATGGCGTATGAAGGTTGAGGAACTTCACCACGATTATGTGCAGCCTCAGGAAACCGGCGCCCGCCAGGAGGTGCGCTGGTTCAGTCTTTCTGGCGAAAGCGGCAAGGGGCTGAGTATGAAGGCCCGGCGTCCGGTTTCAGTCAACGCGCTGGCTTTTCCCTATGGCGACCTGGAAGCCTCCGAGAGAAGTTCTCAGATCCTGCCAGGTCGCGAGGGATCGCTGCTGATCGACGCCGTGCAGGCGGGCGTCGGAGGGGATGACGGCTGGAGCCCTCTGGGTCAGCCGCATGAGGCCTTCCGCATCCCGTTGAGAGAGCTCCGATATGGCTTTGAGCTCGTTCCAACGGCTCTTCCTGAGGCGGGCTCTCCGTGATCCCGGAAAGCGTCCAGGGGGTGTCTCAGCGCCCCTTCCAGTTCGGGGGGCGTTTTTCTGCAAACGCCTTGGGTCCTTCGATGTAATCCTCGCTCGCAGCAAGAGCCTGGACGGAGGCGTAGCGGGTCTCCATCGAGTCCTGAAGCGAGGCGGCGTCCAGACTCCGGTAGACCACATCCTTGCTGGCGCGAATGGACAGCGGTGAACAGGCGAGGATCTGGTCCGCCCATTCCCGTGTTCGGGTCATCAGCTGCTCGTGCGGCGTCACTTCGTTGACGAAGCCGAGTTCGCGTCCTTCCGGCGCGGGCACATGGCGTCCGGTCAGGATCATGCCGAGAGCGCGCTTGACGCCGATCTGCCTGGGCAGTCGGTTGAGACCTCCGGCCAGAGCGGCGAGACCGACCTTCGGTTCCGGCAGGGCGAAGACCGCCTTGTCGGATGCGATGATCAGGTCGCACGCCAGAGCGATCTCGAAGCCTCCGCCCATGGCTACGCCGTTGACCGCTGCAATTACTGGCTTGGTCAGATCAAAACGTGAGGTAAGGCCTCCGAAGCCGCTCGGCATAGGGGTACGCGCTCCGCCTTCCGCCTGATAGCGAAGATCATTGCCTGCGCAGAACGCGCGGCCTTCTCCGGTGATGATGGCCAGCCAGAGTTCGTCATCCGCCGCAAAGGCGTCGAACACCCGGCCCAGCTCGGCGTTCGCCGGTGGATGAAGCGCGTTCAGACGATCGGGGCGGTTGATGGTGACGGTGAGGATCCGTCCGCTGACTTCGGTCTTGCAGAATTCCGTGGGGAACATGGGCTGTCGCTTTCCTCGCCGGCGGATCAGACCGCCATGTGGTGTTGTGATTATCGCTCGCGCCCGACTGGCTGCGGACCCGGCATCCGGATGGACCCGCCTACTGCCGCACGAAGCGAGCCGCTCGTAAAGCCCCCTCGCGTTCCCGCAGGCTTTGGCCCCCCTCAATCCGCCGAGATCGGTTCTTCAGCCCATGGCGCCATGCGACGGGCTGAGGTAATCGGTTTCCGCCCCCGGCGCGACGTCCGGGCAGGCGTGAGTTTCAGACCGTGGGAGACACCGACGTGACCAGCCGCCCCCTTCATCCCGAGACGCTCGCTCTTCATGCCGGATGGAGGGCCGATCCCTCAACCGGCTCGGTCGTTCCTCCTATCCATCAGACCACATCCTATCAGTTTCAGGACACGGATCACGCCTCGCGGCTGTTCGGCCTCCAGGAGCTCGGCAATATCTATACGCGGATCGGGAACCCCACGACGGGGGTGCTCGAGGCGCGCCTCGCCGCCCTTGAGGGCGGGGTGGGCGCCCTGGCGGTGGCCTCGGGTCAGGCGGCGTCAGCCTATGCGCTGCAGAATCTCTGCCGGTCCGGCGACAATGTGGTGAGCTCCACCGACCTTTATGGGGGTACGTGGAATCTTTTCGCCAATACGCTGAAGGATCTCGGCATTGAAGTCCGGTTCGTCGATCCGACCGATCCGGAGGCGTTCAGGAAGGCGACAGATGAAAAAACGCGCGCCTATTACGCCGAGACGCTGCCCAATCCGAAGCTGCGCGTCTTCCCGATTGCGGAGGTGGCGGCCATCGGACGGGAGTATGGCGTTCCTCTCATCGTGGACAATACGGCTGCGCCGCTCCTGGTGCGCCCGTTCGAGCATGGCGCTGCGGTGGTGGTCTATTCGGCGACAAAGTATATCGGCGGTCATGGCACCTCCATTGGCGGCGTGATCATCGATGGGGGCAATTTCGACTGGGAGGCCAAGCCCGAGCGTCAGCCTCTGCTGAACACGCCGGATCGCTCCTATCACGGAGCGGTCTGGGCGCAGGCAGCTAAGCCCCTGGGGCCGATCGCCTACATCCTGAGGGCGCGCGTTATCCTTCTTCGCGACCTCGGCGCGGCCCTGTCTCCGTTTAACGCGTTCCAGCTTCTCCAGGGTCTCGAGACGCTTCCTCTTCGTATGCCCCGTCACTGTCAGAACGCGCAGGCGGTTGCGGATTTTCTGGCGTCTCGTCCGGAGGTCGCTTCGGTCATCTACCCGTCCCATATGACGGGCGTTGCCCGCGAACGGGCCGATCGCTATATGCCCGGCGGCAAGGGCGGTCTTGTCGGGTTTGAGCTGAAATCAGGTCGGGACGGCGGACGCCGCTTCATTGATGCGCTCCAGCTCTTCTATCACGTCGCCAACATCGGGGATGCGCGAAGCCTCGCTATTCATCCCGCAAGCACGACCCATTCCCAGCTGACGCCCGAGGATCAGGCTGCAAGCGGCGTCTCTCCCGGCTATGTGCGCCTCTCGATCGGTCTTGAGCATATCGATGATATTCTCGCCGATCTGTCTCAGGCGCTTGGGGCGGCGCAGGGAGGCTGAGAGCGTTCGCTTCGTTCGACCTGGAGAACAATCAGATCTGCAGACGATAGATACGCTGCGCCGTTCCTCCCAGGAGGGCGCAGCGCTCATCGGGCGTGAAAGGGTCTGCGAGACGCTTGAACGCGTTCCAGAGCGTTCTGTAGGACACGGCGTTGCGCTCGACGGGGAAGTTGCTTTCGAACATCGAGCGCTCGGGTCCGAACAGGTCGATCGCTGTCCTGTAATAATCGCCCTGCGTTTTGATGATCTCTGAGGAGGTCGGCGGGCGGCTCGCTTCATGCCAGCCGAAGCCGTTGATCTGCATAGAGACGCCGCCCAGCTTAACCACGACATTGGGATGTCGGGCGAGGTCCTTCATCGACTGGCGCCATGATCTGAAAACGTTGTCGCGCGCCCCTGCATAGGGACCGACGCCCAGCGGGCCGCCCAGATGATTGAGGATGATCGTCGTTTCCGGAAAGGCGGCGGCGAGGTCGGTCAGTTCGGGCAGCTGGGGATGGTAAAGCCAGGCCTCGAAGGTCAGGCCGAAGGGAGCGAGCCGGGCGAAGCCCTTCCGGAATGCCTCGTCCATGTAAAGATGCGGGGGCGGGTTGTGGTGGGAGCGTCGAACGGCTGGGGAGGGATCATAGGCCGCCGAATGCCGGATGCCCCGGAAAAGCCCCTCGCCCGCGGCCAGGTGGCTTTCGAGGGCCAGGTCGATGTCGCTGGTCTCTCTGAGATCGGCTGCGCCGATGATGCCTAAGAGCGGCGGATCCCTGCGCTCACGCATCTCCTGGGCCAGGGCAGCGACGAAGCGGGTCTCTCCCAGCGAACGAAGGGATGCCGGCCCCGTGGCCAGATGAGCGGTTCCGCATTCCACGAAGACAAGACCGAGAACGGTGTGGCCGGAGCGGGTGTCCTGAATCAGGTCCGCAGGAAGATAGGACGCAGGGTGAGACGCCCACATGTGGATGTGGGGATCGATGATCGGGGTGTCAGGGTCGACGACATCTTCCCGAACCTGGTTGAGCCAGTCCTCCTTCGAGCCTGTCATTCCCGGATCGCTCCTCATGGATGATCTGCCGTTGCCATTGATCGTGCGAAGCATGGGCTCGCTTTGCGCAAAGGTCCATTCCCTCACGATTGTCGCGCGCGTTCGGCGAGTGGTGAGACAGGAGACGTTATGTTCTCAATTGATGGTAACGACATAGCTTACTGCCGGTGATTGGTTATTCCAGCTCATCCGGCGTCGTATCCCATGTCTGGGACGTTCACCGGAGGCGACGCTTCATGACGGGACGAGGCGCGAGGATGGCGGTCGATCGCTCTGGGTCCTGGGCGCTCTCCTGCGATGGGCGGGATCTTGTCCGCGCCGCCTCCGAAGCGCCTCAGATCCTCGACCGAAACGGGTTCGCGAGGGGTCTAACCCTTTTGTCGTGATCGGGGCCTCCGGCGATGTCTTTCCTGTAGCCTGGCTGGTCGTCGAGGCGCGACGCCGCCGTGTCTGAAGGTTCTTGCTCAATGTCTCTGCGAAAACGTCCTGAGTTTCGATGAGGCGTTTTACGGCGAACCGGATGTCATCGTCCCTCAATGGGTGGAGCGAGCGCTGGCGTCGGCTTCGCGATGACGGTCGTACGCCCGCGCTTCATTTTCGCAGGACGGGAGATACGGCTGAACCCATCGGATTGGTCGCCTCATAGGCCGCCGCCGCTGACAGGAGAAACGCATCGCGAAAATGTCCCGAGACCAGCTGCAGCCCCACGGGAAGTCCCGACGCCGACAGACCGCAGGGCATGCTCAGGGCGGGATGTCGGGTCAGGTTGAAGGTGGGAGTGAAGGTCCAGCTCAGAAGAGGCTCTCCGCTCGCTGTGATCGGGAAATTCATGCCGACGGGGAAGGGAAGAACGGCGAGCGTCGGGGTCAGGACCAGATCATAACGCTGAAACAGCGCCGTCCATTGAGCGGCAATCTCACGACGCGTCACCTGAGCGTTGACGATGTCCTGAACCGAGTATTTCCGGCCCTGCAGCGCCTGTGCCAGAAGCGCCGGATCGAACTCTGAGTGTCGGTCTTCCGGATAAACGCTCAGAAGACGCTGGAGGGAGCTGAACCAGTGAGCCACAAAGACCGGACCGATCACGCTTGGATCTCCGGGCGGATCCATCTCTTCGACCACACATCCCAGTTCCTCAAAGCGTTGCGCCGCCCTGGCAACTGAGGCGCTGATCTCGGGATCGATCGGGACGGGGCCTGGTGTCGGGATGAACGCCACCTTACGTCCCTTCAGGGAGGCGCCGAGACCAGAGGTGTAATCGGTCATGTCCGGGGGCAGCTGGAAGGGATCAGCGGGGTCGGGGCGCGCCACGGCGTTCATCATCAGCGCGCAATCCCTCACGGTTCGGCAAATCGGGCCTGTGTTTGCGAGGTCTCCGTGCATGGACGGCGGCCAGGCAGGGATCCGGCCATAGGTCGCCTTCAGTCCGACCAGGCCGCAGAAGCTTGCAGGGATGCGTATGGATCCTCCCCCATCGGTGCCCAGCGAAAGCGGTCCGAAGCCTGCCGCCACGGCCGCTCCTGCGCCGCCGGATGATCCGCCCGGAGTGAGGGTGCGGTCCCAGGGATTGCGCGTCACACCGTTCAGGGGCGAATCGGTGACGCCTTTGAACCCGTATTCGGGACTTGCGTTCTGGGCGAAGATGATCCCGCCCGCTTCGCGAAGCCGGGCCACGGTGGCGGCGTCTTCCGTGGCCGGGGTCTTGTCCGACAGTCTGCTGCCCATGGTCAGGGGGAAGCCCCGCGTGCGGACCAGTTCCTTCACGGTCGCAGGGACGCCGTCGATCGGCGAGAGGGGAGCGCCCGACATCCATCGCGCCTCCGAGGCGCGCGCATCGCGACGGGCCGTCTCGATGTCGATCACGGGCAGGGCGTTCAGATCCGGATTATGACGCGCCACACGCGCCAGAACCGCTTCGAGAGCTTCGACGGGCGAGGCCTTACGTGAGGCGTAATGAGCGCTCAGCTCTGAGGCGGTGGCGGTTCCAAGATCCTGGCTCATGTCTTCTCTCCCCGGTCCAAGAATGGGGAGGATCGAGCCGTCAGGGCCATAAGGCAAGCCCGTTGCGAGACGAGGCGATCAGAAGATGAGACTGGCGAGCCGCCGACGGTGATAAATCGCATCGCCATTCTGAGACGCGTTCCAGAGGGCGCGGCGGCGATAGAGCTGGGCATCGCAGTCGTAGGTGAAGCCGAATCCCCCATGGAACTGAATGGATCGGTCCGCCGCGTGGGCGAAGATCGTCTCCGTCTGGATTCGCGCCATCCTTACCGCGACTTCCCCCGCGCCCTGCTCACTGAAACAATTGGCTGCGCTGTAGAGGTGTGAGCGGGCCTGCTCATAACGGACATAGGCGTCCACCAGCGGGTGCTTCACCGCCTGGTAGGAGCCGATCAGCTTGCCGAACTGCTTGCGGGTCTTGGCGTAATCGACGGTGTATTCGATCGCCGCCAGCGTTCCGCCGCTCATTTCTGCGGCCGAGAGGAGGTTTGCCGACAGATGAACATGGTCAAGCGCGGCTCGGACCCTGGCTGGATCACACAGAGCCGAGGCGGAAATGACGACGCCGTCCAGACTGAGGGCGAAGGAGCGCCTTGTTTCATCAATCACGATCTCACGGCGAAGCGCCCCGGCCGGAAGGTCCGAGGCCTCCAGAACCGCCAGCTGAGGCTCGCCGCGATGACGGACCGAGACGATCAGGATCTCCGCTGCTCCCGCGTCGAGAACGAAGCGTTTCTCGCCACGCAGAGCGATACGACCGTCAGGTCGCTCTTCGGCAAGACTTGTCATCTGCTCAAGCCGCCAGTCGCCATCGGGCTCGGCGAGGGCGAGGGTCGCGCGCGCCCCCTGGGCGATGCGCGGAAGAAACGCCTCCTTCTGCGCTTCCGTGCCTCCGGCCAGAAGAGCCTGCGCGGCAAGCGTTGTTGGAACAAAGGGGCTGGCCAGCAGGCGGCGTCCCATCTGTTCGACGATCGGGACGGTCTCGGCCAGCGTGAGGCCTGACCCGCCATAGGCTTCAGGAATGGCGATGCCAAGCCAGCCGAGTTCGGCGATCTCCGTCCAGAGATCCGCATCGAAGCCCGTCTCCTCGAGCATAAGCGAGCGCACTTTCGAGATCGGCGAGCGCTCTCGGCAGAAGCGGCTCGCCACTTCCAGAAGATCCGCCTGCTCCTCGCTGAAGCCCAGTCGGCCAAGATCCAACATGTCGTCTCCCGATCCCTTCGGCGTCTTCAGCTCTTGGGGAGGCCGAGGACGTGTTCGCCGATGATGTTGTGCTGTATCTGCGACGTCCCGCCGCCGATGGTTGCGGAAAAGGCGTTGAGATAGGCGCGCGGCCAGAGGCCGGCGTTGATCGCTTCGGGTTCGCCGACGTAATAGCCTCCCTTCATGCCGGTGAGGGTGACGGCGAACTCGTTGATGCGGCGAACGAACTCAGTCCCGATCAGCTTGGAACTGAGCGGCAGGGCCGAGGGACGCTCAGCGTTGAGCGGCTCGATGGCCAGCCGCTGGCGGCAGAGGGTCTGGCTCTGGATCTCCATGATAAAATCGAGCATCCGGTCGCGGATGGCCGGATCCTCCAGCGCCGGCGCCCCGTCGCGCATCATGGATCGCGCAAGGTCCAGAACCGCAAAGGCGTCCGTGTCGACCGAGACATAGCCGCCCGCCTGACCGCCCCGGGCGCCGCGTTCGTATTCGAGGGTGCGCATGGCCACTTTCCAGCCGCCGCCTTCGGTCCCGATCAGGTCGTTGGCAGGGATCCGCGCATCGGTGAAGAAGGTCTGGGTGAAACCATGTTCGCCGGTCAGCTTGCGGATCGGCCGTGTCTCCACCCCGGCGATTTTCATCGGTGCGAGGAAGAAGCTCAGTCCGTCATACTTCCGTGAGGCGTCCGGATCGGTGCGCGCCAGGAGGATCATGTAACGGGCGTAGCGACCGAGCGTGGTCCAGATCTTCGAGCCGTTGATCACGAAGCTGTCGCCGTCCCGGACGGCGCGGGTCTGGGCGTTGCCGAGGTCGGAGCCGTTCTCTGGTTCGGAAAAGCCCTGACACCAGATATCCTCGGCCGACAGAATGCCCCGGATGAATCTCTTCCGGTGCTCCTCCGATCCCATGTCGAGAAGAAGGGGGCCGGTCCAGTTGAGGCCGATCGCGTTGAGCATGATCGGACCATTATGGCGGCGCATGGCGCGGGTGGCTTCGGCCTGAAAGGCCTGCGGCAGTCCGCCCCCGCCATATTCCTTCGGCCACGAGGCGCCGAGGTAGCCCGCCTCATAGACCTTGTTCTGCCAGTCGCGCAGGAAGTGGAATTGCTGGTCGGTGCCGACCTCCATGAACGTCAGAGGCAGCATGAAGCCCGGATCGGCGACGACGTTCTCCCTGAACCAGGCGTCCGCATCGGCTGCAAACGCCTTCAGGTCCTTAGGATCCGCCGTCGTCGTCATGACTGTCGCCTTCCAAGCCTGTCCGCCGCCGGCCGGGGAAACCAAACCGGTGGTTCAGTCTTCTCCAGCCGTTGGCAAGATGCAACCCTCGCCGGGTCCTAGCCGAGTTTTACGCCGTGATAGGCCGCCGCCTTCTGAACGAACTTGCCTGTCTGCTGTCCGGCCTGAATGAACATGTCCTGACCTGCCGGATCGATGATCGCGCCGATGTTCGCCGCGACGCCTTCGGCGGTCTGCTGATGGGGCGGCAGGTAGACGCCCGGGGTCTCGTAGATGCGCGTGGCTGCGTATCCGCCTGCGCCGGCGCAGAGGATGAGGCGGCCCGGCGCCTCCTCGCTGACCAGATAGACGAGGCCGGCCGTGACGCTTTCAACTGTCATGAGGTCAAGAGCCTGCTGGCCCATCAGGCTCTCCGTCATCCGCGTCGCGGCGGTCGGAGACAGCGTGCTGATCCGGATCCCGTACTTCACGCCCTCAAGGCTGAGGACGTTCATGAAACCGACCACGCCCATCTTGGCGGCGCCATAATTGGCCTGGCCGAAATTACCGTAGATGCCTGAAGAGGACGCGGTCATGACAATCCGTCCATATTGCCGCTCGCGCATGTGATCCCACACTGCTTTCGTGCAGACGGCCGATCCGATCAGGTGCACGTCCACGACAGCCCTGAAGTCGTCGAGGGTCATCTTGGAGAACGTCTTGTCCCGGAGAATTCCGGCGTTGTTGACCAGGATGTCGATACGGCCCCACTTCGAGAGGGCTTTGTCCACCATGTCCTGAACCTGGTCTTCGCGCGTCACATTGGCGCCGTGGGCGATCGCCTCTCCGCCGGCCGCCACGATCTCGCGGGCGACGGCCTCGGCCGCCGAGATGGATCCGCCCGTTCCGTCGACCGCGCCGCCCAGATCATTAACCACGACCTTGGCGCCTCTGCGGGCGAGTTCTTTCGCGTGAGAGCGACCCAGTCCGACACCGGCTCCCGTCACGATCGCCACACGCCCGTCAAATCTGATTTCGCTCATCGTCATCTATCCGCTGGTTCGGGCCCCCATCGGGGCGATTGCATGAAAAGGGGTTTAGGACGGAGCGCCGCCAAGGGAAAGGCGCCCTGGACCGCCCTGTCGTTCTGAGTGCAGGATCAGTCATGCTCCCGGGCGCTCGCCTCCGGCATAGGCTCGCCCAGGGCGAATGTCGCCCTGACGATGACCTCAAATGCGACCTCGTAGATGCAGATCATCTCAACATGACCGCGCCCCTCCGGGAAGTTGCGGGTGATGAGCTCATGATCCACCACAATGGCGCCCATGACGGTCCGGCTGAGTAACCGGGCATGCAGGTCCGGTTCGGAAAACCGGATCTGGATGCGCTGTTCCAGTTCTGACCGACCACGAGCGATCCGACCGCCATGGAGCTCGTAGTGCTCGGCGTCCGGGTGGTATGACGCGAGCCATGCGTCAACGTCCCTGGCGTTGTAGGCGTCAAGCTGGCGCTGGACGACCTGCTCGGGTGTGATCATTTGACGATCCTGTCGTTCAGAGGGGTTGACCGGCCGTTTGATGAAGGCGTCATAGTCTCCGTCGGTTTTTATCTGGTCGTCGACAGTTTTCAGGAGACGGCGAAATAGTGAAGGAAAGGTCGCCTATGAAAGCTTCATTCGACGGTTTGTTTTCGGTCGCCGGGCGCACCGCTCTTGTAACGGGGGGATCGAGAGGGATCGGTGAGATGATTGCGGCGGGATTTCTCGCGGGCGGCGCCAAGGTCTACATCTCGTCGCGGAAGGCGGACGCCTGCGAGGCCACGGCCCGGCGCCTTTCGGATACCTATGGCGGCGTCTGTGAATCGCTGCCAGCCGATCTCTCCCAGATGTCCGGCGTCGAGAGCCTCGCTCGCCGGCTGTCGGAACGCGAATCCTCTCTCGATATCCTGATCAATAACGCCGGCGCCGCCTGGGGCGCTCCCCTCGAGCAGTTCCCGGAAGTTGGCTGGGACAAGGTGATGGACACCAACGTCAAGGGCGTCTTTTTCCTTACCCAGAAGCTATTGCCCCTGCTGCGTGAGGCCGCCAGGGGAGGAACGCCCGCTCGCGTTATCAATATCGGCTCGATCGATGGCATTAAGTCGGCGGTCTTCGACACATTTTCCTACGGCGCCTCCAAGGCCGCCGTGCATCATCTGACCCGCTTCATGGCGGCTCATCTGACCGGAGAGCGAATCCTGTTCAACGCCATTGCTCCCGGTCCGTTCCCGACCTGGATGCTGTCCACCGGCGTCGGGTTTGGAGGAGAGACGGAAGGCGCAGACTGGGATCGCATCGGTAAGAACAACCCGAGCGGCCGGGTCGGAACGCCAGAAGATATCGCAGGCCTCGCCATCTTCCTGTGCTCGCGGGCCGGAGAGTATGTCGTCGGACAGACGATCGCCTGCGATGGCGGGGTTGTCGGGGTCTCGTAACGCAAGCGCTCAGTCTCTCGGGGAGGTCCACATGACTCATGATCTGGTGATCCGGGGAGGGGTCATAATCGACGGGACGGGTGCTCCCGGCTACGAAGCGGATCTCGCCATCGATGGCGACCGGATCGTCGCCATCGGGCGGGCGCTTGGCCATGGACGGCGTGAGATCGATGCCCGCGGACATGCCGTTTCTCCGGGGTTTGTCGATCTTCATACGCACCTGGATGCCCAGATCGGCTGGGATCCCGAGTGCACTCCGGTCTGCTGGCACGGCGTGACGACCGCCCTGATCGGCAATTGCGGGGTCACTTTCGCCCCCTGCAAGCCCTCAGATCGGGAATTTCTCGCCGGCATGATGGAGGCCGTGGAGGACATTCCCCGTCATGCGATCCTCACGGGCCTGCCATGGACGTGGGAAGATTATGGCGGATATCTCGACGCCATCGAGCGTCTGCGCCCGGGCGTGAACGTCGCCGGGCTGGTCGGTCACTGCGCGGTGCGAACCTTCGTCATGGGTGAACGCGCCGTCGATGAGCAGCCCGATGACGCCGAACGCGATTCCATGGCGCGGGTTGTCGGTGAGGCGCTGGAACGCGGGGCGTTCGGGTTCTCGACGAACCGCTATGAGCCCCACAAGCTGCCAGACGGACGCTGTATTCCGGGCACGTTCGCTGATGTCGATGAGCTCATGCGAATCAGCCGTGAGGTCGGACGCAGGCAGGGACTGATGCAGGTGGTCGGCGGCGCCGGGGACATCCTGCAGTCTCTGACCGAGACAGGCAGCCGGGTGCTCTTCTCCTATGGCGTGGGGCCCGAGGCCGGAATGGGCGAGGCTGCGGCCCGTCGTCTGGAAGATCTCTGCGGAGATCGCGACATGACGGCTATCATTCAGGTGAGGGGGTCTGGGTATCTCTTCGGTCTCCAGTCGGGTCTGCCCTTCGCAGGAGAGGCCTGGGACAGGCTTCGAAAACTGGATCTGGCGGGCCGTCTTGAGGCGATTTCCGACCCTCAGATGGCTGATCGACTGGAGCGCGAAGGTCGGATTATGGATTTCCTTGATCCGAAATGGGTCTTTTATCTCGGCGCTGGGGATGCTCCGGATTACGCCGCGCCTGTCTCGGCCCACCTCAAGGCCATGGCTGAACAGACGGGAGAGAGCTTTATCGGTCTTTTCCTGCGGCTGTCGCGCGAATCCGCCGGGCGGGGTTTGTTCAACTTACGGATGTTCTGTCAGAATCTCGATGAACTTGGCGATCTTCTGAAGAGCCGGAAGATCTTCCCGTCGCTCGGGGATGCCGGCGCCCACGTTTCCCAGATCATGGATGCGGGATGGTCGAGCTTCGTTCTCTCGCACTGGGTGCGGCGGCAGGGCCTCTATTCCCTTGAGGAAGGTCTCCGGCGGATCACGTCGGGGCCGGCCCGCGTGCTGGGTTTGCGGGATCGCGGAACGCTGGCTGTCGGGATGAAGGCCGACATCAATGTGTTCGATCCGGAGACCGTATCCGAGCTGGCACCCGAACTGGTCCGCGATTTTCCCGGAGGCGCGCCTCGCTATATCCAGCGTGCGAAGGGCTATCGTGCGACAATCGTCAACGGGGTCGTCAGTCTTGAGGACGGCGAGCGGGTGGGAGAACGGGCCGGCCGTCTGCTTCGACGGGCCGCCTGAGGCCCTTGAGAGGCCTGCGGAGAGGGGCGGCATCCGGCCTCTCCTGGCTGGTTCAGCGTCCTGAAAACGGGGTAGGGAAGGGGCTAATCCTTGCGTCTTCCGCGTCGCTCACCGCCAGCGCGGTCCTGCTGGAGGCGCATTCAATCATGTCGGCGCAGAAATGCGGGCCCTCGACACCGTGAGTTGCTTTGATCCCGTCCTCGGGCGAGGATCCGGCAACTGCGTCGAGAGGCTTACCGCCTTTCGATCGGAATAACAGAAATGAAATGGGAGGACGACATGAAAGGTCTGCTGAAAACGGGGGTTGCGGTTTCGATTCTGGCGCTCTGTGTGGGAGGCGCCCACGCGCAGGGCCGCCCCGATCTTCAGGGCTTCTGGAGCAATCAGTCCGTGACCCGGATGGAGCGACCCCAGGGCGTCGACAAGCTCAAGGTGTCCGAGGCCGAGGCGATCGAGCTGGAGCGTTCCTCTATATGGAACCAGGTCTATCGGGAGCAGGCCGGCGCGGTGAATGTGAATGAGCCGCTCGCCGCGGGCGCCGCGGCGTTCGAGACCCGAGGATATAACGCCTTCTGGATTGATCCGGGTCGCAGGCTGTCGAAGGTCAAGGGCGATTACAGAACGTCCTGGGTGGTTGAGCCGGCCAGCGGACGCATTCCCTGGAAGACCGGGGGGCGCGCCCTCGTCCAGGCCGCCTCCGGCAAGCCGCCGGTTGGAAGCTATAACGGGATCGAGACCCGCCCGCTCGCCGAGCGATGCCTGCTCAGCTTCTCCAACGCCGGCGGACCGGTGATGCAGAACGGTCTTTATAACAACACCTACCAGTTCGTTCAGTCTCCCGACCATGTGATGATCCTCGTGGAGATGGCTCATGAGGCCCGGATCATTCCGATCGTCAGCGGTCCCTCTGAGGTCCGTCACCGGCCTTCCGAGATGACCCCATGGCTCGGCGACAGCGTCGGCTGGTATGAGGGGGAGACGCTGGTCGTCGAGACCGTCAACCCTAATCCCTGGCAGCGGGGCGTCATCACCGCATCAGGAAAGCTCACGGAACGCTTTTCCCGCTGGTCGGACGATCAGATCCTCTATGAATTCACGGTTGAGGATCCGTCCCTCTACACACAGCCCTGGAAAGGCGAGATGTCGTTCCACAAGTCTTCAGAGCCCCTCTACGAATACGCCTGTCACGAAGGAAACTATGCGATGGCGGGCATACTCGGGGGAGCTCGCGCTCAGGAGCGGGCCGGGCAGTCGGCGGGAGAGAATTCCGAAGTCGAGAGCTGAGGGCGTCCGCTGCCGTCCTCGCTGAAACGGAGACGGCGAGGCCTCGTCTGAGGTCTCGCCGTCGCGGGGCTTTGTCATATGACGTCGTCTCAACAGAGGCGCCGCACGAGCCTTTTTGGGGAGGCCCGTGCGGCTCAGTGATCAGAAGTTGGCCCGCAGTCCCATCATGTAGCGTTCGCCGAACTGTTCGGTTTCGATCGAATAGAAATTCTGGCCCCTGTAACGCTGGGCCTTGTAGTCTCCCAGATTTGCAAGGTCGAGGAACCACTCGAGATTGTCATTGATCTGATATCGGATCGAAAGGTCGAGTTCCTCGTCGTCGGCCCAGTAGGTGTCTCCTGAGTCTCCGCGTCGCGCCGTCGCGCCCAATCCCTGGATCCATTCATTTCGCCATTGCCAGGCAAGGCGGACGGAGAGGTTGTATTTCTCATACCGGATCTGGGCGTTGTAAACTTGACCCGATGTGCCTGGAAGACGGACGGATCGGGCTTCTCTCGTGGTGACGCCGCCTGAGACGATTGCGGGCAGAGCGACCTCGCTGGACAAGAAGGTCGCTGAGAGGCTGGCCCCGAAGCCTCCGAGCCAGTCCGGAGCTCCGAGGTCGTCGACCAGGGCCTGGGCCGACTGGTCATAGGTCAGTTCGATGCCTTTCACATGACCATCGCCCCCGTTCTGGAGACCGCTGAAGGTGTAACCTGACCGGTCTACGCCATCGGTGTTGAGGACATCCGATCCAAAGGGTCTGATTTCAGTGAAAAGGAAGTCCGATACGTTCTTGTAGAAGACGCCTGCCGAGAGGAAGCCCTCCGGCTCCATGTACCACTCATAAACCACGTCGATACCCTGCTGCCGTTCCGGCTGAGCTGCGGGATTGCCTCCGGAAATGGTCCGTGTGGCATCGTTAACGGACACATTCGGCCGCAGATCGTCAAAATCGGGACGCGAGGCGGAGGAGGTGAGGCCGAACCGGACTTTCATTTCCGGATTCAGGTCCCAGTTGACGTGAAGGCTAGGGTAGTAAAGCGTCTCCTCGCTTTCAACAGTGAGAAAGCGGGAGACGCCCCCCACGGTCGCCAGAGACCCGCCGGAGTTCCGGTAGGCTTCGGCGCGAAGACCGCCGACGATGTTGCCCCAATCCAGCTCGACTGTCCCCATGGCGTAGCCAGCCAGTATTTCCTCGCCGACTTTCCAGTAGCTGGCGCGGTCTGATGCAAGCTGCTCTACGGCGATGCCCCGTCGCTGCAGGTCGAGGGCGAACGCCTCGAGGGCAGTCTTCGAATGGTATTTGAAGGCATAGGCCTGCGGATAGTTTCCGAGATACGCCTTGTCCAGGAAGAGAGCATTCCACGCCGCATTGGGACCCAGAGCCGTGATTTCCGGGATGTCGCGCCCTGCTGTCACGAGATTGGCGCGGGTGGCGGTCCATGTGCGCTGGGAGGAGTGCTTGATGCGATCTGCATACATGGCTCCGAATTTCAGGTCGACCGGAAGGCCGACATCGATCCGGCGTGTGGCGTCAATCTGGAAGGTCGCAGCCTGCGTCTCGTCGCCGCCCGTGCGCCGGGAGATGTTCACGAAGTTCCACGGAACGTCGAGCACCGAGCGGATAGGCGCGCCGAGGGTTCGCGCTGAGGTCGTGCCGGTCGTTCGGAAGAGTTGTATCGCGTTGTTGTCCGGATCGCGCAGATCGTAGCGAACCGAGGGTCGGTCGGTGAAGACGGACGGGCTGACCCAGCTCGGAAGGGCGGGAGCGTCCCGGCCGTCGGAGGTCAGGGTGTAGTTCACCTGCCAGTCGAGAGCAAAGCCCATCACGTCCTCATGGGACGCGCCAAGGGTTGAGGAGTAGGTATCCTCTTCCGATTCGAGCGAGTTGGTGTTGACGTTGAGTTCGGCCCCGTAGGCGATGCCCCGAAACCCTGTGTTTCCCGATGCGACGGTGGCGTAGGATCCGCTCACTCCGGAAGCCGCCGTTCCGCGGTCGAGGCGGAAAATCTGGTTCGACCGAAGTTCTTCATCCGTGTAATTCGTCCAGAATGTGTTCCAGAAAACGGTGTTCAGGTCGTCGATCTGATAGTCGGCACGGAACGACAGGGACTGATTTTCACGGGTCAGCCTGTAGGGCTTGTTTTCAAACTCGCGGGCGTAGTTGATGCCTGAGCCATCTGTCGCCGCGAGAAAGGGATCGGTCTCCTGGTTGTCGGTCGCCATGTTGCGTCGATAATAGGAGGCCTGCGCAAGAATCCCCAGACGGCCGTCCAGAAACCTGTTGGACACAACAACCGATGTGTCGAATTCTTCACCTCCGCCGAGGGTGACATAACCTGTTCCAACCTTTCCGTTGAAGGAGAGGCCGTCTTTATCAAGGCCGGACCGGGTGACGATATTCACGTTTCCGGCGACGCTGCCGCCCGGCATGTCCGGAGTAATCGCCTTGTTGACGATGATCTGCTTGGCGAGCGCGGAGGGAATGTTGTCGAAACGCGTTGCCCGGCCCTCGGGCGAGACAATGCTCAGCCCGTCGAAGGATAGGGTCGTCCAGTAGTTCGGCATTCCCCGGATGTTTACGTAACGAGCCTGACCCTGATCCCGCTCGACGCCGACCCCTGCCAGTCGTCCTATCGCGAAGGCAACGTTCTGGTCGGGCAGGTTCCCGATAGCGTCTGCTGACAGGACTGCAACGATCGAATCAGATTCCCTTTGAAGCTCGAGGGCTGCGGCCTGTGACTCAGCCTGCGGCCGGAAGCCCTGAATTGTGATGATATCCGGGGAGGCGTCCGTCGTGGGCGCCGGGTCTACCGGCGCCTGCTGGGCGATTGCAGGCATCGCCGCGAGACTGAGAGCGATTTTGGCGGCGCTTGAAAGCCAGGAATTCTGTCTTCGGTTTGACATGGGGAGCTTGCCTCGTTGGTCTGGACCGGCTTCGGAACCAGACGTGAAAACTTCGGTCAGAGGCGGTCCGCGTAGCCAGCGATTGTGACTGTTCGGCAATAGTTTTTTGACGTTCATGTGAAATCGATCCGCAACGGGGACCTTTGGATTCGTTCGGCTTCGCCTGTGACGAAAATATCGCGTGGCCTCTTTTCAGCACGATCTGAGCCGTCCGCAGGCTGATAACGTCGCCTCATTGTCCCGGTCGCCGTGTTTCCCGTGGGCGCTTGCATGGGAGCTATCGACAGCTGATACTTCCCTTAGCGAAATCTGTGGCGGCGTCATTTTGGGGCCGTGATGCGAGGGGATCATGCCTGTCCTTCAGACCCGGCTCGATGTCCGGGACGAGAGCTATCGGAAGAACCGTGCTGACATGCTCGAGATGATCTCCGTCATGGACGGACTTCTCGAGGAGGCCGCTCAGGGCGGTGGTCCTGAAGCGACTGCTCTTCTGCGATCTCGCGGCAAGATGCCGATTCGCGAGCGTATCGCGCACGTCCTTGATCGCGATTCCCCGTTCCTTGAGATCTCTCCGCTGGCGGCCTGGCGTTCCGCCTATCCGGTCGGATCGGGGTTCGTGGTCGGCGTTGGGGTGATTGAGGACACGGAGTGCGTCATTCTTGGACATGATCCGTCCGTTCGCGCCGGCGCGTTCAATCCCTTCAACGGCAAGAAGCTGATGAGGGGACTGGAGATCGCACGCGAAAACCGCATGCCCTATGTGCAGTTTGTCGAGTCGGCCGGAGGCGACCTCAGCGGCGGGGATGGCCGGGAGGATCCCGAGGCGGTCATCCGACGGGAGCTTGGGCATTTCGCCGAATCGGGACGCCTGTTCTACGAGATTTCCGAGCTCTCAAAGCTTCGCATTCCAACCGTCTCGGTGGTGTTCGGGTCCTCGACCGCGGGCGGGGCTTATCAGCCGGGCATGAGCGATTACAATATTCTGATCCGCAAGCAGTCGCAGGTCTTTCTGGGCGGCCCTCCGCTCGTGAAGATGGCGACGGGAGAGGATGCGGATGTCGAGAGTCTCGGCGGGGCGGATATGCATGCGACCGTCTCAGGGCTTGGCGATTATCTGGCCGAAGACGAGATGGACAGCCTTCGGATGTGCAGGGAGGTGATTGCGCATCTTAACTGGCGCAAGCTCGGTCCTTCACCCGCTGCTGATTTCTCCGAGCCGCTTCATGATCCTGACGAGCTGCTCGGTTTCGTCTCCCGGGATTTGCGCCAGCCCTTCGATATCCGCGAGGTGATCGCGCGTATCACGGATGCGTCCTATTTTGAGGAGTTCAAGGCTCTCTACGGGCCGACCCTTATCTGCGGCTGGGCAAGCATACACGGCTACAAGGTGGGCATTCTCGGCAATAACGGCGCCTTGTTTTCCGAGTCGGCGGAAAAGGCCGCGCAGTTCATTCAGCTCTGCAATCAGATCGATACGCCGATCATCTTCCTTCACAACATCACGGGTTACATCGTTGGAACCGATTTCGAGCAAGGCGGCATCACGAAGAACGGTTCGAAGATGATCAACGCCGTCTCGAACTCCACAGTGCCCCATATCTCCATCATCGTCGGGGCGTCCTACGGCGCAGGAAACTACGGTATGAGCGGCCGTGCTTTCGGTCCGCGTTTCACCTTTCTCTGGCCGACCGCGAAGATCGCTGTCATGGGGCCTAAGCAGATGGCCGGCGTGATGTCGATCGTCGGCCGCGCCTCAGCGAAGCGACGAGGCGTTCCCTTTGATGAGGAGGCGGATGCGAAGAGAGCGGCGCATGTCGAGCACTGGGCGGAAGAGAGATCCAAGGGACTGTTCGCCACCTCGCGCATCTCGGATGACGGAATGATTGATCCCCGGGATACGAGAACGGTGATCGCGATCGCCTTATCCGCATGCTGCAATAATGTGGTGAAAGGTACGAAGGAGTACGGCACGTGGCGGATGTAGACATGATCCGACCGATCCGACGGCTTCTTGTCGCCAATCGGGGAGAAATCGCGCGCCGGATCTTCCGGACGGCCCGTGAGATGGGCATCTCGACCTGTGCGGTTTATGCGGAGGGCGACAAGGACGCCCCGTTCGTGCGCGAAGCCGATGTGGCCGTCGCTCTGGGAGGGCGGACGGCGGCTGAGACCTATCTCAGGACCGAGGCGATCCTGACGGCTGCCCGCCGCGCCGGGGCTGATGCGGTGCATCCAGGCTACGGGTTTCTGTCGGAGAATGCCGGGTTTGCTCAGGCGGTCATCGATGCAGGTCTCGCCTGGATCGGTCCTCAGCCGGAGGTCATCGCACAGATGGGGGACAAGCTCGCCGCCAAGCGCCTCATGGCGGCCGCCGGCGTGCCGACCCTGGACGCCGTCGAGGTGGGCAAGCTCGCCGCCGCCCGCAAGGCGGCTCGGGACATCGGTTATCCCATCCTGGTCAAGGCGTCGGCCGGCGGGGGCGGGCGCGGCATGCGCGTCGTCTCTGCCGAGGCGGATCTCGAGGCCGCTATCGAGAGCGCCCGGCGAGAGGCGGGCGCGGCCTTTGGAGACGACACCGTCTTTCTCGAACGCTGGGTTGAAACGGCCCGACATATCGAGATCCAGATACTCGGGGATCGAAGGGGCAATCTCGTTCACTGTTTTGAACGCGAGTGCTCCATCCAGAGACGTCATCAGAAGATCATCGAGGAGGCGCCGTCCCCAACGCTTGATGGGGATGTTCGGGTCGCCATGTGCGAGGCTGCGGTCTCGGCCGCGCGAAAGCTCGGCTATTCGTCCGCCGGGACGGTCGAGTTTCTCGTCAGCGGCCGGGAATTCTGGTTCCTTGAGGTCAATGCGCGCCTTCAGGTCGAGCATCCTGTCACTGAGGCGATCATCGGCAAGGATCTGGTTCGCGAGCAGATCCGGATCGCTGAGGGGGAGGCGCTCTCTTTCCGTCAGGAGGATCTCTCGATCTGCGGTCACGCCATCGAGGCCCGGTTGTGCGCCGAAGATCCCCGAAACGACTTCCTGCCCTCGCCGGGTCCTGTGCTTCTCTGGCGCCCTTCCGGGGCGGGGGCGGCGCGTTTCGACAGTGGAGTTGAGGCCGGCAGCGTGGTCAGTCCGGATTTCGACGCCATGATTGCAAAGGTTATTGTTCACGCTCCCACGCGCCGGGAAGCGGCCGGGCGCCTCGCGCGCGTTCTGGAAACCACCGAAGTGCAGGGGCTGATCACCAATCGTGACTTCCTTGTCTCGACGCTGCGGACGCCGGAGTTTCTGGCTGGCGACACGACGACGGATTTCATCGCCCGCGTGGCCCCGTCTCCTGTCCGGATCCGTTCGACTGAGGAGCTCGGGCGCGCCGCCATCGCCGCTGCGATCGAGGGGCAGGCGCGCAGACGCGCGAGGGCCCGTGTGCTTGCCTCCATTCCGAGCGGATGGCGACACTCGGTGACGCCGATGGAGGTGATCGTCTTCCGTCATGGCGATCAGGAGATCGCGCTTCAGTACCGGCGACGTCCCGACGGAGTTTTTGACTTCAGGCTCGGAGAGGACAAACGCTCTGTCGTCGTTCATGCGGCCGGCAAGGGCGTCGCAGACATTGCGATTGACGGCCTTCGGGTCGAATACCGGTGCTCTCCGTCCGGGCTGAACTGGATGCTGCATGGTCCCGAGGGAGACATGACTCTCGAGGAGAAGCCCCGGTATCCCGAAGTTGGAGCGAAGGGCGCCGACGGCGGTCTCAAGGCCCCGATGCCCGGGGTTGTGCGCTCTCTGATGGCCGAAGCCGGGCGCGCCGTGGTGAAGGGCGAGGTCCTGCTCATTCTCGAGGCGATGAAGATGGAGCACAGGATCACGGCGCCGCAGGACGGGGTTGTGAACGCGCTCTTCGTGGCGCTTGGCGACCAGGTGGGTAACGGTCAGCTTCTGCTGACGCTCGCCGGAGACGAAAAGGAGACTTCGTCATGACCGAGATCCAGTCCACTCTGTGCGAGATCCGGGGCGGCGCCGCGTGGATCACGCTCAATCGGCCAGATAACCGCAACGCCCTGTCGGCCGGTCTCGTCAATGAGCTGCACGCCCACCTGATCGAAGCCAATCTCAATCCTGACGTGCGTGTGATCGTCATCACGGGCGCAGGGCCCGCCTTCTGCGCCGGCGCGGACCTCAAGAATCCTCCCGGGTCGGCGCCGTCTCATGGGGGACGGGTGATTGGTCTGCCAGAGGTCCTCACCGCAATCCTGGAGAGCGACAAGCCCGTTATCGCAGCCGTGAACGGAGCCGCATTCGCTGGCGGTCTCGGTCTTGTCGGCGCGGCCGATATCTGTGTGACGGTCGAGGATGCGCCCTTCAGCTTCAGCGAAGTTCGCATCGGGGTCATTCCCGCCATTATCTCCGTCGTCTGCATTCCGAAGCTGGGTGTCGCCAATGCGACGAAGCTGTTCCTCACCGGCGAGCGCTTTACCGGCGCAGATGCTGTTCGTCTGGGGCTTGTCCATCAGTCGACGTCCGCTGATCAGCTTGTCCCGGCGGTGCAGGCGATTATCGACATGATCGCGCTCGGCGGGCCCAATGCCGTCCGTGAGTGCAAGAAGCTTGTCCGGCGTATCTCGACCCTCTCTCTTGCCGACGGCTTCGCCGAGGCGGCTCCCTGGAGCGTCAGTCTGTTCCGCTCAGAGGAGGGTGCGGAGGGCATGAAAGCTTTCCGCGAGAAGCGAAAGCCAGCGTGGGTGACATCAGGAGAAGGCGGATGAGCCAGGTCATCCGGATCGCGAACTGCAGCGGATATTACGGCGATCGCCTCGATGCGGCGAGGCAGCTTGTGGAAGGCGGTCCCATCGACGTGCTCACGGGCGATTATCTCGCCGAGCTCACCATGTCTATTCTGTTTGACCAGAAGAAGGCCCGTGGTGAGAAAATGGGCTATGTCGGCACCTTCCTCAAGCAACTCGAGGATGTTGCAGCGCTTTGCCTTGAGCGGGGTGTGAAGATCGTCGTCAACGCTGGCGGGCTTAATCCGAGGAGCCTTGCGGACGAGGTTGAGGCCTTGCTCCAACGCCTTGGTCTGACGGCGAAGGTTGCATGGATCGACGGCGACGATCTTTTGCCCGACCTCGCCTCGCTCCAGGACGCGGGCGAAGACTTTCTCAATCTGGATACCGGCGAGAGGCTGGATGTCGCCGGACGCCCTCCGCTGACGGCGAATGTCTATCTCGGGGCCTGGGGCATCAAGGAAGCGCTCGATAAGGGGGCCGATATCGTCCTGTGTCCTCGCGTAACGGATGCGGCGCTCGTCATCGGACCGGCTGCGTGGAAGTTCGGCTGGAAGCGTGATGACTATGACGCCCTTGCCGGAGCTCTCGCCGCCGGACATGTGATCGAATGCGGCGCCCAGTGCTGCGGCGGAAACTATTCCTTCTTCCAGGAGGTGCCCAGTTTCCGGAATGTGGGATATCCGATCGCGGAGATCGAGGCGGACGGCGCCTTCACCATCACCAAGCATCCCGGAACCGGCGGCCTTGTCTCGGTTGGTACTGTGACAGCCCAGCTCCTCTACGAGATTTCTTCACCCGCCTATGTCAATCCGGACGTCATCGCCCATTTTGACACCCTCTCCATCGTCCAGGAGGGGACTGACCGTGTCCGCGTGAGTGGATGCCGGGGATCGTCTCCCCCCCCGACGCACAAGGTCTGCTTCAATACGCCGGGTCCCTGGAAGCAGAGCTTCGAGGTCTTTCTCACTGGCCTTGATATCGGGAGGAAAGCCGAAATCTATCTCGATCAGCTGCTCGACAATTTCGGCGGACGCGAGC
>CAIKWZ010000074.1 GCA_903831255.1 uncultured Alphaproteobacteria bacterium
GCATTGAACTTGCCGCCGAACAGGCCGACCACGATGATCTCCCCGCCGCGCCGGATGGCGCCGTTGGCGAAATTCAGCGAGGGGCCCGAGCCAACGAAGTCCACCGCCGCGGCGACGCCGCCGCCGGTGTCGGCTTTAAGCTGCTTAAGGCTGTCAGCGTCGCGGGAGTTATAGACGGCGTTCGCGCCGGCGGCGCGGGCGCTTTCCAGCTTCCGCTCGTCGATATCGGCGCCGAGGATCCGGGCCTGAGGAAAGAGGGCGCGGGCGAACTGGAGGCCCATCATACCGACCCCCCCGAGCCCGACGATAAGGACCGCGTCGCCTTCGCCGATATTGCGAACTTTTTTCAGGGCCGAGAACGCGGTGATGCCTGAGCACATATAAGTGGCCGCCAGTCCTTCCGGCACGCCGGTCGCATCAAGCAGATAGCGGGGATGAGGAACCAGCACGTAGTCGGCGAAACCGCCGGCCACATGGATGCCGAGCTGGCGCGGCTTGCTGCAGATATGTTCCTGGTCCCGTTTGCAGGTGGCGCACTCTCCGCAGCCGATCCACGGAAAGACCACATACCGCGATCCGATGGTTCGACCGCCGAGCAGGGCTTCCGCCTCGGGGCCCACTGAATGGAGATGTCCTTCGATCTCATGACCGAGCGTATGAGGGAGCTGTCGGCCGCGCGACCAGTCAATCTTGTCCCCGTCCCCCAGATCGACATGCCCGTCCTGAAGATGGACGTCGGAATGACAGACGCCTGAATGCGATATTCTGACCACTACCTCCGTCCCCTTGGGGACGGGAATGTCGGAGACGACCTCCTGAAGCGGCTGCCCATAAGCGACGATGGCCTGGCTTTTCACGGTTTTCGGCTCCTTTTGCGTGCGGGCGCGGAGAGGGTTTGCAACACTCCGGACTGCAATAGCCCCAAGCGTTAACATGCTTTGCCGGCGTAACTGAAGGGGTCAGCTCGCGCTTGGCGGCGGGGGCAGGGCTTTCGCGAGGAGACGCCAGAACCCGGAATTGAAATTGGCGTCCGGGGTCTGCATGCCTGTGCGAACGATTATAAGCCCGAGGCTGGGGGCCACATAGAGCTTGCGCGCTTCAGCCCCTTGTCCGGCAACCAGATCGTCAGGGGCTTCGGGGATCATGGAGCCCTCGACGCGTCGTCCTGCGCCTGCGTTGAGGGTAAAGTCGCCGCCGTTCAGCCACCACAGGCGACCATAGGCGGGGTTCGCAGCAGTTCGGGAGAGGATCGCTTTGAGCTGGGATGAGGAGATCACTCTCGCGCCTGACGGTGAGTGGCCCGCGTCGAGGACCAGCTGTCCGAGCTTCGCGATATCCCGGGGCGTCGTCACCAGACCGGTCGGATTGCCCACGCCTGCGAAGCGACCGGGTCGAATGCGCCAGGAAGTCTCGGTCATACCAAGGGGATCCGTCAGCCAGCTTCTGGTGATGTCCTCGAGCGGGGCCCCGGAGGCTTTGGCGAGAACACCTTTTATCAGCGCGTAGGCAGGCGTGTTGTAGAAGAATTCTGACCCGGCCGGCGCCTTGAAGGCGAGGCTCTCGGTCAGACCGGAGGTCATTTCGAGGAGGTGGCGAACGGTAATTCCGGCCTCCTGCTCACGTGTGGCCTTTGACCACCCTTCGCCAATGTAGAAAGAGACCGGCCTTTCGATATCAATCAGTCCTTTGTCGATAGCCGTGCCCGTAAGGATGGCCACGAAGCTCTTCTGCAGTGAGGCGACATCCTCGAGCAGCGCCCCGTCCCGCGCCGTTCCGTGAACGAAACCGCTCCGGAAGTCTTCTGACCCCTCGGCGAGCGGCCAATTGGCTTCGAAGAGGGTTCGACCGTTCTGGATGATGAGCAGCCCTGTGGTGTTTTGCCCGCGGGCGTAATCGATCGCCTCAGCAAGCATGTCTGTTCTGATTGTCGGCGTCTCGCGGATCGGGAGAGCCATCGGGGGAGGGGCGCCGCCGGCGCATGCCGCAGTCCCCAGTATCGCCAGCGCCAGCAGGACCGCGCGTCGAGCCATGATCGAGCCTCACGAGTTCGTTGACTATCAGGAAACCTCTGGCGGGGGGCTGCGAACATCGAGGCTCGCCCCGTCCGTTACGCTCCTGTAGAAACAGGATGTCCGTCCTGTATGGCAGGCTGCGCCTGTCTGGCGGACCGACAACAGCAGGGTATCCTGATCACAATCGACCTGGATGTCTAGAACCTGCTGAGTGTGGCCGGAAGAAGCGCCCTTGCGCCAAAGCTCCCTTCGCGATCGGGACCAGTAGACAGCCTGTCGCGTTTCGATTGTGAGTGCGAGTGCTTCCGCGTTCATCCAGGCCATCATCAGGACCTCTCCGGTCTCGGCATCCTGCGCAATGGCTGGGATGAGACCGGCCTCGTTGAACCTCGGGCTGAACGCCCGGCTCTCCTCGGGCAAGGGGGGGGAGGGAGGATCGTCTCGCACGTCCGGTCGCTTTCCTTTTGGTCTGGTGGCCGGCTTGTCCCGGACTGCCTGTTCCGGGCTAGATGTCCCGTACTAACTGTCCCGAACTGACTGCCCCGAACTGACTGCCCGCCGTCTGAAGGAAGTCAGAACGGCTTCAGGGGAAGGCAGGCCGTCAGCGCCCTGCGAGTCTGAGGAAACGCTCTCGCATTTCCCGATCGGTCTTGAACACGCCGGAGAATTGCGTGGTCAGGGTCGACACGTCAGGATGATGCACTCCGCGCGTTGTCATGCACTGATGCTTGGCTTCGATCAGCACCGCCACGCCGGCCGGCTTGAGGCTTTCCTCGATCGCGGTGAGGATCTGGGTCGTCATGGTTTCCTGCGTCTGCAGTCTTTTGGCGTAGATTTCGACCACCCGCGCCAGCTTGGAGATTCCAACCACGGCCTCGGTCGGCATGTAGGCGACGCATGCCTTGCCCAGAAAGGGCGCCATGTGGTGCTCGCAATGGGATTCGATATCGATATCCCTCAGCATGACGATGTCGTCATAGCCTTTCACGTCTTCGAATGTTTTCGACAGATAGGTCATGGGATCCGCACCATATCCTGAGAACCATTCCTGATAGGCGTCCACCACCCGGCCGGGGGTGTCGATGAGGCCGGCGCGACGGGGGTCGTCGCCCGCCCACGCGATCAAAGTCCGCACGGCTTCTTCGGCTTCGTCCCGGGACGGTCGCCGGACCGCCTCCGCGCCGGACAGTGCCTTTTGTGCGATCACGGCGGTCATTGCCGTCCTTCCTGACTGAGGAGCGAGGCCCGAGCCGGCGGGGTCGTTTTGACGACGCAACCTGGACTTAACGCCTGCCCGCATTGATCCCCTCAGGGGGCTGTGGGAGATAACTCAACATCCAGATAGCGCCAACGGCCGCAACCGCAATAGCCTATCGACAACTTGGACAGGACTGACGATACCGGCCCATGGACATCCGGCTTACCAATACGCTCTCGCGCGACAAGCAGATCTTCGTCCCGATCGATCCCGGGCGGGTCACGATGTATCTGTGCGGGCCGACCGTTTATTCCTTCGCCCACATAGGAAATGCCCGCCCTCCTGTTGTTTTTGATGTTCTTTTTCGCTTGTTGCGGTTGAAATACGGGGAGGAGGCAGTCGTCTACGCCTCCAACATCACCGACATCGATGACAAGATCATCCAGGAGGCGGCTCGCTCGGGGCGCAGCCTTAAGGATATCACGACGACCTATGAGGGGATCTATCGGGAGGACATGCGCGCTCTTGGCGTCCTTGAGCCGACCTTTCGTCCGCGCGCGACCGAACATGTGGACGGCATGATCGGTCTGATGACGCGCCTTGAACAGCTGGGGCACGCCTATCGGACGCCGAACGGTCTGATGTTCTCGGTGCCGTCCATGCCGACCTATGGTCGTCTGTCCCGTCGCGATCGGGACGAGCAGGTGGCGGGCGCCCGGGTGGACGTCGATGACGGCAAGCGCGATCCGGCGGATTTCGCCCTCTGGAAGGCGTCCAAGCCGGACGAGCCGGCGGAAGCCCGATGGACCAGTCCTTTCGGAGAGGGACGTCCTGGCTGGCACATTGAATGTTCCGCTATGGCGGCTGCGGCCCTGGGCGAGACGATAGATATTCATGGCGGCGGGCTGGATCTGATCTTTCCGCATCACGAGAATGAGATTGCTCAGTCCGAGTGCGCCCACGGGCGCCCGATGGCGAACGTCTGGCTTCACAATGGGTTTTTGTCCATGGACGCGCAGAAGATGTCCAAGAGCCTCGGAAATGTGGCTCATGTCCATGATATGCTGAAGCGGTACGATGGAGAGACCATCCGCCTGGCCCTGCTGTCGGCTCACTATCGCGGGCCGCTGGACTGGACTGACGCCCTGCTGGCTCAGTCCCAGGCGACGCTGGACAGGCTCTACAACGCCCTGCGGCGCATATCGTCTGCACAGCCTGCAGATGAGCCGCCGCCGGCCGGAGTGCTCAACGCCCTCTGCGACGATCTTAATACGCCTCAGGCGCTCGCTGAGTTGTCGGCGCTTGCAGCTGAGGCGAACAAGGCGGACCCGGCCGACTGGCCTCGCCTTCGGGCGCAGATGAAGGCGGCTGGCGATCTTCTGGGGCTGTTGTCGAAGGACCCTGAGGTCTGGGCGCGCGGTGACGAGGCGACTGCGCGGCGAATTGACGAGCGGGTTGCGGCACGCCTGGAAGCGCGGCGGTCGAAGAATTTCGCGGAGGCCGACCGGATCCGTCGCGAGCTCGAGGGGGAGGGGGTGGAAGTCATGGACAGCCCGCAGGGATCCACCTGGAGGCGCATCCGCGGCCTCGGCCAATGAGCGATCATTTGACGTTGCTGGGCAGTGGCCTCATTCTGGAGCGCGGTCATGAACGGGGCTATGGCATGAACAGGGTGTTGAGCGCTTGTGTGGCGGCGGTCTGGCTGGCGGGGGCCTGCGCCTCGAGCGAGCCAGCGGACGGAGGCGGAGCGCGGCCGCCCCAGGGGCCGGGACCTGCGGGAACCGATTTCGGTTTCTGGAACCGTGACGCGGAGGGCGCCGTTGATGCCGCCTTCAGGACCTTCATTTCCGGACGTTATCGTCAGGGGGACGAAGCCCTGGCTAGGCCGGCGCTGGAGCGGGACGGGTTCGCCTGTCAGGATGGCAATCGCCCAGACGCTCAGCCTGTGCCGGTCCTTGAGTGCACGCGGCTTTATCGGCTGAACGATGACGTGCACGCCTGGTCCGTGCGTTTCTGGGGGGACGAAAGCGGTCCTAAGGCCCGTTACACCCGCACCCATCGGCGTGACCCCTATCGGAACTATGATGACAAGAAGAAACGCGGTTAAGGCCGCCGCTCACAGTTTTTCGGACTTGCTGACCGCTCTCTCTGACATGAGGGGAACGGATCAGAGCATAACTTTGAGGCAGTTGCTCGAAGCGGTCGGCCGTCGTTCGTTCGGGGCGGTCATTCTTCTTCTGGGTTTCGTGTCGATTTCGCCGCTCACCATTGTTCCGGGCGCGAACTGGCTGGTGGCGTCGGTGACGTTTCTGTTCTCCGCTCAGATCCTGATCGGACGATCACATCCCTGGTTGCCGGAAAGGCTGCTGGACGCACCCTTTCCTGGCGGCGCTTTCGACCGCGTTGTCTCAAGTCAGAGGGTGAGGCGCTGGGCCAGTGTAATGGATCGTCTCGCCCGACCACGAATGATGTTTCTGACCGAAGCGCCTTTTGTCATGGTGCCGGCTCTTGCCGTGGTCCTGACAGCGCTCGTGACTTTTCCTCTGTCGCTCGTCCCGCTTGGGCCCGTTCTGCCCGGGGTGTCTCTGATCCTTCTCGGGGCGGGTATGACCGCGCGCGACGGTGTGTGGCTGATGGTGTCTCTGACCTCTGTCGGCGGATCGGGGCTCTTGTTCGCGAGGTGGCTGCAGTGGGTTACGTGATCAGGCCGGGTGAAGGCGAAGCCATCGAGCTCGAACGGATTATATCCGGGCAGGTCGAGCGGCTGCGGGCGGCTTGTATGCATGCGGACGAGGATCAGGCGGCCTTCATTCATCAGGCACGGGTCCGGTGCAAGAAGATAAGGGCGGCTTTGCGGCTCGCCCTGCCCATCGTCGGCAAGAGGTTTTATCGTCGTGAGAATGAACGCTGGCGTGACCTCGCGCGCGGTTTGTCGCCCTCACGAGATCTGAACGCTCGCCTGGAGGGCTTTGAGCAGGTGGCCAGAGACCTTGGACAAGCGATCTCTCCTTCAGCGATTGCCCGCGTGAGGGCCAGATTTCGCCGGGAAGCGGGACGGCGGACGGTCGACATCGAGAGCGCCGTCAAGGAGTTCTGTCTGGAGCTCAACAAGCCGAGGCCGGATTTTCCAGAACCGAAGCGCTCCAGGCAAGAAGGCGTCTACCTCGAAGGGCTCTCCCGAAGCTACAGCGCCGCCCGGCGAGCCATGAAGATCGCATATTCTCAGACCGAACGTGAACCGTTTCACGAGTGGAGAAAACAGGTCAAGCATCATGCTCTTCAGGTTCGGTTGCTGCGCCGGGTTTTCCCCGAAGCGCTCGCAAACCGCACCGCGCGGGTGCGCGATCTGGCCGACTGTTTGGGTCGGGTTCAGGACACGGATCTGGTGATCGCCGGCCTGTCCGGCTGGAGGAATGCGCCTGCGGGACTTGCCGCTGCGCTGGAGGACCGTCGCGCTGAAATGATCGACCAGGCCCGTCTTCTCGGCAAAGAGCTCTTCGGCGTCGGGAAGGGAGACTGGATGAGCCGTCTTTTGACTCAGGCAGTTACAGAGAGGAGTGCCTGAAGGCATGTTCGGGGACTTATATCATAACCGGATCCTTGAGCTGGCGGCCGATGTTCCCCATTCCGGCCGTCTTGAGGCGCCTCACGGATCATCCGTGAAGGTATCTCGGATTTGCGGTTCAAGCGTCGGCGTCGACGTGCGTCTTCGCCCTGATCTTCGGATCGCGGAGATCGCTGTCGAACCTCGCGCCTGTGCTCTCGGCCAGGCGGCCGCCTCCATTCTGGCGCGTCATGCGATCGGCAAGAGTTTGGAGGATCTTCAGGTCGCCCGCGAGGGTCTGCGTGCTCTTCTGAAGGATGGCGCCCCGGCTCCGGAGGGGGATTTCTGGGAGTTGCGCCACCTTGCGCCGGTGCGTGACTATCCGCCCCGCCACGCTTCGACGCTCCTGGCTTTTGATGCTGTCGTGGAGGCGATGGAGAAGGCGATCGCCGACCGGGGTCCTGGGACGGTTTGATCGTCCGGGTGTTTGGCGCTATAGGGCCGCCAATGAGTGGTCCTTATCCCTACAGGCCGATCATGGGCGCGTGCCTCGCGGCCTACAAGGTCGCTCTATCCCCGGTGTTCATGGCCCTCGGGGCGAGGTGTCGTCATGAGCCGTCGTGTTCGGAGTATGCAGCCGAGGCGGTCTCCCGGCATGGCGTCTGGCCCGGATTCTGGATGATGATCGCACGTTTGAGCCGGTGCCGGCCCTGCGGATCGCAGGGGTATGATCCGCCCCCGGATCCCCTGCCTGCGGCTGGTCGCTGGTACGCTCCGTGGCGCTATGGGGTCTGGCGCGGCGTCTTTCTGAGTGAAACCGAAACTCGGTGCGGCCGGTCCGGGTCGGGCGGGTGATCGCCCCCGGATCGTCCGCATCCGCCTGCTTGAGGCGAATTCTCTGAAAACACCAGTTTCATACGCCCGGCGAATTGGCCTAAACGGGCGAGATCGCAATGGAAGAAGCCGATGATAAACGTGACATTTCCCGACGGCACGCGCCGTGAATACCCCGACGGATCGACGCCTCTGACCATAGCGGAATCGATTTCCCGCTCCCTCGCCAAGCGCTCCATCGTAGCGAAGGTGAACGGGGAGTTGCGCGACATGAAGCGACCCCTTGAGGGTGACGCCGCGCTTGAGCTCCTCTCGGCTTCCGATCCTGAGGGCCTCGAGCTCATCCGTCACGACGCCGCTCACATTCTCGCCCAGGCGGTCCAGGAACTGTTTCCAGATGCGCAGGTGACCATCGGCCCGGTCATCGAGGATGGCTTTTTCTACGACTTCGCCCGCAAGACGCCGTTCTCTACCGAGGATTTTGAAGCGATCGAAGCCAGAATGCGGGAAATCGTCGACAAGGATTATCCCATCGAGCGGGAGGTCTGGACGCGTCAGGCTGCGATCGATCATTTCCGCTCGATCGGCGAGGCCTACAAGGCTGAGATCATCTCGGATCTGCCCGAGAGCGAGACGATCACCGTCTATCGTCAGGGGCCTTGGGCGGACCTGTGCCGGGGGCCTCACCTCCCATCCACCGGGCGCCTGCCCAAGGCGTTCAAGCTTATGAAGCTTGCGGGCGCCTACTGGCGCGGGGACCACCGCAATGAAATGCTTCAGCGTATGTACGGCACCGCCTGGGCCGCCGAGGCGGATCTCGCCGCACATCTGAAGCGGATCGAAGAAGCCGAGAAGCGCGATCATCGCAAGCTGGGACGTGAGCTGGAGCTCTTCCATCTGCAGGAGGAGGGCCGGGGGATGGTGTTCTGGCATCCTCGGGGGTGGACCGTCTACCGAACCCTGGAGACCTACATGCGTCGCCGCCTCGAGGGCGCGGACTATGTCGAGGTGAAGACGCCCCAGGTCCTCGACAAGGCCTTGTGGGAGGCCTCGGGGCACTGGGAGAAGTTCGGCAAGAACATGTTCACCTGCGAGACGGAGGAGGGCGAGATCCTGGCCGTCAAACCGATGAATTGTCCCTGCCATGTGCAGATCTTCAACATGGGTCAGAAATCCTATCGGGATTTGCCCCTGAGGATGGCGGAGTTCGGATCCTGCCATCGTTACGAGCCCTCCGGCGGCCTCCATGGCATTTTGAGGGTCAGGAACTTTACTCAGGACGATGCGCACATTTTCTGCCGCGAGGATCAGATCGAGGAGGAGACGCTCGCATTCTGCCGTCTTCTGCGCTCAATCTATGAGGATCTCGGCGTCGAACTTCATTCGGTCAAACTTGCCTTGCGTCCGGATGTCCGGGCGGGGACAGACGACACGTGGGATCGAGCTGAGGGCATGCTGCGCAGGGCTGCTGAGGCGGCAGGAGAGGTCCTGGAGTTCCTCCCCGGAGAGGGGGCTTTTTACGGCCCGAAACTGGAGTTTCATCTGAAGGACGCCATTGGCCGGACATGGCAGTGCGGAACGCTTCAGCTCGACTTCGTGCTGCCTGAGCGTCTCGGGGCTGAGTATGTCGGCGAGGACGGGGTGAAGCACCGTCCGGTCATGCTCCATCGTGCGGTGCTGGGGACGTTCGAGCGGTTTCTGGGAATTCTGATCGAGAACTTCGCCGGCGCTTTCCCGATGTGGCTTGCTCCTGTCCAGGTGGTCGTCGCAACCATAACGGAAGACGCATCGGGATATGCTCGCGAGGCGGCGGCGGCGTTGAAAGCTGCGGGACTTCGCGTTGAGCTCGACCTTCGCAATGAGAAGATCAATTACAAGATCCGGGAGCACTCGCTCCAGAAGGTTCCTGTGATCGCGGTTGTGGGGCGCGCCGAGGCGGCGGATCGGCGTCTCGCTCTTCGGCGATTTGGAAGCCAGGCTCAGAGCGTTGTGTCTCTGGATGAGGCGGCGGCTGATCTCGCGCGAGAGGCGCTGGCGCCTGATCTCCGGCGCATCTGATGGTGTCCGGTCCGGGGCGGATCGAGCGGACGCGTGTCCAGCGTCGTCCAGGCCCTGAGGGGCGGCTGGATTGGTCCGACGTCCTGGCCCGGCCCGATCCGAGCCTCACGATTTCGGCCGTCGTGGTGAGCTATCGCACGGGGCCTGCGTTGACGGATTGTCTGTTTGCCCTGGCGGGCGATCCGGACATCGCCGAGATCATTGTCGTCGACAATGGCAATCCGCCCGAGACGGTGCGCACGCTGGAGGCCTTAGCCGCCCGTGACGCGCGCCTGAAACTCACCGGCGGCGGGGTCAACCGGGGTTTCGCCGCCGGCGTCAATGAGGGCGTGCGAGTGAGTTCGGGAAACCGCGTCCTGATCATCAATCCTGACGCCATCTTGAGACGCGGCTCTCTCGCCGCCCTTGAGGCGGCCAGGTCCCAGGGCGCCGAGCCGATGATCGTCGGCGGACGAATTTATGGTCCCGACGGTGTCGAGCAGAGGGGAGCGAGGCGCCATCGCCTGACCTGGGGCGCTGCCGCTGGAACATTTCTGGGGCTTTCCCGGTTTGGGCTTCATCCTTCGATCAGGAATATCAATCGCAACGAAGAGCCCTTGCCGGCCGGCTCTGAGCCCATGGGGGCTGTCAGCGGAGCATTGATGTACCTCTCGCGGAGCGGTTTCGATCGTCTTGGCGGATTTGACGAGGGGTACTTCCTCCACGTGGAGGATCTTGATCTGTGCCGGCGTGCGGAGATGGAAGGTGGTTCAGTGATCTTCGCTCCGCAGGCCGGAGCCTTGCACTATGGGGCCACCAGCGAGGCCACGTCGCGGGATGTGGAGCGTCACAAGGCGCGCGGTCTCGCCCGTTATTTCCGTAAGTTTGCAAGGCCGGGCGGCGAAGCGCTGGCGGCAGCGGTTCTGACGCCTTTTTTCGAGCCGCTTCTCCAGATCAGGCGATCGATCGCCGAAATTCTGCGATCGGGAACTGCCGATCCGGGCGATGTAGGGGCGGCGTCGGATCGATCTTTCAGTTCGCGGGTCTGACCGGCTGAGGGCAGCCTGCCGGTTCAAGAACAGCTGCAACGAGGATCGAGGGATCGCCATTGGAGTAGTTGAACGCGAACCGTCTCGCCAGCCTCAGGCATCGGTCCGCCGCGCTTGCTGATTGCGCGAGGCCCCTGAGCGCCTCGCGGCCCTCGGCTTCCCCGACATTGATAAGCCAGGCAGGCCTTGGATCGTCCCCTACGTCTGGGATATCGGCCGTGCTGTCGGGAGGCAGGATGATCCGCCCCCCCACCTCGAAGACAAGACTGGGCTCCGCATAGGCGATAGCGCGTATGACTTTCGGAGCCGGCCCGGAGCAGCCGGATGCCTCAAGGATGGCTGTTCCTTCCGGAAAGGCGCAGACCTCCCCGAGCGCGTCGACTGACGCGTTGGTGGCGAGCATCCAGGACTGGTTCGGTAAAACGACGCCCTTCAATCCGATCCCCGCCGCAAGAGCGCAGGCCAGCAATGCTGCGAGAACATGGGCCGCCCGTCGGCTCAGAAAGGCCCAGCAGGTCCAGGCGGATACAATGAAAAGGCCGATCGTCGTCCACATCCAGGCGCCCGATGCGCCGTAGTCCCGGCTCCAGATGTAGGCCACCCGCTCCGAGAGGCCGGGACCGAAGGCCTCCGCGGCGTCGGCTCGCACCAGAGCGAGAACAGGCGGGCTTGCGGCTGCGGCGAGCAGAGCGGCCGGAACAGCGAACAGCGCGATTGCTATCAGGCTCTCCTTTCGGGCGAGGGGGGCCGTCAGCCAGCGCTCGAGTCCCGCCGCCGCCATGAACGCGAGCGCCGGATAGGCGGGGAGCGTGTAGTGGACCAGCTTGGTCGGGGCGAGTTCGAAGACAAGCCATGTCGGCAGAGCCCAGCAGACCAGAAATCGCCAGACGCCGGCCTCCGAGGAAAGGGCGGAATAGCCGGCGGGGTCCGTCGCTGCGAGGCTGGCGGGACGAAGACGGGCGGTCTCGAGCGGTCGCCTCGACAGAACGCGCCAGGCGATCATGAAGCCTGGGAGAAGGAAAAGCGATCCTGGCCAGAACAGAAGCGGAAGGGCGAGGAGATGGGTGCCCGGCAGTCCTTTGTGGCCCTCCGCGGCGCTGACGATCTTCTGTCCGAGATCGACCGCCGCTGCCTCCCACAGAAAGGCCCCGTTCGTAGCGATCTGAACCGCCAGAAACCACGGAACCGTGAGAATGATGAAGAGGCTTGGCCCGCGCCAGTCCATGAGAGGACGCAACCACTCAGCTCGCCTTTCCCAGAAGAAAAGGCTGGCGAGCGCAAGTCCGGCTGTCATGGGGGCAATAACGCCCTTGAGAAGAACCCCGACGGCAAGAAAGATCCAGAAGGCGATGCCGAGGCCGATGTCGGCGCGCGTTCTCAGGTGTGCAAGACATCCCATGGCGAGAACCATGAACGCACACTGGGCTGCATCGGTCTTGGCGATATGGGCCTCCGTCGCCAGAAGAAGGCAGGTGCCAAGGACTGCCGCGGACAGGAAGGCTGTCCGACGGCTGAACAGGGCGAGCCCCGCCCAGTACATCCCCATCGCCGCGACGGCGCCGCAGATGAGGGAGGGCAGGCGATAGCTGAGTATGTCTCGGGCTTCGGCGCTCGAGGTAAGGACGGTCGCCGCCGCCTGCATCCAGTGAATTCCGACCGGCTTCTTGTTTCTCAGTCCGTCATGATACCGGATGACGACCAGATCTCCGGTTTCGACCATCTGGGCGCTCGCCTGAGAGAACCGCGCCTCGTCACGATCGAGTGTCGGCATGAACAGGGCGCCCGGCAGCGCGCAGGCGAGGACGAGGGCTGCGAGGACGAGGTAGGCCCATCGCGTACGGATCAGAGTGTCGAGTGCGGCCATCACTTGGGGCGAAATCCTGCGGAAGGGGTCCCAGTCCGCAGCGCCGGGCTTGCGAACATCCGCCTGCTTACATCCTCTTTGTCGGGTCGTCGCGGATTTTCTGGATATGACCTCTGCGTCAGCGACCCTCTCGCGTCTGACCGCCGGCGAGGCTATAGGTGTCGCCGAAGGGCAGTGCGAGGTGGATCCAGTGACGGAAGCAGCAACCGGGCCATCCTTAGGCCGTCCGGAGATCAGCGTCGTTGTCCCGGTCCATAACGAGGCGGGCAATGTAGAGGCGCTTGTTCGCGAAATCGATGCCCGAATGACAGGTCGGGCCTATGAGATGATCTTTGTCGACGACAGCTCGGTTGATGAAACCCGTCGCAATCTTGTCGCATTGCGGGCGGTCTTTCCTGCTCTTCGCGTCATCGGGCATCGCAGGAACGCCGGGCAGAGCCGTGCGGTGCGCACTGGTGTGCTCGCGGCTCGAGCCGAGGTCGTCGCAACGCTGGACGGCGATGGACAGAATGATCCCGACGATCTTCGGGGCCTCGTCTCCCAGCTGACACGGCCCGACGCCCCCTTTGGCCTCGCCCTGGTGCAGGGCCGGCGGGAGAAACGCCAGGACAGTTCATGGAAACGCCTCGGGTCCCGCCTGGCCAACGCTGTTCGGCAGGCCGTTCTGCGTGACGGAAGCCCTGATAGCGGATGTGGAGCGCGGGCGTTCCGCAGGGATGCTTTTCTTCAGCTTCCCTATTTCGATCACATGCACCGGTACCTCCCGGCCATGATGATCGCAGAAGGGTTTCTGGTGGAGACCCGTCCGGTCAATCATCGCCCGCGGCGTCACGGACGGTCCAACTACACCAATTTCGGCCGGCTCGCGGATGCGCTTTCCGATCTCAGAGGCGTGATGTGGCTTCGGCGCCGCAGGCGCTCGCCCGGCGGGGCAGACGAGATCTGATCGCCGGGACGTGGTCGCGAGCCGGGTGCGAGGGCTTTCAATCGCGCAGATTCGTGGCTAACCTTCCCGCGACGGTCGTGGCGATCCGCTTGTGGTTGAGGCGGAGAGGCCGACGAACCGGCGTCTGAGAGGGGCGAATGATGCGCGTGTTGCTCGGGATATTCCCGCTACTGGGCGTGCCGGTGATCATCTATAACCTGATGGCTCTGACCTTTGGAGGCGGTCCTGACGGATCGATGACAATGGCGGAGAATATATCCCGTCCGTTCGCAACCATCGGCATGGTGGCTCCGGGAGCCGTCTGGACCATTTCTCCAGGCGATTTGCTGGTCATAGTTTCGTTGGGCTTTTTCTTTTTTGAGATCCTGAAGTCCACCTCGACGGGCGCCTCGACGATCGTCAACCACGCTATTTCGATGATGCTTTTCATCATCTGCCTGGTGGAGTTCCTGCTGCTGAAGAACTTCTCCACCTCCGTGTTCTTCATCCTGACCCTGATGGCGCTTCTGGATGTGCTTGCGGGGGTCGTTGTGACAATTATCTCCGCACGCCGTGACTTCACGGTTGGAGATCAAAATGGCGGCGGACGCTGACAGTAGCGTCCGATCCCTTCATCAGGGAATGATTGAGAGGGTATCGGATGGGTATGTTCTTCGATTCCGACTGGTTTGACGACCAGCTGAAGGCGTCTGGACTGACGCGGGCGTCTATGGCGCAGGCGGCGGGGATGACCCTGGATGAAATCGAAATGGTGTTCCGCGACCAGCGCGAGCTTGAACGCGATGAGGTTCGGGCGATCGCCCGCGTTCTTCGCTCCGATCCAGACGAGGTCGCCCTGAGGTCAGGGGCCGGTCTGTCCGACGGCGTGGGGACGGATCTTGATCGCAGCGAACCACAGGTCGCCGGACTGGCTCTGTCCCGCGAGGCTCTCGGCGGTCTTCATGAGCGGATGGACCGCCTGGAGCAGATGTTACAGATGGTGATCAGCCGTCTGGACAGGGTCCGGTAAAGGTTCCCTCGGACGCGGCTCCGACGTCAGATGGAGCGCTTCAGGACAGGTCCGACCCGCCCCCCTGTCTCTGGTTCGCGGTAGGCGCGAAGAGCCCGGGCGGGAGGCGCCGTTTCAGGCGAAATCTGTCCCAGAATATGGGCTGCGAATTCAGCGGCAGGCCAGGAGCGAGCATCATGGTGAGCTGAAGCGGGGCGCCGTCCCCTCCGCTCGCCCTGTCTGCGCTCGAAGGAAGGCGCGGTCGGCCCTGCGACCGTTCTCCGGTCGTCGATCCTGGCGATATGAGGCGAAGGGGCGACCCGCATGGACCCCGGGGAGCAAGAAACGGGCCGACAGCGTTAATCTTTCTGATGGGGGCGTGAATCAGCCAGTCGACTGAGCTGCCTCTGCATCTCCGCCATCTGTTCCTGGAGCGCGAGAAGCGCCTCCCGATCTCCTGAAGGTTCCTGCGGGGGCGGGGGGGGAGGCGGGGGGGAAAGAGGTTCGTCCTCCCGAGCAGGCTTGGCCGTGAAAGGGGTGAAATAGCGCATGGCGTCTTCGAACATCTCGATGTTCTTGAGTACCTGGTCGTTCAGGGTGCGGGCCGGGTTGTCCTCACCGAGGGCTGAGGACATGTAGCTGCGCCATTTTTCCCGCTGCGCCGTGAATGTATGCATGGAGAGCTCGAGATAGGCCGGAAGCGCGGTGTTCAGACTGTCGCCATAAAGGCTGATCAATTGCCTCAGAAAGCTGACTGGCAGCACCCCGTTCTTCTGGTTTTCCTGTTCGAAGATGATTTGAGCCAGCACGGTGCGGGTGATGTCCTCTCCGCTCTTTGCGTCCTGAACCACGAAGTCGCGTCCCTCCCTGACAAGGGACGACAAATGCTCAAGTGTCACGTATGCGCTGGTGGAGGTGTCGTAGAGGCGTCGATTGGCGTATTTCTTGATGACGATCGGGTCATTCGAATCTGTTCGCGCCATGAGGAATGTCTCCCGCCCGTTCGGTTCGCCGCACCCGGACACCAGGATGGCGATTGGCGACGTGAGGTCGATACGGTGGCGGAGACTAGATTGGATCGCTGGGAAAATACAGCTTTGCAACTCCCCGTTTTCGGGCGCCTTCGTGCGAGGGATTCCATCATTACGGGTTTGACACTCCTCTCGCAGCGTCAATTCAGGTAAGACTAACCGGCTTTCACAAGGGGGGGACGGATGACGGGCGTTGCGTTGGTCACAGGGGGGACGCGCGGCATCGGACGCGCCATCTCGGCGCGTCTGGTAAAGGACGGTTTCAGGGTCGCAGCGAACTATGCAGGTAATGACGAAGCGGCGGCGGCCTGCGCCGCCGAGCTCGGTGTGTCCTGTTTTAAATGGGATGTCGGTGACTACGACGCCTGCGCGAAGGGCGTCGAGGCGGTCGTGAGCGCTCTGGGGCCGGTGGATGTGCTGGTCAACAATGCGGGGATCACACGGGATTCCGTCTTGCATCGAATGACGCGTGAACAGTGGGATGAGGTGATCCGCGTGGACCTCACCTCGGCGTTCAATCTGTGTCGCCTGTTGATCGAGGGGATGCGCGAGCGCGGCCACGGACGCATCGTGAACATTTCATCCATCAATGGTCAGAAGGGCCAGATCGGTCAGGTCAACTACGCGGCGGCGAAGGCGGGCCTGATCGGGTTTACGAAGGCTCTGGCCCTCGAGAGCGCCCGGCGCGGCGTCACCGTCAACGCGATCTGCCCCGGCTATATTGATACCGACATGGTGGCGGCTGTGCCTCCAAAGGTTCTTGAAGGCATTGTCGCGTCCATTCCCATCGGTCGGCTCGGCCGGGCCGAGGAAATCGCCGGCTGCGTATCCTTTCTCGCCGGACCCGACGGAGGGTTCATCACCGGAGCGACGTTGACGGCGAACGGGGGGCAGTACATCGCGGGCTGACCCGGGTCGCGTAAGGCCGTCGCCAGATCATCCCGTTAACTCTGTTGAGGATTGACACGGGCGGCCGACGAACAAAAATTCGACAAACTTCGGGTTCAGAGTTTTCTACATGAGAGTTCGTGTCGGATATCGCTTCAGACAGGTCGGGTTTTTCGGCGTTCTCGCGCTGTTCGGCGCTGGCGTCGTTCCGGCTGGGGCCCAGCAGGCGGCTCGCCCCCAGCCATCGTCTCCGTCGTCCGTTCCGCGCTCCGACGCTGCCATCTCCCTTTCGGGCTCGCGGCGCGCGCTGAACCCGGGGGCGGCGAAGTATGAGGATACCGTCTCCCAGCGGAGTTTTGTCCTTGATAGGTCCGGGGATGAGCCTCTGATCAAGTTCGAGGATAGTCCCGAGGTTTATGCGCTGAGATCGACGACTGCTCAGAGGGGCGATGCGTTCCTTCGCTCTGACGCCGGCGATCTCATCCTTCGGGTGACCGAGCTCGGCAATGTCATTTCCTATCTGGGAAACAAGGATGGGGCCCCTGCCGATATTGCCGGGGCGGCGGCGCCGCTTGATGCGCCTGCGATGCCGGCCTCGCTGACCGATCGTGTGAAGGAAGCCGCTGCCCGGCTTTCAGAAATGGTCGGGCGGGATGTGACGATCTTTGGGGCAGGTGCGTTTTCCCGTCAGGAGGCCTGGGCCTCGGATGCCCTGATGGTTGCGGTTTTCGGGGTAGAGCGCGCTGTGAAGGTCTCTCCGGTCGACGCGCGGCGTCTCACCGCAGTCCGTCTGGTGCGGGCGTCCCAGCCGCGCGCGGTTTTTTCAGAGGGAGAGCTGGTTCTCGAGCTTAGCCCGGAGGAGGGTTATGCGGGCCGTCCATCCTCCGAGGCCATCGCTGAGGCCGTGACGGTTTCCCGGCGAGGCCGTTAAGGCTGGGCTCTGCCGGGACGTTGTCAGAACCGGTTTTTTCGTTCCCGGATCTCGGCGAAGGTCCCGACTTCATCACCTGGCTGGCCGGCCGTGGCCTGAAGTCTCCGGTCATCCGCCCGCAAAAAGGGGTTGGTGTTCTTCTCCCGATCAAGACGGGTAGGAACGGTGGGCCGACCCAGCGAACGCTGCTCCCGGATCTCGGAGGCGTAGGCCTGAAGTTCGGCGTTGTCCGGATCGACGCTGAGAGCGAATGCGGCGTTAGCGGCTGTGTACTCATGGGCGCAGTAGATGAGTGTCTCTCCCGGCAGGGACCTGAGCTTTTGAAGGCTGGTCCACATCTGGGCCGGCGTTCCCTCAAAGAGGCGTCCGCATCCCAGAGCGAAGAGAGTATCGCCCACAAAGGCCAGATTGGCGGCGTCGACGATGTAGACCACATGTCCCGCCGTGTGGCCGGGTGTGTCCAGTACACGCGCCGTGACGTCGCCAAGGCGGATGACGTCGCCCTCTTCAACGCATGTATCGAGGCTCCTGATCCTGTCCTCCTCGCCTCTTGGACCATAGATCACACAGCCGGTCGCCTCACGTATCGCGGCGTTGCCTCCAGCGTGGTCCGGGTGCCAGTGAGTGTTCCAGATCTGGGTGATCCGCCAGCCCAGTTTGGACGCCTCGCCGAGAATTACCGCTGGATCAGGGGTGTCTATGCAGGCGGTTTCACCCGTTGACGGGTCGTGCAGGAGGAAACCGTAATTGTCCTTCAGGCATGGAAACTGGTGAACAATCGGACGTGCTGGCGGGTTGGTGAACACGGATTTACCTTTCTCCGGTAAAGACACGCCGCTGGGATGAATACTTCATACCGGCCTGTCAGGCGGAATATCATGCGGACCGACATTGATCGACTGCAGACCTTTTATGCCTCTCCCCTCGGGCGGATGGCAGAGGAGATGATGGCCCGCCGCATTGCGACCCTATGGCCCGACGTCCGGGATCTTGACGTTCTGGGGTATGGGCATGCCGATGGCCTCCTCGAGCCGTTTCGGCCCCAGGCGCGGCGAGTGGTGTCGGCTTCTCCAGATGCCCAGGGTATTGTCCGCTGGCCGGCAGACGACCGTTGCGCATGCGCCCTCGTCGATGAGGAGCGTCTTCCGTTTCGGGATAGTCTGTTTGACCGGCTGATCGTCTGTCACGGTCTGGAGGAGGCGGAAGGGCCTCGGCGGCTTCTGAGGGAGCTGTGGAGGATCAGCGCTCCGGAGGCTCGGATTCTCGTGATCGTCTCTCATCGGCGCGGGCTCTGGGCCAGAGCCGAAGCCACCCCCTTTGGTCACGGTCAGCCCTACACCCGGCTTCAGCTGTATCGGCTGCTTGAGGCGGCTATGTTCCAGCCGACCGCGTCGGCCCGCGTCCTCTACGCTCCGCCGCTGGGCTGGCCGATGATCACCTCGGCGGGAGAGGCATGGGAGCGCATCGGATCCACCCTGTGGTCGAGCTTCGGCGGGGTTCTGATGATCGAGGCGGTCAAGCGGTTGCATATCGAGCCAGGAGGGGCTCGGCAGCCGGTAAAGCGGCGGGTCAAGCTCCCGCTCGCCTCGCAGCTTCCGAGAGGTTGACAACGGACCGACAAAGATGTTTAAGGTGTGTAAGTGAAGTAAGTTGTCCATTTCGCAAACCACCATCGACATTCGTCAATCAGGAAAGGGTCCGTCCATGAAATACGTCACCGCCATCTTCAAACCCAGTCGTCTGGACGCTGTTCTTGACGCCGTGACCGCTGCCGGCGCTTCGGGCGTGACGGTGACGGAAGTTCGGGGCTACGGTCGCCAGCAGGGCAAGACCGAGGTCTATCGCGGAGCAGAGTACGAAGTGCGTCTTCTGCCGAAAGTCCGTATCGAGATCGCGGCCACCGACGAGACCGTTGAAAAGATCGTCGACGCCATCGTCGCGTCGGCCAACACCAGCAAGATCGGCGACGGCAAGATCTTCGTCATGGATCTTGAGGCCGTTACGCGGATCAGGACGGGTGAGAAGAACGAATCGGCCCTGACCTCGTAACAGAGTGATCGGCAGTTTCAGTCATTCCCTGAAATAATGTCGCGCCCTCCCGTTTGTCGGGAGGGCGCTCTTCATTTTCCGGTCAGGAGCGGTCCGGCTGAGGCGCTTTTCAGCGCGGCAAGGCGTTCGCCTCGCTCCAGAACAAACACGAGTTCTTCAGCGGTCCAGTTGAACCGGGTAAGCGACCGTCTGTCCCCGGTTGCCCCGCTGGCGGCGGTGATGGCGGTCAGCGACAGGCCGACCTCTTCGGCCAGCTCAGCCATATCCCTCGCCGTGCAGGGCCTGCGGGCGCCGTCGGACCACCACGCACGGTTGGCTCCCAGCGCTGGAATGCGTCCCGAGGTCAGGAGCGAGGCGCGGACACGCCAGTGTCCATAGTTTCGGAACGACACGATGACCCTGCGCGCGATCCTCGAGAGTTCGCCGAGGACGAACTTCGGTCGCGCCATTTCCTGGATGGTCTTGGAAAGGATGGCCGCATCGAACGCATCATCAGGATAAACCGGGAGGTCTCTGTCGGCGTCTCCCTGCACGACCGCCAATCCCTTTGCCACGCAGCGGTTCACGCCGGTCTGTTCAACCTCGAGTCCGCGTGTCCGTGCGCCGCGGTCCTGCTGGAGCAGCTCCATCAGTTGTCCATCCCCGCACCCGACGTCGAGTACAAGTTCTCCAGGCCGGATATGGCGCGAGATCGCGAGGTGATCGGCCCGGCGGGCTGTAGAGGGTCGTGCGGTTCCGGTCATGATCGCGGCATCCGGGGCGGGAGGCCTCTGGCCTCTGCGGCAGCGTCGACGAATCCGGTGACCGCCGCCTCGAAATCCGGTTCCTCGAGCAGGAAAGCGTCATGTCCCTTGTCTGTTTCGATCGACACGTAGGAGGTTTCGCAACCCGCCGCGTTGAGCGCCCGAACCAGGTCACGGGATTCCTCCGGCGTGTAATGCCAGTCCGATGAGAAGGAGAAGACGCAAAATCGGGTCGAGAGCCCCCGAAAAGCGTTGGCCAGGACCCCGCCATGATCGGCCGCGAGGTCGAAGTAATCCATGGCCCGGGTGATGTAGAGATAGGAATTGGCGTCGAAGCGATCGACAAAACTTTGTCCCTGATGACGCAGATAGCTCTCGATCTGGAAGTCGGCGTCGAAGCCGAACCCGACCGACTGCCGGTCCTGCAGGCGACGGTCGAACTTTCTCTTGAGCGCTGCCTCGGAGACATAGGTGATGTGGGCCGCCATGCGCGCGACGGCGAGACCGCGGTCCGGGCGGCGTCCCTCCGCGAGATAGGCCCCCTCGCGCCAGTTCGGATCCGCCATGATCGCCTGGCGTCCAACTTCGTAAAAGCCGATATTCTGGGCCGATTGTCGGCCCGCTGATGCGATCGGAATGGCTGCGAAGACGCGGTTTCTGGCCTGAACAGTCCATTGAAGGACCTGCATGCCCCCAATCGATCCCCCGAGGGCCAGGAAGACGTCCTCGACGCCGAGTTGATCGATCAGCGCTATCTGCGCCCGGACCATGTCTGCGATCGTGATATGCGGAAATTCGGCGCCCCAAACCGACCCGTTGGATCGGATCGAGGCTGGACCCGTCGAGCCCATGCATCCGCCGAGCACATTCGTCGCCACGACAAAAAACCGGTCCGTATCGATCGGTTTGCCGGGACCCACCATGCGCGGCCACCATGCAGGTCGGCCCGTGATCGGGTTGTCGCTGGCCACGAACTGATCGCCCGTCAGCGCGTGGCAGATGATCACCACATTGTCCTTGCGCGGGGACATCTCTCCCCATGTCTCGTAAGCGATCTCCACACTGTCGAGCATACGCCCGCTGTCCAGCCTCAACGGTTGGTCGGGTGTGGCGATCACAAGGCGGCGGAGGCCGTCGGCGCTGCGAAGGTCAGAAGCGGTCATGCGGACAAACTAGTGGGTTGGCCGGGATGGGAGAAGGCGTCTGCGGAGATAAAATTTTAAGGCCGCCGAAAGTGCGATCTGGTATGACTGTCTCGCCTGGGGGGGCGCATAACGCGGAGGGGTGTCATGGACCCTGAGACTGTTGAGACGGCTATTGAAGAGGCTGACAAGCGCCTGGTGGCGGCGATCGCCGAGCGTCTGGCGCTCGCGGCGTCGGAGGTTGCGTCCGCCCTTCCTGTCTCCCCGGCGCAGGACGCCGCCGTTGTGCGCAGGCTGACCCGAATGACGAGCGCGCCGCCCGACACCGTGGCGCGGCTCTGGCGCGCGCTTTCGGGGGATATCTGGGTCACACGAGGCCTGAAAGCTGTCTATGTCGCGGGCGGAGACCCTGCTCAGCTCCTTCTCGGCGCCCGGGGATATTTCGGCTTCGGCGTCAACGTGATTCAGGTTCTGGACATTCGCGAGGCACTCGAAAAGGCCGACAACGCGTCGGACATCCTCGCCTGCCTGCCATGGCCGGAGAACGCCGGACCGGGGCAATGGTGGCCGATGCTCAATGAAAACCGCTTCCGGTCTTTGTCGATCCTCGCCGGGTGGCCCAATCTTCCGGGGTCGCCCTCGGACGTTCCGAAGGTCGCTATTGTCGGAAAGCTTCCGCAGGAGCCTTCGGGCGAGGACGATATGCTCGCAACCGCTCACGACGACGCCTTCGGCGCCGAACGATGTCTGCAGATGGCGAGATTATCCGGGGAAGTCGTGGCCCGGGCCCGATCCCTCGCCCTGATCAGGCTTAGGGAGTTCGTTCCCGCCGATGACCATCGCCTCGATATCGCGCGCAAGGCGGGACTGGACGGCCTGCGCATAGTCGGGGTACGGCCTCGTCCGTGACGCTTGCAACACGGTGACGCCATGGTCGACAGGCCCCAGCCACTTCCCCAGCTCTCCGGCGTGCGGCCGTATGTTCCGGGCGAGGCTCCCAAGCCCGGGGCAGGGCGAACGTTCAAGCAGGCTTCGAACGAAAACCCCCTCGGAGCGTCGCCGCAGGCTCAGCAGGCCTTCTCAGCTCTCGCCGGACGCCTGGAGATCTATCCAGACGGCGGCGCCGCGGCCTTGAAGGCGGCCATAGCGGCGCGTCATGGCCTTGACCCGGCCCGTCTGATTCTCGGCGCCGGGTCGGATGAGATTTTTCTGATGCTCGGAAGAGCCTATCTTGCTCCGGGTACGGAGATGATATGCACGCGCCATGCGTTCGCGATATTCGCGATCATCGGTCAGCAGCAGGGAGCGACCGTCATTGAGGTCGAGGAGCGCGACTTCAGGGCGGATGTCGACCTGATTCTTGCGTCGCTGACCCCGCGGACCCGGATCGTCTGGCTCGCCAATCCCAACAACCCGACCGGCACTTATCTGCCTTTTGACGAGATCAAGCGTCTGCATGCCGGGCTTCCTGGAAACGTTCTTCTTGTCCTCGACGGCGCCTATGCGGAGTTCGTTCGTCGCAATGACTATGCCGCCGGTCTTGAGTTGGCGGCGGAACATGAGAACGTCGTGATGACGCGGACTTTTTCCAAACTCTATGGTCTGGCCGGGTTGCGATTAGGATGGGGCTATGCGGCGCCTTCGATTATCGACGCCCTGGAGCGGGTCCGCATGCCGTTCAACGTCAATCTCGCGGCCCAGGCTGCCGGTGTCGCCGCCCTCGAGGACGAAGCCTTCACCCGGATGTCTCTGGAGCACAATGATCGTGAGCTGGCCCGGCTGACCGAAGGGTTGAGGGCGCTCGGACTGGAGGTTCCCGACAGCGTGGGAAATTTCGTCGTGGCGCGCTTCCCCCAGGAGCCCGGACGCACGGCGCAGGACGCCCTGGCGTTCATGAAAAACAGGGGAGTGACCCTCAGAGGCCTGGCCGGCTATCGGATGCCTGAGCATTTGAGGATTTCCGTTGGCGTAGTCGAGGGAAATGACGCGGTTCTAGAGGGTCTGGCGGAGTTTCTGGCGCAAAAATGAGCACCGCCCCATCATCCCCTCCGATCTTCGGTCGCATAGGCGTCATCGGGGTCGGTCTGATCGGTTCTTCTCTGGTGCGCGCAGCCATGGAGACCGGCGCAGCCCAAAGCGTATCTCTCTGGGATCAGGATCCTTCGACCCTCGCGCGCGCCGCTGAACTTGGCCTGGGCGAACCGGCGGCGTCGCTGGCGGAGGCTGTGTCTCAGGCGGATGCCGTCTTCCTTTGCATGCCGGTCGGTGCGTTGGCGACGACAGGCGCTTTGTGCGCGGGCTCGATGAAAGATGGCGCGATCCTGACGGACGTTGGATCCGTCAAGGCAAGCGTCGCGAAAGACCTGCGAACCCTTTCGCGTCCCGGGCTGCACGTCATACCGGGCCATCCGATCGCCGGCACAGAGAAGTCAGGGCCGGATGCGGGTTTCGCGTCCCTGTTTCGGGGACGGTGGTGCATCCTGACCCCGGAGCCGGACGGAGATAAGGACTATCTCTCGGCAGTGGAGGCTCTCACCCGCTTCTGGGAGCGTCTGGGATCCCGGGTCGAGCTCATGGATGCGGCGCGTCACGATCTGGTGCTCGCGATCACGAGCCATGTTCCTCACCTGATCGCGTACAATATCTGCTCGACGGCTGCCGATCTTGAGGCCGTCACGCAGGGGGAGGTCGTCAAGTTTTCGGCCGCAGGATTTCGCGACTTCACGCGGATCGCCGCTTCGGATCCCACAATGTGGCGCGATGTATTTCTGAACAATCGGGAAGCCGTGCTGGAAATTCTGGGCCGGTTCAATGAGGATCTTACGGCGCTCCAGCGGGCCATTCGTTGGGGGGAGGGAGATTTGCTTTTTGACGTCTTCACCCGGGCCCGAGGCGTGCGGCAGTCGATCATCGAAGCTGGTCAGGATACTGCCGCTCCGAACTTCGGCCGCGATGCTCCCGCCGAGCCCAAGCCCTGAGACCAACCATCACGATCGCACGGGGGTGCGCTGTCGGTCCTGATTGGCTCGCCCTTCCTCAAGCAGTCTCTGAGTCGCAGGCTCAAGCGCCTCTGCAAGACGGGTCATGAATGCGTCTCTTGAAAGGCCCGGTTCTATGGGAGGCAGAACCTCAAAGACGACTGTTCCCGGACGTCTGAGAAAACCTGAGCTGGGCCAGCACAGACCGGTGTTGAGAGCGACCGGAGCGCAGGGCGCATCCAGCGCTCTGTAGATTCCAGCTACCCCCGGCTTCAGGTCGAGAGGCGCCTCGATGGGTTGTCTTGTCCCTTCGGGAAAAATCAGGACCTCGCGCCCCGCATCCGCTTCACGACGCGCAGCCGCCAGCATGGCCTTCATAGTCTTCATTCCCCCATCGCGATCGATGGGAATCATCCCGCCCTTCTTCGCAAAAACGCCGAACACAGGGGCATCGAGCAGCTCGCGTTTGAGAACGAATGCAGGGTCTCGGGTGAACAGGAACGGAGCGATCGTATCATAGGTGCTCTGATGTCGGATGGCGAGGATGCAGCCAGTCTGCGGCAGGTGGTCAAGTCCGCGATACTCAGTGCGTATCCCGCAAATCCACCTCAGGCCGAACACCTGAGCCCGGGCCCAGGTCCGGATCGTCGTCATTGCAGCTCGTCGCGACACGAAGGCCGCCGGCATTCCCGACAGTCCTACGACGGCGAGACTTCCATAAAACCATACAGCGTAGAGAATCGACCGCAGCAGGATCATGACGACCTGTGTCCTTCCTTGAGGGCGGCTTCGGGCCGGGCCGGTCGTTGGGCGCGGAGCCCTGCGATACGATACTTGACCCATTCCTCAAGCATGCGTCGCGCTGTGACCGGGTCAGAGTACCAAAGACCCGGCGGAACCTTCATGGACGCTACGGCATGAGGCGCGAAAGAGGCCTCGGGCATAGACCGTCGCAACTCTATGAGCGCTCTGTCCATGTGATATTCGGAAGTGACCACCATGATGCGGTCGATATTGCGCATTCTCGCCCATCGCGCCACTTCCTGCCCGTTTCCCTCTGTGGTGGCTGCCGCTTTGCCAAGCGTGACGCAGCATCTGATCTTCTCGACCTCCACCCCGGCGACGCGGGCGATGTCCTCGGCGCGAGCGTCCGCATGAACGCCGGAGATCAGAAGGGGAAGATCAAATCGGTCCGCCAGATCGACGGCTTCAATGATCCGCGCATCGGAAGCGCCCGTGAGCGCCACGACGGCTCCGGAGGCCGGATCAGGATCAGTATGCGTCAGGCTGTCCTCCGCCCGACGAACGAACCCGGAGAAGTCCCACCCCGCCAGCGCCACAAGGCACAGCATGAGAATGAACGTGATGCGGATCATGAACGTCACGGTCTCAGACCATCTCCGATAGCGACTGCATTACCGTCACGCGTGCGGCGATCATCGCGGCCAGTCCCGCCAGAAGTGGGGTCAGTCCAAGTATCAATCCATCCGTCAGCGACAGCGACAGCTGTGGCAAAAGCCAGACCTGATCCTGTGACTGCCTGACCAGGAAAAGCATAAACGCCGCGGTGGCCAAGGCAAGCAATGCGCCTGTGGCGCCGGCGCGCACCCCGAGCATCAGAAACCGCTGTTCAAAGAGCGAGGAAATGAAGCCGTCCCGGGCGCCGGTCAGATGGAGAACCTCAACAACGTCGCGTCGCGCCAGCAGCGCGGCGTGCGTGGCGAAGGCGATGACCGCGACCGCTGTGGCGATGAGAAGCGCAACGGCGCCAAGAGCTGCGAGCCCGGCGGTGTTCGTGCTCTGTCGCAGATCGCTTGACCAGACCGAGTGTTCATCAACGCTCGCATCAAGACCTTCCTCTTTCAGGCGGCGATCGATGATATCCGCCACGGCCGGCGCGTCCGTGGTCGCGCTCGCTGCAATCAGGAAGGGTATGGGAATATCGTCCGGCAGACCTGAGCTACCCAGCCACGGAGCGAGCAGCGCTTCGGCTTCGTCCCGGCCTATCATCCGGGCGCTATCTACGCCTGGGGATGCGTTGGCGATCTCGCGGGCGCGAGCGGCAGCCGCCTCGTCGCCTCTGACCCTGATGGTGATTTCTCCTGTTACCTGGTCAGCCCAGCTGTCGGCGGCCGCATAGGCGGAACGGGCGACAAGCCCTGCGAAGGAGGCGAGAAAACATAAGGCGCACACGACAAAGAACAGCGCGGCTTCTCGGGTGTCGGCCTGTGGCAGGAGCGGCGCGGGCGAGCTCATCGCGCAGCCTCCTGTCCTTGCCGGGACAGCAGGCCGTTGGCGATCCGCAGGACGTCGGAAGGCGTCCGTCGGATCAGCTCCATGTCATGTGTCGCGACCAGAACCGTCGTGTTTACGCGTCGGTTCAGCTCCCGGAACAGACGCATGAGCCGATCCGCCATCTCTGTATCCACGTTGCCTGTAGGCTCATCCGCAATGATCAGGTCGGGCTTCATGACGACGGCCCGTGCAATGGCCACACGCTGTTTTTCTCCGCCTGAGAGCGTCGCCGGTCGTGCATTCATGCGATCTCCGAGGCCGACCCACTCCAGAAGCTCCCGCACATCGTTCCGGTACCGCTTCTCCTTGTCGCCCGCCACGCGCAGCGGCAGGGCAGCGTTTTCGTAGGCTGTGAGATGCTCCAGAAGTCGAAACTCCTGAAAGACGACGCCAAGTTTCCGGCGCGTCAGCGCCCGCTCTCCGCGGCTCTGACGCGCCGTATCGACACCGAAGAGCGAGACGCGGCCCTGGCTGGGCCGCAAGGCGAGGTAGGCGAGTTTCAGAAGGGTCGACTTTCCCGCGCCGGACGGACCGGTGAGGAAAGTCATCGATCCCGGCCGGAGCTCGAAGCTGGCGTCCGTCAGCACATCGAGGCCGGGTCCGTAAGACACGCTGACGCGATCGAACCGCAGGGGAGGAGCGTCGGGTGAGATGGTTCGCTCTTTCATGTCGCCCTGTTGCTGCCCTTAGGGTTCGAAACCTGCCCGAAGTTGGACTATATTAACCGCAATTGTGATTCCTATACCCCATGCTCATCGTCTGTCCGTCCTGCGAGACACGGTACACTACCGACGATTCGTCCTTCGGACCCGAGGGGCGTCGTGTTCGGTGCGCCGCCTGCGGCCACTCCTGGTTGGCCAAATCGCCGGAGGAGGGCGATGAGGCGCTTTCGGAAAGCACCGGCCTTAGTCGAGCCCAGGTCGAACGTCTCCGGCAGGCCGCGTCCGCTCACGCTCAGGCCCCGGAGGGCCCGCATGCGGCGTCCCGGGCGCGCGAGCAGGCTCGTCGCGCGACGGAACGGCGAATGGCTGCTGGGATCGCGTGGGCATCTGTAACCATTGTATTTTTGGTTGGTTTTGGATCGGCCTTCGCCTTCCGGAATGACCTCGCGGCCGTCTGGCCGCAGTCGGCGTCCGTTTTTCGGCTCATGGGAGCCGAGGTCAATCGATACGGCCTCTCGCTTGAGGGGGTTACGGCCAAGCGCTCTTTTGACGGAACAACGCCCGTCCTCACCGTTCGCGGGGCGTTGGTCAATGAAACCGGGCGCACCCGGCCAGCCCCGGGCATCGAGGTTATTCTCCGGGATGAGGGTGACAAGACGATCCGCGTCTGGCGTGAGGCATTGAAAATTGAGGCTGTCGCGAGCGGGGCTCAGGTCGAATTCTCCACGCGTATCGTCTCTCCGCCTCCCGAGACATTCGCTCTGACCGTGACTTTGGCGTCGCGCCCGGACACTGCCCCTGTTCAGCAAGCAGGGGAGCAGGGGGTCTCGACAGATAAGTCCACTGGCGAGGGGGAGGCTGGCGATCACTGAGCCCCGGTTCGACATACTGCTGACCCCAGGGGAGATTTCGGGGCGTATCGACGCTCTGGCGGATCGTCTGGCGCCGCGTCTGACCGGTCGACCTTGGACGGCCGTAGCCATCCTTCTGGGCGCCGCCCCTTTCGCTGCGGATCTTCTGCGCGCCCTGACGGTGAGAGGGATCGACGCCGGCTTCGACGCCCTCTGGCTGGAGAGTTATCTCGACAGACGCGAGACATCCGGCCGCGTGGTGGTCAGGGCGGACATCTCTAGATCGGTTATGGGAAGGGGTGTCCTCATCCTCGACGATGTGTTCGACACCGGTCGAACGCTGCAGTTCGCGAGGGCCCACCTCATGAACAAGGGAGCCGAGGACGTCCTCACGGCTGTGTTCGCCCTCAAGCCAGGGGCGGGGCCCCAGGGCATCGACGACTGGGCGTATGAAGCGCCGGACCGTTTCCTCGTGGGCTACGGAATGGACGATGCGGGAAGCTGGCGAGGGCTGCCCTATCTCGGCGCCGTTCCACTGTCCTGAACGCTCCTGAACGGTCAGAAGCGGTCGAGAAGACGCCTCAGATAATCGAGCTCCTCTGGAGTGAGGTCGCGCTCGCCGGCCCTGCGGCGGAGTTCATTGAGAATGTCACGGGCTTTCTGGCGTTCCATTTCTTCAGGAACCTCGACGGTGTCTCCGTATCCGCTGTCGCCGTTGGACATGCGGCCCAGGACGTCGCGCTCCTCCCGGTCCGCACGGTTCTCCGGATCTTCTGAATCCGCCAGACGGGCCAACTCGCCGGACCGCGCCTGCAGCGAGGCCATGGCGTCTCTTTGGGCCTCGCGCGCCGCTTCGAGGTCACCCCTTCGCAGCGCGCCTTCGGCGCGTCTCTGGGCATCGAGGGCCTGCGCGAGGAGCTGACGGCTTCGGGCGCTTTCCTGTCCCTGACGGCCATCTGCATTGACCCCGGGTCGCCCTCCGCCGCCGTTCGGGCTGGCCTGCTGCCCATCGCGTCCGGGGGCGGAATTCTGATTGTCTCCGCGCCCCTCTCCCGGCTGGCCCTGGCCGTTCGGGTCGCGGCCAGCCTGTCCCTGTCCCTGACGACCGTTCGGATCTCCGTCCTGGCCCTGACCCTGGCCCTGGTTGGACCCTGACTGGGCCTGCCCCGGCTGCCCGCCCATGGGGCCCGGAGGCTGACCTCCGCCCGAACGCATCTGTTCTTCCAGGCGCTCCCGCAAAGCTCGTTGCTGATCAGCGAGACGTTGTGTGTCTCCGCCGTTTCTCATCGCCTGTTCTGTCTGATCCGCCAGATCCCGCTGATCGTTCAGGGTCCTGTTGGTTTCCTGGAGGGCGCGATTGAGGGCGCGGCTCATCGGGCCCTCCTGAGGCGGCCCGCCGCCGCCGCCGCCCATCTGAAGCTGCATGTTTTCCATGCGCTCCAGCATCTTGCTCATGTCCGACAGCAACTGTCTCGCCTGATCCCTGGCGCCTGTTTCTGAAAGGTCGCGCAACGCATCGAGCATTCGTTGCAGCTCATCGTCCCCAAGAGGGCGCCCGCCTCCCTGCTGAGCGCCCTGCTGATTGTCGGCCTCGCTCACCCGTCCCTCACGGAGGGCCTCGGCCATCTGAGCGGCGAGATAGTTTTCGACAGCCTGCTCGAACATATCCATCAGGCGCTGGATGTCTTCTTCGCTGGCTCCGTTTCTCAGAGCTTCCTCAAGGGCTCGTCTGGCCGCTTCAAGGGCGGCCTTTGCGTCCGAAACGGTTCCATATTCCGCGCGCAGCGCGACATTCCAGAGGATGTCCTCGGCAGATTCCGCTTCTGGCTTCGTCCGGGCTGCATCGATCATCGCTCGTGCATGACGAAGTCCCATGAAATTGACCGGGTCCTCAAAATAGCCCTCCGGCTTGTAGGTCAGCGCATCGATCATCAGTACGGCCAGTTTGACCCCTTCGGGAGCCGCCCGAAGTCTCGATGCGCCGGCGGCTGCGAACGCAGAGAGGTCCTCGCCCTTGATCTTCGTGAAGCGGTCGTCGGGCGAGGGGGGCTGGTATTCCCGCCACTCTCTGAGCAGGCTGGCGCGGATTTCCTGGGCGGAACGGGCGATCGGCTGCAGGAAGAGCTTTTCCGGGAGCTTGTACCGGGCTTCGGCGCTTTCCCCGAAGGCCCCTGACGCATCTGTCGCCCGCAGTTTCACGAACACCTCGAGCCCCGCCCAGCGATGTCGCACGAGGTCCTCAGAGTACGCGCCGCTTTCCTCAGTCGGGTTGAGACCCATTGTCTCGATTGCGACGAAGTCCAGGACGCCCTCTGCGCCCGCTGGCGGTTCGGCCATGCGGGCGACCAGTTCGAGCCTTGTCACTCCGTAATCGTCGCTGAGCTTCCATTCGAATTCTGTTCGGTCTCCCTCTCCAAGTTTTGGAGGCGACACGAACTCTACCTTGGGGGGCGCATCTGGGATCATGGTGAAGGGAAAGGACGCCCGCTCGCCCCAGAACCGCACCGAGATCCTCATCGGTTCGGTGAGCGGAACGAGGGCCTGAAAGGCGCCTTCAGCGTCCGCTTCGGGGCGCAGGCTGCGGCCGCCGCCTGCGGCGGGCAGGATGCGGATCTCCGGTCGGCCGGGGGATATGATCCGTAGCGTGACCTCCGACCCCTGAGGAGCGTTGGCCGTCTCGCCGGGTGTCAGCACGAACGGAGCGTCGCCGGTATAGGCCGGCGGGGTGATCCAGGCCTCGACCTTGAGCGTGTGGGCGCCGAAGAGAGCGCCCACGTCCGGGGTCAATCCTGCGATCAGCCGTTCACCGGATTTCGGCCCTGCTGCGAGCCCTGCGGCCAGAAGCACAATCGGGATGATCGCCCTGAGGTAAAGAGGGTCGGCCTCTTTCCATTGGCGCCGGAATGAGAGCGCACCGGCTCTCGCCGCCATGGCCGCCATCCGTTCACGATGCGCCGACCACAGTCTCCATCCGTCGTCATCAGTCCTGGCCGGGCGGTCTGCCCAGGCGCTGAGTGGGCGGCCTTCGATCATGTCATCGATCAGATCGCGCGCATCCTGATCCGAGGGGCGCCGCCAGCTCTTAAGTCCGATGAAGAACGTGACCGCCAGCCCGACATAAAATGTCAGTCCGGACGCTGCTTTCCAGACCTCGCCTAGCCGATCGTGAAGGCCGGAAAACCAGAAAACTCCGAATATGAAGATCCAGACGGCTGCGGCGCGGGCGGCTTTTGCGCCAGCCGGGAACGCAAGTCCCCGCCTCGCATGAGCGATGCGCTCGTCCAGCTGCCGACTGAGGCCCGATCCGTCAGCCACCTTTTATCCAATCCGGCGCCCTCTCAAGGGCGATCATCTCTTCAAATGTCGGCCGTCGTCGGACGACCACGCAAGCATCGCCGCGAACGAGGGCTTCGGCAACCAGGGGACGCGCGTTATACTGCGAAGAAAGCGCCGCTCCGTAGGCCCCCGCTGTCATGAAGGCCAGAAGATCCCCCTCCTGGATCGGGGGCATGGGGCGATCCTTGGCGAAACGGTCGGTGCTTTCACAAACGGGCCCGACAATGTCCACAGCCCTTCTGGACGCGCCCAAAGGCGGGGTTCTGACCGGCAGAATGTCATGGAAGGCGTCATAGAGCGCCGGTCGCATCAGATCGTTCATTCCCGCATCGAGAATCACGAAGGTTCGACCGTCGCGCTCCTTGACGTACTCCACCCGTGAAATGAGCACGCCTGCATTGCCGGCGATCAGTCGTCCCGGCTCGACGATCAGCTCAACGTCGAGATCTCCCAGGGTCTCTCGGGCCTGCCGGGCATAGAGCGTCGGGCTATCGGGCTCGTCGTCATGAGAGTAGGGGACGCCCAGCCCCCCGCCGAAATCGACCCGGGCGATGGCCAATCCCCTGGAGCGAAGGGTCCGCACAAGGGCGACGACCTTGGTCCAGGCCTCTCGGAACGGAGCGATCCGCATGATCTGACTTCCGATATGCACAGCGACCCCGACAGGGTCGATGCCCGGCAGATCCGCCGCTTCCGCATAGGCCCTCTCAGCTTCGTGCCAGGCGATGCCGAACTTGTGTTCGGCCGACCCTGTAGAGATATGGGCATGACCGCCGGCCTCGACATGGGGATTGACCCGGAATGCCATGGGGGCCCGGACGCCGAGGGCCGTCGCGACGCGAGAGAGCCTGTGGAGTTCCGGAATGCTTTCGACATTGAACTGATGGATGCCGGACCTCAGGCCGAGGGCGATCTCGTCTTCAGACTTTCCCACTCCGGAAAACACGATCTTTCCTGCCGGAACCCCCGCCTCGAGGGCCTTGAGCATCTCCCCGCCCGACACGACGTCCGCCCCGGCTCCAAGAGACGCGAGTGTGGCGAGGACGCCCAGGTTTGAATTGGCTTTGACCGCATACGCGATGAGATGTTTTTGCTCTCCAAGCGCCTCGTCGAGCACCGAGTAGTGACGTCTCAGCGTGGCGTCAGAATAGACATAGGCGGGCGTCCCCAGTTCGCGGGCGATCGCTTCGAGGGACACGTCCTCGCAGTGAAGCACGCCGGACCGATAGGCGAAGTGATGCATGATCAGGTTGTCCGGGCTGGATCTATTTCGGTGAGGGCTCGGGCGACGTTGTTTCCGCAGGGCTGCGCTTCGTCGCATCCTCTGGGTTCGCCGACGACGCAGGCTTTTCTGTCGTCTTGGCCTCCGCCTCTCGGAGAGTTCTGGGGTCGAGGGGGCCTTCATTGGGCGGATCCCCCCAGAGAGGAGGGGGGCGCTCAAGGTCCCCTCGCAGCCCACAGCCGGCCGCGAGCGCCGAGCACGCGACAAACGCCAGCATCAGGGTGGCGCGGCGACCTGTCATTGCAGTTTGTCCTTCCATGCTGCGATCTGCTCGCGCACCCGCACCGGCGCTGTTCCCCCGTAACTCTGACGACTTGCGACGGAAGCTTCAACCGTCAGGACGTCAAATATCGCATCCGTGATCCGCGGTTCGATGGCCGAAAGAACCGACAGGGGGAGCTGGGCCAGATCGAGCCCAGCCTCTTCGGCGGCTTTTACCGCTGCGCCTGTGATGTGATGCGCGTCCCTGAAAGGGATATTCAGCTCCCTCACCAGAAAGTCGGCGAGGTCTGTAGCTGTGGAGAAGCCCGAGGCTGCCGCCTCCCGCATGCGCGCGATATTGGGCGTCATGGTTGAGATCATCCCCGTCATCGCCTGCAGGGACAGATCAAGGGCGTCGAAGGCTTCGAAGGCGCCTGCCTTGTCCTCCTGCATGTCCTTTGAGTAGGCGAGCGGCAAGCCCTTCATCACGGTCAGCAACCCCACCAGAGAGCCCATCGTCCGTCCCGTCTTCGCGCGAACCAGCTCCGCGGCGTCGGGATTGCGTTTCTGAGGCATGATCGACGAGCCCGTCGACCAGCTGTCCGACAGGCGAACGAACCGGAACTGCGCCGAAGACCAGATCACGATTTCTTCCGCCAGACGGGAAAGATGAGACGCGCAGAGGGTCGTTGCGCAGAGCGCTTCAAGAACGAAGTCGCGCGCCGAGACGGCGTCGATTGAGTTCGCCATGGGACGCTCGAAGCCAAGGGCTGCAGCGGTCTGATGGCGGTTGATGGGAAATCCCGTCCCCGCAAGAGCGGCTGCGCCGAGCGGGCACTCGTTCATTCGCCGCTCGGCGTCCCGGAACCGGCCGGCGTCCCGGCTGAGCATCTCCACATAGGCCATCAGGTGATGGCCGAAAGTGATCGGCTGAGCTGTTTGAAGATGGGTGAAACCAGGCATGACCGTATCGGCGTGCGCTTCGGCCTGCTTCAGCAGGGCTCTCATCAGCTCCTCGACCTGCGCCGCCCTCGCCGCGCAGGCTGACCGGACCCAAAGTCGGAAATCCACGGCCACCTGATCGTTTCGCGAACGGGCCGTATGAAGCCTGCCGGCTGCAGGGCCGATGAGGTCACGGAGGCGTGCCTCGACATTCATGTGAATGTCTTCCAGCGCCTTGGAAAATGGGAAGTCCCCGGTGCGAATCTCCGTCTGGATGATTTTCAGGCCCTCGGTGATCGCCTCTGCGTCATCAGTCGTAAGAATTCCGGTGTCGGCAAGCATCCGAGCGTGAGCGGTAGAGGCCGTTATGTCCTCCTCCGCCAGGCGCTTGTCGGTATCGATGGAGGCGTTGATGGCTTCCATGACCTCGTCGGGTTTGGCGCTGAAGCGTCCGCCCCACATCTCTTGACCCTCAGGCCTTTTGGTCATCTTGATTCCCGAAGTTTCCGAACTGGACAGGCGACGAAATGAAAAACCGGACGATGGCGACTTCCCATGCGACGCGGCTCTTGGCTGCGGCTGTTCTGGCACTCTTCGCGGCGGCATGCCAGCCGGAGGGAGGTGCGAATTCCACAGGCTCGGCGCCTCCGACGCTGGAATCCTTTCGAAAAGGCCAGTTCGCTGAACTGGATCTGTCTCAGGATTTATCGCTGCCGGCCTCGTCCTTCCTGGACGAAACGGGCGGGGCCCGGAATTTCTCGGAATTTGCGGGCAAGGTGGTTGTGCTCAATATCTGGGCTGAGTGGTGTGCGCCGTGTGTTGAGGAGATGCCGACCCTCGCAGCCCTTCAGAAGGCCTTCCCCGAGGACGAGGTTGTCGTTGTTCCAGTCGCGTTTGGCTATGAAGACGCCCGTCAATCGGCGCGCGATCGTCTTTTGAAACTGGTCGGTGAAGACCTGCCGTTTTTCTATGACAGCACCTACAATGTCACCTACGACGCCAAGACGGGGGCCTTTCCCAGCACGATCATCTATGATCGCGAGGGTCGGGAGGTTGCCCGCCTGATCCTGCCCGCCGACTGGTCCTCCCCGGAGGCGCTCGCCCTTGTGAAGGCGGTTGCCGACGGGGCGGTCTGAGAGATCCGGCAAGCCGAACGTCTCTTAAGGTCAATTTGACGAGAGATTGTGTCTTCTGCGCCCTTACGCCGCTTGTGCCGACGGGGGTGTTTCGGCCACTATCCCAGTCGCAGGCGCACCGTCCGATACGAAGAGGCGGGCGCTCGAGGGAGAACTGGCATGATGAGAACTGGCGGATGGGTTTCCAGCGCCGCGCTGGCGGCGTGTCTGGGGCTGATGTGGGTCGCTCCGGCTGCGGCTCAGTCCGCCACCCCTTCGGGTGCGGATGGAAGAACTGAAAAAGGCTATGTGGCTCCGAGGCTTGCGATCGGCCAGCCGGACCTGACCGGCGTCTGGACGAACTCGTCGAACACGACCCTGACGCGCCCGTCTCAGTTCAAGTCGCTGACGATGACTGACGCAGAAGCCGCCGAGGCTCGCGCAAAGAATCCGTCGAACATCCGGCAGGCGACCGACGACAATCAGAAGACGTCTGATGGTCTTCTCGATGGAAAGGATCTGAACGCCGGTCGCGGATACAATGCGTTCTGGATCGATCCAGGCAACAATTACGCGAATGTGAAGGGCACCTGGCGGACCTCCTGGATCGTGGATCCGCCGAGCGGGACGATTCCTTTCTCGGCGGAGGGACGGAAGCTGGCGTCAGCGCGTCGCACCGGCCGCGGCTCGGGCTACGATAACCCGGAAGAGCGGGCGCTTGGCGAGCGGTGCATCATTGGATTTGGAGGCACCGGCGGTCCTCCGATGATGAACGTTCTTTACAACAACAACTACCAGATCATTCAGTCCCCGGATCACGTGGTGATCGTGGTCGAGATGGTGCACGACGCGCGTATCATTCCCCTCAAGGGGAAACACAGACCCGATGCCATGAAGCCCTATCTCGGCGACTCGATCGGATGGTGGGACGGCGATACCCTCGTGGTTGAGACGATCAATCTCCACCCCAATCAGCAGATTGGCGGCGGACAGGTGTCCCTGACCGAAAAGGGAAAAATCACCGAGCGCTTCACCCGATATAATGACAATCAGGTTCTGTACGAGTTCGAGATCGACGACCCCACCCTCTACACGCAGGTGTGGAAGGGCGAGGTTGGGATGAACAAGGTCGATGGCAACATGTACGAGTATGCGTGCCATGAAGGGAATTACGGTCTGGAGGGCATTCTCGCTGGCGGTCGCGCCAATGACCGGGCCGGCAAGAACAATCGCGTGAATGGAGACCGTGACGAGGGGTGAGCCCCTGGTCATCATGATGCGATGATTTCAGAACGCCGCCCTCCCTTGAGCGCGGCGTTTCTCTTTGAGGGTGGGATGATCCGGGCCGGAGGGGAGAGACGGCATCCTTCGTGAAGCCAAGCCAAGCCCAAAGCGATCCTGTCGGGGAGCAACCCCTCAAATGAAAGGGCCGGAACCTTGCGGTTCCGGCCCTTCAGAGCGCCAGAGATACGATCTGATTAGAGATCGAAGTCCTGAGTGCGGGCGGAGGCGCGAGAGACATTGCCTGCCGCAAGCTCCTTCTCGTCGAGGCCGCCATTTCCGTCGACGTCCAGAGCGGCGAAGCGGGTCTTGAGCCGGGCGAGGGGCCCACGAAGCTCGTTCGCCTGAACCATGTTGTCTGCGTTGTCGTCCAGCGCTCCCATGGTCATGGACTTCATAAGAGCCGCCTGGAGATCGTTACGGACATTTGTCACCGTCTCGTCGACCCAGCGATAGTTGACCCGGAAATACATCATCTCCTCATGGGACTGCTCGCCCCAGGTGACGTTGATGGTCGGATCCGGGTTGGCCTTGTTATGAACCGAGTTGTCGTAAACCCAGGTCGCGATGAGCTTGGTGCCCGCCTTGACCAGGATCGGTTCGATCGGATCGTAGTCGCGCTGCCAGTTGAAGTCGTATTTCGGCAGCGAAAGGAGCATCGTCTCCTTGCCGTCAGGCGTCTTGGACTTCAGCTCGACATGCATGCCGCGATAATGAGAGTGCGGATAGAGCGTGTAGAGGTAAGCGTCTGCTGGGAAGGTCAGGTATGCGATTTCCTTGTGGCGGGCTTCGCCTGCAGGAATGGACAGCGCGAAATCGCCGATGACCGTGGAGCGCTTGATGTACTCAGGCGGCGCCTTGAGGGTGTAGAACCCAACCTGGGTGCGGTCCGTCGAAGCCTTGCCCGTGGTGGTGTAGTGCATCTGGAAGTTCAGCTTCCCGCCGGCAGGAACCGGAGCGCCCGCGCCTTTGGCGATGATCTGAGCTTCTGCTCCAGGCGTGTAGGAACCCACTGAGCCGCCCGGGATCTTTGCGCGCGGAAGTTTCGGATCAGGAACGTGGTTGGAGACCACGTGGTGAAGAACCGTTCGGTCGCCCGGCTTGATGGAGATGGCCCGCAGCCAGGTGTCTTCCTTGAAGGGGTTCTCAACCCTCTGGTTCTGATACTCGACGATGCCGGTCGAAGGCACATCGAACGCCGGCAGGTCGACGACCACGTCCGGCTTTCCGAGGTGAGCCGGCCACTCAGGAGCCTCGCCCGCCTGCTCCTTGAGCACATCCGGTCCGGTCCCGCGCGGCGCGCCGGCCTCGATCCAGTGGATCAGGGTCTTCGTCTGCGTCGCGGTCAGGGCCTGATTGTTCTGGAACTGCCCGATGTGCGGATCGGCGAAGTAGGGAGGCATCCGCTCGGCGCGGACAGACTCGCGGATCATCGGGGCGAAGCCCTTGATCACCTCATAGCTGTTCATCGCGAACGGGCCGATCCCGCCCTTCTGGTGGCAGGTCACGCACTTCTCCTGAAGGATCGGCGAGACGTCTTCCGAGTAGGAGATGTTAGCGAACTGGGC
>CAIKWZ010000075.1 GCA_903831255.1 uncultured Alphaproteobacteria bacterium
AACCCCAGATCGGATCGATCGAACCCCAGATCGGATCGATCGAACCCCAGATCGGATCGATCGAACCCCAGATCGGATCGATCGAACCCCAGATCGGATCGATCGAACCCCAGATCGGCCCCACCCCTCCGGACAAGGGCGACAGTCTACTTCCCTCTAAGGCTTGTGACCCTGCCTCTACTCCCTGAAGTCCGCCACCAATCGGCGGCGACTGCGCGCCCTGCGCGATAGCAGGCTGAGACAGCGCAGTGGCCGCAGCAGCGACCCCAAAAACCTGCGCCAGCAGTCTTGAAAGAGACATCATCCCCCCCCGACAAGGGCAATTTTTGCAAATTTACATTTTTAACCCTAATGCATCAACAGGAATTGATCAGATTTTTTCTAGTTTTAAAACAGGCGCTTAGAGAGGAAGAGCCGTTTTTTAGGCGCCAAAACATGGATTCTGGTTAATTTTCGAACAGGCCCGCAGACGCAACATTTAACCCTTTTCGCCCATCAGGCGATCTGGCGTTGCAGTGGGTTTGTGGGAATAACGCTCAGCGCACTCGAACACAGAACGAGGCGCGAATTCCTCAAGCCGGCAGACGCGACAAACTAAGACGGGAAATCCTCAAACGCTGCCTGACGCCAGGACGTCAACCGCCCGAGCGTCGCCAGACCAGATCAAACGGACTAAAGAGGCTCACTTAACCCGTCAGCATCACGGCGAGATCAGCGGTTCGCCTGAAAATGTCTGAACACCAAACCGATCAGACACGCAGGCGTTATCTCTCGAATAATTCAAGGAGCAGCGGATTTGAGACGGTCGGCACAATAGACAAATGCCTTCCTTCCGCACTCATCTGATTTGATGATCCGAAACCGAATCGACCGGCTGCACGAGCGCCCACCCGAGTAAATTGGGTCCCGGGTTCGCTATTGATCGAACTGTTTCTTAGATTGCCCGGCGGATCTGTAGATCCGGGCCAGAAAAATCAGGCGACGCCCCAGAACCGGGTCATATCCATCGGAGCCTCGATGATATCCCGCGCCCGATCCGCCTCAAGATAACTGAGCAGTGCGTCCAGTTTCATCGGACGAGCGAGATGATACCCCTGAACCATATCGCATCCCATCATCGACAGAAGCGCCAGGGTTTCAACATCCTCAATCCCCTCGGCGACCACTTCCAGTTCAAGGGCATGCCCGAGCTCAATGGTCGAACGAACCAGCAGCGGATCACGATAGCTTTCTGTCAGCTGGGATACGAACATTCGGTCGATCTTCAGTTCGTGGGCCGGCAGCTGACGGACATAGGCCAGAGAAGACAAGCCCGATCCATAATCGTCGATGGAAATCCGCATTCCCGCAGCCGCGAACGCCTCAAGTGATTTCAGGGCGATCGCCCAGTCTTCGATCTCCGAAGACTCGGTGATCTCAAGTGTCAGCTGATTTTCGCGGCCCCGGATGCGATCCCTGACCAGCTCGATGAATCCCTGATCCGATAGAAGGCGACCCGAAAAATTCACCGCAATGCGCATGTCGCGGCCACTCGCCGAGATGATCTCCAAGTCCCTCAGAGCCTGGGAAATCGCCCAGAGCGTCAGATCGCCGATCATCCCCGTCTCTTCGGCGACGGGAATGAAGTCCGCAGGAGAAACCATGCCCCGCGCAGGATGCTCCCATCTCATCAGCGCTTCAGCAGACACGACCTCACCGCTTCGGCATCGCACCTGCGGCTGATAGACCAACCTCAGTTCATTCCTGACGAGACTGTCGCGCAGGTCGGTAAGAAGTGACAAACGTCCAAGCGGATCTCCGTATTGTTCCGGAGAAAAGCGCTGGACAAGCCGGCTGGTCTCACGAGCCTGATCCAGAGCGATCTCGGCCTGGTTAAGCAGATCTCCGCCTGCAACAGAAAGTCCTCCGGTGACCGTGACATAACCGATACGGACAGACACGCGGATAGGGGCCCCCTCCGCAAGGATCGGCTGCTCCAGAACGTTTTGAAGGCCCTGAAGCTGGTTTGCCCAGGTTTCGACCGAAGGTGACTTGACCATCGCCAAGCCAACCATGTCAGGCCCGAGACGTGTGATTGGAGCGCCATGGAAGTATTTCCGGGCGCGAGCGGCAAGATGGCTGATCACGCTCTCTGCGAGAGTGTATCCGATCGAGCCTCGAATTCTGGAGAAACGCTCGACACCGATTGTGATGAAGGCCGTTTCGCCCTCCGGCCAGCGCCTTCGGATGTGATCCGCACGGGCCAAAAAGGCTCTCCGGTTAAGTGCTCCGACCTCATGAAGGTCATGCACCTGGTCCGCCGAACGCCACCGGGCGCCGGGTTCCCGCAAATTCAGAGAGGTTCGACCACGATCGGCCATGAAAGGGAGACATCCATACTCCACCCCTCTATCGCACCGACGCGATAAGATGCGTTTAAGATCAATGCAGCAATTTTTAACGGAACGCGTTAACCCCACACTTTCAGTGGGACATAAACAGCGGCCTCACGGCAGCCTCCAGCATCCTCCGCGTGACGCCTCCAAAAACAAACTCGCGCATCCGCGACCGGCCATACCCCCCCATAACGATCAGATCGGCTCCAACCGCCTCCGCCTCGGAGCCAAGGACGTCCGCATCAGATCGCCCCAGAGAATCAATGTTTCGCAGCTCCACATTCACCCCTCGCCTCGCGAGATGGGTTGCGATGTCAAAACCAGGAGCTTCTCCATGGCCTGCCAACTCCGGACGAGCATCAACCGTGACAACGACGACCCGATCCGCCCCCGCCAGAAAGGGAGAGGCGTCAAACACCGCTCTAGCCGCCTCACGACTGGCGTCCCAGCATATCATCACAACCGACCCGAGTGATGACGAAGACCAATTAGGCGGAACAATCATGACAGGCCGCCCCGCCCCAAACAGAAGCCCCTCAAGTATCACCATCCGACCGTCGCGCCCAGGCGACCCTCCCGGGCGGGCGACCACAGAAAGATCCGAATGACGCCCATAAAGGGCGATTTCCCGTCTCGCGGACTCAGGATCGATCAAAACGGAATGGTCCGAACTTCGATCAACGGAACCCTTGAGATATCTGGCCAGCTCGGCATGCTCATGAGCCAGGCTCGCTCGCGCCTCCTCAACAAGATCGGCCCACCGCGCATCAACGATCCAGCCTTCGACAGCCGCCGGCAGCGCAGGAAGCCAGTTGACGAGAAGCCCCGAAAGATGAGCGTTGTCCTTCACCGCCAGAGCCTGAGCAAACTCCAGAGCGTGCCCGTCCCCCTTCACCGAACCGATTACCGCAAGAATGTCTCTGAATCCCGTCATTCTCGGCTCCTTAAGCCCGTCCCAGCCCAACGATTATTGGTTCACCGGCCGCGAGTATAAAAAGTGACGCCGCCGAGGACGGAAAGAAAGATCGCCATCACCAGCACCACCGCTCCAACCACCATCTGATCCATCGTCATCTCGCATCCCTTCATTCGCTCTAAGTTGATGTCGAATTCGTTCCAAAAGGGCCTCGCCCTTCAGCTGTCCAAAGGCGTGCATTCAGGGAGCTGACCACGCTCATCGGAGCTACAGCGATAGCTTCCCTGAGGGGTCTCAGCCTGCCACGACATCCGTGTCGGAGTTCGTTCAATGGCCGAGACTTCAATCAGATCCTCGCGAACCGATGCTCCGATCGCGGACACAGTTGCGGAGCGGACACCGGCTTCAATCTGTTCCTCGGAAGGGGCCTCAGCACATGCCGCAAGACCTCCAAGAAGAAGACCAAGAGAAATCGTGGCGAGTGCAAATTTCCGGCCTTCCATATCCACTCTCCTGTATGACTTGCGGTCTGGAGATGGTTCGCCTCTCCAGACCCGCCGCCCTCAAACCGGCAAGTGCTGGGTGACGCGATAGGTGAGATCCTGGCCAGATGATTCATGGATCGTGACATAATCGCCGATCGCAAGACGATGATCACCCAGCCTGTAGACCGGCTCATCATCCCCCTCCTCGGGTTCGTCATAGCGAAAGAACCACTTGCCGCCCCGGTGGGTCAGCCATCCGTCCGCATCGTGCGCGTCCCCGGGCTTGAAACGGCGAACGGTGCAGGCCTCCTTGGCTGACTTCCATGCATCAGCCTGAAGCCGTCCCTGCACATCGATCGGCGCCACAATAGTGTACCCCTGATGATCGTCTCCTGCCGGAAACTCCGGATTTCTTGCCAGTCTCATGATGACTTTCGTGAGTGTCATGACCGCCCCGTCAATCTACGCCGGACCACTCCGGACCGGTCAAACCTCGGTCTTCGTCTGCGTTTGGTCCTTGACTTCGGTCAAACCCGCTTCGGGCTTCAGCCTCATCACTCTGGCCCGCGAGACGGCGAAACGCCGCGGACAATGGGGAATGACGTGGTCAGGGTCACCTACTCACAACGGTCAAGTCAGGCCTCTGGCTACACTGGCGGCGCCAGAGATTATCCTCTAGCTTCGCCTCCTCCCTTATCTGTGCGCGAACGTGACGTGACCTCACCCTACTCCGACAAGCGATTCTTGGCCGTCACCGAAACCATGGTGGACGGTCTCATCATCATCGACGGCGCTGGGGTCATCCGGTACGTCAACCCAGGATGTGAGCGGCTCTTCCGTTATGAGGACGACACCCTCATCGGGCGTAACGTGTCATCGCTGATGCCAGCGCCTTTTGCCGATGCGCACGACCGCTATCTGGCGCGCCACCGTGAGACAAAAGTGCGTCGGATCATCGGCGTCGGTCGCGAACTCACCGGGTTGCGATCTGACGGGACCGTCTTTCCTCTCTACCTGTCCGTCAGTGAGACGCGAATTGAGAATGAAACCGTTTTTGTAGGCGTGATCTACGATCTGACGGAAAAGAAGCGCGCCGAGGAGCTCATTCTTCATCATCAGAAACTTGACGCGATCGGACAATTATCAGGCGGGATCGCCCATGACTTCAATAACATCCTGAGTGTGATCGACGGCAACCTCGAGATGATCTCGGGACACGATCTTCCTCCCGCGGCCAAACGGGCGCTTGCAAGAGCTCAGGACGCCGCGACTAAGGCAGCGCGCATCACCTATCGCTTACTTGCTTTCGCACGACGCCAACCCCTGTCGCGTCAACCCATTGACCTGAACAACGCTCTCGAAAACCTCGCCGAAATGCTCCACCGCTACCTTGGAGAGACCATCGAGGTGAACATGTTTCTCGACCCATCGATAGGAGCCGTCGAGGCGGACATCGACCAGTTTGAGACTGCCATTCTCAACCTCTCGCTGAACTCACGGGACGCAATGCCATTCGGTGGCAAGCTTACAATCGAGACTGATCGGGTAAGTTTTGAAGATGACCCGCGCGCCATCCAGGAGGTTCCCTCCGGCAGGTATGTGCGCGTCTCAGTTTCGGATAATGGCCTCGGCATGACTCGCGAAATTCTGGATCGTGCCGTTGAACCCTTCTTCACAACCAAAGACGTGGGCGAAGGCACAGGCCTTGGTCTGAGCATGGTCTATGGCTTTTTGAAACAGCTTGGGGGACATGCCCGGATCTACAGCGAGGTGGGGCGAGGAACGCGCGTCAGCCTGTTCTTTCCATGTTCAACCAGCGAAACGGAACAGACTCAAACGCCCATCGATGGCGAAATACCTCAGGGACGCGGAGAAACAGTCCTTGTTGTCGAGGACGATCCGGATGTTCGCCATGTGACCGTCACCCGCCTTGAAAGTCTAGGCTATAGCGTCAGAACGGCGAAAGACGCTGCCTCGGCGCTTGTTGAGATAAGGGCGCATGCGGACATCGACCTCGCCCTGCTGGATGTGGTGATGCCCGGCGGCATGGATGGTCATGCGCTGGCCGCCCGAATTCAGGACATCGCGCCTCAGGTCCGCCTGATCCTGACATCAGGATATTCCCTCAGAATGGCCATTCATGATGGCACTCAGCCGACCCTGCCCTTTCTCTCAAAGCCTGTTTCGCGTCTCGCCCTTGCACGAGCCATCAGAACGGCCCTCGACCAGCCCAAATGACCGCACGTCAGGTACGGGATTTCTCGGAACCGCCAGTCCACTCGACGTCCGTCGCCAGCACGTAGCCCTCTCCGCGCAAAGTCTTGATAAGCTGGGATGCCTCGACGTGGGGTTCGAGCTTTTTGCGCAAACGACTGACAAGCGTGTCGATGCTCCGATCGAAAACCGATAGTTCCCGACCCTGAATGATATCGGATATGGCGTCCCGGGACATAACGCGGTTCGGACGCTCGATGAGGCTTGCAAGAAGCTTGTACTCAGCTCCGGTGAGATCAATAGGCGTTCCAGCCTCGGTATGAACCTGACGCCGGCCAGGATTGAAAACCAGTCCTCCGCCAAACCGTGCAAGGCGTTCGACCGGAGCAGAAACCGCCTGATCCGCGCCTGGAGCGACGGCGGGGCTTGGCGGAGGCATCGTCCGACGCATGACAGCCCTTATGCGGGCGAGGAGCTCTCGAAGCTCAAACGGTTTCGCAAGATAGTCATCCGCCCCGACCTCAAGTCCCACCACGCGATCGACGAGGCCGCCTTTGCCAGAGAGGATGATAATCGGAATGGCGCTCGCTGACCGGACTTCGGCAGCGTAACTCAGCCCATCGCCGCCGGGCATGTTGAGATCGAGCAGGATAAGATCGGGCTTGTGCTTCGATATCTGCAGGCGCGCCTCCGCAACGCTCGCAGCTTCCTCCACGCGATATCCCTCGCCTGTGAGAAAATCCGCCAGCGTCTCTCGCAGCGCCGCCTGGTCGTCAACGACAAGGACCGTCTGAACCGCCCGCCCCTCAGTCACCCTTAACCCTGTCACACTTTGTCACGTTAACTGTAACACTTCGACAAACCCCCGCAAGACGCCCGTTGCAAGATCACTCCTGTCGACGCTCCAGTCGCCAGGAAAAAGGTTGGGACAACATGTGCATCGCCGGCGGAAATATTGCCCAGTTCGAGCGCTCACTCTCCGGAGAGTGGGACCGGGCGGAAGGTCCGAGAACCTCTCTTCGTCATGTTCGCGCTCATGATCATCTCTTCTTTGAGGGGGATCAGAGAACCCACCTTTTTCTGGTCGAGAGCGGATGGGTGAAACTCTACCGCACCCTGGTGGACGGCCAGAGACAGGTCGTAGGCTTCGCCAATGCAGGATCCGTCCTCGGCTTCGAGTCCGAAGAGGACCACCTGAACGGCTGCGAGGCGATTACGCCAGTATCTGTGCGCGCCATTCCGGTGGGCCGCCTGTCCGAGATGTGCGCCCGAAACGGCAAGTTCGCAGAGTATCTGCTCAATCAGATTGGACGCCAGCTGGGAGCCGCGCAGGCTCAGCTCGCCGCCGTCGGAACCCAATCGGCGGAACAGAAACTGGCGTCATTCCTGCTCTCAATCTGCCGCCTGTGCGGCGCGACCCGAGGCGGCGAATTCGACCTGCCGATGAGACGGGGCGAAATGGCGGAGTTCCTGGGCCTCCGGCTGGAAACTGTTTCCCGGAAGATGTCTGAGTTCCAGCGTCGGGGCTGGATCAGGATGTCGTCCCTTTACCATTGCTGCATCGTTCGCCGTGACATTCTGGCTGAGCTCGCCCAGGGCGGTTCGGCTGAGGACCACCCCATGATGCGGTCCGCCTGATCGCTCCGGCAATTCCGGAGGCGGGGATGGACCAGGCCTGAGCCCCGCCCTTCGGATTGTCGCAGTGGTGCGCTTCTATCCCCCCGAGGCGCCTTAGAAAGCCCGCCCGCCCCCAAGGCGGGCGGGTATCTTTTTGGCTCCTGCTGGCGGACGGCAAAGGGCAACATTATCGCAGCGGCTGTTCAGTTTCCGCGCAGACCCGGTTAGGATCCCCCCAGCCGTCCAGCCTCTGGACGGCGTCAGTCAGGGAGGCCCGCCGTACCCCGCGTCCGATCGCAATCATCCTCGAGCAGACCGTCCGCTCGGGACGAACTCCGGCGAGCCCTACCCGCAGTGGGAGCGCTGGCGACCCGACCCTGGGCAACAGACCTCGCCAGAGTTTTCGGCAGGGGCCCGGTGACTGACGCCATCCGCGGCCATCTGGCTGCCCTGCGGAAGGATCCCGCCGCGGCGGAGTTTTCGGAACTCGAGCTCGCTCATAGCATTCGACATCGCCTTGAAGCCGAGTTCGCGTTGGGTCCGGTCCCCGTATTCAATGCTACCGGCATCGTCATACACACCAACCTCGGACGCGCCCCTCTGGCGCCCGAGGCGCAGGATGCGGTCGCGCAGACCATCCTAGACTACACAAACCTCGAAATGGATCTTGAGAGCGGAACGCGTTCCTCCCGGAACATCCACATCTCGTCTCTCCTGAAAGAGGTGACCGGCGCCGAAGCGGGTCTTGCCCTGAACAACTGCGCGGGCGCGGTGCTCGCCACCCTGGCGGCCTTAGCGCATGACGGTTCGGCCATCGCTTCTAGGGGAGAGCTCGTCGAGATCGGGGGCGGTTTCAGAATGCCGGATGTGATCCGTCAGAGCGGGGCCCGCCTGGTGGAAGTTGGGACAACCAACAGAACCCGGATAGCGGACTACGAGGCGGCGATCGACGATCAGACCCGCGTCCTGCTGAAGACCCACACCAGCAATTTCCGGATGATCGGGTTTACTGAAGCTCCCGACCTGAGGGATCTGGCGCGACTGGGTCGTCAGAGGAGTATCCCGGTTGTCGAAGATCTGGGGGGTGGAAGCCTGATCGACCTCTCAGCCTTCGGCCTTCCTCATGAACCCACAGTCCGTTCGAGCCTCGAAGCGGGAGCTGATCTTGTCCTATTCAGCGGGGACAAGCTCATGGGAGGGCCCCAGGCCGGACTGATTGTCGGCCGCAGACGATGGATTGATCAGATTGCAAACCATCCGCTGTCCAGGGCCCTGCGAATGGACAAGCTGTCTCTTGCCGCCTTGACGGCGACCCTCAGGCTTTACCTCCAGCCGAACGTTGAAACCAAAATCCCAGTCCTTCGTATGCTGACCCAGCCCATAGAAGCGATCGCCAGGAGGGCGGACCGCCTCGCGGAGGCCATAGGAGAGGGGCCTGGGCTCGCCCGATCCGTCATCGCCTCCGACAGCTTTGCCGGGGGAGGCGCAATGCCCATGCGACCGCTGCCGAGCCGGGCGGTCTGTCTCTTATCTCGAGACATGAGCGCCACAGCGATGCTTCATCGTCTACGTACCGGAAACCAACCGGTGATCGGACGCATCGAGGAGGAAGCGGTCCTGCTCGATGTCCGCACCCTCAGAGACGACGACGTCACGGGCGTCGCGCAAGCGGTTCGGCGGGCTCTCACGTGACATCCCACCTGTCGGTTTGCGTGATCGGACACGTCAACCACGGCAAAACGGCCCTTGTCCGGGCCCTGACCGGGATGGAGTGCGATCGTCTCCCGGAGGAGATCGCACGTGGAATGTCGATGACCCTGGGCTTCGCCTACCGGAGCTATGGGACAACGGACATAGACTTCATCGATGCGCCCGGCCATGAAGATTTCATACGCGCGATGATCGCAGGCGCCTCAGGCGCGCAGGCGGCGCTCCTCGTCGTATCGGCGACCGAAGGCGTGCGCCGTCAGACCCTTGAACATGCTCGGATCGCAGACCTTCTCGGAATCCCCCCATGCGCATTGATCATATCCAAAGCCGATCTTTGCCAACCAGAGGAAAGAAACAGACGAGAGACCGAGATACGCGAAGCTATCACGGACACGCCGTTTGCCGATAAGCCTGCAATCTGGATGTCCTCCATCACAGGGGAGGGCCTCGACCTCCTCCACAGCGATCTCTCTGATTTATCCCGAACCGCAGAGCCTCTCCTGGATCCCGAAGGGTTTCGCCTGGCGATAGACCGGGTGTTTTCAGTCCGCGGATCGGGGGTCGTTGTGACCGGCACGCTGACCGGAGGATCGATCGGGTTGGATGAGGATGCGGTTCTCATGCCTGCTGGGCTGGAGGTTCGGATTCGGCAGATCCAGGTGCATGGGCAGCCGACACAAACCGCTCCTGCTGGAGCAAGAACGGCCCTGAACCTCCGGGGGGTCGAGCCGTCAGCCATCCGCGCCGGAGACACGATCTGCAAACCCGGCGCTCTTCGGCCCAGCAGCTGCATCGATGTGAAGCTGAGCGCCTGGAAAAGCGATCCCGATGTCTTGCGTCACCTGAGTGAAATACGGGTGATGTCGGGAACCCGCTCAGACATCGCGAGACTTCACCGCCTGGACCGTATGCCCTCCTCAGAAAGCTCGTGGGAGTTTGTCCGCCTGAAGCTCCGGGAACCGGTCTGCGTTCGTCCGGGACAGAGACTGCTTCTGAGGGCTCTTTCACCCTCGAAAACACTGTGCGGAGCGGTCGTGATCGATCCCGCGCCGCCCTTAAGAAAAAGCCGCCGAGGGAGCCGCCTCGAGCTTTTACGGGCATCGGAAGGTCGCAATCCAATCGATATCGCTCCCCTGCTTTTCGACCGTGATCGCGGATCCGCATCAGTTGATGAGGTGGCGAGACTGAGCTGTCTCACACCCGCACTGGTCAAGGAGGCTCTCGGGCCTGATGTACGCGAAGTGGCTTCGGGGATCGTCGCGAACGAAAACACGATTCGCGTCGTCGAAACGCGTCTTCTGCAGGCTCTGCGCCTGCGCCATGCTGAAGCTCCAACCCGGCCTTTCCTGCCTCTGAGACCCATCCGGGAGGAGGTGGAGAAAGAGATCTCGCGAGATCTTGTGAACACCGCCCTGCTCGCCCTGACACATGCAGGTCTCGTGCGAATTCGGGACAGCGAGGCCGCCCTTGCGGATCATGATCCGGCAGCGACACTCAGGCCGTCCGACATGAGGCGGATGAACCGGATCGAGGATACTTTGAAAGCCGGAGGGCTCAATCCTCCTGATTTAGGAGACCTGCTCCAGGGGCTCGCAAATGGCCAGGAACTCCTGGACATCCTTCTTGCGCAGGGAAAGGTCGTCGACCTTTACAATCACGCCCTCAGACGTCGGGTCATTCTGCACGTCGGCTCACTCGAGACGGCTCGGGAGGAGTTATCCGTCCGATTTCCAAATCCTGAGAGATTTACAACTGGCGAGGCTCGGGAAGCCCTCGGGACGACCCGCCGGATCATCGTCCCTTTGCTCGAGCGTCTGGATCAGATGGGCTGCACACAAAGAGAGGGAGACACCCGAACCCTCTGCGAGCCGACTGAGACCGCCACGCAGACGAAATCGACTTGATGACAGCTGGCTTCCCTCTACTGTCAAGAATGGAGGCGACTGGGACCTGGTGGTCTCCCTGGTCTTCAAAACCAGTGACGCGCCCTAAGGGCGTGTGGTGGGTTCGATTCCCATCCGCCTCCGCCATAGCCCGTCAGGTCGCCCCTGTGACCGTCGGTGTCGAGAGCCGTGAACGGCAGAACAAGACGCCCCCCCTGAGTCGCAGGCAGCCCCTGCAGTCCGACAGGAAAACCCCCGGCGAGCGCACTCCCGCTCTGGTCAGAGGCGACGCCTGATGGGTAAGATGCTGCATAGCTCTGTCTTCAAGGCTCGATCATGACGTCGTCTCCGCCCGCGCTATCCCTGAATGGTCTGGATGGACAAGGCTTCGCCCTTCCGTCAGGTCGGCAGACCCTTGTTTGTTTCGTGAAGGAGGACTGCAAGACCTGCAATCTGGTCGCCCCCCTCGTTGAGGCCTTCCACCGCAGGCTCGGGGACTCAGCGGACATCCGCCTCATCAGCCAGGACTCAGACGGGGGGCTTGCGTTCAGGGAGCGCCATGATCTCTCCGTCCCTGTGCTTTCCGACGCCGGGTGTCGGACCTCGATGGCCTGGGGCTTCGAGATCGTCCCGGCGGCTTTTTTGCTGGATGAAAGCGGCGCGATCCTCAATCGGTTTGAGGGTTTCGTGAAGGAGGAATGGCGGGTGATGGACGCGCAGCTTCAGCCCAAGGGCGCGGGCCAGACGCCGGACATCGACTGGACGTCCTACCCTGACTGGCGTCCAGGTTGCGGCTCCAAGCATCTCGACCCGGACATGAACGATCGCCTGCAGGCCGAAGCCGAAGGAAGCCCCTTGAGGGCGCGCAAGATCAACATCGGACAGTCCGACGATATCAGCGAATTCATGTTCGACCAGGGCTTCAGCGACGGCCTTCCGCTTGTGCCCCCCACGCCCGAGCGCGTGCTCAGGATGCTCCGCGGAGCAGGTCGGGATTCACAGGAGATCATAGCCGTAGTGCCTCCGAATATGGCCCCCGCCACGGTTGAAAAGATTGCGATCAACGCCGTCATGGCCGGGTGCCGCCCTGACTACCTTCCTGTTGTCATCGCCGCCCTCGAAGCGGTCTGCACGGACGCCTTCAATATGCATGGCGTGACGGCGACCACGATGGGCGCCTCGCCCGTTCTCGTGGTGAACGGTCCTGTGCGCCATCGGCTTGGCATGAACATGCAGCTCAGCGCTCTGGGACCTGACAACCGGGCCAACGCCACCATCGGACGGGCCCTCAGACTGATTATTCGCAATGTGGGAGGAGCACGTCCCGGAGGAGTTGACCGCTCCACTCTGGGAAGCCCGATGAAAATCACCATGTGCTTCGCCGAGTGGGAGGAGCGCTCCCCCTGGGCGCCTCTTCACGTTGAAAGAGGCTACAGGCCGGACGAATCAGTTGTGACCGCCTTCGCCATGACCAGCGGTCCGGTCCAGATCGTCGACCAGGAATCACGGGCCCCGGACCAGATCGCCGGATCCCTGGGCCTGGGCCTTGAAGGCGTCTTTCTTCCAAAGATGCGGCGTATGCACACGGACGCGCTACTGGTCGTCTGTCCGGAGCATGTGGCGACCCTGACCAGTCAGGGGGATTATTCCAAGGAGCGCCTGAGGGCGCGCATTCAGGAGGTGACCCGGAGACCGCTTCGAGAGATGCTCGCCGACGACCGGTCCGGCGCTGGCCTTTCAGCTGCGGCCGCAGCGCGTCTTTCACCCGCCCAGCTTGACGAGACGGTTTCAAAATTCGCAGGCCCCTCAAACATTCACCTCTGTGTGGCGGGCTCCACCGCCGGCAAGTTCTCGGCCGCCTTTCACGGATGGGTGACCGGGGCCATGGGTTCGACCGCGGTTTCCAGACGGATCGAAACCCTTTAAGATGGCAAAAGCGCGCATTGCGGAGGACCGAATGCTGACCATTCTCGATCCCACGGACGAACGGGTCCCCATTGAACGGCGAATCACGCCGAGGACAGGCCGGATCTCAGGAGTGATTGGGCTTCTCGATATTCGAAAGCCGAGGGGCGATGTGCTTCTGGATGAGCTCGCCGCCATTCTGGCTGAGCGAGCGCCGGACGTGGAAGTGCGGCGCTACCAGAAGCCCACCTTCGCCAAACCTTGCCCAGACGAGCTTAGGGGCAGGATCCGCGATGAATGTTCGGCGGTGATTGAGGCTCTTGCGGACTGAGGCTCATGCACGACGTGCAGTATGCACGACACGGTATGGTTTGAGATCCAGGGGCTTCCATCAGTCACCATCGCATCCAGCGAATTCCATGAGGCGGCTATTGTTCAGCGCAATGCGCTGGGCATGAGCGACGCTCGTTTCGTTCTCGTGGACCACCCGATTCAGGACGCGACCGACGAGGAAATGAGACTGAAGGCTCGGGGTGTGGCGGACGCGGTGCTTGCCGCGCTGACGGACTGACCGGGAGGGTCCGGGGACGGAATGAGATGAAAGGTCGCCGTCACCTCCTCAGAGGGGGTGAGTTCGGCCGCGAAAGCGCTCACAGCCGAAACACATCGCCCAAAATCGGGCCCGGCGCGAAGCGATCATGCTCAAGACAGCCGCCTGGAGTAGATCCTCTCAACCTCCTTTGCAGTTTTCCCCGGCGCGTGCGGACAAGTTGGCTCTTGGACGAAGGCCCCTCTTCCTGCTACGCGCGCAGATCACCTGTCGAATGAACGGATGGAAACGGATGACCATCGCCCCCCCTCAGGCTCAGGGCCTGTATGACCCGCGAAACGAGCACGACTCGTGCGGCGTCGGGTTCATCGCCAATGTGAAGGGCCGAAAGTCCAACGCGATCGTCGCTCAGGGGCTTCAGATCCTGATCAACCTCGATCACCGAGGCGCTGTGGGAGCTGATCCTATGCTCGGCGACGGAGCGGGCGTGCTGATCCAGATCCCCGATGCGTTGTTCAGGCATTGGGCGAACGAGACCGGGGTCGAACTCCCCGCCCCCGGTTCCTACGCGGTGGCCATGTGCTTCCTTCCGCGCGACGCCGCCTCGAGGGATGCGGCGATGAAGCAGTTTGAGAACTACCTGACAAAATCCAGACAGAAGCTTCTCGGCTGGAGAGACGTGCCGGTCGACCCCAGCGGCCTGGGGGAGGCGGTTCTGGCAGGTATGCCTGTTATCCGTCAGGCGGTGATCGCCAAAGGCTCCGCTGAGATGTCCCAGGACGCTTTCGAACGAAAGCTCCTCGCCATCCGTAAGGAGACACAGAACCCCCTTCTTGAAATGACGAAGAAGAGGGATCTGCCGGGTCTCGCCGAATTCTACATGCCGTCCCTGTCGACCCGGACCATCGTTTACAAAGGCCTTCTTCTGGCTCACCAGGTGGGGGAGTTCTACAAGGACCTGACCGATCCCCTCTGCGAATCGGCTCTCGCCCTTGTCCACCAGCGCTTCTCCACCAATACTTTTCCGTCCTGGAAGCTGGCCCACCCCTACCGGTTCATCGCCCATAACGGCGAAATCAACACCGTGCGCGGGAACGTGAACTGGATGTACGCCCGTCGACGATCGATGGAGAGCCCGCTTCTTGGGGCCGACCTCGACAAGATGTGGCCGCTCATCCCTCATGGACAGAGCGACACCGCGTGCCTCGACAATGCCCTCGAGCTCCTGGTGGCAGGCGGATATCCCCTCGCCCACGCGATGATGATGCTCATCCCCGAGGCCTGGGCGGGCAACCCTCAGATGGACCCCAGACGACGCGCCTTCTACGAATATCATGCGGCGCTGATGGAGCCGTGGGACGGCCCGGCCGCCATCGCATTTACGGACGGACGACAAATCGGGGCCACTCTGGACCGTAATGGTCTTCGTCCGGCGCGCTACATCGTAACCGACGATGACCATGTCATTCTGGCATCGGAATCAGGCGTGCTCCCGATCGCGGACGACCACATCGAGCGAAAGTGGCGTTTACAGCCCGGCAAGATGCTGCTCATCGATCTCGAAGAAGGCAGGATCATCGAGGACGAGGAAATCAAGAACCGTTTCGCCGCTCAGCACCCTTACGCGGATTGGCTCCACGAGACGCAGTTCAAACTCGATGAACTGCCGACGCCCGAAGAGCCCGTCCAGCAGCCGTTGACCTCTGATGCGGCCCTGCTCGATCAGCAGCAGGCCTTCGGTTACACGCAGGAAGATCTGGCTCTCTTCCTTGAGCCCATGGGGCGCGAGGGGGATGATCCCATCGGATCGATGGGAGCTGACACCCCTATCGCCGTTCTGTCGCAGAAGCCGAAGCTTCTCTACAATTACTTCAAACAGAACTTTGCCCAGGTCACCAATCCCCCGATCGATCCGATCCGCGAAGAGCTGGTGATGTCGCTTGTGTCTATGATCGGTCCGCGACCAAACCTCCTCGGACTTGCTGCAGGCACACACAAGCGCCTGGAGGTTTCCCAGCCGATCCTGACCAACGCCGACCTGGAAAAGATCCGGTCAATCCGGGAGTTGGTCGACGGCGCCTTCCGCACAGCGACCATCGATATTACCTGGGACGCCTCAGAAGGCGCTGCAGGTCTGAAGCAGGCCCTGGACCGCATCCGGAACGAAGCCACCGAACACGTTCTCCAGGACATCAACATCCTTATTCTTTCTGATCGCGCCGTATCGGCGAACCGAATTCCGGTCCCAGCCCTGCTCGCCCTCTCTGCGGTGCATCAGAAGCTGGTGAAGCAGGGCCTCAGAATGCAGACGGGGCTGGTCGTCGAGTCAGGAGAGGCGCGCGAAGTCCATCACTTCTGCACACTTGCAGGCTATGGCGCAGAGGCTGTGAACCCGTACATGGCCTTCGAAACTCTCGAGCAGATCCGAACGTCCCAGGGGCTAAGCCTCGGCGCCAAGGAAGTGCAGAAGAATTACATCAAGGCGATCGGCAAAGGATTGCTGAAGGTGATGTCCAAGATGGGCATCTCTACCTATCAGTCTTATTGCGGCGCCCAGATCTTCGACGCTGTAGGCCTCGCATCCGGCCTGATCGACGAGTTCTTTACAGGAACGGCAACCACCATTGAGGGCGCAGGCCTCAGCGAAATCGCCGAGGAAACTGTGCGCCGTCATCGGCTCGCCTTCAGCGAGAGCGCCGTCTACCGGGACATGCTGGACGTAGGAGGCGATTATGCGTTCCGCCTTCGAGGAGAGGATCACGCCTGGACACCGGAGACAGTCTCAAAGCTTCAGCACGCCGTTCGAGGGAACATTCCCTCCGAGTATGAAGCCTTCGCCGCTGCGATGAACGAGCAAAGCCGGCGACTGCTGACCATACGAGGACTCATGGAGTTCCGCTGGGCGGATACCCCACTCCCCCTCGAAGAGGTCGAACCGGCTGAGGAGATCGTGAAGCGCTTCGCAACCGGCGCGATGAGTTTTGGATCGATCAGTCGCGAGGCGCACACCAACCTCGCGATCGCCATGAACCGAATTGGCGGCCGATCGAATACTGGAGAGGGTGGAGAAGAAGCCGATCGGTTCACCCCCCTTCCGAACGGCGATTCGATGCGCTCAGCCATCAAGCAGGTAGCGTCAGGCCGCTTCGGCGTGACCGCAGAGTATCTCGTCAATGCGGACGATATTCAGATCAAGATGGCGCAGGGCGCCAAACCCGGCGAGGGCGGTCAGCTCCCGGGGCACAAGGTCGATCAGAACATCGCCCGGGTGCGTCACTCGACCCCGGGCGTCGGTCTCATCTCGCCGCCTCCCCATCACGACATCTACTCGATCGAGGATCTCGCGCAGCTGATCCATGACTTGAAGAACGTGAACCCCGGAGCCAGGATATCGGTGAAGCTGGTCTCTGAGGTCGGCGTCGGCACCGTAGCCGCCGGCGTATCCAAGGCGCGAGCGGATCATGTCACAATATCGGGGTATGAGGGCGGGACAGGCGCCTCTCCGCTTACCTCGCTCACGCACGCGGGATCGCCCTGGGAGATCGGGCTTGCCGAGACACAGCAAACACTTGTCCTCAACGCCTTGAGAGGGCGCATCGCCGTTCAGGTCGACGGCGGCCTCAGAACCGGCCGGGATGTGGCGATCGGAGCATTGCTGGGAGCTGATGAATTCGGCTTCGCAACAGCGCCCCTGATCGCATCGGGCTGCGTAATGATGCGGAAATGCCATCTGAACACCTGCCCCGTTGGAGTGGCCACTCAGAACCCCATCCTGAGAGCCCGCTTCACTGGAACGCCGGAACACGTGATCAACTACTTCTTCTTCGTGGCCGAAGAATTGCGACTTCTGATGTCGCGTCTCGGCGTTCGCAGGCTTGATGACATGATCGGGCGGGTTGACCTGCTGGACATGCGCCGGGCGGTGGACCACTGGAAGGCAAAGGGCGTCGACCTCTCCCGGATACTTTATCAGGCCCCCGCTGGTGAAGGCGTGGCGATCCGTGTGAGCGAGAGGCAAAACCATGGGCTCGAGAACGCCCTCGATCACACCTTTATCAAGCAGTCTAAGCAGGCCCTTGGAAAGTCGTCGAAGCCCGTGCGGATCACCGGAACGGTCAGGAACGTCAATCGAACGGTGGGCGCGATGCTTTCGGGCGAGATCGCGCGCCGCAAAGGTCATCAGGGCCTCCCCGACGAAACAATCGGCATTCAGCTGACAGGCGCAGCCGGTCAGAGCTTCGGCGCCTTCCTCGCACGAGGCGTCACTCTCGAACTCAGAGGCGACGCCAATGACTATGTCGGGAAAGGACTATCGGGAGGGCGCGTGATCGTCCGTCAGCCGGAGAACGCGCGCCGCGACCCCGGGCTCAACATCATTGTCGGCAACACCGTCCTTTATGGAGCCATCGCCGGAGAAGCCTATTTCGAGGGTGTGGCCGGGGAGCGCTTCGCTGTCAGAAACTCGGGAGCAGTGGCTGTCGTCGAAGGAGTCGGCGATCATGGCTGCGAGTACATGACCGGAGGGGTCGTGCTGGTTTTAGGGCAGACCGGTCGGAATTTCGCAGCCGGGATGTCAGGGGGCGTCGCCTATGTTTACGATCCCGCCGGCGACTTCAAAGCGCGTTGCAACATGGCCATGGTGTCCCTTGAGCCAGTGACTCAAAATTCTGAAGACACGGACGGAGACGCTCCAGCCCATAAGGCGATGTCGGTGGATGATAACGGAATGGGAGACATACTCGCCCATGACGGCGAACGAGTGAAGATTCTGCTGGAGCGCCACCTCCTGCACACCGGCAGCAAAAAGGCGGCCGCATTGCTCGAGAACTGGACGCAGGAAATGAGCCGCTTTGTGAAAGTGATGCCGAACGATTATCGTCGTGCGCTTCTCGACATGCGGGCTGCACGCCGCGCGTCGGTTGCTGCGGAATAGGATCAGGAGACCCGAACATGGGAAAACCAACCGGATTTCTTGAATACTCCAAGAAGGAACGGCCTTACGAAAAGCCGAATGAGCGGCTGTCAACCTACAAGGAGTTCCTGCAACGTCTCCCGGAGACCGAACTGCGTGAGCAGGCGGCGCGATGCATGGATTGCGGCATTCCGTTTTGCCACAATGGCTGCCCCGTCAACAATCAGATCCCCGACTGGAACAACCTGGTCTACCGGGATCAGTGGCGCCACGCCCTGGACAATCTGCACTCAACCAACAACTTTCCGGAATTTACGGGCCGCATCTGCCCGGCGCCGTGTGAGGCCGCATGCGTTCTCAACATCACGGACAATCCCGTCTCGATCAAAACCATCGAATGCGAGATCGTGGATCGTGGCTGGGACGAGGGATGGATCCAACCCCAGATGTCACCACGCGGAACAGGCAAGCGGATCGCAGTGATCGGTTCAGGACCGGCGGGTCTGGCGTGCGCCCAGCAACTGGCGCGGGCTGGACATGCGCCGACGGTCTTTGAGAAGAGCGACAGAATAGGCGGATTGCTCCGCTACGGCATTCCTGACTTCAAGATGGAAAAGCATCTGATTGATCGCAGGGTCAGCCAGATGGAGGCCGAAGGCGTCATTTTCCGCACGCGGATGCATGTCGGCGTGGATGTAAGCGTTCAGCGCATACTCGATGATTATCAGGTGATCGTCATGTGTGGGGGCGCGGAGACCCCGCGGGACCTTGCAATTCCGGGCCGCGAACTCGACGGCGTCCACTTCGCAATGGATTTCCTGACACAGCAGAACCGGAGGGTTGCAGGCGATGACGAGAGGGCTGCTGCGCCAGCAGGAACCCTGCGGGCAGATGGAAAGCATGTAATCGTCATCGGAGGCGGAGACACAGGGTCGGATTGCATCGGAACGTCAAATCGCCACGGCGCAGCGTCGGTTACACAGCTTGAGATCATGCCCAAGCCCCCCTCCTCTGAAAACAAAGCCCTCTCCTGGCCCGATTGGCCCCTCAGACTTCGAACGTCATCTTCGCATGAGGAAGGGTGTGATCGGGATTGGGCCGTGGTCACCAAACGTGCGATCGGCGAGAATGGAAAGGTTCGAGCTCTGGTATGCGCCCGAGTGGAGTGGAAGCGTTCACAGGGCGGGGCCATGGAGATGCAGGAAGTCCCAGGCAGCGAATTCGAGATGAAGGCCGACCTGGTCCTTTTGGCGATGGGATTTACGGGTCCGAGCGCCCCGGGCCTGATCGCCCAGTCCGGCGCGCGGCTGGATGGACGCGGAAACGTCGCTGCCGACACAAGAGACTATCGAACCTCGGCGGAGCGCATCTTCACCTGCGGGGACATGCGACGTGGTCAGTCTCTTGTGGTCTGGGCGATCAGGGAAGGTCGGCAATGCGCACGCGCTGTCGACGAGTTTCTCATGGGAACATCCAACCTCCCCCTGTGAAGCAGGGATCGGCCGGACGTCAGCGGCGCCATCTTAGTTTCAATCGCGCCCGCCCGTTCCCTGATCGACTGGTGCAAACCCATACCTAGGTTGTGGGGCCAAAGAGTCTGGCCGGAGACCGCTTCACTTAGGTTCAGCGGGGGCAGGTTCTCCACTACGATACCGACGGGTCCCCGTCGCCGCGCCGAAAAGTACGACGCCGGTGGGACTACTCGAAGAATTCGTCTGAATTGCGCCGCCTTAAAGGATTGGATATTTGGAGCTGCTCTCCCCGCTGCTCAGCGGTTCGGGCAAGGCTCGACAGCTTCTCACAGACTACGACGACGAGCGCTTTGTCCACGCCGGCATGCCAGACCCCCTGTCGCGAGACCAGCGCCATGAGAACCTGGCCGCGTTCATCGAGTCTATCGAGCGCCGAATCATTCGCCTGCAATCGTTCGCTGCCGAACTCGAAACATCACTACCGACGCCCGACGGCGACCGCATTAAAGTCGATAGGGTTGCGGCTTCGCTGAACGCCTTTTGCAAAACGAAGATCGCGGGCCTTAAAGAAGTTGAACCGGCGCTATCGATGGACTGGCGGTCGCGCGCACTCGGAGGAATCGAGAGGCGGTCGCACACATTGAGTATCGACCTCGGCACCTATTGCGGAGAAATCGCCATTCGCTGCGCGCCGCAGGACGGCTGGGTAACCGACGAGACCCGTTACACGCGACGGACCGTCATGGAAACAGCCGGCCGGATGGTGATCGACCACAATCCCGCAGTGCTACCCAAAACCATGACCAACCATGTCGACGCCCACGCCATAGCCGCCTTCGCACTTTCGCAGATCGTCCACTACCGCAAGTCAAAGAGCCTGTGGCGTCCCGATTATCTCACATTCCTTTGCGCCCTGGCCGATGGACTTTACGCCTGAACGGAGCCCCAGACAGGCCCATCAGTTAAGGTGACCGACACGCACCCAAGCGAGTGCCGCCAGAGCTCCCGTCGGTGATCATCATCATGGTTGGCGACGAAGGACACCAGGATCACCGACCCGAGATAACCAAGAGCCTTAGAGGAGGCGGCGGCTTCCGATGTTAGGTGCGCGAGATCGCCGCGGGCGCGGATATCCCGACCTTTGGACAGTTCAACGCCGGAAGGAAACCGACAGGCAGCGTGGTCTCATTAGAGATCCGGAGAACATCAGCAGGTCCTCGTCTCGAGCCCCCTCAGATCGACCGCAGTCGTTCATCAGATCCGGAGAACTGCCCTCGACACGCCGTCCCTGAGACTTGACGCGTCCCGTGCCTGACTTGAACGGCCGCGGTCGGTCAGGATAGCGGCAAAAATCCCGCGAACGAGGTCAGGTGCGCCACCGGGCCAGAAAATCGAAAAAAGCGCCAGTATGGAGTTACCCAGAGCCACGAGACTCACTTGGGCGGAATGACCGACCGTTCCGAGACAGCACCACCTCAGCAGACGCTTTTGAGCGGTTGAGATGGTCCGGTCAGGCCCTTTGAAACTATGGGAAAATCGGCGCGCCGGGGGCTAGCCAGTGATCGCAGGGGAACGATGGCGGAGAAGGTGGGATTCGAACCCACGGTACGCTTGCACGCACAACGGTTTTCGAGACCGCCCCGATCGACCACTCTGGCACCTCTCCGGGAGCCCGGACCTACATCAAGGCTGGTGAGGATGGCAAGCTGTTCCTGTGAAGGCCCTCCGGAAACGAACGTTACGCCCATTTGACAGGAGGTTTGAGACCGAGGGCTCCAGCGTTCGGATCAACGCTGATTTAGGGCCGACGCCGACGAAAAACCAACCCTTCGCGTTTGACATCACGCGCATGAGGCGTCTATATGCGCCCTCCCCGCTCACAGGCGACTGCGAGCGGCCGATATATATCGAGCAAACGCTTCCGGATGGCTCCGGTCATGCGCCTCGAAAAGGGCAGAGACAGATTATGTTCGCGGTCATCAAAACGGGCGGAAAGCAGTACCGGGTCGCCCAGGACGACCTGATCGTCGTGGAGAAGCTTGCAGGAGAGGCCGGCGAAACGCTGGTGTTCGGCGAAGTTCTCATGATCAGCGATGGAAACAACGTGGAAATGGGCGCGCCGGTGATCGGCGGAGCCCAGGTTGTCGGCGAAGTCGTCGAACAGCGCCGCGGAGCTAAAATCATCATTTTCAAGAAGAAGCAGCGGAACACCTATCGCCGGAAAAAGGGCCACCGCCAGCACGAGACCGTTGTAAAGATTACGGAAATTCTTGCGAAAGGCGGCAAGGCTGCGACCGAAAAGAAAGCCGCGCCGGCTCCGAAGGCAGCCGAAGGCGGAGATAACCTGAGCAAGCTTTCAGGGGTCGGAAAAGTGATGGCCACCAAGCTGAACGAAGAAGGTTTCACGACCTTCGCGCAGCTCGCAGCGATCACGGACGAACAGTTCGCGGCTCTGGACGAGAAGATCTTCAAGGGCCGGGTCCCGAAAGATCAGCTGGTCGCCGAAGCCGGATCTATGGCGGGTTAATGTTTCGGGTCGGCACGCAGCCGGCAAAAGTATCTGAGACTCTGAAGGAGCTCTTTCATGGCCCATAAGAAAGCTGGCGGTTCTACCCGCAACGGTCGTGACTCAAACGCCCAGCGCCTCGGCGTTAAGCGCTTCGGAGGCGAGACCGTGCTCGCCGGAAACATCATCGTGCGCCAGAGAGGAACCCAGTTCTGCGCAGGCCCAAACGTCGGGATCGGCCGGGACCACACACTTTTCGCCCTGAAGGATGGGAAGGTGGCATTCCGCGAGCGGGCGAAGGGCAAGAAGTTTGTTGAAATCGTCCCGTCGGCCAAGCCGCTCGCAGCGGAGTAGTCCGCAGGCGGCTCATGGCCTGCTCTCCCTCTGCGGAGCGGAGAGGGGTAAGACGCCACCAAGGATGGATTGAAGACCAAAGGGGAGGCTCGCGCCGCCCCTTTCTTGTTTTCGGAGCCCAGAAGCTCGGATCCGGTCATCTCAGGTGGGGTAGGCGTCCATTCGGCGGCCCTGACCCAGCGCACCTTGATGAGAGACGCGACTTACAATCCTGCTGGACACCACAGAGGCGTTTGGGGGAAGACCATTCGGGGCCCGCGCGAATTTCGGGCGGAACCAACCAGCAGAGCCGTCACCATGAAATTCCTGGATCAGTGCAAGGTCTATAGTCGCTCAGGCCATGGCGGCGACGGCTGCGTCTCTTTCCGCCGTGAAAAATTCATCCCCTTCGGAGGTCCGGACGGTGGGGATGGTGGTCGGGGAGGCGATGTTTATGTGGAGGCGGTCGACGGCCTCAACACCCTGATTGATTACCGGTATCAGCAGCACTTTCGCGCCGAGCGCGGCGGACACGGAATGGGAAAGAACCGAACGGGCGCCGACGCCCCCGAACTGATCCTGAAAGTGCCCGTCGGAACACAGGTCTTCGAAGAAGACCAGGAGACCCTCATTGCGGACCTGGATAAGCTCGGGGATCGAGTTCTTCTGGCGCGAGGCGGAACGGGCGGCTGGGGAAACACACGCTTCAAGTCATCAACCAACCAGGCGCCGCGGCGCTTCAATCCCGGCCTCGAAGGAGAGGAACGCTGGGTCTGGCTGCGGCTGAAACTCATCGCGGATGCAGGCCTGCTCGGCTTGCCGAACGCGGGCAAGTCGACCTTTCTGGCAGCCTCCAGCGCAGCCAAGCCCAAGATCGCCGACTATCCTTTCACCACCCTTCATCCGAACCTGGGCGTCGTGTCCTTAGGGGTCGGCGCATCATTTGTGCTCGCGGACATTCCCGGCCTGATCGAGGGCGCAGCGGAAGGCGCCGGAGTGGGAACACGGTTCCTGGGACATGTTGAACGGTGCGCTGTTCTCATTCACCTCGTGGATGGCACTCAGGATGATGTGGCGGAAGCTTATCGGGTCGTTCGCGGCGAGCTGAAGGCCTATGGCGGCGGACTCTCCGAGAAGCCGGAAATCGTGGCGCTCAACAAAATCGACGCTCTGACCAAGGAAGAGATTTCAGAGAAGGCCGCGGCCCTCAAGAAAGCCTGCCGTTCCACACCGCTGCGTCTGTCAGGGGCCACAGGCAAGGGGGTTCCGGAGGCGCTGGCCAAGCTTTACCAGATCATCGATGAACAACGCCGCTCAGAGCGCGCGGCGCAGATTGAGGCAGAGATGACACCGGAGGAAAAAGCGGAAGGCTGGAAACCGTGACGACGCCCCTTTCGAGCGCCCGACGGATCGTCATCAAGGTCGGGTCTTCACTGCTCATAAATCCGGCGACCGGAAGCCCCCATGGGGCTCGCTTCGCGGCTCTCGCCAGCGACGCTGCCCGGCAGCGGCTTGAAGGCAAGTCGGTGGTGATTGTTTCCTCGGGGGCCGTAGCGCTTGGCCGAAAGCTCCTCGGCCTCAAATCCGGCAAATCGCGACTGGAGGAGAAACAGGCCGCGGCTGCAGCTGGTCAACCCATGCTGATGCGCGCGTGGGATGACGCGTTTCGATCACACGACATTCCTGTGGCGCAGGCGCTTCTGACCTTCGACGACACCGAACGTCGGCGGCGCTGGCTCAATGCGCGCGCGACGCTCGAAACCCTTCTGGAGCGCGGCGCTATCCCGATCGTCAATGAGAATGATACGGTGGCGACCGACGAAATTCGCTATGGCGACAATGACCGGCTCGCAGCCCGCGTCGCTCAGATGCTTGGTGCGGACGTACTCATACTCCTCTCGGACATAGACGGCCTTTACGACGCCGATCCGAGAAGCGATCCGAACGCACGCCACATCCCCGAGGTCAGACGCCTCACTCCGGAGATTGTCGCCATGGCCGGCGGCGCCAACAAGACAGCAGGCGTGGGCACGGGCGGAATGGCCACCAAGCTGGAAGCGGCGCGGATCGCGATGACTGCAGGCTGCACGACTGCCATCTCGCTCGGCGATCAGGCGACAATCGATGGGCGCGGCCCGATCTCTGCCATCGCCGAAGGAGCAAGGACGACCTGGTTCATGCCGGAAGTCACCCCGGAGACAGCTCGCCGCCAGTGGCTTGCCGGAGCGCTGAAACCCGCCGGATCGCTGAGCGTGGATGCCGGCGCAGCGCGTGCCCTGCTCGCAGGAAAGAGCCTTCTGCCGGCCGGCCTGTCCGCGGTGTCCGGACGATTTGACCGAGGCGATGCGGTAGACATCCTGGACCCCGATGGCCGGATCATTGGCCGGGGGATATCAGCCTATTCCTCCGACGACGCGCTGCGTCTGATCGGCCGCAACTCGGCGGATATCGAAGCCATTCTGGGCTTTCGCGGGCGACCGGCGATCATCCACGTAGACGACATCACTCTGAGCGAACGTCACGAGCGCAGCGCCTGACAAGGCGCCATCTTCCCGCTTTCGAAGCCCACCAACTGCTGCTAGACCCACGCGAACGTTCGGAAATCCTTCGATGACCCTCGCCGCGCCCCAGTTTACGAGCGATGCTGACCTTCTCGGCGCGATGCTCGCCATGGGCGCTAGAGCCCGCGAAGCCTCTCGTCTCCTGTCAAATGCGGGGCCGGTACGACGCACTCGGGCGCTCGAGCTGATGTCGGAGGCGATCCTCGCAGCCTCCGAAACAATCCTGCAGGCCAATGCGCTGGATATGACGGCGGGCCGCTCCAAGGGCCTCGCCCCGTCCATGCTTGATCGTCTCGAACTGACCCCTGCCCGCATTCGCGCGATGGCTGAGGGGGTAAAAACGGTCGCAGCGCTGCCCGACCCGATCGGAACAGTCCTTGAAAGCTGGAAAAGGCCGAATGGCCTTGAGATCTCCCGTGTTCGCGGCCCCATCGGCGTGATCGGAATCATCTACGAAAGTCGTCCCAATGTCACAGCAGACGCGGGCTCGCTGTGCGTGCGATCAGGAAACGCCGTCATTCTTCGGGGGGGATCAGAGAGCGCGCACTCCTCAATGGCCATCGCCGGCGCTCTGAGATCTGGTCTCAGACAGGCGGACCTGCCGGAGGACGCGGTGCAGCTGGTGGAGACAACGGATCGGGCCGCTGTCGGCCATCTTCTGTCCGGACTGAACGGCGCCCTCGACGTCGTCGTGCCGCGGGGCGGAAAAAGCCTCGTCGCGCGTGTTCAGGCCGAAGCGCGGGTCCCCGTGATCGGACATCTCGAAGGCCTGTGTCACACTTACGTGCATTCAGGCGCCGACCTCGACATGGCGATCGCCATAATCCTTAACGCGAAACTCCGAAGAACGGGGGTGTGCTCTTCGACCGAGACGCTCCTGATTGATGCGCGGGTCGCCCCAACCTATCTCCCGAAAATCGCAGGAGCTCTGATTGAAGCGGGCTGCGAGCTGCGGGGAGATGGCCGGGCGAGATCCCTGTGTCCGATGAAGGCGGCGACTGAAGACGACTGGCGCACCGAGCATCTCGGACCGATATTGTCCGTAGCCGTCGTCGATGATCTCGACGGCGCAATGGCGCATATCGCGACTTACGGCTCTCAGCACACGGATTGCATCATCACCCGCGACAATCGGGCGGCTGAGCGGTTTCTCGCTGAGGTCGACAGCGCGGTCGTGCTGCACAACGCCTCAACCCAGTTTTCCGACGGCGCAGAGTTCGGCATGGGAGCTGAAATCGGAATCGCGACGGGCCGTATCCACGCGCGCGGACCGATCGGCGCAGAACAGCTGACCGTGTTCAAATACGTTGTCCGGGGCGACGGGCAGGTCAGGCCGCTGTGAAACCGACGCATGCCCACAGCCTCGTCACAGGGATCCGGGCGTCAGGCCTGCATTCGTGAGATGGCGAAGCGAGCATCAGGAAAGCCTGTCCGCCTCCCGGGCCCCTGCCGGGGCCTGACGATCGGCCTCGTAGGAGGAGCGTTCGATCCGCCCCATGACGGACACAAGCACGTGATGGAGACGGCGCGTAAGCGCCTCCGTCTCGACTGGATCTGGGTGACGCCAGCCTCCGACCATCCCTTCAAGCCGAACGCCTCCGCCTATCCTGATCGGGTTCAGGCGGCGCACGCAGCTCTGTCCGGTCCAAGAACCCGCATCGCCGCCATCGAGGCGGCGCTCGGGGTCACGTGCACCCGTGATCTGCTCACACATCTCAGACGACGCGCGCCTGGGGCCAGATTCGTCTGGATCATGGGCGCCGACAACGCGGTTTCGTTTCACACGTGGAAAGCTTGGAAAGCTATCGCCGGTCAGATCCCGATTGCAGTCATTTCCAGACCCGGCGCAAACCCCAAAGCGGGTCTATCGCGACTGTCTCGGGAGTTTTCTGGGTCGCGAGTTCCTCAAGCGGACGCTGGCGCGCTCCGTCTTCGACGGCCCCCCGCCTGGGTCTACCTGCCGGCGCCATTGAACCCCTCATCCTCCACCCGCCTGAGGATGGCGCCCCCTCAGGGCGTCCTCGAGCGCCCCTGAGGATCAACCGAACACCCGCCTGTCAGAGCCTTTCCACCCCCCCTCGCCCGAACGCGGTCTTCATGATAAAAGGGACGGTGAAGTTGTTAAGAGGATCAGACCCTGCCCGCCCCTCGACCGTCAAAAACCGGCCCCGCCTTGACCGCCCGCAGTCCTGCTGAGGACCCTCACGCTCCCGAGCTTCTGTCGCATCAGATCGCCACCCAGCTGGATGACGACAAGGCGGAGGACATCCTCGAGATCGATCTCCGCGGAAAATCGGCGATAGCCGACGCCATGATCATCGCGTCGGGCCGCTCTCAGCGTCACGTGACGGCCCTCGCCGACCACGTCGAAAGAAAACTTCGAGAGGCGGGGTTGAAGAAGGTTCGGGTGGAGGGCCTGCCGAACGCCGACTGGGTTCTGATCGATGCTGGCGATGTGATCGTGCATATCTTCAGACCCGAGGTGCGGGAGTTCTACAATCTGGAGCGTATCTGGTCGTCCGATGCCTCTGGCCATGCGACCCCGGCTTCGCCAGCCTCGAACTGACCTCTCTTGAAGATCCGCCTTCTTTGTGTCGGCAGACTCAAGGAGGGTCCTGAACGGACCCTTCTGGACGACTATCTGGTCCGCGCTCGTAAGGCCGGCCAGTCCCTTGGGATCAAGGGACCGGAGGAAATAGAGATAGAGCCGGGAGGAGGATCTGACCGGGAGGGTGGGCGTCTCCTCACGCGGCTCTCGGACGCGATTTGCGTTTGCCTCGATGAACATGGCGATTCCTGGCCATCCAGGGACGTCTCGCGCCGCCTCGTTCGCTGGCGCGATGAGGGCCAAAACGTTGATTTCGTCATCGGTGGAGCGGACGGGTTAGCGGCAGCGGTGATCGCACGGGCCAAGTTCAAGCTGAGCTTCGGCCCCCAGACCTGGCCTCACAAGCTGGTCCGGGTGATGCTCGCCGAACAGATCTACAGAGCACTGTCGATTGAAACCGGATCACCCTATCATCGCGAATAACCGAGCTATAGGCAGACCGCTGTTCGACCCCAAGGCTTCGTATCCATGTTCAGGAGACGGATCATCCTAGCGCTGGGCCTCGCCCTGATCGCGGGACTGGCGCAGGCTCAGTCCGTCCGCCCCCCTGGGCCGGCGCCGATCACCTACACACTTGAGGACCTCAAGAAGGCGGAGCAGGCAAGGGATCGGGCGACCGCCAGACTAAAGGCGCTTGAAACGGAAGCGCGGGAGACCTCACGACAGTCATCGGAAATCGAAGCCGACCTTATCGCCGCCGCTGCCGACAGCCTCAGAAGAGAAGAAGCGGCCGCTGCAGCCGAGGTGCGCATCGCGGCTCTGGTGCAGGAAGTTTCAACCGCAAAATCCCGTCTGCTCAAGAACCAAACCGCGCTGGAGGACCTTCTGGCCGGCCTGATGAACCTCGAGACCCGCAGGCCCGCAGCTCTTGCCGCCCATCCCAGAGATGCGACGGCGGCCGTCAGGGCGGCGATCCTGATGAGCGACGTCTCGCCCCGTCTGACCGGCAGAGCCCAGGAGCTGTCGGAACAGATCCGGTCTCGAACGGCCCGGATCGAGGAACTGAGGCAGGAACAGGGGGTGCTGGCCCGGCAGGAAGCCGCCCTTGCCGCGCGACGCGAAGAGATCACCGCGCTTGCGGAAGAACGACGAAGGCGACAGGTCTCGCTGAACTCTGAAACCGCCGCCCTGAAAGCCGAGACGAAGCGTCTGGCCTCAGAGGCAGCGACGCTTCGCGACCTGCTGGCGTCTCTGTCGCGTTCCGCGCCCAAGGGCCCGAGCCTCAAGCCAGATAAACGAGCAGCCCCCAAGGAGACTTCCACCCCCAGAGCCGCGACGCCCGCTGCATCACAATCGGCCAAGGCCGGCGCCAGGCCAACGCCGCCAGCCTCAGGGCGCGTCACAAGACGTTTCAACCAGACGACGGATCAGGGACCCAGTCCGGGTCTTATATACGCAACACGGGCCGGTGCGCAGATTGTGGCTCCCATGAGCGGGCGCATCCAGTTCGCCGGCCTTTTTAGAAGTTATGGACAGATGATGATTCTCGATGTCGGCGGGGGCGTGCTTGTGGTAATCTCTGGACTTGACGCGCTTTATGCCGAAGCTGGTAAACGAGTGATGGTGGGGGAACCGGTCGGTCGTATGACGGATCGGGCATCCCCGCCGCCGGAGCTTTACTTTGAGGTGCGTCGAAACGGTCAACCGATTGATCCTGAGAAATGGTTGGCTCGGGGAAGTTGAGACGATCCCGGGGGTCCCCAAGAGTTGGGACTCGAAGGAACGGAGTGCAGGCGGGAGCGCCGGGCGGGCGCAGTCTCGCAAGTAGGGTGAAGGAGCGTGGGGATATGCGCAGTTGGTTGCTGATTCCGGTTCTGGGCGCAGGCCTGCTCGGCGGCGCTCTGGGGGTCTCCGCGTTCGCCGTAACGTCTGGACAGGCGGAGAGCCGCGCAGAAACCTTCAAGCAGCTGGAGCTGTTCGCGGAGATCCTCGCACGTGTCGAGGCCGACTACGTCACGGAGATTGACCAAAAAGAAGCGATCGAAGCCTCGATCGACGGCATGCTGTCGTCACTGGACCCCCACTCATCCTATCTTAATTCTGATGAGTTTCGGGATATGCAGGTCCAGACAAGCGGGGAGTATGGCGGTCTCGGTCTGGAGGTCAGCTCCCAGGACGGGTTCGTCAAGGTTGTGGCGCCTATGGATGGGACACCGGCGGCACGTGCGGGTGTGAAATCAGGCGATTATCTCACGGCGATCGACGGCACGACGATTGTAGGCATGACGCTCAATGACGCCGTGAAGCAAATGCGCGGAGCGGTCGGAACGCCGATCACCATCACAATCGTTCGCGAGGGCGTAGAGCCGTTCGACGTAACGATGACCCGGGAGAACATTCGTCCGGAGAACGTGAAGCATCGCGCTGAAGGCGATGTGGGATATATCCGGATCTCCAGTTTCAATGAACGGACGGCCGACGGTCTTGATGCGGCGATCGCCGGCGTCAGACGGGATGTGAAAGGAGGCATGAAAGGACTGGTCCTGGACCTTCGGGACAATCCTGGCGGTTTGCTCGATCAGGCCATTGAAGTCTCCTCTCGTTTTCTCAACGGCGGGGAGGTCGTCTCCACGCGCGGACGCCGCCCGGAAGACATTGAACGTTACAACGCCCGCCGGGGAGAGCGGTTCCCCAACATTCCAGTCGTAGTTCTGGTCAACAACGGCAGCGCCTCCGCAGCGGAGATCGTGGCTGGGGCGCTGCAGGATCGCGGGAGGGCGAAAGTTCTTGGAACGACAACCTTTGGCAAGGGATCCGTTCAGACTGTGATACCCCTTGGACCCGAAAAAGGGGCCATGCGCCTGACCACATCACGCTATTATACGCCATCCGGACGCGCGATTCAGGGCTCAGGAATTGAACCGGATATCGAGGTCGCATCCACTCGTCTTTCAGACAAGGATCTTGAAGATCTCCGTCAGCGGGCGGCCCGCTATAACGAGGCTGCGCTCCCCAACGCCCTTGAAAACGATCAGGGTTTAAAGCGCGTCGCACCCCACGTCCCGGCGGACATGCCGCCGGCCGGCTATGCGGGTAAGGACTACCAGCTGGAAAAGGCGCTCGAGCTGATACGCTCCGGAAAGGCGGTCGTTACAACCGAGCGTCCCGGGACTGAGAAGCCTCAGAAAACGAAATAGTCTCGATAGGGTCGAGCGGGCTGCTCCTGAGGTCCAGAGGTAAAGCGAGCGTTACCGAGATCTTAAGACTACATTCGCACTGTCGGATGCGTCAGCAAAAGCGCGTGGAAAGTGGGATCAGGAATGGCTGCGCCCAGAGCCGCCGAGTATTCAGCCGTTCGCACCGGCCTTAATCATCTCGCCATGAGCGTCGGCGTCTTCCTGGGAGCCACCTTGCTCATCCTCGGCGGCGCAGCCGCCTTTGGTAATCCTGAAAGCGCCAGCCCGAGAATTGATTTGGCGCTCTTTCCTCCGGGACAGAAGCCAAAACCAGTGCCAGGCGGACAAACGGATGAGCCTTCAAACCCATCAACGGCGGTTTACTTCGGCGACGGGGAAATCGACCCATTGTTGGAGGCAGCCGCCAGCACCGATCCGCTCGCTCTCGGAACACTGAATGGTGCGACGGACCTAGCGGCTTCCGTCGTAATCCCTCGATCGCTTCCAAAAGCTCCGCTTCCGGGCCTGTTCGAACGAACCAGCTTTGGCGATCTGCCTCGGGTTGGAGCGGATGGCGTAACGCCCGCACAGGCCTATGCCAGGGCCTTCATACCAAACGGTCAGCCACGCGTTTCCCTGATTGTCGGAGGCCTGGGCCTGAAAGCAAGTCATACGCTGGCGGCGATCAACGATCTTCCCCCGGAAGTCACCCTTTCCTTTGTCCCCTATGCAGACGATCTGCAGGTATGGATCGACAAGGCTCGGGAAGCCGGCCACGAAACCCTGATCGAACTTCCGATGGAGCCTTATGACTATCCGAACGTCGATCCTGGGCCCCAGACCCTGCTCACAAGCGCGACGGCTCAGGAGAACACTCGCCGTCTCAATGTCCTGCTGGGCCGGACGACCGGATATTTCGGGGTAACGAACTATCAGGGAGCAAAATTCGTCACCGACAGGCGGGCGCTCATGCCGGTACTCTCCGCTGTCTCTGCAAGAGGGTTGGTTTTTGTTCACGACGGGGCCGCGACGCGCTCGGCCTTTTCGGAATCTGCCGCAGCCTCTAAGACGCAGGTCTTCGCAGCGGATCGCATTCTCGATGCCGAACCGTCTGCAGATGCGATCGACCGCGAGCTCCTTCAGCTCGAAGCCCTGGCCGTTCAGAAGGGCAAAGCTCTGGGCGTAGGCTTCGCCTATCCCGTGACGATCGAGCAGTTCCGCCTATGGACCGCCGAGCTGAAGGCGAAGGGCTATCAGTTGGCTCCGGCCTCGTCTTTCGCAGAGGTCAAAACCACGCCGCCCACGTCCGCGGGACAGGCTCGACCATGACCACTTCATCGTCCCCGCTCTCGCCGATCAAGGATCCTTCAGCCTATCGTCCCAATGTCGGACTGGCGCTGTTCTCACGGCGCGGGCATGTTCTTCTTGGACGCCGAGCCACCGTCCGAAAGGAGGACACCCGTTTCGCATGGCAAATGCCCCAAGGAGGCATTGATCGGGGAGAAGACGCTGCGACCGCTGCGATACGGGAGCTTGCCGAAGAGACAGGGGTCGGCAAACACCATGTCGAGCTGCTTGAAGAGCTCGAACCCTGGTTGTTCTACGATTTCCCGCCTGCGCTCAAAGCAAGACTGTCAGGACCCTACAGCGGTCAGCGCCAAAAATGGTTTGCCTTCCGCTTTCACGGCGCAGATAGCGACATCCGGCTGGACACTCACACACCTGAATTTGACGCGTGGAAGTGGGCGGACCTGAGCGAAGCGCCCTCGCTCGTCATTCCGTTCAAGCAGCCCGTCTATCAGGAAGTCGCAACGCGCTTTGAAAGATGGACCAGACCGGTCTGACCTGGCCTAGCAGAAGTCATGTTCAGGAATTGGGGACGTCCTGGAAGGGATCATCGTCGCCGTCCGAGCGCCCAAGCCGTCCCTTTGCGGATCGACGACGACCTGCAGCGGGCACGGCTTCGCCAGCCAGAGCCAGTCCCCACTTTGGCATGTTGTTGTAGACGCTCTCATGCTGGCCATCCTTGACCAGGTAGGTCTCATGCCAGATTCCGACATCACCGTTGGAGGCGATCGCGCGATTGAAGGCTTTCCAGGCCGGGAGATGTGCGAGGGTTCGGTCGGTCGCATAGGCGTGAAGCGCCTCGAAGCTGCGCCAGTACTGCACGACGAAGATATTAGGAAAACCGAAGAAGGTCCGGGCGTGCAGAAGGCCCAGTTCAGGAGATTTGGCGAGCTCGATGAGCATGCGAGGCATGGCGGCGGCCACAGGGCCCCACTTCCAGAACTTCCAGGGCCGGTTCACTCGCATGCCGATGAGAAAGACCACAAAATCTCCCTCAAGCTTCGCCGCCATGCGAGCGGATATGATATCCGTCATCCGCCACCCTCGATGTAAATCACACTCTGACCTGCTGCCTGATTATCCTGACGCCCGAGAAATTAAGGACGCAAGAAAGCCAAGGCTCCCCATGGGGCCCGCTGAGCGACTCAAACTTAGAGATATACTGGCAGTGTAACCCGCACAAATCAGGCGGGAAGAGCCGCCCTCAGAGCTTCAAGATACTTCAGCCGCTCCGCCGCGCGGCCTCTTCTTGCCTCATCACCGGGATCGCTGGCGTCAGCTCGCAGATCGCCGATCTGCTGCTCCAGCCGGCTCACATCGACGTCGGCGAGACGGACCGCCTCTTCCGCAAGGATTGTAAGACCGTCTGGAGTGACGTCGGCGAAGCCTCCCCGGACAAACACAGCCGTCACGCCGCCGGCCTCCCGGATCCGAACCACACCCGACTTAAGGGTGGTCATGAAAGGCGCATGACGCGGAAGAACGCCAAACTCGCCCTCGACGCCCGGAGCGTCGACCTGCTCGACATCGCCCGAATAGAGCTCACGCTCCGGCGAGACGAGTGCGAATCGAAGGGTTTCAGCCATCGGGTAACCTCTTCAGACCAGCAATTAAGCGGCTTCCGCAGCCATCTTCTGCGCCTTCGCGATCACATCGTCGATTTTCCCGCACATCAGGAACGCCTGTTCGGGGATGTCATCGTGCTTGCCTTCCAGGATCTCCTTGAAGCCCTGAACGGTGTCCTTCACCTCGACGAACGCTCCGGGCAGGTTGGTGAACTGCTGCGCCACGAAGAAGGGCTGCGAGAGGAAACGCTCGATCTTTCGGGCGCGCGCCACCACCAGCTTGTCTTCTTCCGACAGCTCGTCCATGCCGAGAATGGCGATGATATCCTGAAGTCCCTTATACTTCTGAAGGATCTCCTGGACGCCGCGAGCGACATTGTAGTGATCTTGGCCCACAATCAGCGGATCCAGGATCCGCGACGAGGAATCCAACGGATCCACCGCCGGATAGATGCCCTTCTCAGAGATCGCACGGTTCAAAACGGTCTGAGCGTCGAGGTGTGCGAAGGACGTGGCAGGCGCCGGGTCCGTAAGGTCGTCGGCCGGCACGTAGATCGCCTGCACCGAAGTGATGGATCCTTTGGTGGTGGAGGTGATGCGCTCCTGAAGCGCGCCCATGTCAGTCGCGAGGGTCGGCTGATATCCCACTGCTGAGGGAATTCGGCCAAGAAGCGCTGACATTTCAGAACCAGCCTGAGTGAAGCGGAAGATATTGTCGACGAAGAACAGAATATCCTTGCCCTGCTCGCGGAAGTGCTCGGCGATCGTCAGTCCGGTCAGAGCGACCCGCGCGCGGGCGCCTGGCGGTTCATTCATCTGACCAAACACGAGAGCGCAACGCGACTTGCCGCCGCCGCCTTTCTCGTTCACTTCAGATTCGATCATCTCCCAATAAAGGTCGTTTCCTTCGCGGGTTCTCTCACCGACACCGGCGAACACGGAGTATCCGCCGTACGCAATAGCGATGTTGTTGATCAGCTCCTGGATAAGCACTGTCTTGCCCACCCCTGCACCGCCGAAGAGACCGATCTTACCGCCCTTGGCGTAAGGGCAAAGAAGGTCGACAACCTTGATGCCGGTCGGCAGAATTTCAGGCACAGGCTTCTGATCCACAAAGTCCGGGGCGGGCTGGTGAATGCCACGCACAACGTCAGAGGTGATGGGACCGGCCTCATCGATCGGCTCGCCGATCACGTTCATAATACGACCGAGCGTCGCCTCTCCGACAGGAACCGAAATCCCTGCCCCTGTATCCCGCACCTCGTGTCCGCGTGTGAGACCTTCCGTCGAGTCCATCGCGATCGTGCGGACCGAGCTCTCACCCAGATGCTGAGCCACTTCGAGAACGAGACGCGTTCCGTTGTTCTCTGTCTCCAGCGCGTTCAGAATGTTCGGCAACGCGCCATCGAACTCGACGTCGACGACGGCCCCGATGACCTGGCTGACGCGGCCCTTCAGGGCGGTGTTGGTTTTGCTGCTCATCACTGGCCTCTTGTGTAGGTCGTCTGCATCAGTGACGTTGTGACAAAGACAACGTCCGGTTCCAATCAGTCATTCACTTGCTCGCCGCGACCACACCACCCCACATTGGAGACCGGAGCGGACGCAGATATTCCAGGCGGCGACGCCCGAGGAGGGTGTCGCCTAGAGCGCTTCCGCTCCAGAGATAATCTCAATCAGCTCCTTGGTGATCTGCGCCTGACGCGCACGATTGTATCGAAGGTTGAGGGTACGGATCATGTCGCCGGCGTTGCGCGTGGCGTTATCCATCGCCGTCATCTGAGCCCCTGAGAAACCCGCCTGCGTCTCAAGCAGCGCCGACAGGATCTGGGTAGAAAGGTACCGAGGGAGCAAGGTTTCGAGAATTGCGGCCTCTGACGGCTCGTAGATGTAGCGAGCTCCGCCGAGATCAACCGTCGGAGCATCATCCGGAGCCTTGGCAGGGATCAGCTGAAGGGCCGTCGGAACTTGCGTCAGAACGTTTTTGAAGCGCGCAAACACGAGCGTCGCGACATCAAACTCTCCCGCTTCGAAACGATCAGTGACGGCGCCCGCGACACGAGCCGCAACGTCGCCATTCATCACGCGCTCCCCTCTGAGGTCGATATGACCGACGATCATGGGGCCGTACTGCCGCTTGAGGGCGTCAGCGCCCTTCTTGCCAATGGTCAGGATCTTGACCGTTTTGCCGGCATCGCGAAGCCTGCGGATCTCCGACCTCGCAAGCTTTACGATATTGGTATTGAAACCTCCGCAGAGGCCGCGCTCTGAGGTCATGACGACCAGAAGATGGACATCGTCGCGACCGGTCCCTGCGATAAGACGGGGACCGCCGGCCGCCGATGCGCCCTTCGCCAGATTGGCGATCACGGAGGCCATTCTTTGAGCATAGGGGCGAGCCGCTTCAGCCGCTTCCTGAGCGCGCTTGAGCTTTGCAGCCGCCACCATCTGCATGGCTTTGGTGATTTTCTGAGTGGACTTCACGCTCGCGATGCGGAGGCGAAGGTCCTTCAAGCTGGGCATGTGGCGTCTCTGATCCTGTCAGCCTTGAACTGGGGTCTAGGCAACCACTTACGCGAACGTCTTCGAGAAGGATTCGAGAGCGGCCTTGATCGAATCTTCGATCTTCACGCCGCCCGCGCCCGCCTTCGAGATATCCTTCGCCGTGCGAATATCCGAGAGCAATGACGCGTGGTCAGAGTGCAGGTAACGCAGCAGCTCAGCCTCATAACGCTGCACCTGATCCACGGCCACCTTATCGAGGAAACCGCGCGTTCCGGCGTAAACCACCACAACCTGCTCTTCCATCGAAAGAGGAGAATACTGCGGCTGCTTGAGAAGCTGGGTAAGACGCGAGCCACGGGCCAGCTGACGCTGCGTCGCGGCATCAAGATCGGAGCCGAACTTCGCGAATGCGGCCATCTCGCGATACTGAGACAACTCGGACTTCATCGTTCCCGCGACCTGCTTGGTCGCCTTCACCTGAGCCGAACCACCGACTCTGGACACCGAGAGACCCACGTTCACAGCCGGGCGAATACCCTGATAGAACAGGTCCGTCTCGAGGAAGATCTGGCCGTCTGTGATCGAGATCACGTTGGTCGGAATATAGGCGGACACGTCGTTGGCCTGGGTCTCGATGACTGGAAGCGCCGTCAGCGATCCAGAGCCGTGATCGGCGTTGAGCTTTGCGGCCCGCTCGAGAAGACGGGAGTGAAGATAGAAAACGTCCCCCGGATAGGCCTCGCGCCCCGGAGGACGACGAAGCAGCAGCGACATCTGACGATAAGCGACAGCCTGCTTCGACAGGTCGTCATAAATAATGAGAGCATGCATTCCGTTATCGCGGAACCATTCGCCCATCACGCAGCCGGTGAACGGAGCGAGATACTGCAACGGCGCCGGCTCCGACGCCGTCGCAGCGACGACGATCGTATACTCCAGTGCTCCACGCTCCTCGAGGGATTTCACAACCTGGGCGACGGTCGAGCGCTTCTGACCGATGACCACGTAGATACAATAAAGCTTCTCGCTCTCATTGCCCCGCGCATTGATCGCCTTCTGATTGAGGATCGCGTCGATCGCGACAGCCGTCTTACCGGTCTGCCTGTCGCCGATGATCAGCTCCCGCTGTCCCCGCCCGATCGGAACCAGACAATCGATAGCCTTGATGCCGGTGGACATCGGTTCATGCACCGACTTCCTCGGAAGAATACCCGGAGCCTTTACATCAACCCGCCGACGCTCTGACACGCCAACCAGCGGCCCCTTCCCGTCGATCGGCTCTCCAAGAGCATTGACGACACGACCCAGAAGGCCTTTTCCCACCGGTGCGGCCACAATTTCTTCAGTCCGCTTCACGGTGTCGCCTTCGCGAATTCCGCGATCGTCTCCGAAGATAACGACGCCGACATTGTCTCTCTCGAGGTTGAGGGCCATGCCCTTCACGCCTGATTGAAACTGCACCATCTCGCCGGCCTGGACGCTGTCGAGGCCGTAGACTCGGGCGATACCGTCGCCGACCGAGAGCACCTGCCCAACGTCGGACACCTCGGCTTCAGCGCCGAACGTCTTAATCTGCGCCTTGAGGATGTCGGAAATCTCAGCGGCTCGGATATCCATCGGGCTAGGCCCCCTTCATTAGATTCGTGAGTGCGTTCAATTTATTACGTAGGGAAGCGTCGATCAGACGAGACCCGATCTGAAGCTGCAGCCCGCCGATGAGTTCAGGATCGACCTCGACATCGATGCTTACGGAGCGCCCGAGAGATGCCGAGACAACGCCCTCTATCTCACGGGCCTGCTCTGGGGTCGCCTTCACAGCCACCCGGGCCACAACACGCACCTCACCTCGGTGGCGTGCAAGACGCTCCGCAAAGGCGGCGGCGATTGAACCGAGCTCCCCGCTCCGACGGTTCATGGCTGTCACGCCGATGAAGCGTCGGGTGAGGTCAGACAGACCAAGCTTCTCTCCGATGGCGGCGAGCACTCCAGCCTTTTCCTCTGCCTTGTACAGAGGAGAGCTGAGGGCCCTCGCCAGATCGGCATTGCCTCGGATCGTCGCCGCGACGGCCTTGAGATCAGCGTCGACCGGATCCAGAGACCCCGCCTGCAACGCCAGATCAAACAGCGCGGCCGCATAGCGGTGAGCCGCTTCGTCTATGGAAGTGGTGGATGATCCCGCCAAAAGTTTGCTCGCTTGCCCCGAACCGCCGCGTCGATCTCAGGGACCCAGAAAAAATACCTGAAGACAACGACTTAATGACGGCTGGCCGCAGTCTGCCGTCAGTCGATGGCGCAGGCGATAGCATGCTGCCCTTCGTGTGACAACACGCCCCGGATCCGAATTTCGCCCGCCTGGACGGGCGTTTCGTCGCGCCCCGGTTTGGGCAAGGGCGCACAGAGCGAAAAACAAAACGCCGATCGGAATCTCATCCAACCGGCGTTGAAGTTTAACCCCCGAAGACGCTGGGGAAGTCGACCTAACCTGTGACCCCGCCGCGGGCGGCTCTGGCCTTGGCCCGAGCCTGTTCCACAACAGTCATCCCGGCAGCGAACTCGGCAGGGGTCAACCCTCCGTCCTTATCGCTGTCAAGCTGAGCGAAATAAGCCTTCAGCGGCTCCATCATGGGCCCCTTGAGCTCAGCTTCCTCGACTTTACTGTTCAGATTGTCGTCAATAACGGTGAACATCATGCGTTCGCTGAGGATCTTCTGGAGATCATCTCGGGGTTTGCCGGCGACTTCGTCGACCCAGCGGAACTGGACGCCGGTAAAGAGCATCTCTTCAAAGGATTGATCGCCCCACACGACTTCCTTGTTGGGATCCGGATTGGCCGGATTCAGGTCTGAATTGTCATACCAGTAATCCGCCACCAGCTTGGTTTCCGCGGGCAGATCAATGAGATCCTTGTAGATGTATTCTCTCTGCCAGTTGAAGTCGTACTTGGGCATGTTGAGAAGCACTTTTTCAGTGCCGTCCGGGAGCACAGCCGTGAGCTTCGAGGCGTACCCGCGATAGTGAGCGTGGGGCTGGGACGCATAGATCTGCACAGCCGCAGGGAACTGAACATAAGCCCGCTCATGATGCCGGGACGTATTTGGCTTGATCGTGATCGTCGGGTCGGCGATCACGATCTGGCGCTTCACGAGCTCGGGTTCTTTATCAAGGAAATAGAACCCGATTTTGCTCACATCCGTAACCGCCTTGCCGAAGGGCGTGTAGTGCATCTGGAAATTGAAGGCCCCGCCGGCGGGGACATAAGTGCCCCATCCCTCCGGCGCTAAGTTCGATTCCGAACCGACCGCATACCCCCCCATCGAGATATCCCAGTCGAAACCGCCCTTGCCCTTCTCTGGCATTTTCGGAACCCAGCCGGCCAGAATATGGTGGACGCCCTGACGCTCACCGGCCTTGAAGGTCGTGGCCGCAAGCCACTTTCCTTCCTTCAGAGGGCTCGCAACGACAGGGACCTGATAGTCGACCACTCCGCTCGCAGGGATTTCATACGACGGAATTTCGACCACAAGATCAGGCTTGCCGAGCGGCCATTCGGGCCGTTCAGTCACACCCTTGAGAAGCGGATCCTCGCCCTCCCCCCTGGGAGCCCCCGCCTCGATCCAGTGAACGAGCGTCTTGGTTTCAGCCTCGGTGAGGTTCTCGTCATTCTGGAAGAGATTGACGTGACGATCGACGTCATAAGGAGGCATGCGATCCACTCGGATTGCTTCGCGGATCATAGGCGCAAAGCCTTTGATCACCTCATAGCTGGTCATCTGGAAAGGACCGATGCCGCCCGGCTGGTGGCAATCCACGCACTTGCTGAGAAGGACGGGCGCAACCTCATCGACATAAGAGATCTTCGAGAACTCGGCGCGACGGGCGCGGTCAGGAAAATCGATCGCCGCCGCCTTGATCGGCACCTCAGCCACTGCAATCGACTGACCGGAGCCCATCGCAGCAAGAGCCTCAGAGAGATATCCGTCTGCCTTACGGGCCGCTGCCGAGCCATCCACCGGCCCATGGTAGACGATTTTCCAGGTTTTGGGATCGATGACGATCGCTTCTCCCGCCTTCGACAGACCAAGGCTCTCCCCGATCAGCTGGAACTCATCATCAAGCACAGGAGTCGCAAACCCTTGCCCAAGCGCCTCTGCACGAATCGATTCGCGATCATCAGCCAGGCTCGAATTGATCATCTTGAATTCAACCGTCGGATACCTGGCCTGAAGCTCAGCCAGAGCCTTGGCCGCGGCGCGGGAGGTTTCATCGCCATTGACCTGCGTCACCAGGACGATAGCCGCCGCCTTTCGATTGTACTTGAGCGTATGGGCCAGGCCGTCATGGTCGACCAGCATGAAATTATCGACCGTCGCGCCCGTAAGAGATGTGGTCGTCCCGCCTTCGGGGGAACAGGCGCTCAAAACAAGAGCCGAGACACCGGCAAGCAAAACTCCGGAAACTGTTTTTATCATCTGACGACTCCTCCCTCAGGCATCGTAAGCTTCTGTATAAAGCGCACATTTCGCGCCCATGCAATGTCCGCAGGGCCATCACGATTCGATAACCTCGAAGACCTTAACGGATTTTGACACCCTTGGCTCAGGCCGGCCGCATGACCGGAAAAAAGGGCCGTAAAAAAGACCTGGCGCGCGGCGGTAAGGCTCTCAAAGCCATTGAGCATCTACAGGATTCCGCCAGATTAACCGGCCTATCACCTTCAGAAGAGATACTGCCAACGTGTGCGTTAAACGCATTTCTCGGGGCCGTTCGTCATGTCGTCAGATCTCATCCGCCGCCGCACAAAGATCATCGCCACGCTCGGTCCGGCGAGTGACGGAGCGCATCGAATGGAGGAGCTCTGCCGCGGCGGCGTGGACGTCTTCCGGATCAACTTCTCCCATGGCGATCACGCCCAGCACAAAAGTCGGATCGCGGCGGCACGGGAAGCTGAACGGGCCGCTGGCCGTCCCCTCGCCCTTCTCGCCGACCTTCAAGGACCCAAGTTAAGGCTTGGCGACCTCCTCAGCGGCACGATCGACGCGCGGATGAGTAGCGAGCTCCGCCTCATTGTGGCGGCCTCGAGCTCAGAACCCGACACCGTCCCCATACCCCACCCGGAGCTCGTATCCTCACTCCAACTCGGCGACCGTCTTCTCATAGACGACGGCAAAATCACCCTGATCGTCGTGCGCGCGGACGGAGACACTCGGATCTGCAGACCCCTGGCCCCTGGCCGTCTGTCCAGCCGCAAAGGCGTCGCTGCGCCCACCCGCCCAATTCCCATTCCGGCCCTGACTGAGAAGGATATCGCCGACGGTCGGTTCGCCATCGAACACGGGGTCGATTACCTGGCTCTCTCTTTTGTCCAGAGAGCAAGCGACCTGAGCCTCGCCAGAGAAGTCTTCGGGGAAAGAATTCCACTGATCGCAAAAATCGAGAAGCCTGCTGCTCTCGATGATCTCGAAGCGATCGTCAGACAGTCCGACGCCGTGATGGTCGCTCGCGGCGATCTTGGCGTTGAACTGTCTCCTGAACAGGTCCCGATTGCACAGAGACGAATTGTACGGGCATCAAGAGCAGCCGGAAAGCCGGTTATCGTCGCCACTCACATGCTCGAATCCATGATCGAAGCCCCTGTGCCGACACGCGCCGAAGCCAATGATGTGGCGACCGCCGTCTACCAGGGAGCGGACGCCGTCATGCTTTCGGCGGAAAGCGCCGTCGGCCGTCACCCATCGGCGGCCGTAGCCATCATGGACCGGATTATCCGCGCGATAGAGTGCGATCGCGACGACACCTTGGCGGCGGCCCCTCGATCTGCGCCCACCCACTCGACCGCGGATGCATGCGCACGAGCGGCATCTCGTCTGGCCGACGATTTGAACTGTCCGCTGGTGGTCTTCACTCGATCCGGGGCATCCGCCCAACGGGTGTCGGCCACCCGCCCCGGCCAGCCAATTCACGCACTGACCCCAAGCCTGCCGACAGCTCGCAGACTTTCTTTGATATGGGGTGTCTCCGCAGATATCGAACCTGAGGAGCCCCGGTCATTTGACGACATCCTCGATGCCGTCACACGGCATGAAGCGGCCTCCGGGGTTCAACGCTTCGTCGTGACAGCGGGCTACCCGTATCACTCAGACAACTCGACCGACACAATCAAGGTTGTCGAACGGCGATAACGGACCTCATCAGGGAGCCCTATAGTTGAGAACCTCCCTTGAGGGGCTTCTCGCCATGGCGGCCCGATAGATGGAAAGATTCCACTCAGCCCCGGTAAGACCGGTATGATCCGCAGGATTGCGGGTCTCATCATCGAGACCAAGCGCGGCGGCAACCTCACGATTCAGCAATTGAGGCGCCCCAGCGCCCCACGCAAGTGACGGCAGATCAAGCTGAAAATAACTGAAGAGCTCCCGAACGGATGACCCGTTCGGCTGAAGAAGCGCGTCCAGGAAACTTCGATCAAACCATGCGTTATAGGCGGCGAACAGCCATGTGCGCGGTTGGCCGTCGCCTCCGCCGTGTCGTCTGACGACCTCCGAATGAAAAGCAAGAAACCGGCGGGCGGCCTCCGCCTCCTCAACAGCCCCCAACTCCCTCCATCGCTGCACGGTAAACCCGTTCACCCGCGCAGCCCCCGGGTCGAGCCTCTCCGGATGGGCAGGCATTATCCGGACAAAGAAACGCTCAAGTTCACGTCCGTCAAGGTCGGCGTAAATGACGCCAAGATCGATCATGTCATGAATGGCGGGATCAAGACCGGTGGTCTCAACATCAACAATAAAAAGACCCCACGATGTCTTTTCCTCAACCGGCCACACTGTCTGTGACCACGCCTCCAACTGAACAAAAGCAGCCGCAAAAAGGCCGAGATAAAGGGTTCGCGCCAGAGACAGGAGCGTTCTAACGCGCATCGAAGCCGCTCTCGAGCACGACCCGACCACGCGCTGGAGCGGAGACTGGAGAATGGGCCCCCAGATAGGTCTCAAGCGCCTCAACATCACCGCCCACCGGCGTCACATCCCGTCCGACAGAAAAAGCGGTGAAGCCGTCTCCTCCTGATGCCACGAAGTTATTCGTCACAACACGGTAGGCCCGTTCCGGATTCAGAGGAGCGCCGTTTACGCGAACGGATCCCGAAACCAGGGCCCCTGATCCGTCAGCCTGCCGGCGCCACCGATACGAAAAGCCATCTGAAACGTGCAGAATCTTCATGCCGTCCGTCCGGAATTGCTGCCTGAGAACAGCCTCGATTTCGGATCCAGTAAGCGTCAGAGCGGTCAGACTGTTGCCGAAGGGCTGAACCGCAAACAGGTCGGCAAAGGTCACATCGCCTGATTTAGACAAATCGCCTCTTATCCCGCCGGGATTCATAAAAGCTACATCAAACGGCTGACCCGTCGCACTGACAGCAGCCTCGCGCATGGCGTCAGCGATAACTGATCCCAGATCGCTTTCCCCGGCAGGGTCGCGCGCATAGCTGAGCGGCCCAGTCAGTCGACCGACAGAACGCTCCATGAGCGGAGCAGCAAGCCGCTTGTAAGCGCCTATCAGATCTCTCTGGAGCGGATCTTCTGCAAAAAGGTCTGTCCGGACGATGACGTTCTGCGCATCAGAGCGAACAATGTCTCTCGATCGACGGTCGAGCGTCAGGGACATGTCGGTGAACATGGTTCCGTACTGACTGGCGCTGGTAAGAAGACGGCCGTCAATGCGACAGACATAAGACCGATGGGTGTGCCCGCTGATGATCACATCAACAGCCTTGTCTAGCTTCGGAATGATCTCTGTTATGGGGCCGGACAATCCCTCACACTTATCGTCTCCGGCGGAATTGAAGCCGCCCTCATGAATAAGCACGACAAAGGCCTCAACGCCCTGAGTCTTGAGCTGAGAGACTTCTCGATTGACCGACTCTGCCTCATCGAGAAACGTCAGACCGGCGCGCGAGGACGGAGCAAGAAGCGAAGGCGTTCCCCTGAGCGTCAGTCCGATGAATGCAACCTTCACACCCCCGAACTCCCGGATCTCATGAGAAGGAAAGACCGTGCGACCTGTCGCGTCATCGATGGTGCTGGCCGCGAGATAACGAAATCCCGCCCCCTTGAAGACCGCCGGCCCGCGACAACCGACCCGGGGGTGGCATCCCCCGTTCTGCATGCGCCGGAGCTCCTCTAGGCCCTCATCGAATTCATGATTTCCTACAGCCGAAAGGGCGAGGCCCATTTGAGACAGGGACTCAATCGTCGGCTCGTCCTGAAACATGCTCGACAAGAGGGGGCTGGCGCCGATGAGGTCCCCCGCCGCCACCATGACCGTATTTGAAGATCCGGCTGACCGCTCGGCAATCGCCGAGGCAAGCCTCGCCGCACCCCCGCTCGGGATGGTGATGCTGGCGCCCGGGCGATCAGGATCAGGGATCCTGACGCCACCCGCAGGGGGTTCGAGATTTCCATGAAAGTCATTGATCGCGAGGATCCGCACCTCAACAGGCCGGTCCATCAGCCCGACGCCTGCACACCCGGCCAGCAGGGCGGCGACGCCAGGGACAAAGAGAGCCTTCAGCCTGGAAACCACGAACGACGCTGGGAGTTTCATAGACGACTATCCTCGATCATGTCGCAACGGATGGGATTGAAACCATCCTGACAAGTCTTGCAACAGGCGGCTTGTAGGGGAAAATGGCCGCATGGCGACAAGAACACGTGTTGAAAATCTGAGCTTTATTCGGACCCACACGCGTCCAATACCAGTTCCAGGGCTCGAACCGCTGGTCCTGTGGCAGGCTGATGACGTGACGCCCATATGGGAGGCGACAGAAGCGGACCTCCAGAGAGAGCGCCTCGACCCTCCTTTTTGGGCGTTTGCCTGGGCTGGCGGCATGGGCCTTGCGCGCTTTATCCTGGATCATCCGCACCTCGTCATGAACAGGCGGGTCCTAGATCTCGCATGCGGATCGGGGATCGTCGGCCTGTCGGCGGCTATCTCGGGAGCCGCCAGGGTAACCTGGAACGATATCGATCCGATTTGCGAAGCGGCTGTAGAACTCAATGCCGATCTGAATCTCGCAGACAATCAGCGCCCGCGGGTTGAATGGCGAGGCGGAGACCTTCTTGAAAGCGGACTCGATGACTTCGACATCGTTCTGGCAGGCGATGTGTTCTACGAAAGGCAAATGGCCGACCGCTTCATCGCATGTCTGAAACAGGCCCGGGTCCGCGGCTCAGAAGTCTTCGCAGGCGACCCCGGTCGCGCTTACGCTCCACGGGAGATCACAGTATGCGCCCGCTATACTGTCCCGACCTGCACCTCAATCGAGAACGACCGCGAAAAGACTACGGCCATCCTGGCATTCTGAAAACCAACAGAGCTGTCGATCACGCAGCGACAGCAAGCCTGACGAGCTTGAAGCGGACACCAGCCAGGTCAAATCCGTCCCCATGGATGAACAGACCCGCAGCGCGGGCCGCACCCAAGAGAACTTCAGGGTCTGCGCAGCCGAGATGAACACACGACAAGCCCTCTCCCCGTCCATCCAAAAGCGGCGTGAAGCGAGCAAATCCATGATCCAGAGCGATTTCCCAGACCCCATCAGACATACGATTGATGGGTCGCTCAAGTATGTCGCCCCATCTTCGTGCAAGCCCCTCGGGGTCGGCGCTCTGCATGTCCGCGCCCAATAGCATGCGCTCGGAGGGGGCCGCCGCCTTAAGCTTCCAGTGCGTCCCCGCCCAGAAGTAGCCGCCCATCATGTCGGCGCCGCCGGTATGACGATCAATTGAGAGGAGACATCCCCCTGTATCTCGCGGATGCAGGTGGATCGCCTCCGACCCGACCACCTCATCCCCAGCCTTCAGGTCCTCGACCATTCGCAGGCCCTTGGCCTCGAAGTGCGTCCTTCGGGCTTCAAGATTGTCGCAATCCACAATAAACATGTAGCCGCCGTCGCCGCCCCGACGGGACAGATAGCGCTCAGCCGCTGTGTCCTTCACCCCAGGAAGGGGAGAGACGACTTCAAGGAACGTACCCCCCATCGCAAACAGGGCGTTATGCAGTCCGTATTTTCCGACACCTGGGTCCTGATAACAGACCGGAACACGGAGAACGCCCTCAATCATCCGAGACGCCTCTGACAGATCGGCTGCGACGAGGCAGATCTGTCGAAGCCTGAGATACGGTAGGCTCATGAAAGCTTCTCCTGTGCGCAGTCGACAGCCCCCTGCCTCCGCGGCGAGCCATACGCGTGATTCAAGCTTCAGCCTGTTTCAGAGCCTAGCGCAACCTCGAAACGAGGGGCTCAGAGACGCGACTACAGCGCCTGCCAGGCAACTACATGAAACTGTAGGGCTCGACATCCAGTGACATTCGAATCGAGGAGGGGAGCCGTGTTCTCGCCCTCCAGCTCGAGAGGTAGGCTGAAAGATCAATATGTCGGTCGGAACGCACCAGAAATCGCCACCGGTGCCGACCTCTCAGAACAGCGATGGGCGCAGGAGCAGGCCCCCACACCTCCACTCCATCCGCCTCAGGCGCCTTCGAGCCGACGAGCAGGGCCGCCTGTCGGGCTGCGTCGGCGTCAGAGCCCGCAACAATCACCGCTCCCAGCCGACCAAAGGGCGGGAAACCCATGCTCTCGCGGGTCTCCATCTCAAGATCCATAAAGCCTTCACGATCACCTGCGGCAAGCAGGGCGATTGCAGGCGAATCAGGCGCGTAGGTCTGAATGATCGCACGACCAGGCTTGGTTGCTCGACCCGCACGCCCCGACACCTGACTGAGCAGCTGAAACGTCCGCTCCCCGGCGCGAAGATCGCCACCCTTGAGCCCGCTGTCGGCATCGATGACGCCGACCAGGGTGAGATGAGGAAAGTTATGTCCCTTGGCCGCGATCTGGGTGCCGATCAGAATATCAATCTCATGATCCTCCATGCGCCGGACCAGATCTCGCAGCACTTCCGGGGTTCCAACCGTGTCGGACGAGAAGATTTCGACCCGCGCATCAGGAAAACGTAGCCGCGTCTCCTCGGATAATCGCTCGACGCCCGGTCCCACGCCGACAAGGGCTCCCGGCGCCTGACAGGATGGGCAACGAGAGGGCTTTCTCATCGTGAAGCCGGTCAGATGACAGATCAGCGCGCCGCTATGTCTGTGCTCGGTCAACCAGCTGTCGCTGTTAGGCGCCTTAAGACGCTCACCGCACGCCTTACAGATCACCAGTGGCGCATACCCGCGACGATTGAGATACAGAAGTGTCTGTTCCCCTGCCCTCAGCTTCTCCTCAATCGCGTCGACCAGCGGGGGAGACAACCATTTATCTCTCTCAGGCGGCCTCGCCCGCATGTCCGCCAGACGAATTTCCGGCAATCGCGCAGATCCTGGGCGGGCGGTCAGCCGAACATGCGCGTATCGGCCCTGGCGGGCGTTCGCGAGGCTCTCCAGAGAGGGTGTCGCCGACGCCAGAACGACAGCGCAGCCCCCCACATGTCCCCGCATCACGGCAAGATCACGGGCATGATAACAGACCCCCTCATCCTGCTTGTAGGACGGGTCATGCTCCTCATCGACGACAATCAACCGGAGATTAGAGAAGGGAAGAAACAGGCTGGAACGGGCGCCGATGACGATCTGAGCGCGACCAGAAGCGACTTCTCTCCAGGCGCGCCGTCGTGCGCTGGCTGTGGCTGCAGAATGCCATTCCGCGGGTCGGGCGCCGAACCTCGTTTCAAAGCGCGTCGTGACCGCCTGTGTCAGAGCGATCTCAGGCAAGAGAACAAGGATCTGGGCAGTAGGGTCGTTACGAAGCGCGGCGGCGATCGCTTCAAAGTAAACTTCGGTCTTTCCTGAGCCGGTTACCCCATCGAGCAAAGCCGTCGCAAACCGGCGCGCTCGCACCAGATCAGACAGATGCGCAGCGGCGGCATGCTGATCCTGGGTCAGAACCTGACCGGCACGATCCGGGTCAGGGCGTTCGAAGGGAGAATCAATCGCCTGCTGAACAACACTGAGAGCGCCAGCATCCAGAAGCGATTTCACCACGCCCGAAGACACCCCGGCGCGCCGGGCAAGATCGGCCGCCTCAAGAGGATGCTGAGCGCACGCCAGGACACGCTCACGCTCTGGTGTAAGCCGCTGGGGAAGCTGGCCGGACGCCAGGAGACGTCGCGACAGAAGCGGCGGATCAAGCGCCTCCGGGGACCGCATCGCCATAGCCAGCAGGGCGCCGGACGGAGCGCACACATACCGCGACGCTCTGTCGATAAACCGGCGTGTAACCTCAGGCAAAAGAGGTGCGGTCTCGAGAAGCGAAGCAATAGGTTTCAACTTACGCTGGGGCGTCGCCACAGAGACCTCCCAGACGACGCCGATACTTTCTCCCCCTCCCAATGGCGCACGAACAAACGCGCCAGGAAACGTCTCGACGCCCTCCGGAAGCAGATAATCAAAAGCCCCGGCAAGGGGCTTCGGGAAAAGAACGGACACGATACGAACAGGACGCTCCATGATAGCAGGGTGAAGGCGCAACGGCCTACAATCAACCCGTCGTCTGCGAAAGGCGATCTGTTAGGCAGGAGGAGTAATCTCCGTCCCGCCCACGCCAGCGCCAGACCCATCTGGAGATGAGGGGCTAATCCGGCCCCCAAGGCGCATGGGGACGATGGAAGCCCGCCGAACCGTTGAGCCGCCTTCGAAACACGGCCTTAAGATAGTTGATGAATCCTCCCACCCATGAGCAATGATTTATCAGCCCCAGAAGCTCTCGAAGCCTTCATCTCGTGGCTCGAAGCCGAGCGGCGTTCATCTGTGCGAACCATTGAGGCCTACCGCCGCGACATTTCGCACTTTCTACAGTTCATGACAGAGCATCTCGGGAAGACGCCGACGACGGGAGATCTTGAACGCCTGACAAGGCATGATGTTGTGGCGTGGCTCGCTTATCGCCGACAGCATGACCACCTGGCCGCAGCGTCTAGGGCGCGGGCGGCTTCCAGCCTAAGAAGTTTCTTTCGCTTCATGGATCGTCGCCTGGATAAGCCAAATCCAAAGGCAATGATGTTCGAATCGCCCCGACGTCCGGTACGACTTCCAAGACCGCTGACTGCCAGGGACGCGAAGGCGACCCTCGACGCGGCGTCCCATGGAGATGAAAGTCTGAATGCGCCCGCATGGGTGCAGGACCGCGACGCAGCCATTCTGGGCTTGCTCTATGGAGCAGGCCTTCGTCTCTCAGAAGCATTGTCCCTTCTGGGAAGGGACATTCCCGCGCCTGAGACGCTGAGGATCAGAGGAAAAGGCGGCAAGGTCCGTATTCTTCCCCTGATACGGATCGTCCGCGAGGCTCTGAACGACTACGCAGCGGCCTGTCCGTTCCCGCTGACGCCTGACGAGCCCCTTTTTCGGGGGGTGCAGGGCGGTCCACTCAATCCACGGCTGGTTCAGCGGCTGATGGAACGCATCAGGCCAGAGCTCGGTCTCCCGGAAACAGCGACGCCGCACGCTCTGCGTCACTCGTTCGCGACCCATCTGCTCGCCAACGGCGGCGACCTGAGGTCCATCCAGGCGCTTTTGGGTCACGCAAGTCTCTCGACCACTCAGATCTATACAGGTGTTGATGCCGAGCGGATCAAAGCAGTCCACGCAGAGGCCCACCCGCGAGCGTAGCTCTACGCAGGCTCTCGATTTAGGGGTCCTGAGGGGATAGACAGAACAAGTTCGCCTAACGGCCCGATACGAGAGACTGCGGTGCGTCGATCCATATCTCACCCTACACGGCTGATCCCTCTGGCCTTTCTCGGCGTGATGGCTTTAGGGACAGCTCTTCTGATGCTGCCCGCAGCCCGTCCGGAGGGAGTCGGCGCGCCATTCATGACCGCTCTTTTCACGGCGACCTCAGCCTTGAGCGTGACAGGACTGATCGTCGTCGACACTCCCGTCTACTGGAGCTTTTTTGGCCAGCTGGTGATTCTCACCCTAATTCAGATTGGCGGCTTCGGGGTCATGACGGCCGCAACTCTTCTAGGCCTTTTGGTTTCACGCAAACTCCGATTGACGACCCGTCTCCTGGCCCAGGCGGAAACTCGAAATCTCAATCTCGGCGACATCCGTCCGGCTGTGAAGTTCATACTGATCGCAACAGTTGCGATCGAGGCGGCGATGGCCCTTTGGCTCGCATTGGCGTTGCACGGCGTTCACGCGCAGCCGTGGGGGCAAGCGGTATGGAACGGCGTCTTTCATTCCGTCTCAGCTTTCAACAATGCAGGGTTTTCAACTTACTCCGACAATCTCATGGGGTTCGGCGGAGATCCGCTGATCCTCACTCCGATCATGCTGGGGGTCCTCATCGGGGGCATTGGTTTCCCGGTTATGTTCGACATGCGGAACTCCCCACGATCTCCGGCCAGATGGTCGATCCATACCCGCATCACTCTCTGGGGATCGCTGATCCTCCTTCTGGTCGGATGGGCGGGCGTGGCCGCTTATGAATGGAGCAATGCCGCCACCCTTGGCGCCGCGACGACGGGCGAAAAGCTGCTCGACTCTCTTTTCTATTCCGTTGTCGCCCGAACAGCAGGTTTCAACACAGTCGACATTGGGGCCCTTACATCAGGGACGCTGGCGCTCACAGAAGGCCTCATGTTCATCGGGGGGGGAAGCGCCGGAACGGCGGGAGGGATCAAAGTTACCACTTTTGTTGTGATCGTCCTCGCCATCTGGGCCGAGCTGAGGGGCGATCAGGACGTCACGATTTTCTGGCGGAGGATACCGTCCGACACCCAGCGACAGGCGCTGGCGATATCAGGTCTCGCAGTCGCCACAGTCTTCGTCGCGGTGGCGATACTTGTCACCGTCTCAACGTTACCTCTCGACCAGCTTACGTTCGAGGCGGTCTCGGCCTTCGCCACTGTCGGCCTGTCGACCGGCATCACCGACGATCTTCCCGCTGAGGGCCAACTGGTTCTCATCATACTCATGTGGCTGGGACGTATAGGCGCATTCACTTTCGCCGCATCTCTCGCCTTGAGGCCCTATCGTCAACCCTATCGCCTGCCGGAGGAACGCCCCATTGTCGGCTAATCGGAAGAATCCGCACAACGACAGCGTCGTTGTCATTGGCCTGGGAAGATTCGGCGGCTCCGTCGCCGAATCTCTTGTGAAGCTTGGACACGACGTCCTTGGAATCGACAGCGATGAAGACCTTGTACAAAAATGGTCCGAGGTCCTAACCCACGTGGTTGAAGCTGACACAACCTCGATTGAAACGTTGCGACGGCTGGGCGTCCATGAGTATTCCCACGCCGTCGTCGGCATCGGCACGGATGTTGAATCGAGTGTTCTGACAGTCCTCGCTCTCAGCGAGCTGGGTGTCAAAGACATTTGGGCAAAGGCTTTGGGAACCAATCACGGTCGGATCCTGGAACGTACGGGAGCCCACCACATCGTCTATCCCGAAGCTGACATGGGAGAGCGTGTCGCTCACCTCGTGACAGGAAAAATGATCGATTTCATCGAGTTCGATGAAGGCTTCACAATCGCCAAAACACTCGTCCCTGATGAAGCGATCGGGAAAACACTGGCCGAAGCAGGGATCAGGAGCAAATACGGCGTCACCGTCGTCGGGATCAAGAAACCCGGCGCGGACTTCACCTACGCCACGCCCGAGACTCGCCTTGACCGAAACGACCTGCTCGTGGTGTCGGGGACAACGCAGATCGTCGAAACGTTTGCCAGCGCCACTCGTAAGTCCTGAGCCGAGCCCTCAGCATCCTGCCGGGCCGATGAGCGATGGACCGCAGGGAATTCATACTTGAACCGGCTCAGTCAGACCGCCTACGATATCCTTGCAGCCGCAACGGGCGGCGCGTAGTCGCGAGCTCTCTCCCATGTCCAGCGGGTCTGACCTGTCTTTTCTCAGCGCAGGAGAGCTTGTTGAGCGTCTCGATCGACGCGAGCTGAGCGCTCTGGAGGCCTGCGACGGCGCCATTGCGCGGATAGAAAAACTTGATGCTTCGATTAACAGCGTCGTGGTGCGGGATTTTGAACGAGCACGAAGCGACGCCAAGGCTGCCGACAAACTGAGAGCCGAGGGAGTAAAACTACCTCTGCTTGGCGTTCCGATGACAATCAAGGAAAGCTTCAACCTGCGGGGATGGCCAACGACCTGGGGGTTCGAGGATCACCGCCATCACGCCGCCACCGACGACGCGTTGGCCGTACAGCGGTTGAAAGCGGCCGGGGCGGTTATTCTTGGGAAGACCAATGTGCCGCCCGCACTGGCGGACTGGCAGTCGGCTAATCCCGTCTATGGGGTCACCAACAATCCCTATGACCCGTCGCGTAGCCCCGGAGGCTCGTCAGGCGGCAGCGCTGCAGCCCTCGCTATGGGCTTCGCCCATCTTGAGCTTGGGTCGGACATTGGAGGATCCATCAGGGTGCCGGCGGCCTTCTGTGGCGTGTTTGGACACAAATCCTCCTACGGCCTTCTCCCAATGGCCGGCCATAGTCTTCCGGGGCTTCCCGATGCGCCTCCGGAGTTGAGCGTGATCGGACCGATGGCCCGGTCGGCGAGCGACCTTGACTGCGCCATCAGGGTGCTGGCTGGGCCTGACCAGTTCTCCGCTGCGAACCGTGTCGACCTGCCGCCGCCGAGACATTCGCGGCTGAAGGATTTTCGGGTGTTCATCATGGACGCCCATCCTGCAGCAGCCGTCGACAGTCAGATATCAGGGGCAATAGCGGAAATCGCCACCCTGCTCGAGGCGGAGGGGGCCCGGGTTGCGCGCTCATCACCAGATCTGCCAGACATGCAGCTGTCCTGGAGAACCTATCAGGCGATGCTTCACACCATCACAACCCGACGGTCTCCGACGGGGCGGCCGCCCATCTCGGCCCATGCCTGGATGGATCATTTAAGCGCACAAATGCGACTGCGAATTCAGTGGATGGAATTCTTCAAAGACTTTGACGCAGTTCTTGCTCCCGCATTCGGAGCCCTCGCCTTCCCCCATACGGACAACCCAGACTGGCGGAAAAGGTCGTTGACTATTGATGGCGAGACAACCCCCTTCGGCGCCCAGTTGGTCTGGGCTTCGATGGCGACAGTGGGTAACCTACCCTCAACAGCAACGCCGATCGGAATGTCTCGGGAAGGTCTTCCGCTCGGCATGCAGATCATCGGCCCGCACCTGGGCGATCGTACGACCATCGCGCTTGCTGGACTGACTGCGAGAGCGATGCCCAGAGCAGCCCTCGCAGGATGAAGCGATTGTACGCGGAAGCCCTGCAAAGGGTTCCGGAATGAAGAGACCACATTAGTCTCGCAGAGAAGAGATCGCCGCTTCACGCGGGAGGGGGCGCTCAGAATTGGGCGAACCAGAGACAACAGACAAGGATCGTCAGAATGGCGGCTTCGCCCCCTGAACACCCGGCCGGACGTCCCGGACGTCTGACGGGCGTGGCTTTGGCGGCCGCCGGGGCGGGGCTGTTCTCCCTCAAAGGTGTCGTGATCAAACTCGCCTTCGCACAGGGCGTCGGAGTCGATCAGCTCCTCACCCTGCGAATGCTGTTCTCATTACCGTTCTATCTTGTTGTCGGAGCACTGGTGTGGAAGCGAACGACGGTCCGACCGCCCTTGCGGGCGTTCGCTATAGCCGCAGCGCTCGGCATCCTGAGCTATTACATATCGTCCTATCTGAACTTCATGGGACTGAAGTACGTATCGGCGCAGCTAGAGAGACTGATCCTCTACGTTTATCCAACGATGGTCGCATGTCTCGCATGGTTCGCGTATAGACAGCCCGTGACCCCGCGACACATGACAGCTCTCGTTCTCGCCTACGGGGGCGTGGTGATCCTGTTCAGTTCAGAGATCGGGCGGCTGGGGCCGCAAGCATGGTTGGGAGGCGGTCTGATCTTCGCAGGGGCGTTCCTGTACGCCGTTTACGTCACGGCATCAAAACCCGTCATATCAGTGATGGGATCACTGCTCTTCACCTCATTCGCAATGAGCGCAGCCTCTCTTGTTTTCCTGACTCAAGGCGCACTAAGCCTTCTGACCAGCCCTCTCGAACCGGTATCCTGGAGTGGCGTAGGCCTCAGCTTCCTTCTGGCGACCGTCTGCACTGTTGCCCCCAGTTTCATGATTGCAGAAGCCATCAGTCGTCTCGGGCCAGGCCCCATGAGCGCCATCGGGGGCGTCGGACCCATTGTCGCTGCCTGGGCGGCGGTGGCGATCCTGAACGAACCGTTTGGATGGGCTCACATATGCTCGATGGCCATGACGATTGCAGGCGTATGGCTTCTGGCGAAGGACCCGCCACAGAGGAACGGCGTCCCGGAGTAACAAGTTACAAAACCGGCGAAGAATGGACCGTCAGCGACGCCCCCGTTTCAAAAACGGGAAGCATCACATCTGCATCGTCCAGCCTTCGACACCCATCGCAGCCTGACGTATCGCCTCAGTCATAGTGGGATGAGCGTGAGACGTCCGCGCCACGTCCTCTGACGAAGCGCCGAACTCCATAGCTACGCACATCTCCCCGATCATCTCGCCGACCCCGACCCCCATCATGTGAGCGCCAAGTATGCGGTCCGTCGCAGCATCGGCGAGGATCTTCACGAAGCCATCCGTCTCGTGATTGGTTCGCGCCCGGGAATTGGCAGAGAAAGGAAACTTGCCAACCTTGTAGGCGACCCCCGCCGCCTTAAGGTCTTCCTCGGTCTTCCCGACCCAGGCGATCTCCGGCTTGGTGTAAACCACGCCAGGAATGATGTCGTAGTCAACATGCCCCGCCTTGCCCGCGATGAGTTCGGCGCAGGCGCTGCCTTCGTCTTCAGCCTTGTGAGCGAGCATGGGCCCGGTGGTGACATCTCCCACGACCCAGACCCCCGGAGCCGAGGTGCGGAAATGCGTGTTGGCGATTACACCGCGCCGGTCCGGCTGAATGCCGACGGTTTCAAGGCCGAGGCCCTCGGTCCACGGCCTGCGGCCGATCGCGACCAGCACAACGTCGGCGTCAAGGACTTCTGTGGCGCCTCCAGCAGAAGGCTCCATGGAAAGTTTCAGTTTGCTCTTGAGCTTCTCAACCCCGGTGACCTTCATTCCAAGACGGAAATCCATGCCCTGCTTAGCGAAAACGCGCTGCGCCTGCTTGGCGAGCTCCGCATCGGCGCCCGGAAGTATGCGATCAAGATACTCCACCACGATCACTTCCGAGCCGAGACGGCGCCAGACGGACCCGAGCTCGAGACCAATGACGCCCGCACCGATCAGGATCATTCGCTTAGGTGTCTGCTTGAGCGCCAGAGCGCCTGTGGACGACACCACGCGCTCTTCGTCGATCTCAACACCCGGAAGAGAAGCAGGCTCTGAGCCCGTAGCGATGACAATATTGCGGGCGCTCAGAGCGACCTCTCCGGCGGCGGACGTGACGATAACCCGGCCAGCGCCCGCGATACGACCGACACCGCTGAAGACCGTCACCTTATGCTTCTTCATCAGAAACGCCACGCCGGCGGTCAAACCGCCTACAGCGTCCGCCTTCTGCTTCTGCATCTGGTCAATATTGGCTTTCAGACCGGTGACCTCGATTCCCAGCCCCGCGAAGTCTTTGGCGGCGGCCTCATAGTACTCCGAGGCGTGAAGCATCGCCTTCGACGGGATACATCCAACATTCAGGCAGGTCCCGCCGAGCGTAGAACGCTTCTCGATAATCGCGGTCTTGAGCCCAAGCTGACCACAGCGAATAGCGCAATTATAGCCCCCGGGTCCGGCCCCAATGATCACGACGTCATAGGTATCAGTCATTCGCTGCTCTCTTCACGTCCCAAACAGGTTTCAAAACCGCCGACCAGGCCTGATTAGCGCCACAACGATCTGCGCGTTAGGCTATCTCGACTTTCGATCGTCCCTGTCTCCATCGAGACCAGGAACGGGTTCGTATCAGAGATCGAGAAGCATCCGCTCCGGATCCTCAAGAGCCTCCTTAACGCGCACGAGGAAGGTCACAGCTTCCTTTCCATCGACCAGACGGTGGTCGTAGGACAAGGCGAGATACATCATCGGCCGGATGACAATCTGCCCATTGACCACCACGGGCCGATCTTCAATCCGGTGCATGCCAAGGACGCCCGATTGCGGCGGATTGAGAATGGGCGTGGACATCAGCGACCCGTAAACGCCGCCATTGGTGATCGTGAACGTACCGCCCTGAAGATCCTCCATGGAAAGCTTTCCGTCACGGGCCAGCGCGCCCAGACGCCCGATCTCCGCCTCGATCTGAGCCAGAGACATCATATCGGCGTCTCGAACAACAGGAACCACAAGGCCCTTCTCAGTGCCGACGGCCATACCGACATGGTAGTAGTTCTTGTAGATGATGTCCGTGCCGTCAATTTCAGCGTTCACCGCCGGAATCTCGCGCAGAGCTGAGACACAGGCCTTCGTGAAGAAACTCATGAAACCCAGACGAACGCCGTGCTTTTTCTCGAAGAGATCCTTGTGACGCTTCCTGAGATCCATGACGGCAGACATATCGACATCGTTGAATGTCGTCAGCATGGCGGCCGTGTTCTGAGCATCCTTGAGACGGCGCGCGATCGTCTGACGAAGCCGTGTCATTTTCACTCGCTCTTCGCGAGGGCCGAGATCGCGAACCGGCCGGCTGTCAGCGACGGGTGCAGGCCCAGCCGCGGCAGCCGCAACATATTTGAGAGCATCCTCCTTCGTGGCTCGCCCGCCGCGACCCGACCCGGGAATATCTGAAGGATTGACCCCGCCCTCAGTAGCGACACGAAGAACCGACGGAGCCACTTTCTCGCTCACAGCCGCCTTCGAAGGCGGAGCGGATACGGGTGCGCTGCTGGCAGCTGAAGCTGCGGCAACAGGCTTCGCAGGCGCCCCTCCGACCGTCATGCGCGCGATTACAGTACCGATGGCGACCGTCTCTCCAGCCTTGACGATCAACTCCGAGACAACACCGGCAGCGGGCGCAGGCACCTCGATCGCGACCTTGTCCGTCTCGATCTCAGCGATCGGATCGTCCTGCGCCACAGCCTGTCCCGGCTTCACCAGCCAGTTTGCGAGCGTGCCCTCGGTCACGCTTTCACCCATTACTGGCACTTTGATATCCATGGTGTCTCCAGACTCGTTCTTGTGCGAAACAGGCTGAGCCGCCTCGCCAGTTGTTTCCTGCCTAACGGGATTCGCCCCTGCGAGTGAGGCGCCCCCCGCAGGCGCTATGCGACCCAGAATGGCGCCGATTTCCACGGTCTCTCCGGTTCGTTTCAACACGTCGGTCAAAACGCCGTCCTCCGCCGCAGCGACTTCAACCGACACTTTGTCGGTCTCGAGCTCGACGAGAGCCTCATCTCGAACAACCGACTGTCCGGCCGCCTTCAGCCACGTCCCGACAGTCGCTTCTCGAACGCTTTCTCCAAGTACCGGGACGACTATATCGGCCATTCAGCAACTCCATTGAGACCGGAGACAGGTCTGACCGCCTCCGGCATTCGCCGGAACCTTTCATTCGAACGCAGCATCAAGAAATGCAGCAAGCTCCTTGTTATGCAGCGACATCGTGCCGGCTGCAGTCGATGCGGACGCGGGGCGACCAACGTAGCGCGGCCGTTTGGACTTAACGCCATCGAGCCTTTCCAGTGTCTTCTCGATATTCCAATCCACGAAGGTCCAAGACCCCATGTTTCTGGGCTCTTCCTGACACCAGACCATGTCGGCCTGAGGGAAGCGCGCGAGCTCCTTGAGAAGCGGCGCTACTGGGAAAGGATAGAGCTGTTCAAGACGCAACAGGTACACGTCTCGAATGCCCCGCTTCTCCCGCTCTTCGAAGAGGTCGTAGTAAACCTTTCCCGAGCACATCACCACTCGCCGGATCTCGTGATCCTGAACGAGACGTACTTCACCTTCTCGCCCTGCTGTCTCTGCATCATCCCACAAGATCCGATGGAAGGTCGAGGCCGCCCCCATATCCTCGAGGGTCGACACCGCACGCTTGTGACGCAGCAGCGACTTTGGGGTCATGACGATGAGCGGCTTGCGGAAGTCCCGATGGATCTGCCGCCGCAGAATATGAAAATAGCTGGCCGGAGTTGTGCAGTTGGCGACCTGAATATTGTCCTGAGCGCACATCTGAAGGAAGCGCTCAAGCCGCGCCGACGAGTGCTCAGGACCTTGACCCTCATAGCCGTGAGGCAAGAGGCACACCAGACCCGACATCCTCAACCACTTGCGCTCGCCGGAAGAAATGAACTGGTCAAAGACAACCTGAGCGCCGTTCGCGAAATCTCCAAACTGGGCCTCCCATAGAACAAGCGTGTTGGGAGCCGTGAGGGAATAGCCATACTCGTACCCAAGCACGGCTTCTTCGGAGAGGAGAGAGTCAATCACTTCATAAGGCGCCTGGGTCGCGCTGACATGATTGAGGGGCGTATAACGCTCCTCGGTCACCTGATGGATCATGTGGCTATGGCGCTGAGTGAAGGTGCCGCGACAGGAATCCTGACCTGAGAGACGTACAGGAAACCCTTCTTCGACAAGCGTTGCAAAAGCCAGATGCTCCGCCATGCCCCAGTCGATTCCAGCGCCAGTCTCAGCCATGGTCCGACGATTGGCCACCACACGGGCGACGGTCTTGTGCACCTCGAAGCCTGCCGGCATCTCCGTCAGACGACGTCCGAGATCCCTGAGCTTTGCGACCGGCACGCCCGTATGTCCGCGGCGCTCGTCATCCTTGGGAAGACCGAGGCCCGCCCATTTTCCATCCAGCCAATCGGCGCCTTCGGGCTTATAGGATTTGGCCTGGTCGAACTCGCGATCAAGAAACGCCTCGAGATCCGCCACCATCCGATCGACAAAGGCCTGGTCGACAACGCCAGTCTCGACCAGACGACGGGCGTACAGCTCCCGGGTCGAGGGCAAATCACGGATCCGAGCATACATGATCGGCTGGGTCATGGTCGGGTCATCGCCCTCGTTATGACCATATCGCCGATAGCAGAACATATCGATCACGACGTCCTTGGAGAACTTCTGACGGTACTCCGTCGCAACCTTCGCCGCATGAACAACGGCCTCAGGATCATCTCCGTTCACATGAAAGATCGGCGCCTGAACCATCAGCGCCACATCTGAAGGATATGGAGACGATCGGGAGTATTTCGGGCTCGTGGTGAAGCCGATCTGATTATTGACGATGAAATGAACCGTGCCGCCGGTCCGGTAACCGGCAAGACCGGAGAGCGCGAGACATTCCGCCACCACGCCCTGACCTGCGAAGGCGGCGTCCCCGTGCAGAAGCAGAGGCATGACCTTGGTGCGCGGGGCCTTGCGATCTTCCTGAAGATCAAACGACTGCTTGGCGCGAGCCTTCCCGAGCACGACAGGATTGACGATCTCAAGGTGAGAGGGGTTCGCCGTGAGAGAGAGGTGGACCCTGTGATTGTCGAATGTCCGGTCTGAAGACGCCCCGAGATGATACTTCACATCACCGGAGCCAAACTCATCGGCGCCCTGAGTGTTTCCACCAAGGAACTCAAAGAAAATCTTGTGGTAGGGCTTGCCCATGACCGCCGCGAGAACGTTAAGGCGCCCTCTGTGCGGCATGCCAAGAATGATCTCGTCGACGCCCAGAGCGCCGCCACGCTTGATAATCTGTTCGAGCGCCGGAACCATCGCCTCTCCGCCATCCAGGCCGAAACGCTTCGTTCCTGGGTAGCGCTTATGGAGAAAGCGCTCAAAAGCCTCGGCTTCCGCCAGTTTCTGAAGAATCGCCTTCTTCCCCTCGGGCGTGAACGTTATCTCCTTGTCTGCGCCCTCTATCCGCTCCTGAATCCAAGCCTTCTCTTCAGGATCGGAAATATGCATGAACTCAACGCCGAAGGTCGAGCAGTACGTCCTCTTCAGGATGTCCAGCATTTGACGGGGGGTCGCATACTCGAGGCCCAGAACGTGATCGATATAGATGCGTCGATCCATGTCTCCAGGGCCGAACCCGTAAGTCGCCGGATCAAGCTCAGGCTGCACCTCCCTCTGTTCGAGCGAGAGGGGGTCCAGATGCGCCGCCAGGTGCCCACGAATTCGATAAGCCCGGATCATCATGAGCGCTCGGATCGAATCCCGCACCTGCTGGTGAATGTCTGCCGAGCCGGCAGCCGGAGATGCTCCGGAGGCCTTGGCCTTGGACTCGATCTTTGTCTTGAGGCCCGCTTCAACCGCGCCCCAGTCTCCGTCCAGGGCCGACACAAGCTCGCTTCGTGAGGGCTTGGGCCAGTGCGCTCGGCGCCATTCAGGGCCCTTCGCAGCCCTCAGCGCTGTCTGAGGGGGGTCGGATATCTGGCCGAAGAACACACGCCAGCTTTCGTCCACGGACGATGGGGCCTCAAGGTACTGAGCGTAGAGCTGTTCGATGTAAGCTGCATTCGCCCCATCCAGAAACGCCATATCCAGCAGAGCCTCATTGGCCGCTGTCCGCGCTTCCCCTGCGCCCGCCTCGATCGTCATGATAACCGTCCTTTTGACCGGATCAGCCGCACGAGCATCTGAAGGCTCCGCCCAGCCGCTCCGGATCGTGTAAAGACCTTCGCCCAGAAATCGCCGACTCAATCCCCCAGGATCGAGACGCCTCCGCTCATATCACAATTGGACCAAGACGCATCTCGCGAACGCTTGTTTCGCGTTGAAAAAGTCATCGTCCCTTCAAAATCTCAGTCATCGTAGCACCGAGGCGTGCGGGGCTCGGGGAGACCACGATCCCCGCTGACTGCATCGCCTCGATCTTGTCTTCGGCCCCGCCCTTTCCACCGGATACGATGGCTCCGGCATGGCCCATCGTCCGGCCCTTGGGAGCGGTACGACCCGCGATGAAACCGACCATCGGCTTTTTGCGACCCCGGCGGGCTTCATCCTTGAGAAACTGCGCAGCGTCCTCCTCCGCTGACCCGCCGATTTCGCCGATCATAATGATAGACTGGGTCTCGTCATCGGCCAGGAACATTTCCAGGACGTCAATGAATTCGGTTCCCTTCACCGGATCACCGCCAATTCCGACGCACGAGGACTGCCCAAGGCCCTCGTTCGTCGTCTGGAAAACCGCCTCATAGGTCAGGGTGCCCGACCGGGACACAACCCCGACCGATCCGCGCTTGTGGATATGCCCCGGCATAATGCCGATCTTGCATTCGCCAGGAGTGATGACCCCAGGGCAGTTAGGGCCAACCAGACGTGACTTAGACTTCAGAAGTTTGTCCTTGACCCGAACCATATCGAGCACCGGCACGCCCTCCGTGATCGTCACAATCAACGGGATTTCCGCATCGATCGCTTCTTCGATCGCCGCAGCGCAGAACTTCGGCGGGACATAGATGACAGTGGCGTTCGCACCCGTCGCCGCCTTGGCCTCGGCGACAGAGTTGAACATCGGCCGCTCGACCTTTGATCCGTCAGGCAGCGTCCCCTGCCACATGGTCCCGCCCTTACCCGGGGTGACCCCGCCGACCATCTGAGTGCCGTAGGCGATGCCTTGCTCAGTGTGAAAGGTTCCCGTCGCTCCGGTCATGCCCTGAGTGAGAACTTTGGTGGTCTTGTCGACGAGGATGGACATGGGGTTTTCCTGGATGGAGGCGGATGCGGCCGACAGATCAGCTTTGTCTGATTGCGGATACGGCGACACTAGAGCGGTTAGCGGTGTTAGCGACCCTTCACGGCGGCGACAATTTTCTGAGCCGCGTCATCAAGATCATTAGCCGGGATGACATTGAGCCCTGAATCCGCAATGATTTTCTTGCCTTTTTCAACGTTTGTGCCCTCGAGGCGCACGACCAGGGGAACAGACAGCGACGTCTCACGGACCGCCGCCAGAACGCCCTCTGCAATGACATCGCACTTCATGATGCCGCCGAAGATGTTGACCAGGATGCCTTTGACCTTTGGATCCTTCATGATGATTTTGAAGGCAGCGGTGACCTTTTCCTTATTGGCCCCACCCCCGACATCGCAGAAGTTGGCGGGCTCCTCGCCATAGAGCTTGATGATGTCCATGGTCGCCATGGCGAGACCGGCGCCGTTGACCATGCAGCCTATGGTTCCATCGAGCGCGATGTAGGCCAGGTCCCATTTTGCCGCCTCAATCTCCTTCTCGTCTTCTTCGGTCTTATCCCGAAGAGCCTGAATGTCGGGGTGACGGAACAATGCGTTCCCATCAAAGGAGACTTTCGCATCAAGAACCCGCAGACGACCGTTCTTCATGACGATCAGCGGGTTGATCTCGAGCATCGACATGTCCTTCTCGACGAAGGCCCGGTAAAGGACGCTGCTAAGACCGACCATATCGGCGCGCGCCTCACCGGACAGCTTCAATGCATCCGCCAGTCGCTCTCCATCACCGTTCGTAACACCCAGGGCGGGATCGATCTGAATTGTCAGTATTTTTTCAGGAGTCGCATGGGCGACCTCTTCAATATCCATCCCCCCCTCTGTCGAGGCGACGAAGGCGACTTTTCCCGTCGCCCTGTCGACCAGAAGCGACAGATAAAGCTCTTTCTCGATGTCGGCGCCGTCCTCGATGTAAATTCGATTGACCTGCTTGCCGGCAGGACCGGTCTGGTTCGTGACAAGCGTACGTCCCAGCATCGCCTGAACGTGGCCGAGCGCCTGCTCTTTCGAAAATCCCAGGCGAACACCGCCCTTTTCACCGGCCTCAACTTCCTTGAAGCGTCCCTTCCCGCGACCGCCTGCGTGTATCTGGGACTTCACCACCCACAACGGCCCCGGCAGGCTATCGATAGCTGCCTTCGCCTCATCCAACGAAAACACAGCGACGCCGGACGCGACGGGCGCCCCGAATTCCTTCAGTACGGCCTTCGCCTGATGCTCGTGAATATTCATGACTTATCGCCCCTGGAGGGAGGGCCCGCCAGTCGGCCCCGCTCGGAGGGCGATTATCGCACTCGGAAGAGCAAGGCAACGCCGGCGCAGACCCGCAACGAAGGGTTAATCACTCTTCGTGCCGGCCTTAGACGGCTCGGCGATCTCGCCCGCGACAACGCTGGTCTGATCTATGGGCGTGAACCGGGAGCGGGCGCCCGGGCGCCCGCGCTCGGTCATCAGTGACCACACATTGACCCCGCCGAGGACCACATAGGCCGAGGCCACCACAACGAAAACACCCGGTTGCCCAAATCCGGTGTCCGCGACAGCGCCGGTTATAACAGGCCCGACAACTGACCCTGCAGCCCAGACGAACAACATCCCAGACATGATCTGCGCAATCCGTCCCGGCTCGGCTCGATCCGTGGCGTGAGCCGCTGAAACTGGATAGAACGACAGGGCCCCTGCCCCCCAAAGAGCTGCGAGCATCACCGTGACGGACCAGCTGACGCGTCCGCTCGAAAGGAAGAGACAGACACAGGCGAGAAACGCCAGAACGCTCAGGATCACGACCACGAGCTGGCGGCTGAACCGATCCGAGAACAATCCGGCTGGCCACTGGGTGATGGTGCCTCCGATCCACGCAGCGATGGACAGGGTGGCGGCAGCCGCCTGGGGAGACCCTGGTTGAAGGGACTGCGCGTAAAGCGGCAACTGGGTCATCACACCTGTGTTCGCGACGCCCGCCACGATCGCTCCGGCAAGGGCCGGAGCAGGTATTCGAAACACGCCCTCGAGGCTCAGGGCTTCGCGATCAGGTAAAACGGGTTGGGCTCTTCGTGTGGCGCACAAAGGCACCAGGGCGAGCACCATGAGAAGACCCGCCCAGATGAACGGTCGCAGATCATCCGCCGCATGATCCACGATCAGTAACGGGCCGAGAGACATCGCCACCTTGATAAGCAGCTGATAAAGACCCATCACCGAGCCGCGTTGAGATCTTGGCGTCGAATCGGCCATCCAGCTCTCGACCGAAGCGAACATCACTGCGGACGCGGCCCCCTGAACCAGTCGAAAAAGCGCCCAGGCGATGGGATCAAACGCCAGGGCCATTGCGAGAATACCGGCGGAATAGATGGCGGCGGCAGCGGAATAAGCTCGGATATGACCGACGGAGCGAACGACATCGGGGGCAAACCAGGCGCCAGCCATGAACCCCCCGGAGAACACGGCGGCCACAAGACCGACGCCAAGCGCGCTCGCACCCATCGCGTCGAGGGCAAGAGGCGTGGAGACGCTGAGGATGCCCGAAGCCGCCTGCAGCAGCATCGCGGCCAGAATAAGCGAGGCGACATTTCGATAGAGGGTCATGCGGCTGAACCGTTTCGGGGGGTGTCACTCTGCCGAGAGAGATTGACCCCTACTCCGGTTTGAACCTCGACGCGCCTTAATTATTTGTCGGATTAGGAGAACACAAACGTTAGTCGATCGTACCATCCGACCCATCAATGATGACGTCCCGACTGCGAACAGCAGCACGATCGACAAGATCAGCCACAAACCGAATGTGAGCCCTGAGACGGTAAAGATCATCTGTGAACGAAAGGGGCACCTGAATTCGCGACGCATCGACCTGCAGCGCATGAAGTCGCCCAATGACCTCATCACGCTCCTCCATCGTCCCGGCAGCTCGGCCCGCAGCCTCCAGATCGCGGAGATGCCTGTACCAGATATAAATCTTCCTCCGAATCCGCCATCGATAAATAGGCGGCGAGGCGCGAACCAGAGGGAAAATCAGTGTCGCAAGCGGGATGATGAACACCCACGCGCGCTCGAGAAAATTAGCGACATCAAAAGGAAAGATGCGCCGAAGGAACGAAGGACCGTCTCGATAATAGCGATCAGCCTCCCGCGAGAGAGGGATATCAGCCAGCTTTGGGGTCGGAAAGAAGCCCGGTTCGGAGAGCATGGATCCGCTGGAATGCGCCGAATAGGCGGCCTCTATCAGAAGGGCCTGAATAGCCGGATGGAGATTTTCGCGAACTACGATCTGCGCAACGGGAGAAAGCAACACAATGTCCCTTGACGGCAAGTCGCGTTCAAGATCGAGCACACCCCTGAAAAGCGTTACGGATGCAAGATAAGGGTGCCGCCGCGCATAAGCGGGCGCCCGCTCGAGTGACAGCAGTCGCACAGATGGATCAGACGCCAGCTCCCGGATCCACGGAGCATCCGGCGCGGCGATCACCACAGCCGCCTCTATCTCGCCAGCCATCAGCGCCGAAGCGGCTGCCTGACCAGCGAGCGGAACTCCCTCGAAAGCTCCCTCCTCCAGCCCCACATCGTCGAACAAAACGCGCGACAGGACGCGAACACCCGACCCTTCTGGTCCGATGGCGACTTTCAGCCCGCGCAGATCGTCAAACTCCCGAACGGTCCGGCGCCCAGAGTAGAATACCCACAAAGGCTCCAGAAAAACCGCGCCCAAAGACCTGACGCCCTGCGTACCGAAATCACTGGCGAGACCCGTCTGGACGAGTGCGATATCCGCCTCCCCCGACTTCACGCGCCGAAGATTGTCGACAGACCCTGCTGAGCGTTCGGCGTGGGCGGAAACGCCGCTTTCGCTCAGGGCTTGTGCATAGCGATCCGCCGCCAGAGCGTACGACCCTCCCTCCGCTCCCGACGCGATAGTTACGCTCCGCGGCGGAGGAGGCTCTACGAACAACAGAGCCAACACGGCCACAACAATGACAAGAAGAGCGGGCGCAGCCCAGATACGAACAATCTCACGCACGGCGACTCTCCCGACCACCCTCCCGTGGTATTCTTGACGTCATGACCCAGGCATCTCGAAAGGACGCTCAGGGTCAGACGGGAGAACATCCTCAACATAGGCGCGCAATCTGTCCGTCACAGCCTGAGGGTCCCCGGCCAGACGCTCCCAGGGAATGGGCGGACCGAAAGTCAGCTCGAACTCGTCGCCCTGTTTGTTCAACAGCTCATGAAACAACGTGATGTCTCGCAGCTCCTTGTTGAGATCAACAAGCCGGTAATAGAGCCAGGAATTTTTAGCCCTCACATGCAGGGGAGTGATGGGCGCCCTGTTTTTCCGGGCGAGTGAGACCCCTGTCGGGAACCAATCCTTGTCCACAAGACGACCATCGACAAAGTGAGCAAGGCGTCCCGAAGGGAAAACAACCAGCATCCCTTCGGCAGCGAAGGCAGAACTCGCCCGACGAAGCGTCTCGCGGGTTTTAGCGGGCGTCCGCTTCTCATTCACCCACTCAACCGGAATAATGACATCGGCGAAGTTAGGGTTGACGCGGCAAGCATCAGCGTTGGCGAGAATCTCAATATCCGTCCTGACGGGGCGAAGAGCGGCCAAAACAGCAGATCCATCCGCAAGTCCGGTCGGATGATTGGCTATCACCACCGATCGCCCGCTTGAGGGCACCTGATGGCGACCAGCCACCCGAACATTCAGTTCGAGGGCGTTGTGCAGATAGTCGAAGCAAGCATGCCCGGTTGGAAGCCTCTGAATATCGTCAGCCCACTTTCGGGCCTTTTTGTAGCCTAGCATTTGATAAAGCACCGGTCGCACCACGGGCCACGTCCAATGCTGCACAAAACTAGGACAGCGCTCCTCAATCAGTATGTCGACGATATGCCCATCACGCCTCTTCGCGTCGACAAAGGCCGCTATCCGCGCGTCGGGTATCAAATCCAGGTCCTGCGGCATACCTCTCCCCGTCTCACGATCGTCTCCGACGGGCGCCGGAAATCATCCGGCGGCCCCTGTCGGAGTCTCAAGGCAAGCGTCAGATGGACAGGTAACGACGCTAAGCCGGCTCGGCAATGGCGTGGACAGCCCAATCCATACTCTTCCGCTGACGAAACCTGCGTCTTCAGCGACTGGACTATCGCCAGAGCTTTGCCCGGCGCAAAAGTCGCAAATGGTCAATTTTTGAGCCTCGAGGACAAAAAAAGGCTCTGGCCTAGGGAAACATGCCCAGCCTAAAAACCTCGCCCATGACACGATTGCACACCCTCTACAGGGATCGCCTGAAGACTGGCCAGGTCGTCCCCGACCCGGCACAGGAGGACGTCGTCCAAAGACTGGACGCTCTATCGGTCGCATTCATGCGGCGATCGAAACAACTCTTCGGCCGGACAAAGGACAACGTCAGAGGAGTTTATCTCTGGGGTGGTGTCGGCCGGGGAAAATCACTGTTGATGGATATGTTCTTCCAGTCGATTGACATGAAATCTAAGCGTCGGGTGCATTTCCACGATCTGATGCTTGAGACCCATGCCTTTATCTTTGAATGGAGAAGATCGGGTCCGTCAGATAGAAAGCGTCATCCCGCGTTCGTGAAAGGGGCTGGCGATGACCCGATCGCTCCTGCAGCGAAGAACATCGCCCGGCAGGCCTCACTTCTTTGTCTCGATGAATTTCATGTGACGTCGATTGCCGACGCGATGATCCTCGGGCGCCTTTTTGAACGTCTCCTGGAGTATGGCGTTACCATTATCGCGACGTCCAACCGCCCCCCAAGGGACCTTTACCAGAACGGAATCAACCGCCAGCTCTTTATTCCGTTTATAGAGCGACTGGAGACAGAGCTGGATGTCGTCGAACTGAAGTCCATGCGCGACTTTCGGCTCGAACGACTGAGGGCGGCGCCAGTTTATCACTACCCTCTGTCGAATGACGCAGATCAGGCCATGGACGAGACCTTCGAGCGATTGACCGCAGGCGAGGTCGCCGCTCCCGGAGCTCTCGAGGTTCAGGGCCGCGTGGTGCCGGTTCCCCTTCAGGCTGCGGGCGTGGCGAGATTTTCGTTCGGGGATCTTTGCGCTGCGGCTCTCGGAGCCGCGGACTACATCGCCATTGCCCGCAGATACCATACAGTTCTCGTCGACCGGACCCCCAGGCTTTCCCCCGAAAGAAGAGACTGGGCTGCGCGCTTCGTCACCCTCATCGATATCCTCTACGAGGCCAGGACCAAGCTTGTCATGTCGGCCGAAGAAGAGCCTGATCGGCTCTATCCCTCCGGAGACGGTTCGTTCGAGTTTCAGCGTACAGCCAGCCGCCTGCATGAAATGCGATCCGCGGATTATCTGGCGCTTGCCAGGGCCGAACCTGGCGACGGGACGTGACAGGTAGACGTCCGGCGGACCGCCAGCCTCTAGACGTCGCACGAGTGGCAAAAAGGCGCTGACCTGTCTGAAGTCCGCGCATTTCTTCATAGAAATCTGCCCCTTGACGGCCTCACCCAAACGCGTCGGGCGGCCCGGATTGCTCCAACCCCGACCTTGCGCTAACGGGATGCCGAGCGATCGGGGGTCAGGAGCCCCGGCCCCTTTGAGTTAAGAAGACAAGCATGTTCGGGTGGTTGGTGGGAAAATCAGGACGGTCGGGGGTCACGCATACCTCGACCCGTTTGCCTATCGACACGCCCCCCTCGAGCCCGTCCGCTGCCGCGGATGAAACAGCATCCGCGACCCTCACAGCCCCCACAGGAGACCCCCCGATGGCCCGCAAGAAAATCGCTCTCATCGGAGCAGGAATGATTGGCGGAACACTCGCCCACATATGTTCACGAGAGGAGTTGGGCGATATCGTCCTCGTCGACATGAAAGGTGGGATCGCCAAAGGCAAAGGCCTCGACATCGCCGAAGCTGCCGCGGTGTATGGTCAGGACGCAGCGATGTCCGGTGCCTCCCTCGATGAGTACCAGGCGATCGCAGGTTCCGATGTCATCATCGTGACCGCCGGAGTGCCTCGCAAGCCGGGCATGAGCCGGGATGATCTGATCGGAATCAATCTCGGGGTCATGAAGTCGGTCGGCGCTGCAATTCGGGAGCACGCCCCCGGGGCCTTTGTCATCTGCATCACCAATCCACTCGATGCGATGGTTTGGGCGCTTCAGAAGTTTTCGGGCCTTCCGGCATCCCACGTTGTGGGCATGGCCGGTGTCCTCGACAGCGCCCGCTTCGCTTATTTTCTGTCCGAGAAAACAGGCGTCTCGATTGAAGATGTCCACGCCTGGACCCTTGGCGGTCATGGTGACGACATGGTGCCGATGGTGCGTTATTCGACAGTCGGGGGACTACCCCTGCCGACCTGCATAGACGCAGGAATGTTCACGCAGACAGAGCTGGATGCGATGGTCGAACGGACGCGCAAAGGCGGTGGGGAGATCGTAGCCCTTCTCGAAACCGGGTCAGCGTTCTACGCGCCCGCGGAAAGCGCTGTGGCGATGGCGAAGTCCTACCTCAAGGACAAAAAGCGGGTTCTACCCGTGGCGGCAAACCTCGCCGGTCAGTATGGCATTAGCGACCTGTATGTCGGCGTTCCATGCGTGATCGGTGCAGGGGGCGTCGAACGAGTAATCGAATTCCCGATGGACGAGAACGAGAAGGCGATGTTTGCAAAATCCGTGTCGGCAGTCCGGGGGCTGCTGGACGCCTGCAAAAAGCTGGACCCCACACTCGTCTGACATCAGGTTCCGTACAATCTCGAGCCGAGCCTGCGTCGCGCCCTCTTCAAACGCGACGCAGGAGAGGCGACCGAAGTCCGCATGCGGTTTGATACTGTCCGGCCATGTACAGCCTGCCCTGCTCCATTGAAACCAAACGCCTGAGGCTGGTTCAGCCGTCCTTGGATCATTTCAGTGCGTGGAGCGAGTTCATGGCCGACGAGGAGGCCGCGCGCCATCTGGGCGGACCTCAAGACCCTTCGACCGCCTGGCGGGCCATGGCGACGATGTGCGGATCGTGGTCGCTTCAGGGCTTCGGCATGTATTCGGTTATCGAAAAATCGAGCGGGGCATGGGTCGGCCGCGTCGGGCCATGGCGACCCCATGACTGGCCGGGAACAGAAGTGGGGTGGGGCGTCATTCGCTCCAGATGGGGTCTGGGATACGCATTCGAAGCAGCCGTTGCATGTATCGATCATGCTGTCCTTCACCTTGGATGGACCGACATCATTCATCTGATCGCCCCGGACAATCATCGCTCCCAAGCGCTTGCAAGACGACTGGGGGCCGAAAATCACGGTCCAGCCGCTCTCCCCGGTCCGCTCCGCGTTCACCCCGTTGAAATATGGCGGCAAAGTGCGAACCAGTGGGCCGAGCGGCGCCCGGTCATGTAGCCCGCCTTACGGTAATCGCCGGCAACAGAAGCCTCGGCGTAGGACAACTCTTGCAGCATTCCCAGCGTAATCGCATAACCACGTCATGATAGAAAAGTCGCGCACGTTATATGACAAAATCTGGGACGCCCACCTTGTCCACGAAGACAAGGCATCTGGCGAAGCATTGCTGTATATAGACCTTCACCTTATCCACGAGGTGACTACGCCTCAGGCATTTGCTGGTCTCAGAGCCAATGGCCGCGGCGTTCGAAGGCCCGATCTGACACTTGCCGTAGCAGACCATAACACGCCTACCGAAAATCAGTCGGCGGGGCTCGCAGGCGTTCGCGACCCGGAAGCCAGAGAGCAGCTGGAAACACTTGAACGCAATGTGTCGGAACACGGTATTCGCTTTTTCCCAATGGGTGATGTCAACAATGGGATTGTCCACGTAGTCGGCCCCGAACAGGGCCGCACTCAACCTGGAATGACAATTGTCTGCGGGGACAGCCACACATCCACTCACGGCGCCTTCGGAGCGCTGGCGCATGGAATTGGGACCTCAGAAGTTGAACATGTTCTTGCCACGCAGACACTGCGGGCAAGGAAGATGAAAAACATGTCCATCCGAGTGACCGGGGAGTTGCCGGCCGGCGTCGGCGCTAAAGATCTCGCCCTGCATATCATCGCCCTCATAGGGACCAATGGCGGCGCAGGTTATGTCGTCGAATACTCAGGATCTGCGATTTCGGCATTGTCCATGGAAGGCCGGATGACGCTCTGCAATCTCTCAATCGAGGGTGGAGCGCGCGCAGGGCTGATCGCTCCTGACGAAAAAACCTTCGCCTACGTCAAAGGACGCCCCGCAGCCCCCAAAGGCGGGCAGTGGGAGACAGCGCTGAATGTCTGGAAAACGCTTTTCTCCGATCCTGGCGCGCATTGGGACCGTGTGATCGATATTGACGCCTCCCATGTGCACGCAACGATCACATGGGGAACGAGCCCTGAACAGGCGGCTCCGATCAACGGCCGTGTGCCAAGACCCGAAGAAATTGAAGACCCCGTGAAGCGCGAAGCTGCGGTCAGGGCGCTGACTTACATGGGACTTGAGCCGGGCCAGAAACTGCTCGGCGTTCCTGTCGACCGAGTGTTTATAGGGTCCTGCACTAACTCCAGAATTGAGGACCTGCGCGCTGCGGCGACCGTGATCAGAGGTCGGCGCGTGGCCAACGGAGTGCGGGCGATGGTGGTGCCGGGTTCAGGCCTGGTGAAGGCGCTGGCCGAGGAAGAGGGACTGGACAAAGTCTTTCTGCAGGCTGGCTTCGAATGGCGCGAACCGGGGTGCTCAATGTGCCTCGGAATGAACCCTGACATCCTGTCGCCTCAGGAGAGATGCGCGTCCACGTCTAACAGAAACTTTGAAGGGCGGCAGGGACGTGGCGGACGAACTCACCTTATGAGTCCGGTTCTCGCAGCACAGACAGCGATCGCGGGTGTGATCTCTGCCGGGTAAGCCAGAAGGTCCCATGACCCGATTGCGCCGATCGACACGCGCAGGTTCACTTCGAACCGCCATGGCGCTGGCGGTCTGGGCGGGAATGATCGTGGCCTCAACAGAGAGGCCCGCGGACGTCGAACCGCCGTGGGACGAGAGGGTCTCAGACTTTTCTCTTCCCAAACCGGAGACGTCCTCCAGCAGCGATAGCCGTCCGTTTCTGGTCTGGTCGACCCACTATTTCATTCCCATTGTCTCAGCAGCGGATCCCGACGATCCGGACAGTTACGCCCTCCTAAACACTCTCGGACGAGAGATCTCTCCGAGACTCAAACGAGAGGACTGGTGTGATGGCGTTCTCCAGGGATCCATCCACATCAGGTCGCCGACAGGTGAGCTTCGATCCTATGCCTATGTAGATTCAAAAGGTCCGGATCAGGCGGATTGCGATCGCTGGCTCGGGCGGCTTTCTGACAACATCAAACTGGCGTCCCGCCGCGCCCGGTTCAAGCCGCTGGCATCGCCACTGGACTGCGGCGGCCGGGCGCGTCCGCTGACCCCATTCCGTACGATTGCTGTCGATCCGGATTTCATCAGGCTTGGAAGCGTATTATACATCAGTGAACTGAGCGGTCAGCGGTTTCGTCTGAACGGCCGCGACATGACCCATGACGGTTACCTGATAGCCGATGACTATGGAGGCGCTGTCGAGCGCAATCAGATCGATTTGTTCACCGCTGGCGAGGAAAAGTCCCCCCTCCCCGACATCGTGACGAACACCCCGAAGATGACTGTCTCGGCAGCAATCGTCCCTGCAGACTCAGCGGAGGCCCTCGCCCTGAAGCAGGCGCTCTCCGAGCAGTGCCGCCCACAGGCCGATCAGTCTGCTCCTCTGGACAGGTAAAGAAGGACCTGCATCTATCCTGTGGTCCAAGGGAGAGATCCAAAATGAAGCGATCCTTGATTGCAGGTATTCTCGCAGCGCACTGCGTCTTACCTGTGCTCGCACAGACGCCAGCGCAGAGCCCGGCAGCGAGCTCAGCGCGGACGGATTATTCTCGCAGCGAAAACTGGCTATGCAGGCCCGGGATCGCGTCGAACGCCTGCGAGATCAACCTCGACACGACTGTCATTCAGGCGGACGGCTCATCGCATGTGGAGCGCTTCACCCCGGATCCCAATGCGCCGATTGACTGCTTTTATGTTTATCCCACGGTCTCTCTGGACGCCACGGCCTACAGTGATCTGAAAGCTGGGCCGGAGGAGCTGAACGTCGTCAAGGCTCAGCTGGCGCGTCTCGGGTCCGTATGCCGCCTGTTTGCTCCCATGTACCGTCAGATATCACTGGGTGCGCTGCGAGCGCGAATGTCCGGAGGCCCTGCGGTGCCGGTCAATGGCGCACCTGCAGATGCCAGTAATGACGTGGACGACGCGTGGACGTGGTATCTGGCCAATGAAAACAGGGGGCGCGGCGTAGTGATACTCGGCCACTCTCAGGGTTCCGGGCAAATCACGCGCCTTATCGCATCGAGAATCGACGCAACGCCGCTTCAGGCCCAACTCGTCTCGGCAGTTATCCTTGGTTCGACGATCCAAAAGCCGAAGGCCGCTGATGTGGGAGGCACATTCAAAGCTATTCCGGCGTGCACGCGAAAAGATCAGGTCGGATGCGTGATCAGCTTCTCGACATTCAGGGAGACGGTGCCCCCTTCAGCGAACGCACTTTTCGGCCGCAACGGCAAGGATACCGAGGCGGTATGCGTAAATCCCGGAGCGATCGACACGGGCGAAACAATGCAGCCGAAGATCTATTACTCGAACAACGGGAGAGAGTGGGCAAAAGGGGTCAAGGTCGAGACACCCTTTGTCGCCTTGCCGGGTCTGGTATCTACAGCATGTGTGAAATCGGCCTCGCACACCTACCTGGAAATGAGAATTCGACCGCTTCCGAATGATCGTCGTTTGGCTGATCCCGGAACAGACGTGATGTCCGCTGGAAAGCCTGATCCGGCATGGGGTCTGCACCTGATCGATGCAAACATCGCCATCGGCGATCTGGTGGACGTTTTGAAACAGCAGGGAGAGGTCTGGCGACGGCAGCATCAATGAACCCGGCGATCCTCCCAACCGATTGCTGTCGCAACCTTAGAACTCCATATCAAGCTCCTCGATCTCCTCTGGCTCATTCAAGGCCTCGGAGATCCATTCCTTCATCGGAGCCCAGGACAGGATCAGATCGCAATAGCTCTGCGCCTGGGGTTCAAGCTCAACATTGTACGTTCGGAAGCGCGTGCACACCGGAGCGTACATAGCGTCGGCAACCGTGGGTTGAGGGCCGAAAAGAAAGGGCCCGCCATAAAGGGACAGACATTCCCGCCAGATCGTGAGGACACGCACGATGTCCGAACGCGCGCCGGTGAAGATCCGGAAGTCACGATATCGGGCTCTCAAATTCATCGGCAGAGCAGAACGAAGATTGTAAAATCCCGAATGCATCTCCGCACTCACTGACCGACAATGTGCGCGCGCGATACGCTCAGTGGGCAACAGCCCTGCATCAGGCGTCAGTTCATCAAGGTATTCCGCAATCGCCAGAGTATCCCAAACGCTGGCCCCTTCATGATTGAGTCGTGGAACGAGGACGGTCGGAGACAACAGAAGCAGCTCGGCTCGATTGGCGGGGTCATCGACCGGCACACTGACCACTTTCACTTCAAGTCCGGCGAGCCGGCACAGAAGCCAAGCTCTGAGAGACCAGGAAGAATAGTTCCGGCTCGAAATGGTCAAAGTGGTCTCGCCCATCCGTTACCCCTTTTCAGGACGTTAATTTTGGTGTGCTATCCTATGCTGCACCGCAACAAGGCGGAACGGATTTCAGGTTTTAATCAGACCTCTGATCCCTTCCGCCTCGAAAATGAGCGCGCCAAGACATGTGGTACCATCTTTATGAGGCGCAACTTCAGGCGTCAGCGCCGTTCAGAGCCGCGGCGATGGGGATGAAAAACGTCCTCGCGCGATCCAGTGGAACCACGCTGGAGCGTCAGGTCTTAGCGACGCTGGAGATGGCGGGACGGGCGAAACTCACGCACCGACGACCTCCGTTTGAGATACCCTCAGTGCGAGTGGGCGACGCGGTCGCTCGGGTAACCGAAGAAGTGGCGCTGCATCTGCCGTTCGGCGATCTGCTGCATTTCAGGAAAGACATCGACGCGGTCCAGCCGCGGGTCCTTGTCGTGGCGCCCCTCTCCGGTCACTTCGCAACCTTATTAAGGGGAACTGTCAGGACCCTGCTGCAGGATCATGATGTCTATGTTACCGATTGGCTCAACGCCCGGGACGTAGCACTCCGGCATGGCCGCTTCGGGTTTGAAGATTACGTCGATTACCTCATTCGATTTTTGGAGCATCTCGGCCCTGGCGCTCATATGGTCGCGGTGTGTCAGCCCTGTGTCCAGGCTCTTGCCTCAACCGCGATCATGGCGGCCGATAATCACCCATGCGAACCGAAAAGCCTGACGCTGATGGCGGGCCCCCTCGACTGCCGCATAAATCCGACGACGGTGAACGACCTCGCTACAAACAATCCCATTGATTGGTTCAGGACGAACCTTATCTCGACCGTTCCCTTCCCTCATCCAGGATGGGGAAGGCGCGTGTATCCGGGGTTCATTCAGCTCACGGCCTTCATGTCAATGAACCCGCAGCGTCACCTCGACCAGCATCAGAACCTTTTTTCTCACCTGATGTCAGGAGCCGCCGAGGAGGCCGAGACAATCAAGACCTTCTACGACGAGTACTTCGCTGTCCTTGACTTAACAGAAGAGTTCTATCTGGAGACAGTGGAATGGGTGTTTCAGGATATGCGTCTTCCAACAGGCCGACTACTCCATCGCGGCGAGACGATCGATCCGAGCGCCATTCGGCGAACCGCTATTCTGACAGTAGAGGGTGAGAACGACGATATCTGTTCTGTTGGACAAACTTCGGCCGCTCACGACCTAGCGTCCCGGCTTCCGCCTCATTTACGCCACCACCACCTGCAGGCAGGGGTTGGTCATTACGGCGTCTTCAACGGACGCAAGTGGGAAAGCCAGATTTATCCACGGGTGAAGAGCGTTATCCTCTCCATGGAATAACAGAGAGGGCCGGACCGATGCAAACTCGGGGCCGGTCGACCCCTGAGGACTAAGGCTTGCGAATCTTAAGCTCCACCCGCGCGACGCGAACGCCCCACTTCCCAACAGAGGCTCTGTTGAGCACAACTCCGTCCGCCGTCTTGACCATGACATCCTGAAAATGAACCTGCATTCCGGGTTCGCCTTTTTCATTCGGCAACCTGACGTCGTAAGAAAGGCGGAAGGCCGCCCCATCCTGCCACCCCTTAGCCTGACCAACGACGTCCTCCCGAACTCCCGAATAGAGCCCGTCTCCCTTCAAGGTCAGAACCCATGTCTTCTGATCTTTCTCACCGTCGTCATACTCAAAGCGCTCTTTGAGCGTGAACGTGTCGCCAGCTAGTTCCCCCTCAAGATAAGCGGTGAAACCCCTCTTGAGGCCGTTGATCGCCGAAAACTCGCCTCTCGCTACGGTCGACCCGGCGAGGTCCCGTTCAATCACAAAGGCGGAAGGGCCGGTTTCTTGCGGCAAAGGCGGGGCGCCCGCACACGCCGTTAGAAGAAGTGGAAGGGCGACTGCAAGCTTCATTCGGATCGACATTAGAGGCTCCGGAACACGGCGACCTGACTGTTACGTGCCCTGACTTCGTTTGGACCTCAGCTTCGCGCCGTCACAGATTTTAGGTCGATACGACATCGACAAAAATAGCCGAAAAGTGACAGGTGGATCCCGCGACCACAAAACCGTGCCAGATCGCCGAGTTGAAGGGCAAGCGCTTGAGCACATGAAAGACCACTCCAACCGTATAAAGGACGCCTCCCAACGCGAGAAAAACAAGTCCTTCAGGAGACATCGCCCTCACGAGTCTGTCGAGAACGGCAAGAACAGCCCATCCCAACAAGAGGTACAATCCGATGTAGACTCTGGGCGCATTCCATCTGGCGATCAAATTGAGCGCCACGCCCAGAAAAGCGACGGCCCACACGACCGTGAGCACCACCCAGGCAACCGGCTCATGGATAAATGACAACATAAGCGGCGTATACGAGCCCGCGATCATGACAAAGATGGCTGCAAGATCGAGACGTTGGAAAAGATGGGCGATCGCTGGATTACGATTGACGTTGTAAAGCGTCGAGCATGAAAGCATCGCCATGAGCCCAACAGAGTATATCGCGAGGCCGACAGCGATCCGCGGCGAGTCCACCAGCGAGATATTGACGAACAGAAGGACGCAACCAAGCGCCCCGAGAACGAGCCCGACTCCATGAACAATCAGATCGGCTATCCATTCCCTTCGATGGAGCTGAGGATACCAATCCCCCCTATCCTCTTGACTCATTGGCTCTGCTCCTGTCCTGGCGCCAGCCCGGCGGTTCAAACTGCTCGATGCTCAGTCAGACCATCTCCTTTGTTATCGGACCCCAAGGCGGATACATGGAGGCATTACGGCCAAACAGCGATCAAAACAGAAAATCGCCGCATTCCGGGAAGAAGGCCTCCGCCTCAGAGATCGTCAGCGCTCGGCGTCCAACAGTCATTGACCTTGATCAGGGGGACGGCCCGAACATCGCCGCTTGATACCTCTTGCAGTCTGGCGATAGTCTGAAAGGAGTTGCCGGTCGCTGCGCTCCGGCTAGTCGCCAATTGGACCCCATCCATAGCATGAAGCCGTTCACTCGCCTGACAGGAACCGCCGCTCCGCTGCCGATCGCCAATGTCGACACAGACATGATAATCCCCAAGCAGTTCCTGAAAACTGTTTCACGCGATGGGCTGGCCCGAGGTCTGTTCTATGAATTGAAGACGCGTCAGGATGGGGAGCCGAACCCGGAGTTTGTACTGAACCAGCCGGCCTATGCCAAGGCATCCATCCTCATTGCGAAGGAGAACTTCGGTTGCGGGTCGTCGCGCGAACACGCCCCGTGGGCGCTTCTCGATCAGGGTCTCTCGTGTGTGATCGCCCCGTCATTTGCGGATATATTCTACAATAACTGCTTTAAGAACGGTCTCCTGCCAGTGGTTTTGCCGCGGGAGATTGTAGAGGACCTCCTTCTCAAAGCGGGCGGACCTAATCATGTCTTCACCGTAGATCTAACGGCTCAGACCGTGACAGGACCTGACGGCGTCACCCATGACTTCGACATTGATCCGGGGCGTAAGGCCGGACTTCTGGCCGGCCTTGACGACATCGGAGAAAGTCTGGCGCACGCATCCAGCATTGAGGCGTTTGAACAGCGACGCATAATCGAAACCCCATGGCTTCAATCATCCCAGTGAAGCAAGGATCGCCGCGCTGGATCCCTCCTCTGGAGACCAAGACGTTATGGCGCGACAGATGGCGTTGGGAACCCCATTAGCTGGGACACGAGGCCGAGCCTCAACCATCAGCGGACTGTGCTTCCTGTTTCTCGCCTGCTCACAGCCCTCCGAACCGATCCGGAATTTAGCCTCGGAAACAGACGAGAACCTGACCAGGGCTTCCGAGGCGGGCGACCCCAACGCGCAGCTGGAACTGGAGCGAAGGCGCCAGGCAGCCATCCTCGAGGAAGCCGAGAGACGCGAAGCGGCCAGGACCGCCTTCCAGGCCGCCGTCGCCTCTGGGGACGACGGTCGGATAAACGATCTCGCGGACAGGAAAAATCCCTTTGCTCTGTTTTTTCGAGCGGAACAAAGGCTCGCCTCTGAGAACCCGTACCTGCAAGAGGAGGGTCGCCTCGATGCGGAAGCGGCTGCATCAGCAGGAAGCCCGGACGCCCAGCTCTGGGTGGGGTATCGCATGTCGCAAGGGATTGAGGGATATCCCTGGAAACCGAATTCAGGTCTGCGCATGGTGGAGAAGGCGGCGAACCAAGGTCACCCTGAGGCCATGTATATGCTGGGCCAGCTCTATGAGCAAAACGCCCCGATGCAGGACCTGACGCTGGCGCGGGAATGGTATCAGCGTGCCGCGCAGGCCGGCGTTAAAGAGGCGAAAGAGGCACTTGCAGGAATGAGTATGTGACGTCATCAGGTGGTTCAACCTCCTCCGATGGGACCCCGTCTCGTCAGGATGTTCAGACGTTCAGCCATCCGGAGTCCAAAAACCATGACGCCGCCCGACCACTCGCAGACCCTCCTACTGTTGCCTGGCGACGGCATAGGGCCCGAGGTGATCCAGCAGGCCCGTCGGATCGCCGAAGCGGTGGCGCCTGACTTGAACATTGAGGAAGGACTGATTGGGGGCGTCAGCTTTGATCATCACGGAGATCCGCTGACAACGCAGACGCTGGAGCGCGCCAAAAGCGCCGACGCTATCCTCATGGGGGCAGTCGGAGGGCCACAATGGGACAGAACCCCGAGGGATAAGCGCCCCGAGGCCGGCCTCCTTGCTCTTCGCAAAGGCCTAGATGTCTATGCGAATCTCCGGCCAGCATTTTGTTTTCCCGCGCTAGCCTCATCATCAGCGCTCAAGAGTGAGCTCGTCGAGGGGCTCGATATTGTAATTGTTCGCGAACTGACCTCAGGGGTCTATTTCGGCCAGCCCCGAGGGATCGAACGTCTTCCAGATGGACGACGCAGGGGCTTCGACACTCAAAGCTACACCTCCGATGAAATTCGCCGGGTCGCACGTGTCGCATTCGAACTGGCGCGGGGCCGACGTGGAAAAGGCGGGAAGTTCGGGGGGGTCCTGTCGTGCGAAAAAGCAAATGTCATGGAATCTGGAGTCCTGTGGCGAGAGGAGGTCACCAGCCTTCATTCCGAATCCTTTGGCGACGTGCAGCTGGACCACATGTATGCCGACGCCTGCGCGATGCATCTTGTGAAGGCTCCGAAGGACATAAACGTTATCCTGGCGGATAACCTTTTTGGAGACATCCTGTCGGATGAAGCCTCGATGCTGACGGGTTCCATTGGAATGCTTCCCTCGGCAGCGCTCGGAGATCCCGGGGTTCCAGGCCTTTACGAGCCGGTTCACGGATCGGCGCCTGACATCGCCGGCCAGGGGATCGCCAACCCCTGTGCAGCCATTCTCTCACTCGAAATGGCGATGCGCTGGAGCTTAAAGCGTCCCGACGCCGCAGAACGGATCTGGCAAGCAGTCGACCGGGCCCTCGAAGACGGCTATCGGACACGAGACTTGGGCGGACTTCACTCGACCCATGATATGGGGACGGCGATACTCGATCGTCTGTAAGGAGCCGGGAGGACGCGGACCCTCACATTAATTCCGATCAGACCTTCCAAATTGCAGCAGATCTGAGAGCAGCGTATACGCACCGGCGTCAATGATCTGTCTCCGAGCGAAGGAACGAGTAGTCCTCCGACCTGGGATGGACATGGCCGCGCGCCAGAGCGATGGCGAACAGGAGAGACGAATGTTTCGAGTAGCTGTGCTGGGCGCGACAGGAACGATCGGACGAGAGATCCTGACAGTCCTCGGAGAACGGGATTTTCCAGCTGACGACGTCCTCGCGGTGGCGACAAGACAGTCGATTGGGAAAGACGTCAGCTATGGCGATCGAAACCTCAGGACCCGTGACGCAGAAACGGTGAACTGGTCCGAGGTCAATCTTTGCATTCTGGCGGCAGGGTCGAAGGCGGCTCGCCAATGGGCGCCCCGCATCGCAGCGGCGGGATGCATCGTCATTGATACCTCGTCGGCCTTTCGAATGGAAAGTGATGTCCCGCTGGTCGTCCCGGAGGTAAACGCCGCGACACTGAACGGATATGGACTGAGAAACATCATCGCCAGCCCTGGTGGAGCAACCTCTCAGCTCGTCGTCGCCCTTAAGCCCATTGATGAATCCGTTGGGGTCAAACGCGCGGTGGTGGCCACATATCAATCCACCTCCGGGGCCGGACGGGAGGGAATGGATGAGCTGTGGACGCAGACCAAGGGCGTTTATGTCAATCAGGGAATTGAGCCGCGCATATTCACCAAACAGATCGCGTTCAACGTGATCCCCCATGTTGACGAGTTCATGGAGGACGGCTCGACCCGCGAGGAGTGGAGGCTGCGCGTCGAAACACAGAAGATACTGGGCTCCGCCGTACAGGTTTCAGCAACGTGCGTCAGAGTCCCAGTGTTTGTGGGCCATTGTGAAGCAGTGCACCTGGAGCTAGCTGGACCATTATCAGCCTCAGACGCCCGCGCCATCCTTAGGGAGGCTCCAGGGATCATGGTCATCGATAAGCGAGAAGACGAAGGCTATATGACCCCAGTCGAATGCGCTGGCGAATGGGCCGTCTACGTTTCCAGAATTCGAAACGATCCATCAGTGGAGAACGGGCTGTCTCTGTGGATTGTTTCCGACAACCTTCGCAAGGGGGCCGCGTTAAACGCCGTTCAGATCGCAGAAGGACTTCTGAACCGGGGCGCCTTCAAGGGAAACCGCATGAAGTGAGGCCGATACCTCGATGGAGACCCGCCGTAAGCCACGGCTCATGGTGGAGAATGCCTCATGACCCTCGATAGGACAGCGCTCACTGGGCTCGCGGCGGCGACCTCCGCTTATCTGCTCTGGGGTTTCCTGCCTCTATACTTTTACCTGCTCTCAGACACCCCTCCGTGGATTATCCTGGCTCACCGAATTCTCTGGTCAGCGCCGACGGCTGTCCTATTGATACTAGCCTCAGGAAAACTGCAGGACGCGTGGCGAGCCATTCATCAGCCAGCGCTCTTGACGACCCTCCTGGCGTCAGGAATCGCCATCGCAGCGAACTGGGCGATCTACATCTGGGCCGTCACTCAGGGCCGGATCCTTGAAGGAAGTCTCGGCTACTTCATAAATCCGCTGATAACCTTCATCATCGCGTCTTTTCTCTTTCGCGAGAGATTTAATCGCCTGCAGGTCGCAGCAATTATCCTCGCATCGCTAGGCGTTCTCAATCAGGCCGTCGCGGTTGGAGAATTTCCGTGGGTCGCACTGTCCCTTGGCGCGAGCTTCGCTGTCTATGGGGCAATAAGAAAACATGCGGAGGTCGACAGTCGCATCGGCTTCGCGATCGAGATCATGTGGCTGGCCCCGGTGGCCGCTATCGGCTTGCTCGTCTGGCCTGCAACAAACACCGAGATCTTGGGAGGAGGTCAGCTAAACACAATCCTTTTGCTGGCCGCCGCCGGACCAATCACATCCATTCCTCTGATCCTGTTTGCTCAGGGCGCCAGACGACTGCGTCTGTCGACGACCGGAATGCTCCAGTATATTGCACCAACCCTGCAATTCATCATCGGACTCTCCCTGGGCGAAGCGTTCACGCCCGCACATGCCGTCACATTCGGGTTGACCTGGGCTGGTGTCGCGCTCTTCACACTATCGTCTTTGCGATCGGGTCATCACGCGCGGTCCACAACTCGAACCTGAACGAGTCTGACTACAGACAGCCATAGAGCGCATCGATCAATCGCTGTCTTCTCTCATCCGCCAGAAGGTCAGAACCCTGGCGGTTCATGACATAAGCTCCCGAGAGACCGGTTGTCGGATCTCCAAAGGCCCCGGACCCTCCCCAGCCTGAATGACAAAGCGTTTCGGGGCTCGGACCATAAAGAAGGGAAGCATTCCTCATAACGCCCGCCGCAAAGGAAACTTTCCCGGGAAGGACACGGTCTGGTCCAAAAACTCGTTCGCAAGTGAGCTGTGCCCAAACGGCGTCCGAAAACAGCCGCACGGACCCGATCCGTCCGCGCCGGGCGAATGCGGAGTATAAAAGCGCTGTCGCCGACGCAGTGCCGTGCCCGTTAGCCGATGGAATCTCGGCCTCCCGCCACTCACTGGCCCCGCGATTGGGAGCCGACCAAGGTTGAAGAAACGCCGCGCGGACCTCATCGTTAAGCGACGCGAACTGCGCAGGCGCCTTAGGCTTGACCATTTCACAACAACGATGGTGCTCGGCTTCAGGGGTTCCAATCCAGAAGTCGATATCCATTGGTCGACAGATATCTTCGCGAAGCACACGCCCGAGACTGCGGCCATCAACTCGTCGGACCAGCTCGCCAGCCAGATACCCCCACGTCAGAGGGTGATAAGCTGATCCCTTGGCCCCGTCCCCCAGAGGAGCAAGCCTCGCCAAACGCTCGGAAAGGCCTATGGGATCTAGCCACAAGGCTGCATCAATGGGCTCTACAAATCCTGCAAGACCGCCCTGATGCGACAACACCTCTGCGACCGTCAGGTGCTCCTTGCCGGCCGCGCCAAACTCCGGCCAGTACGCGCTCACCGCCACATCGTAATCAAGAAGTCGACGCTCAACCATAAGCGCAACCACCAGCGCAGCTATAGGCTTAGTCGTCGAATAGACCGGACACAGTGTCGAGGCGTCCCAGGGCCGGGTCTGCTGGCGATCGGCCCAGCCTCCCTGAACATCGACCACAAGCTCTCCATCAAGCCAGGCCGAAAATCCGGCGCCAAGCTCCAGACCATCCTCAAAATTCTGCTCAAAGGCACGAACAACCGGCTCGAAGCCCTCAGCAACCCGAGAGTAATTGATGCACATGGCACGGAGAATCCGAGATCCGGGCTCTGCGGTCAACAGGTCTCCGACGTTACCTTGACGATCTTGATCAGCGCGCGATCATGCAGGGTCAACCCCGCCGACCCCACCAAGCCACGAGCGAGCCCTCAAATGCAGATCAACGGTATCGCACACATCCAGATCACGGCTGGCGAGTATGAGCGCGCTCGCCTTTTTTACCGAGAGCTCCTGCCCTTTATGGGGCTCACCGAGGTCATGGACGATACATCCGGCTATTACTGCGTGGGCGGCCGCACAGGTGTCCTGATCAGCCCTCCTGCTCCCGAGCATGTCGGCCAACGCTTCGTTCAGAGGCGCGTGGGACTTCATCATGTCTGCTTCAGGGCCCGTTCTAGGGAAGATGTACGCGAGGCTTACGACTTCATCCGCAACCTCGGAGCGCCCATCATTCGTGCGCCGCAGGAAGACGACTGGGCGCCTGGTTATTTCTCTATTCTCTTTGAAGATCCTGACGGCGTTCGACTGGAGATCAACTATGTTCCGGGTCGGGGCGTGTTCGACACCGACGACAAGAAAGTTCGTCTGGTCGAACCTCGCACCCCGTCCAACCCGGCGCCCCACAATCAGGGGTGATCCAGTTTCGTCGCAGAACTTAACGGAGGACGAAGGGAACGGCGCAGGCGTCATGATCGCCGAGCAGGCTGTTCGACTTGATATTCCCGGCCGCCTCCTCCATGTGTCACAGACCGCCGCCGCACAGGAATCTGAGAAATGTCCGCCATTCGACCCCGTCGTTCTGTCCTCTACATGCCGGGCGCGAATGAGAGAGCCCTCGAAAAAGCCAAGTCACTCCCGGCCGACGCTCTGATTCTCGACCTTGAAGACGCCGTGGCTCCAGAAGCAAAACTCGAGGCCAGGAGCCGGGTATGCGAAAATGTGTCGAAGGGCGGCTTCGGCCCCAGAGAACTGATCATTCGGATCAATGGGCTGGATACTGAGTGGGGCCATGACGACTTGGCAGCGGCAATCAGGGCGAAGCCAGATGTAATCCTGGTTCCAAAGGTGGCGACCGCCGGAGATATTGAGACAATCGATCTGAGCATGAAGGCTGCGGGCGCTCCAACCAGCATCAAGCTGTGGGTGATGATAGAGACCCCTCTCGCGATCCTGAACATTCAATCGATCGCCGATCAGAAGCGAACCACGTCGCTCAATGGCTTCGTGATCGGAGCGAACGACCTGATCAAGGATTTCAGGGGAGAACATCTTGCGGATCGTAGCAATATCTCGACATCGCTGCAGCTGACCATTGTGGCGGCGAGAGCCTACGATCTTCTGGTGTTTGACGGTGTTTTCAACGACATCGCTGATGCTGCCGGCTTCGAAAGCGAGGCGCGTCAGGCCAAAGCTTACGGCTTTGACGGCAAGACTCTGATTCATCCCAGTCAGATCGAACCTTGCAATACGATCTTCGCCCCTGCGGCGAGTACGGTCGAGCATGCTCGAGCGATCATAGCAGCCTTTGACGATCCCCAGAACGCAGGAAAGGGGGTGCTGAAGGTGAACGGAAAGATGACAGAGCTTCTTCATCTGGCTCAAGCGAAGCGAACGGTCGCCATCGCAGAAGCCATCGCGCAGCGCGAGGCCATTTCATGACGCTGAAATCCAACCCGGGTAACTTCTTCGAGGACTTCGCACCAGGTGATGAACTCATTCACCCGACGCCCCGAACCGTCACAGAGGCGGACGCAGCACTTTATGTCGGGCTGACAGGATCGCGCTACGCGCTTTTCTCATCAGACACCTTCGCGCAGGACTGCGGCCTGGAAAGCGCGCCAATTGACCCGTTACTGGCTTTTCATATCGTGTTTGGGAAGACTGTTCCGGACATCTCCCTCAATGCCGTCGCAAATTTGGGATATGCAGAAGGACGCTTTCTGAGAACAGTTTATCCCGGCGACACGCTTCGAGCCGTCTCGGAAGTTATTGGCGTGAAGGAAAACTCGAACGGAAAGACGGGCGTGGTGTGGGTTCGCACCACGGGATACAATCAGGCGGATCAGGAAGTGCTGGATTATGTCCGCTGGGTGATGGTCAACAAGAGAGACCCCTCCAGCCCGGCTCCCGCGGCTGTCGTTCCGGATCTTGAGCCCGCAGTTAAGCCGTCGGCGCTGCCTCGCCCGGAATGCTCCGCCTCCGGCTTCGACTTCATCTTATCCGGATCGCCATTTGGCTTTGAGGACTACGAAATCGGGGAAAAAATCGACCATGTCGACGCCTTCACCGTTGAAGAGGCTGAGCATCAGATCGCCACCCGGCTCTACCAGAACACGGCGAAGGTGCATTTCAACCAGCACGAGCAGGCCTCAAGCCGATTTGGCCGGCGGCTGATCTACGGAGGCGTTGCTATTTCCCTCGCCAGGTCACTGGCCTTTAACGGCCTGGGGAACGCGGGTGAGATCATCGCGATTAACTCAGGACAGCACGTCAATCCGCTCTTCGCCGGCGACACCGTGTTCGCCTGGTCGGAAGTTCTGGACAAGGCAGAGCTCGGAGATGGTCTGGGCGCGCTGAGACTGAGGTTAGTTGCAACCAAAAATCACCCTTGCGGAGAGTTTCCCCGATTGGATGCCCAGGGACGCCACCTGCCCTCAGTGATACTCGACTTCGATTACTGGGCGGCAATTCCCCAACGGAGCTGACCTCCATGTCCCCAGGCATCGCCCAGGCGGCCGGCGCCATCGCCATCTTGCTGTCAGTGATTGTTCGTAGCATTCGATCGGGAGCATCTTGGCAGGCCGTGGACGAAGGGGAGGCCACGGCAGAACATCTCCGAGACCTGACAGGCATACTCGACATCCAACATCTTAGGGAAGTCTTTGGTCCACCGAGACTGAATGACGGGGTGTTCCCGGTCTCCAGAAAAGACGTTCTGAAAAATCGCTCGGGGCTGGGATATCTTCTTGGAGACCGGTGGCTGGACGGAGCCTCGGCGCTCATAGCCGTCCTTGCTCTCTTTCCGCTCTGGCCCCTCTGGGGAACTCGGGCATGGCTGGACACGTTGCTGATTCTGGCTGGCGGATATCAGGCTGCAGGATGGATCGCCTCTGCACGGTTTATAAGGACGTCGTAACCGCCTCAGCGCGAACCTGTTGGGCCTGAATAGCGCCTGACGCGAATGTATCCCGCAAATACCCCGAGATCTGTCGCCTTAGCCGGGCGGTCGTGACCCTGGAGTAAAGCATAACGCTCCAGTAGAGGGGAAAGCCGACCAGAACGAAACACAGAGGCAATGAGATGAGCAGTATCAGGGCCGCGACGCCCTCCACCCTGTCGCCGATCACCGACTGACGTCCCGTCGCAAGGTTCAGATCGCAGATATAGTTGCCCCCCTTGAATATGACAGCGGTTCGCTCTCCAGCAGAGTAGGTCTCCGACAAATCGGGAAACGAAGTCTCGCCATTGTCATCCCAGCTTACCCTGCAGCGACTGAAGCGTTTTGTCCGGCCGGCCGAGTTGGTGCGCTCGCTGACCGAAGCGACCTCCAGAACCACCCCGAGCCTGTGATAGAGCGCCTCAGCAGCCATCCGCCTCTCCCGAAAGCCGCCGCAGAGAAGGCCAGCTGGATAATGAAAATCGCATTCCGCCAAACTGCAATTCGGCGCGCCCCCATGGCTCCTGAGCTGATTTACCGGTCAACGGCGCGCCATCGACAGGAAACGGGCCATCCAGCCAGCCACCAGCGCATGATCGCCCGGAATAGAATCCAGAGAGCGGATTGCTTGATCGGCCAGAGCCTCGGGAAAGACAGTTCCCCGACGCAAGGCATAGAGGGACGATGCAAATGAGTCACTGAACTCAGGATGACCCTGAACGCTCATAAACGGCGCATCCTGATACATCAGCATGGCGTGGTCCGTATGAGCGGATCGGGCGAGCGTGACAGCGCTCTTAGGCGCCGAGATCACCTGATCCTGATGACTTGCGACAAGGGAAAACGATCCACCAGCGCCAACCATCCAGTCCCGGGTCTCCAAGACCTCATAGGTATGCCTCCCCACACCCCACCCCTTGGGAGACTTCCTGACATCGCCTCCCAGAGCATCCGCAAGGATCTGATGGCCGAAACAAACGCCGACCATTGGAAGTTGCGCCGAATGCGCGGAGCGCACGAAGGTCTTCAGCGGACCAATCCAGGGCAAATCGTCATATACCCCCGAAGGAGATCCAGTGATGATCGCAGCCTCCAGAAGGCCCGGATCCGGAAGCCCTCCCCCGTCAACAAGGCGAATCGGGTCGAATTCGAAATCTCCAAGCCCGCCGCCTAAAAGCTGCGCGAACATACCGGGATAATCAGAAAACGTTTCCCCCAGGGGGGCGGGCGGGCGACCGGTTTCGATGACTGAAATCTTCATGAGTCATAAATGAAACGGTTTTGAACGCACGCCAAGAGGCCGCGCCCCTGACGCGTTGACACTGGTGAGAGCGGGTCTAGAACCGAAACCTAGGGTATTTTTAGAAACCTGATCGGGAGCCTTCGGGGAAAAATCGGAATGGCGCAATCGGGATGGACTGACAAGCGACCCATGTCGCCTCATGTGCAGGTCTGGAGATGGCATACGACCATGCTGGGCTCGATCCTTCATCGGGCGACCGGAGTGGCTAACTATCTGGGACTGATACTTCTTGCAGGCTGGCTGTTCGCCGCCGCCTCAGGTCCCGAAGCCTACAGCGCCTTTGAGCGGGTCGCATCCTCAATACCGGGCTCGGTCGTGCTGTTCGGGTTTACGGTAAGCATTCTTTACCATGCGATGAGCGGGGCGCGGCATCTTGTCTGGGATATGGGCCACGGCTTCAATCCAAAGCTTGCCAGTCTTCTGGGGGGGCTAATGATCCTTTTGGCAGCGGTCGGCGCGGGTGCGATCTGGATCGCGGCGGGGTTGGCGCCAGTGTCGCTTGAGGCAATGGGGGGCTGAAAATGAGCGAATCAATCAGAACGCCGCTTGGCAAGGTCCGTGGCCTCGGGTCTGCGAAAAAAGGGGTCGAACACTTCATCGCGCAACGAGCGACAGCCGTCGCGCTATTGATCCTTACGCCATGGATTCTGATCTCCCTGATCGGGGCGGTCCGGGGTGGATATGACGGTGCGATTGCGTGGATCGGGGAGCCGATCAACGCCGCCCTCATTCTGGTGACAATCGGGGCTGGCGTGCACCATATGCGCATTGGCCTTCAGGTTGTGATTGAAGATTACATCAGCAAGACGAGCTCGAAACTCTCGCTGCTGATCCTCAACACCTTCATCTCCGTATTGGTATTTGTCGCCGCGGCCGTTGCGGTTCTGAAGCTTGCCATCGCCTAGGCGCATGAATGTCCGGCTGGGCCGGAAGACCGATCTAACTCTTTGTCCTGAGGATCCTCGCCAATGACCGCCTATTCTTGGAACGATCACACCTACGATGTTGTGGTTGTCGGCGCAGGCGGATCGGGCCTTCGGGCCGCCCTGGGTTGTGCTCAGGCGGGACTTAAGACGGCGTGTGTGACGAAAGTGTTCCCCACACGCTCTCACACCGTGGCCGCCCAGGGCGGAATCTCGGCATCACTTGGCAACATGGGTCAGGACGACTGGCGCTGGCACATGTACGACACAGTGAAGGGCGCTGACTGGCTGGGCGATCAGGACGCCATCGAGTATCTCGTCCGGCATGCGCCAGATGCTGTTTATGAACTGGAGCACTGGGGGGTGCCGTTCTCGCGGACAGAGGACGGAAAGATCTATCAGCGCGCATTTGGCGGAATGACCCGAAACTTCGGGGAGGCGCCGATTCAGCGGACCTGCGCCGCAGCAGACAGAACAGGCCACGCCATTCTGCACACGCTCTATGGCCAGTCGCTGAAATACGACGTGGACTTCTTCATAGAGCACTTCGCCCTTGACCTGATCATGGATTCCGACGGCGCATGCCGGGGAGTTACCTCGTGGCAGCTTGATAATGGCGCTCTTCACCGTTTCAGGGCCCGCCGCGTCATCCTGGCGACGGGCGGCTACGGCAGGGCTTATTTCTCAGCGACATCCGCTCATACCTGCACCGGCGACGGAAACGCCATGGTTCTGCGCGCCGGCCTTCCGCTGCAGGACATGGAGTTTGTTCAGTTCCACCCTACAGGAATCTACGGAGCGGGCTGCCTGATCACGGAAGGGGCCCGCGGCGAGGGTGGATACCTCACCAACTCTAACGGTGAGCGCTTCATGGAAAGATACGCGCCGTCAGCGAAGGATCTGGCGTCTCGTGACGTCGTCTCCCGCTCGATGACCATCGAGATCCGGGAGGGACGCGGCGTTGGGAAAAATGGTGATCACATTCACCTCCATCTCGACCATCTCGATCCGAAAGTGCTTCACGCTCGGCTGCCAGGGATCTCTGAGAGCGCCAAAATCTTCGCGGGCGTGGATGTGACTCGCGAGCCCATACCTGTCCTGCCGACCGTGCACTATAATATGGGCGGCATCCCGACCAACTATCATGGCGAGGTTCTGACCAAGGCCGGGGGAGACCCCGACACCATCGTTCCCGGATTGATGGCTGTGGGTGAAGCTGCGTGCGTATCCGTTCACGGAGCCAACCGTCTCGGGTCGAATTCGCTGATCGACCTTGTCGTGTTTGGAAGGGCAGCCGGCCTGCGTTGCGCGGAAGTCCTCGATCGCCAGTCCTCGCAAGTCGACCTGCCTAAGGGTGCAGGCGAAGCGCATCTGGCGCGCCTTGATCGCTTCCGGAACGCAAGCGGAGCGACCCCCACTTCCCGACTGAGACTTTCCATGCAGAAAGCTATGCAGGAGAATTGTGCGGTTTTCAGAACAGGGGAAGTTCTCGACGAAGGAGTCCGCCGCATCGCCGAAGTTCATGCGGGAACCGCAGATATCTCGGTGTCTGACCGAGGGATGATTTGGAATACGGATCTTTTGGAGACCCTCGAATACGACAATCTCATCATTCAGGCCGCCGCCACAGTGAACTCGGCCGCGAACCGAAAGGAAAGCCGGGGTGCCCATGCACGGGAAGACTATCCTGATCGCAATGATGGCGAGTGGATGAAGCACACGCTGGCCTGGGTCGGCGAGAACGGCGGCGTTTCGATCGACTACCGCCCGGTTCACGCTTACACCATGTCGAACGACATCGAGTACATCGCGCCTAAGGCCAGGGTATACTGACGGACGGGAAATCTGGGTCTCATTGACCCGTAAGAGACAACGATCATGTCATCAGGTCTGTCGAGGCGAGAGGCCCTTGTTCTATGCGCAGCCGCCGGACTTTCGGGACTTACCGGTTGCAGCCGACCAGGATCTTCCGCTCCTGAGACCTCAGATGAGGTCTTCAAGACGCTGGCGTCTGACTGGCTACAGAGTTACACGCGCCTACGCCCCTCCGCGGCGACAGGTCTTGGCGAGCACGCCTTTGATTCCGAGCTCGAGGATGTCAGCGAACCGGGTCGCCAGGCGTCATCCGCAGAGGTTGAAGCATTCCGACAACGCCTTGCAGCGATCGATCGAAGCGCCCTGTCGCGAGACAACCAGGTCGACGCCGTCATGCTATCGGAGCACCTTGAAGGGCAGCTCTTTACCTATGTCGATCTTCAGGACTGGAAATGGGATCCGCTGCGTTACAGCGAAGCCGCCGGGAACGCCCTCTACAGTTTGATGGCGCGGGATTTCGGCCCCTTGCCCGAGCGGCTGCTGTCAGCAGCTGCGCGGATGGAAAAGCTGCCTCAGTTTATGGATCAGGCTCAACAGTCGCTGCTCCCGGAGAAGACTCCAAAAATCCATGCCGAAACCTATCTGGCGCAAATGGACGGGGTCATTTCGATTATCGAAAACCTCATCGAACCTCAGGCTTCAGTCCTCAGACCGAACGATCTCTCACGATTGAAATCAGCAGCCGAAACGGCGAAATCAGCTGTCGGGGCGCACAGGTCATGGATCCGCTCAACGCTCATTCCTGCCGCATCGGGCGACTTTCGCATCGGGTCAGAGTTATTCGAGACAAAACTGCGCCTGACGCTCAGCGCAACACTATCCGGCGGGGATCTTCGCCAGCAGGCGATGAAGGACATCGACGGGGTGCGGGACGAAATGTTCGACATCGCTCGAACCGCGCTTTCCGTGAATAATTCGAATGAGAGGCTGGGTCCTGCCCCGTCGGCTGAGCAGAAGGATTCAGCGATACGAGCGGCGCTGACGTTAGCCTATGCTGACCGCCCCTCGCGCGAGGACCTGTTCTCACGAGCTGCCGAAACACTCGAGACGACAACCCGGTTTGTCCGGGAAAGAGATCTCATCACACTGCCCGACGCCCCGGTTCGGGTGATAGAGATGCCGGAATTCCAGCAAGGTGTCGCTGTGGCCTACTGCGACTCTCCAGGACCTCTCGATCGGCATCTCGAAACATTTTACGCGGTCTCCCCCATTCCGACTTCATGGTCGGAGGAGCGGACGCAGTCCTTCCTTCGCGAGTACAATTCGCGTTCGATTGATGAACTTACCATTCACGAAGCCATGCCTGGTCATTTCGTTCAATTATGGCACGCCAACCGCCATCCCAGCACGCTAAGGGCAGTTCTTGGCTCGGGAACCTTTATCGAGGGCTGGGCGTGCTATGCGGAAGACATGATGTCGGAAGTGCGGGACGCTCCGGGCGATCCGCTTCGCAAGCTGATCACCCTGAAGTGGCGTTTAAGATCTATCGCAAACGCTGCGCTCGATCATGGCGTCCATGTAGACAGCTGGAGCGAAGCTGACGCGATGTCGTTCATGACAGGCGCGGCTTTGCAGGAAGAAAGTGAAGCGCGGGGGAAATGGACGCGCGCGCGTGTCAGCTCAACTCAGCTCTCGACCTACTATGTCGGTTGGAGAGAACACCATGCCCTCAGGGAAGAAGCCAAGCGTCGTTGGATGGGGGAGTTCAGCCTGAAGCGCTATCACGACACGGTTCTCTCGCATGGGTCTCCTCCTGCGCGTCTCGTGAGGGCTTTAATGTTCAACGAGACAATTCCATGACCTTCAGGCACATCGTTACGGGGCCAACCACATGCGCCGCGACGCTGAGACGCTTTCATTTTGACGGATCGCCGCTAAGGTGATCTGAGATCCTACCCGAGACGGATTTTCCAATGGTTGAGCTAACGCTTCCGCGCAATTCCGAAATCAAAAAGGGCAAGATTTGGCCCAAACCCGTCGGTGTGAAGAAATTCAAGGTCTTCAAGATTTATCGGTTTGATCCGGAGAGCGGACAAAACCCTTCCTGGGATACTTATACGATCGATACCGCTCAGTGCGGCCCTATGGTCTTGGACGCCCTTATCTACATCAAGAATGAGATCGATCCGACCCTCTCTTTCAGGAGATCCTGCAGGGAAGGCGTTTGCGGGTCCTGTTCGATGAATATCGGCGGTCGAAACACGATAGCGTGCACCAAGGGACATGACGAGTTTCAGGGTCCAATCACGATCTCGCCATTGCCGCACATGCCTGTTGTTAAGGATCTGGTGGCGGATCTGACGAATTTTTATGCTCAGCACCGCTATGTTCAGCCCTACCTCAAGACGACCACTCCCGAGCCTCAAAAGGAATGGAAGCAGTCTGAAGGAGACAGAAAGAAACTGGACGGCCTCTACGAATGCATCATGTGCGCTTCCTGCTCGACCGCCTGCCCCAGCTATTGGTGGAATGGCGATAAGTTCCTAGGCCCCGCAGCTCTGCTTCAGGCGTATCGCTGGATCATCGACAGCAGGGATGAAGCGACCGGAGAACGGCTTGACGACCTGGAAGACCCTTTCAAGCTTTACCGATGCCACACCATCATGAACTGCGCTCAGGTATGCCCCAAGGGGCTGAACCCGGCCAAGGCGATCGCGGAAATCAAGAAGCTGATGGTTGAGCGGGTGACCTGAGACTGAGCTCATTGGCTAATGGGCCCAAAAGTCAGCTTACATCTCAAGTACTGGGTATAAACGCTCGGGGAGTGACCATTCGTTCGCGCGAGGTGACGTTAAACCGCTAATTTCTAACCGCCTTAACAGGAAATGAAAAAGTGCCCTGCCGCACGAGCAGAACAATCGATCATCGACGATCGTATTTCACAACCGCTCCGTCCGGCGTTATTTAATCAGCCGAATCGTCATCCCGCCGGCCTGTGGTGCGCTCAGCGATACGGGCTCTCTTACCGGTCAGCCCGCGCAGGTAATAAAGCTTCGCTCTACGAACCTTGCCTTTTCGCTTCACCTCGATCGAGTCAAGCATCGGCGAATTCAGGGGGAACACACGCTCCACCCCTTCCCCAAAGGAAAGTTTGCGCACGGTGAAACTCTCGTTGAGGCCGCCGCCCGACCGGGCGATGCAGACACCTTCGAAAGCCTGAATTCGTTCACGGTCGCCTTCGGAAATCTTCACATTTACTCGCAGGGTGTCCCCCGCCGCGAATGCAGGAATTGACTTCCCCGCCATGACCCGAGCGATTTCCTCACGGTCCAAGGTTTCGATGATATTGGCGGCCATCGGTTACATCTTTCCGTCGCGCGAACGACCTTGCGCACCTGTCGGGCTTGAAGCCCGGGAAGCGGCGTATAAATCCGGTCTTCTGGCTTTCGTCAACTGCTCAGCCTGATTTCGACGCCACTCATCGACTTTTTTATGATCTCCGGACACCAGGACGGCCGGAATTTCACGTCCTTCCCAGACTTGGGGACGAGTATAATGGGGATGTTCCAGAAGCCCTGCTTCGAAACTTTCCTCGACCAGGGACTCGTTATTCCCGGCCACTCCCGGCAACAGACGAACGCACGCCTCGACCAGGGCCAGAGCGGCGACCTCCCCCCCGGCCAGGACGAAATCTCCAATAGACACCTCTTCGAGCCCACGAGCTTCAATCACCCGCTCGTCGAGGCCCTCAAACCGACCACACAGAAGGATCACCCCCGGCCCGGCGGCCAGTTCGCGGACCCGGGCCTGAGTGAGAGGAGCCCCACGAGGAGACAGGTAAATGACCGGCCGACCGTCGCGAGAAACACTGTCGATAGCGGCAGCAGCCACATCGGCCCGCATCACCAGACCGGCCCCGCCCCCAGAAGGGGTATCGTCCACCGTAAGTCGCCGCCCCACCCCAAAAGGCCGGATGTCGACCGCATCGAGAGCAAAGGCGCCTCGCTCAAGCGCAGCCCCAACGATCGACAGACCAAGCGTGCCCGGAAAGGCCTCGGGAAACAGCGTGACACACGTCACTCGAAAGGTCATGCCCGTCTCTCCGGTCTCCGGCGGCGCCGGTCATTAGATCGCGGCTGCCTGTCCGCTCGAATAGCCTTCCAATTCAGAGATAGGAACGAGGCGCCGCAAACCCTGTAACTTACTTGATCAAAATGCTAGGAATGAAAACCCACTGACAAAGAGGATCACATGAAAACGTTTATCCTGCCCATCCTGCTGCTTTCGCTGGCGGCCCCGGCCCTGGCTCAGGAGGCGGCGCCAGCCTCATCGACTATTCAGGAAGTGACATCCAAAGGCATTACGATGGAAGTTCAGGGACAGTCCTTCAACATTGATTATACTCCCGATGGAAAGTTCACGGGCGGAGACGGCATGTTCAGCGGGACCTGGAAAGCCGATGGCGATAAGCTTTGTCTGTCGCTGCCTGACATGGGCGTGGAAAATCAGTGCACTGTCTATCCGGAAGGCAAGAAGTCAGGAGATAGTTTCGAAATCTCTGGCGAGATGGGATCGATGACGGTTCGCATTCGGTAAGGTCGCTTCAGAGGGGGAAAAAGCGGCCAAGCGGGGTCTTAAAGACGCCGCGACCCGTCCGTCCCGGCACACCTGAGGGCCGGAACGGATGGGGACCGCAAAGTCCCGATCTTTGACAGAAAGACCATTGAGCGGCAGCCCTTTTGGAGAGAGCTCCCCGTGAACGTGCGCCTCCGGGCGATAGCCCTGACTCTTTTATCAGCCCTTGCGGGCGGATGTGCGAGCACGGCGCCAGAAAATCGCTTTCGGGATTTTCCGGCTCAAGGGGTGTTGATCGAAATCGAGGACGGACGAAGACTTCAGCTCGATTGCCGGGGGGCCGGCACTCCTGTGATCATCCTTCAGGCAGGGGGAGACGTCACAGGCTCGCTGGCTTGGGCTCCTGTCCATGATCAGCTCGCCGCCAAGACACGGACATGCGCTTACAGTCGCGCGGGGATTCTCTGGAGCGATCCGAGAACAGACCCTTTTCATCCGAAGGAGGTCGCGACGGACCTGCGCGCCGCGCTGACAAGAGCGGGAGTTCAAGGCCCCTACATACTCGTCGGGCACTCAAGAGGAGGACTTTACTCGCTCATTTTTGCGGGCCTCTTTCCAGACGATGTCGCGGGACTTGTCCTTGCTGACTCATCCCATCCGGATCAGGACTTCCAACTCCGTCAGGCTGGTGTTGCGCGCAAGCCTCCTCTGATCGCCAACCCGCTCTTGGCGCAACTCCTTCGGTGGAGCGGCCTCCTTCAATTGACCCCCGTCCAGGCGGATCCCGCCATCCTGCGTCCGGTGCAGGCCTTCTACGGCAAATCGGCCGTAGCGAACGCCCGAGAGGCGGCCGGCCGCGCACAAACTCTGGCTCTAGCGGGAGAGTTTCGTGATCTCAGGAACTGGCCGCTCATCGTTCTGGCAAGAGAACCGCCCGAGCAGACATTGGCGAGAACCACCTTGGACGCCAGAAACGCTTACTTGCTCTCAGAAGACGGCCCTGCTCCCGAGGGAGGAGCATTCTCGGCCGAAGAAACAGTCTGGAGACGACTTCAGAGCGATCTGGCGACCTGGTCGAGCAAAGGTCGCCTGGAAGTCGTCCCAAATTCAACCCATGCGTTCTTCTTCCTAAAGCCCCAGGTCATTGTGAGGGCTGCAAGTGACGTTCTGGCTGCGTCACGCGTCATGCGCGCGCCTGCTCCAGTCATTGAATAGCGCGGCAAGAGCAGCTCACCCCGAAGCGTCAACCGAAGACTTTCGGGCGCCTTTCTCGACGATCGCCGCTGCAGCCATGTCGCCGGTGACGTTCCCAACGGTTCGGAAGATATCCGGGATCACCTCAACCGCCAGCAAAATCCCCAGAAGCTCGAGCGGAACCCCCATGGCTATCGCTATCGGGGCAACACTCGCGACGAAAGATATCTGTCCGGGAAGCCCGACAGATCCAACGCTCACGGCGACGGCGACGAGCGAACCTGCAAAGATCTGCTGGGGAGTGAACTCGAGGCCGAAAACTGCAGCCATGAAATAAACGACGACAAGATTGGTGACCGGACTGGTCATTCGGAACACCGCGACCGCCAGGGGCAGAGTTAGGTTCACGACACGGGGAGACAAGCCCATGGCGTCTCTCGTTCGGGCAACCATCAACGGCAACGAGGCCAGAGAGGACTGAGTTGAAAACGCAACCGCTAAAACCGGCGCAGCGCCGCTTACGAAGGTCTTGATTGACATTCGTCCCCAGACGACGGCGAAAACACACCCAAGAACCGACACACCTGCCGTCACCAGACAGGCAATCGCCAGATACTGCACAAGCAATCCTGCAGCCTCGAGTCCCGACCTGAGACCAACCCCGAGGGACAATGCAAAGACGCCTACCGGCGCTGCGATCAGAACCCATTGAACGATAACGATCATCGTGTCCGAGAGGGCGCGGAAAAAAGCCACCATCGGCTCTCGCTGGGGCAGCGGCAATCGAGTGGCCGCAAAGCCAAAGAAGATAGCGAACACCACAAGGGGTAAAATAGCTCCTTCGGCGGCAGCCGCCACGGGGTTCGAGGGGGCGAGCGCAGCAATCCAGTCGCCCAGATGCGGCGGCTCAGCAGCCTCTACGGCGCGCGCTCCTGCGCCAGAGATGAATACCTCCGCCGCGCCCGGATCGATGGGCCAGAACGAAAAGACGGCCGGAAGCACACTGACCGCATAGGCGGTTGCCGATAACAGGAGGACTGCAAACACAATAAGAGAACGAACCGCCAATCGACCTGTGGACGCAGCATCCGCCACAGAGGCTATACCCGTGACCAGGAGGGAGAAAACAAGTGGTATGACGGTCATTCGCAAGGCGTTCAGCCAAAGGGTTCCCACCGCTTCGAGTGACACGAAGACTTCGCCATAAGCGCCCTTCGCCCACGGCGCGGCCAAGGCCCCGAAAACAAGGCCCGCAACAAGCGCGAGAATCACCCAGAAGCTCAGGGACTTGAACATAAGGCTTCTTTCTTCAGGCCAGGTCGCCGTGACGACCGGATGGAAAATGTGTTGTCGTTACGGGATGACGGGTAAGGAAATATAGGACGCACGTCCGCCCGAGTGATGAACGGTGTTCGACGCAGGCAGTCCTTGATCTTCGAACTCATTCCGTCCGCCCGTGTTGAGATTGCGCGCGAACTTTGGAAAATTCGATGAGGAGATCTCAATCCGAATCCGATGCCCGGCGGCAAAGACGTTGGCCGTAGTCATGGGAGAGAAGTCCAGCCGATAGCTTTCGCCTGGCTTCATGAAGACCTCTCGATCGAGGCCCTCTCGAAATCGGGCGCGCAAAATGGTGTCGTCTAGGATAACCGCCTCCCCGTCAGGTCCGACATCAACCAGTTTCACGGTGAAATCCGTATCCCTCACGCTTGAGGACACATGGAGCACGGCGTCGACGAACCCAGCGATAGCTAGCGGCTCACTGAGCGGGTCGGACGTATAAACGAGAACATCCTGTCTCGCCTCGACAGCCCGCTGATCGTAGGCGCCAGCGGTGACCAGTCCGCCATTACAGCAGTCTCCGCCTCCCACAGTCGGAACGGGGTTCATCGGATCATAGACAAACCGGTCTGACCGCTGGTTCCCCTTAGGCGGATCGAAGGTCAAACGTCCGTCTCCATAAAGAGAATTGGCCGCTCCCTGCGAGCTGAGATAAAGGCGCCGCTCCTTCACAGCGCGAGGAGGCCATTGATCAGAGGTCTTCCACAGATTGTCTCCCATGGAAAAGTATCTGACCGGCGAAGTCCCGGCTGGGAACGCCTCGTTTTGTCCTTTCAGAAACCGGTCAAAGAATGACCATATCTGGCCGGTCGTATCGAAACTTGCGTCTCCGAGAGATCGGTCGCCGGAAACGAAATCGGGCCCAAGACTGAAAAACTGGCAATGATTATTCGGTCCGATGACGGCGTACTGGTTGGCTCGAACCTCCTCGTCTGTCCCCGAGGCCCGGGCATGATTGAACAGAGCCATGTTTGGACCGACTGAGACATCATACCAGGAGTTGAACCAGAAGGCGGGAACCCCCCAGGCCTCGTTGTCATGATACAGTCCGCCCTCGAACCAGGCAGGGTCATTGGGTAGACGAGCAATCAGTGTCTCATTGACGCCAGAGGGCTCACCGAGTGAAGTCAGCAGATCGGCGTATGGCAAATGCCTGACATGCTTGGTCCACGACACATCCGGCTTGCGGGCGTTAAGGTCATTGTAAGTCGAAATGCGCTGGCGAGTGACCGGGTCAAGATCGCGGGGAACCTCAGCCCGCAGCGGGTTGTCGACACCATAAAGCCAGATACTGAACAGCACGCGCGGCACGCCGCCCCGATACCAGTTCCCCTGTTCCTGAAACGGCCCGACACGACCGATGCCGGCCCCTGCCGACATCGGAACCATAGCGGCATGCGCGGGATGGTTGGCGGCCGCCAGCTGAAGCTGCCATTCGGCAGTGGATGAGCATCCAAGCGTACCGACCTTTCCCGTTGACCACGACTGAGACGCGATCCAGGTCAGGGCGTCATAACCGTCCGTTCTGGGCCGTCCCAGAATTTCAAATTCGCCCTCGGAAAAGTATCTGCCGCGCTCGTTTTGAAGAACGACAGCGTAACCGCGCTCGACACCTTCCAGGACTTGTCTCAGAGAGGTCCCCGTGAGCGTGTTCATGTTATATGGCGTGCGAATGAACACCGTCGGGGCGGGCCTGCTCGACAGTTTCGGTCTGTAAATGTCGGTCGAGAGACCGACGCCGTCACGCATCTTCACCAGGACCTTCTTTTCAACAGTGGCGATCCTCTCCAGCTCGGCCTCCATCGCAGCCGAGCTGTATTTGGAGTAGTCCGTCTGGGCTTGCGCCGACGGCCAGGCCGCCCCGAGCGCGATCGTCAGCATGGCTCCTGTGACAGACCGGAACAGGCTCACAGAAAAAATCATGTCATTGCTCCAATCTGCAATTCGCCCAGACCAGTCTCGAAAATGCCTGCACATCAGGAGGACATCGAACGATGTGGCTTCTCTGCGTCACCGAGAGTCGTTGCGCCTGCCCTCGACATAGGCTCGCAACACAGCATTGAGGCCCGAATGTGGATCGTCGCGTCGGGAACCGAACCAGTCAACAACTTCAGGATCCAGTCTCACTCTCACCAACCGCCGGGCGCGGGAGGGATAAACGGCCCGAGCCGCCCGCCAAAAGACCGCGCCAAGGCTCTGACGACGCGGCGCGTCCGATTGCGTAAGATCCTCCATACGCTCGAGTCGCCGCCGGGATGGCTGCACGATAATGCTCTTCGTCATCTCTATCCGCCCTCCAGGCGGCCAAAAGCCGCCGCCGAACTCCCCGCGGCGCCCAGACGGCGACCAGATACATTCCATCAACAAATCCTATGGCTATGTATCGTCGCTCGCCGTGAAACTGCCGATCATCCTCTCGTTCAAGAACAGGATTGTCGAACATTCTCGCAACCCGAACGAAGTCGACCCCCTGCGTCGAGAGATTTGAAGCCCGCCGAGCCTCCTCCCATTCAAACATCAGCACTCCCCGGGACCGCTCGCCGGGAGACTATGCACGATATGGCGAGTGTTTGGCGAGAGTGGGCCTTGCGGGCATAGGGGCTGACTTTGCGACGGCCGCGCCCGGATATTCTGGCGGTCAGACCAAGCTTGACCGGAGCCCCCGGCCACACTACCCCGCCCCCTCTTGCGCTCCGCGCAGCGGTACCATCTGCCGCCTTTGGAGGTCACCCCTCTGCGGCTTGAGGAGGCGAAGCTTGTCCAGGCAGAGAAAGAAACGCGGAGAAGCTGTCACCGGATGGCTGATCCTCGACAAGCCCGAAGGTGTGACCTCGACACAAGCCGTCGCCATATGCCGTCGCCTGTTCAACGCCCAGAAGGCCGGACACGGCGGGACGCTGGATCCTCTTGCATCCGGCATTTTGCCCATAGCGTTCGGCGAGGCGACCAAGACGGTGGGCTACGTCATGGAAGCCGACAAGGATTACGTTTTTACTGTTAGATGGGGAATTTCCACCGCAACCCAGGACAGAGAGGGCGCAGTCATCGGAACCTCCGACATACGCCCGTCTCGCGCGGCGATTGAAGACGCCTTACGGACGTTTGTCGGAGAGATCCAGCAGGTTCCGCCTCAGTTTTCGGCAATTAAGGTTAACGGCGAGCGGGCATATGACCTCGCTCGGGAAGGTGAGACGGTCGACCTCCAGCCCCGCACCGTTCAGGTCCACGAGGCGCGGCTTGTGGAAACCCCTTCAAACGACCTGGCCGTGATCTTCGTCCGCTCTGGAAAGGGTTTCTACATTCGTGCGCTCGTTCGGGATTTGGCGACCGCGCTGGGCGCCGAAGGCCACGTGGCGGCTCTTCGCAGAACCAGGGTCGGAGCGTTCGACGAAAGTCGGGCTTCACCACTGGCCAAGCTGCAGGAAATGAGCGATAAGGCCGCGCTGGAAGCGAACCTAGTTCCCCTTGAGACCGCGCTGGACGACATCCCGGCGTTGGCCGTCGGAGGAGATCACGCTTCCAGACTCAGGCAGGGTCGCGAGATCGTTCTTCTGCCCCATCAAGTCGAGGCGTTTCGGGAGATGCGCCGTCCCCGCACGGTGAACGGGGAGGACGCCTCCCGCATTTGTCTGGCTCTTGACGGAGGGAAGGCGGCCGCGCTCGGCGAAGTTCGCGCGGGCAGGTTCATCCCTGTCCGGGTTTTCAATCAGGAAACGGAGTAACCCGATGTCGATCACAGCTGAAGAAAAAGCGCAGTTGATCAAAAAATTCGCCCGCACCGAAGGTGATACGGGCTCGCCGGAAGTCCAGGTCGCTATCCTGACCCACAGGATCAATTACCTGACTGGTCACTTCAAAGAACACAAGAAAGACAATCATTCCCGTCGCGGACTTCTGAAGATGGTGTCCCAGAGGCGGAGATTGCTGGATTACGTAAAATCCAGAGATGAGGGTCGATACAGCGCCCTCATCGCAGAGCTGGGTCTTCGTCGATAAAGCGGACCCTTCCCTACCCGCCGGCCCACCGGGGTCCGGCGGGTTTTCGTATGCATGAAAGAGACAAAACGAAATGTTCGATATCAAGAAGGTCACCATTGACTGGGCGGGCAGACCGCTGACGCTGGAAACAGGTCGAATGGCCCGTCAGGCGGATGGAGCCGTGCTCGCGACCTACGGCGACACAACAGTTCTGGCGACAGTGGTGTTCGCCAAGAAAGCTAAGGAGGGGGTCGATTTCTTTCCCCTCACAGTGAATTACCAGGAAAAGTACTACGCAGCGGGCCGCATTCCGGGCGGGTACTTCAAACGGGAAGGACGTCCGACAGACAAGGAAACGCTGACCTCGCGTCTGATCGACAGGCCGATTCGTCCCCTCTTTGCGGATGGGTTCAAGAACGAGACCCAGGTGGTCGCGACGGTTCTGTCTTATGACCAGGAAAATGATCCCGACATCGTCGCAATGGTTGCTGCGTCCGCAGCGCTGACCCTCTCCGGCGTTCCCTTCGAAGGTCCGATTGGCGGAGCTCGAGTGGGATATCGGAATGGTGAATATGTGATCAATCCGACCCTCGCGGACATGGAGGAAACGGAGCTTGATCTGGTCGTCGCAGGAACAAGCGACGCGGTGATGATGGTCGAGTCGGAAGCCAAAGAGCTCTCCGAGGAGGTCATGCTCGGGGCCGTTATGGCTGGACATGGCGCTTTCCAAAAGGTCATCGACGCAATTCTGACCCTGGCCGAGCAGGCGGCGAAGGATCCGTGGCCATTTGAACCGGTTGATCAGTCAGCCGAACTGACGGCGATCGAGAAGCTGGTCGGGAAGGATCTGTCCAAGGCCTACAAGATCAAGGACAAAGGCGACCGTCATGGCGCAGTCGGCGCGGCGCGCGAAAAGGCGGCCGCAGCCCTCGTTCAGTCAGAGGCGAACCCCTCGGGGATAACGTCTCTGGCGTTCAAGGAGCTGTTTAAGGAAGCCGAAGCGCGCGTTGTCCGAGGCGACATCATTCGCACAGGCGTGCGCATTGATGGCAGAAAGCTGGATCAGGTTCGCCAGATTGTGGCGGAAGTCTCGGTTCTTCCAAGGACCCATGGATCGGCTCTGTTCACCCGAGGCGAAACACAGGCTCTGTGTGTCGCCACCCTGGGCACCGCTGAGGACGAGCAGTATATCGACGGACTGGAGGGGACCAACAAGGCGAAGTTTCTCCTGCATTATAACTTCCCCCCCTTCTCTGTCGGAGAGACCGGAAGAATGGGAAGCCCGGGTCGACGGGAAGTCGGGCACGGGAAGCTGGCGTGGAGAGCCCTGAAAGCGGTACTCCCGGACGCGTCTAAATTCCCCTACACATTGAGACTCGTATCAGAAATCTTTGAGTCGAACGGCTCTTCTTCGATGGCGACGGTTTGCGGATCATCGCTGGCGATGATGGACGCAGGCGTGCCGATCACACGACCTGTGTCAGGTATTGCGATGGGCCTGATCAAGGACCCCGAAGGTCTCGCAGTGTTGTCGGATATTCTTGGGGATGAGGATCACCTCGGAGACATGGACTTCAAGGTGGCGGGAACCGAGATTGGCGTCACCTCGCTCCAGATGGACATCAAGATTGCTGGCATCACGCGAGATATCATGGAGACGGCTCTTAATCAGGCAAAGTCTGGACGCCTCCATATTCTTGGAGAAATGGCTAAGGCTCTGACAGGAGCGCGTGAAGAGGTATCCGGCAACGCTCCGCGAATGATCACAATGCAGATCCCGACTGACAAGATCCGGGACGTGATCGGCACAGGTGGAAAGGTCATCCGCGAAATCGTCGAAAAGACGGGAGCGAAGGTCAACATCGAAGATGACGGCACTGTAAAGATCGCAGCCGTTGAAAAGGAAAGTCTTGAAGCGGCGAGGAAATGGATCCACGGACTGACGGCAGAGCCTGAAATCGGTGCGATTTACGAGGGCCGCGTCGTCAAGGTCATGGAGTTTGGGGCCTTCGTGAACTTCTTTGGAGCGAAGGACGGCCTGGTTCATGTGTCTCAACTCGCGACTGAACGCGTGAAGAGCCCATCCGACATCGTCAAAGAAGGAGACATGGTGAAGGTCAAACTTCTTGGATTTGACGATCGAGGGAAAGTCCGTCTCTCGATGAAAGTCGTGAATCAGGAAACGGGCGAAGAAATCGTTTCTGCCAAGAAGGACAAGGAAGAGGGGGAATAGTCTCTTCCTTAGTCTGATCCTGACAATAGGGCCGCGTCTGTCGACGCGGCCCTTTCGTTTTTGAAGAGACGAGACAGAAGAGAAGCCCCACAGGAGGCTTGAGACAAATCTAGTCCGACAGCTGAGGCATCGAGGCGATCCATTCCCGCACCAGTCGGACCCCCGCCTCATCAACCACCGATCGACCCAGCTCGGGCATGAGCACCCCGGGTTCAGTGCTCTCCATACGATAAAGGAGGATGGATTCGTCAGGTCGCCCAGGCTCTATGACAAAGCGACTTTGTCCGGCTCCGCGCCCGGCGGCCGTAGGATGCTTGCGGACGCCCCATCCAACCGGATCCTCCTCTGTCCACCTGAGGAACAAGCCAGAATTGGAGGCGCCGCCGTCAGCCTTGTGGCAGTGAGAGCAGTTGATATCGAGATAAGCCCTCGCGCGCTCTTCGACAGAACGACTGACATCCGCCGTATCAGGCGCAGCAGGAATGACGTCAGCTGAGGGAACGCCCGCCAGCAGGCCCAACGATGTCCAGTGTGCGATCTGGTTGGTTCCGGCTGGGCCCTCATGGTTGAGGTTACGCGCTGTCGGGCCGATAGGAGCGAGCGCCTGCCCAGACTGATGACATGTTTTGCACTGATTCTGGTTTGGGACTGCGTATTGCAGTTCGACCGCCTCTCCTGAAGGCGTCAGCGTCTTTATGGGGGTGCGCATCCCAACGGGAGAATAATAGGCCTCTGACTGATCGGCGTTCCAGACATAGGGGAAGGCCTTCCAGCCATCCCGCGCCCGGATGAGAAGACGGGTCTCAACAAAACGCTCGCCGACCTCAGGCGAACGCATATCCGGCGCGAATGCGAACGTCTTGATCAGAACGGACCCGACGGGAAAATCGAAAACAGCATCATCGCGATACGTTGCAGACTGTCCATCAGGGATGAATACATAGCGATGCTTGGAAGCATAATCGCTAAAGAGCGGATTGATCAGATCATAGGAGAGGAGGCCGTCCGCAGGTTCGCGTCCGGCCTCATCGACAAAAAATCCGTAATCTGACAACCTCTCGGCAGGGGCCTCAGCAAGTATTGTATCGAGACGCGGGCCGTCTCCGTTCGACGGCTCACAACCGGCGACCCACGCTAAGAGACAAATCGCTGCGAGACGGCGCACGGGACGATTAGCTGGCGTCGACAGGCAACGATACCGGCGCAGGTTCATCTATAACAAAGTCCTTGGGACGATCCGTAGACGGCTTTGGCTTCGTGAGATCAGGTGGGGTGACGCCAAGACCGAGGTTGATGAAGGAGACATCATCCGGCTCGCGTACGACGATACGAACCTCTTCTGATTTATCCTTGTAAGAAGTGACGCCATCCCAGACGATATCCGGAAGGGATCCCCCGAGAGCCGGGCCAAGGTCCTTGAAACGTCCCTGCGGATCGCCGCCCCCCTCTCCATAGGAATTATCACGAATGACGAAGTCTCGAGGCAGCGGATTATAGTTCGGATCCTCGAAGGGATAAGAATAGGAGATCACCAGAACGTGGGCGGTCTGGTTCTTATCAAATGTATTTTCGAAGACATGAACATTCCGGTTCGCCATCAACATCAGACCTGAGCCGGTAGGCACATTAGCGACGATATTGCCCGGAGGCGCGAAGTTCGGAGTGTCGTTGGCCACAATGCGGTTGCGGAAGATACGCGTCGAATGCCCGCCCATGACCGGCAGATTCGGGAGATCGAACACCAGAATGCCTCCAGCATTATGGGTGGCGAGATTATCGTAAACGTCCGCTCGGGATGAGTTCTCTATTTCAATCCCGGCGACATTGTACTCAGCAACGCTGTTTCTGACGATGATGTTGTCCGACTGGCCGACATAGATGCCGGCGTCTGAAGCTCCCCGAACGGTGACGCCGTCGATAAGGACATTCTTCGACTCGACCGGATAGACCCCGTAGGCCCCGTTTTCGGGATGCGGCCCCCTGGTCCATTCGACCGTCAGATTACGAAACGTGATGCCGTCCGATCCCTTGGACTTGATACCGTCGCCCTTGGAATCCTGCATGGTGAAGTCGGACAAGGTCACCCCGTCGGAAGTCACCAGAAGCCCTTCGCCAGACCCAGCCTGACCTGCGAAAGACAGGATGGTCTGTCCCTGCCCCGCACCCTTGATGGTCACTCCATCGACATCCAAAGAAAGGCCGTCCGTGAACTGAAACGTTCCGGCGCCGATATCTATGACGTCTCCTGGCTTCGCCTGAATCAGTCGGGCCTGAAGAACCTGATAGGCCTCCGGACCGGGCTGGATCTGAGTCTCGGCGTCAGTCGAAGCGCTTTGAGGGGAGCATCCCCATGCGAACGCCGCCATCATCGCCAAGCCTATCGAACGTCGCATGCTGATTACCTCCGCCCCGATATCATTATCGTCGAAGTGTCGGGCGCGGGCGGATCTTGTCAAGACAATCACAGCCGCATCCGTGATGTCATCGACCGAACCCAGGAGGGGCGCGCGGGCGTGATCGCTTGAGCAGGATCACGCCCGTCAGACGTCAGTTTGTAAGAGCCCAGACCACAAGGCCAGTCGCAGCCGCGACCAGAAGCAGGTCTCCAGCCTCAGTCTCGGCGTAATAATGACCCCGACGCGGCGGCGTCAGATGATAATGGTCATAATCCCGCACGACGACGTACCGGGTTCGGGTATCAAACCGATCTCCGGCTCTCCAATGTCTTGAGTAACGCTCATCTCTGCGACCGTCGCGATAGGCATAGCGTTCATCACGATCATAGGAGTGATCAGGACCATATCGGTAATCCGAAGATCGGCCGTCCCGATTGCCGCGGCGCTCCCGTCGATCATAGCGATAATCGACGCCATAGGGATGATCATGCGAAGCATGGCGATCACCCCTGTGATGGCGCTCGACCCCTCCGGAGAACGCATAGCGCGCAGGATCTGCAAACGCGGGAACAGCCAGCGTCACAGTAATCAGACCTGCAATGACTGTTCGAAAGATGGGACCCATTAAAAGACTCCTTTCCTGTCCGTGAGGGCATTTCACGACAATGAGCCTGAACAGTTTGGGAATCGCGTGTTCATATTCATTCAGCTCCACGCTCGGCGTTAAGCACACACCCATGAAAGCCGCACAGTGAAGATCGCCCATGGAGCGGGCGAAAAAAAAGCGCTGGTCCCGGAGGACCAGCGCTAGGTGTGCGTCAGATGCGAAAAGGGGAGGAGAGACTTCGCACCGCGCGGATGCCGCGAAAAACGGGCACCAAGAGAAAAATCAGGGATGAACCCGGCAGACGCCGTCGTCTGCTGGGATCTTACGCCATCAGGCCGGGAGGGGGCCTCCGGCCAGTTCGTAAAGGAAAAGAAGAGCGCCCGTACCCGCAACCGAAAGAGGTATGGCGACGAAGAGGTTCAGCAGATCCTGGCGAGAAAACGCCAGCTTGGGGAGGAAAGGCATCTTTTAGCTCCGATTTATGTTCTGAGGTCTCTGACGGCCTCACTGGGAGAACGGACCAATTTTTGGTTTCCGTCATTCCTACGTAGATCTTTGGTGAGTGGATTTCAATGAACAAAATGAAAAATGTTCAACATTTATGACGCAGAGCGGCAAATTGAGCTGGAGAAGGCTGTTGGCGCTCCTTCAGTCCCGCAAACAACAGATCCAGGACCCTTTCGAGCTCAATCTCCAGCGCATCCAGAAGCTCAGTTGTCCACAAATGAGGGAAGCGGAACTTGAGCGTGGCGCACTGCACAAGATCCGCAGAGATGGAAAGCGGATGAGCGAGTGCGAATTCACCGCGTCTGACACCCTCAGAAAGGATTTGCTCGATGAACAGGCGCTCCTGGCCTCGCTCCTCAGCAAGCGTGTCCGGCTTCTCCCGGGTAATGAAATCCGCGAGCTCCATGAGTTTGGGATGCCGTTCAAACAGACGGAATGTTCTCTCGAGCCTGAAACGGAAAAAGTCCTTAAGTTTCTGATCGGGGGGGCGGGTTTCATCGCCGACAATGGCGGCGTAGGTTTGATGCGTTTCGGCACTGAAAGCGCGGACCATCGCCTCGGCGATATGGATCTTCGACGGAAAAAAGCGATAGATGTTCCCCGCCGACATCGAACAGTCGGACGCAATCTCGTTCATCGTGGTCTTGTTGTACCCATAGTGTAGAATGCGCTGGGTAGCGGCCTGCAGGATACTCTCACGGGGCTCAGTCCTGTCGGTCATAACGCTCGCTTCGAGAATGCTGAACGGTCAATGCAATCTTCAAACCTTATAAACCCTTCCGCGCTGGTAAGCCAGCGGGTCGGAGTCGCAGGAGCTGGCGCATGGGGGGTAGCGCTGGCCTATTGCGCTTACTCTGCAGGGCGCGAGGTATCGATCTGGGCGAGAGAGAGAGAAGTGGCCGACGATCTTACGGCGGGACGGGGCAACCCGACCTTTCTGCCGAATGTCGCCCTCCCCCGCCTCCAGGCGTCCTCGGACATATCTGCTCTTTCAGAATGTGACGCTGTCCTAGCTGCGCCGCCGGCCCAACATATGCGAACGACGCTTCGCGCTCTTGCGCCTCTGATACGTCCGGGAACCCCAGTGGCGCTCTGTTCCAAGGGCATAGAGATCGACAGCCTGAAACTCATGACACAGGTGCTTCTCGAGGAGATACCTCACGCATCGCCCGCGGTTCTGTCCGGCCCGTCCTTCGCCAGAGACGTTGCGAGCGGCCAACCGACGGCAGTCACGCTGGCCTGTCCCGATAGATCGATGGGGGACATGTGGATGCGGTCCATCGGTCGCCCGAACTTTCGCATGTATTGGAGCGACGACCTCCTGGGCGCGGAAGCAGGCGGCGCGGTGAAGAACGTCCTCGCCATCGCTTGCGGGGTCTGCGAAGGGCTCAGTCTGGGTCGCTCCGCTCATGCCGCTCTGATCGCTCGCGGATTCGCAGAGATGACGCGGTTCGGGGTCGCATTGGGTGCGCGTAGCGAGACATTGGCGGGACTTTGCGGTCTTGGGGATCTTATCCTGACATGCTCGTCTTCCAGCTCTAGAAACATGAGCTTCGGAATGCTGCTCGGTCAGGGCCGCTCATGCGCCTCCATCCTCGACGAACGGATCAGCGTGACAGAGGGGGTGCATACAGCCCCGGCGGTAATGCGTCTGGCGAAGTCCCTGGGCGTTGACATGCCGATCTGCGAAATGGTCGACCTGCTCATTCGCGGAGATGTGACCGTGGACCAGGCGATGGATCGCCTTCTCAACAGACCATTCAGGGAGGAATGCTGATGCCGCTATTCGTCATGTACGGCCTTGACGGACCTGAAGGGCCGGAGGTTCGGCGTACAACCCGACCCGCCCACCTCGACTGGATCAGGTTAAATGCGACAATGGTTCGGGCAGCCGGGCCCATGATGTCTGCGGATGGATCACAGCCTGTCGGATCCCTTCTCATCATTGAAGCGGACGACCTCCCAAGCGCTCAGGCGTTCCTGAGCGAGGACCCTTACACACTCGCAGGTCTTTGGGCGCGAACAGACATTCGCCCGTTCAACTGGATCGCCGGAACGAGATGATCAGAGCCCTGTTCGTGTCCGCTATCTTCCTGAACCTCGCCAGTCTCCTTCCCGCAGGGGCCCAGACGGCTGGAGGCAGCCTTCCCGCCGACGTCAGAGCCGCTCTGGAGGCTCCGGACAGAGATGCGGTCGCGCGCATGAGAGATCAGGACAGAGAAACCCTCTTACTTCTGGCGCTCGCACGCGTCACACCGGGAACAACGGTGCTCGATGTCGGATCAGGCGGCGGATACATGGCGATGATCCTGTCGTCTCTGACTGGTCGGAATGGACGAGTCGACATGCATAATTCGCCAAACTGGATTGACCAGCTTCCAGGACTTGATCCGGAAAACCTGAAGCGGCGGATCCGTCGATCCAACATACGGTTCATCACGACTGAGTTCGATGCAATCGACAGCGCGGACGCGGAGTACGACGTGATCGTCATGGCGCAGGTCTATCACGACACGCCGATCGGCTATATCAACCGACGCAAAATGAACGAGAACTTCTTCAGGATGCTGAAGCCGGGAGGCCGTTTGGTGATCTCGGACCACCACGCCCTTGATGGTCGCGGGACATCAGACGCCGTGAAGTTTCACCGCATCGAGCGCTCGACAGTCGTTGATGAAGTTCTTCAGGCAGGCTTTCGTCTGGACGGAGGCGAGGAGATCGAGATGCCCGATAAACGCAATGTGAGCGTATTCAACCCGGCCGTCCGCGGAGAAACTGACCGGTTTATTCTTGTCTTCACGAAGGCAAGCGCTCCAGCCCCGCGACCATAGCCCGGCCGATCCACACAGCTAGTCAACGGGACGAACGACGCGGCTGCTGAGGTTGGCGAGGACATCGCGGGCGTCGAACGCATTGACGTTATCGCCCTTTGGACCTTTGGACACCACGATCTCCGCCGTAGCCTCAAAGCGCGTAACCTGGTCTACCTGAGCAGAACTCCAGAAAGGATCATAGGCTGCAACCCAGCCGAAGCGAGGATGAAAATAGACATAGCTGAAGCGACCATCAAAACCTGTCGAGACCGAAGCCAGTCGAGTTTGACGGTCCGTTTCACGTTCAACGATAGAAAACGTATCAAAGCCGTTTTCAACGGTCAGTTCAGCAGCCCGAACCAACAGATAGAGCTCAACGGTCTCTCGATCGGTCAGCGAATTGCCCCGGAAGGATACTCTGAACCGGTCAGCTTCAAGCCGGAGGTCTGAATATCCCTGCCGATCGCCGGGAGCATAGAGCGTGGGGCCATAGGCGCACCCGGAGACGGCAATAGAAGCAAACGACAGAACGACTGCCAAGGTTTCGCGCAAACCGGCCATCGGCTACACTCCCTTGCCCCTTAAAGGCGCGCCATCGGCGCAATCAGCGGCCGAAAGGGACGACATCGTCCCATCCGGCCGCTCCGAACGCTTTAAGCGTAACCAAAGACCGCCTTTGTCTCAAGGAACTCATGGAGCCCCTCGACCCCCCACTCCCGTCCATTGCCAGACTGCTTATATCCGCCAAAGGGAGCGTTGATATCGGACCCCGAGCCGTTCAAGTGAACCATGCCTGTACGAAGTTGCCTGGCGACGGCCTGTGCATGCTCGGGAGACGCTGACTGGACATACCCGGAAAGCCCGTAGAGCGTATCGTTCGCCATCTCCACCGCCTGACCTTCGGTATCGTAGGGAAGGATGCAAAGGACCGGACCGAAGATTTCCTCAACCGCGATCGTCATGTCGTTCCTGACATCCGCGAAAATCGTCGGACGGACATAGTAACCTCGATTTAGACCATCCGGACGACCAGGACCGCCCGCGACTAAAGTCGCCCCCTCGTCGATTCCCTTCTGGATCAGACCCTGAATCTTATTGAACTGAACCTCCGACGAAACCGGACCGATAGCCCCTTTTTCGGCTGTCCTGGGATCCTGAACCTTGACGGCTTCAGCTGTTTCTTTGGCAACGGCCTTGGCCTCCTCCTGACGGGCGCGGGGGACGAACATCCGGGACGGCGCATTGCAGCTCTGACCGGAGTTCCCCATCATCTGGAGAACGCCGCTTCTGACCGACTTGGCAAGATCCGCATCCTCAAGAATTATGTTTGGCGATTTTCCGCCAAGCTCCTGAGCAACGCGCTTGACCGTCGGCGCAGCGGCCTGAGCCACAAGAACGCCAGCGCGAGTGGATCCGGTGAACGAGACCATGTCGACGCCAGGGTGCGCAGACAGAGCGGCGCCAACACCAGGACCGTCGCCATTCACAAGATTGAACACCCCCGGAGGAACGCCAGCCTCGTGAAGGATCTCAGCGATAATCAGCGCGTCAACAGGCGCAATTTCAGACGGCTTGAGCACCATCGTGCAACCCGCAGCTAGAGCGGGTGCGACCTTGCAGGCGATCTGGTTGGCGGGCCAGTTCCACGGCGTGATAAAACCGCAAACCCCAATCGGCTCTTTCCGGATCAGTGTCTTTCCGCGAAGCTCCTCGAACTCAAACGTCCGCAGATAGGCGGCGGCTGTCGCAAAGTGACCGAGCGCCGAGCCTGCATGAGCGGTATTGGCCAGCCAGAGCGGGGCGCCCATCTCCTCGGATATGGCGGCGCCGATATCCCCCATTCGGGCCTTGATGCCCGCGACGATGCGGTCGAGCAGTTCGACGCGAAACTCCCTCGAAGTCTGGGAGAATGTGACAAAGGCAGCCTTTGCTGCTTCCACCGCCCGGTCGACGTCGGCCTTCGACCCGATCGAGATCCGGGCGTAGGCTTCCTCTGTGGCCGGATTGACAACCTCAAGGGTCCGAGGCGTCGCCGGATCAACCCACTCGCCATTGATATAGAACTTCAGATAGTCTCGCATACGTCGGTCTCCTCACAGCAAGTGGCAGATTATCAACGAACCGGCCGTTCAGATACGATAGTCGAGCCGCTGCGCCTTGATAAGCCTGTTCACGACACGGAACGGCTGTCATCCTCGCTCCCACCAAACGGGCGGACGTTCAACAAAGTTTTCGCCCACCAGCGACCCGGTTTCAGCCTTGCACGACCCCAGGGGGCCTAACACAGGCGACGTCATGTTCCCTCAGGATCGCGCCACAGGGTCTTCACGAGAGAGGCGCCGAAAGACCGTGCGCCCGATATCGGACATCATCGTATCCGGATCAACGAACCATCTTACAGAGGATGAAATCGGAACGCCGAACTCATCAGTCAGGAACAGACGAAACTGACGCTTATCCATGGGTTCGGCGCGAAATCGGCCGACCTGGGTGACCGGGGCCCCCGGTTCGCCGCGCACGTTCAGACGCGTACGGAGCAAAAAGTCGCCGCCGGAATTAAACGTGACCTCTATGAGGTTAGACGCCGACCCGCTGACGGTGTGCGCGCGCCAAAAGCCTTCAAGGCGCCTCGCCAGGTCAACGCTCGTTATGGACTTTGTGAACAGCATTCCCCGTCTCCGTCCGAACGGAGAGAAGGCGAGCACAATCTGATCTAAACGCCAACGGGACCAGACCTGACAGGCGAAAACCAGCCGCCGGCTCAACTCCACTCTCCCCCGGGACGGGAATGTTAACCCAATACTTCGGAAATGGATAAGTTCTTGGCATGTCAGTCCGTGTAATATTGACGGGATTCAGCTATCAGATCTCTTGAGGTTTTTCGGAGCGCCCAGGCCGTGGATAAGCGCGTGCTGCTGATCATCGGGGGCGGAATCGCCGCTTACAAGTCGCTGGACCTCATAAGGCTTCTGGCGGCCAAAGGAGTGAAAACGCGCACCATTCTGACCCGAGCCGGCGCTGAGTTCGTGACCCCGTTGTCCGTGGGATCGCTCTCTGGGCAAAGTGTCCATCAGGATCTGTTCGCCCTGAATGAAGACGGCGACATGGGCCACATCGAGCTTTCACGGGCTGCGGATCTAGTGGTGGTCTGTCCGGCGACTGCTGATCTACTGGCGAAAGCCGCAGGGGGGCACGCCAACGATCTTGCCTCAACGGCTTTGCTGGCGACGGACAAACCAGTCCTCATGGCGCCGGCGATGAACGTGCGCATGTGGCTCCATCCCGCAACTCAACGAAACGTCGCCCAGCTCAGGGCGGACGGCGTAACGATACTGGAACCCGACGTGGGACCGATGGCGTGCGGCGAGTTCGGACCAGGCCGTCTTCCATACCCCGACCAAATCGCCGACGCTATCCTTGATTGTCTGGGCTCGCCCCCCCGGGACCAATCTTTAAAGGGACTGCGGGCGATCGTCACCGCCGGACCAACAAGAGAGCCGCTGGATGCGGTCCGGTTCTTGTCCAACCATTCATCCGGCAAGCAAGGGTATGCAATTGCGAAAGCGCTGGCGGAGCGCGGCGCCAATGTGTCGTTAGTATCCGGGCCAACCTCCCTCGCCCCTCCCCCATCGATGCAGGTGGTTCAGGTAGAGACGGCAAATGAAATGCTCGATGCGGTCCTGAAGGGATTGCCGGCAGATGTCTTCATATCGGTAGCGGCAGTCGCCGATTGGAGGCCCGAGACACGAGCGAGCGGCAAGCTCAAGATCAAGAACTCGGGTCGGTCGGGATTGACGCTCAAACTGGCGGAGAACCCGGACATTCTCCATCACATCTCACACCTCCGGAACGGCCGGCCGCAGCTTGTTATAGGCTTTGCTGCAGAGACACATCACGTAGAGGACTATGCGGCAGCCAAATTGGCTCGCAAGGGTTGTGACTGGATCATCGCCAATGACGTCAGCGGAGACGTCATGGGAGGCGCGGAAAACGAGATTACGCTTCTACGGGCGGGCGGCGTCGAGCGCTGGCGAAGAATGACTAAGGAGGAGGTGGCGGAAAAGCTAGTCGACCGGATCAGCGACGCAGTAACGCCCCCCCTCGGACAGGACGCCTCGCACCGTTCGAGGACGAAAGCAAAGCGAACCTCAAGCTGAAACGACGACATTCGAGCAGGGCGGACATGCGCCGCAAGGCCGCGGTTGACGAAGATAGCCCGGTATAGGAGGAAAATGACAAATCCTCCCTCTGGGTGAGCGAAGATGATCCGTCATATCGTGTTTTTCACCCTCAAAGATCCGTCCAATAAGAAGGCCGTGATAGGCAAACTGTCTGACCTGGCATCCATTCCGGGGTCGACGTTTTTTGAGGTTCGGGAAAACGAGAAAGTAGATCAGATAGCAAATGATATCGACATCGTGGTCTATGGCGAGTTTCCCGACGCAAAAGCTCTGAACGCCTACAAGAACCATCCGGTCTATGAGGCGACAACTCAAGCGGTTCGACCGCTTCGTGACCTGAGATATGCGGCCGATTTCACAACGAGAGGCTGAGGATTAGACTCGATCCCGGGCCCGGATGCGCCGTGCCTGGCGGATCGTGACCCCAGGAAATGGAGACAAGTTCGATGGTTACGCAGACGGTCGTCAGGGTCATGACCCTTCCCCATTTCAATGGCCTGACTTTACCCGCGTATGAAACTCCGGGCTCGGCCGGCATGGATCTGCGGGCAGCCATTCCGCAGAATGGGCCGATCACCCTTCGCCCTGGCGTTCGAACGCTCGTGGAAACGGGTCTGGCGATAGCGCTGGAGCATGGCTTCGAAGCCCAGATCCGCTCAAGATCTGGTTTGGCTATTCGTCACGGAGTCGCCTGCCTCAACGCCCCAGGCACAATCGACTCTGACTACCGGGGAGAGGTCAAGGTGATCCTTATCAATCACGGTCAGGAGGATTTTGTCGTTTCACGTGGAGATAGGATCGCACAAATGGTGATTGCACCGGTCTTCCAGGCGACATTAACGGTCTGCGAAAGTCTTGACGACACCGTCCGAGGATCGGGCGGCTTTGGTTCAACTGGCCGGTAAAGGCGAAGCGTCAGATTGAAGCTCGCATTCAGGAAAATCGACCCTCTTATCAGCGTTGCACAGGAAGCGCCCCTGAGGGGTCGTCGCCGTCCACTCGACAATAAGCGACTTACCGCGATCAGACTTTCGCAGATGAATGTCCGAGACGGTCACATCAGACGTCGCATCCGTTGAAAGCAGTTCAGCTGTCTTCATCTGAAGCCGCTCGGGAGATCTAAGCGCCTGCTGCTGGGCGGATATATCCGGACCTTCGCCGCAGGCAGCCGCGATTAGCGCGCTCAGGACGCAGACGGTGATCACATAGTCGAAGCGCTTCATTCTCGAAGTTCCTCCCTTTGCTCCGCCCCGCCGGGGACTGCGTGGAGCGCATTCCCATTTTGTCGACTCCGCTGACGCCACCATAGGAAGAATTCGGGCACGTTCAACACATGGATCGCCCCCCCTTTCGCGTCAGGGCCCTTATCCTTTGAGCGAGAGGTCGGGGGGCCTTAGATCAGCGAGCAGATAATCGTCACGATCCTCAAGCGTATCGAATGCGCCAAGACCGAAAGCCGAACGATCGATAATGATGTCCCTTGGAACCAGAGGTCTGGAAAGTTCCAGACCTTCGAGGGTGCGGCATCGCGAAAACGCAACGTACGCCTGACCATGTGCAAACATGCCAGAGTCAAAATCGACGTGAACCCGATCCAGGGTCATTCCCTGCGACTTGTGGATGGTCACGGCGTAAGCGAGGCGCAAAGGCAACTGTTTGAACGACCCGACCACGGTTCGCGTCACCGACTGCTTGGCGGCGTCAAAATCATAGCGGAACTTTTCCCAGGCTAATGGTCCAACACGATGGGTCTCCCCCGCCAATGTGACGAACACATCACTCTCACCAAGGGCCGCGACGGTCCCGATGGACCCATTGACCCAGCGACCCGAAGGATCGTTTCGAATCATCATAACGCGGGCGCCGGGTTTGAGCTCAAGAAGATCCTCAGTAGGAAACGCTTTCTCCTCAAACTGGCCATCCAGACTTGCCGCATACCCCCGGGAAGGCCCGGGCAGCTCCGCAAGTCGGATCTGATTTATCCGAAAGGCTGATGCATTATTGGGGGTCAGAACGACATGCGTGACAGAGGCCTCGGCGGTCGTCCTTGACGACACCCGGGTTTTGAGAACGGCTTCGTCAGGGACGCTGAGCCGACCATTTCGCAATCCGTTTAGAATGCGAATAAACCCCTCATCCTCCTGCCGAAAGACCCGTTTGAGAGCGGCTATCTGAAAGCCGGCGGCAGCAAAGGCTGGGGATTTAAAGAACCACGCGCCGCCATAGCTGGAAGTCAGGATCGGTTCCACATCCGCCCCGACAACAGGCGGCAACTGATGAAGATCTCCGGAAAGAATCATGCGAACGCCCCCGAACGGGGTCCTGTCGCCCCGATTCAGTCTCAGCGCAGCATCGATGGCCTGGAGAAGATCCGCACGCACCATCGAGATCTCGTCGATGACAAGGGTCTTGATGGAACGGACAAGGCGCTGATTTCTAAGCTTCTTTGCGTCGGAGGCGTCGAGCAGTCGAGGAGGGAAATTGAAAAAGGAATGAATTGTCTGCCCCCCGACATTCACTGCAGCCAGACCGGTTGGGGCCAGCACCACAGCACGATCACGTTCCGACTGAATAAGCTGTCTGAGCAGAGTGGTTTTGCCCGTGCCTGCCCGACCGGTCAGGAAGATATTCCTGCGCCCGCTGAGAATATGATGGATGAGGCTGTCGTATGCTGTGGAGTGAGCCATATCGACCTTCCCTCCTCGAAGGTCGGTTGAAGATTGAATACATAGGATTAGACGAGGGCTGTGATGAGAGAGTGGTTACGGGCTCGATTCTAACGAAAGGTCGCACATGTCATTATCCGCCGACCAGCTCGAGCGCTACGCTCGGCATCTCATGCTGAAGGAAATCGGCGGGATTGGCCAGAACAGGCTTTTAAACGCGCATGTCGCTTTGATTGGCCTCGGCGCTCTTGGGGGCCCTGCCTCCCTATACCTCGCAGCTTCGGGAATAGGTCGGCTCACCTTGATAGACGACGATACGATCTCCCGCTCAAACCTGCAGCGGCAGGTCATCTTTCAAACCGCCGACATTGGTGCCTCGAAAGTCAAAATCGCCAAAGAGAGGCTTCTGGCGTTGAACCCCGACTGTCGGATAGATGCGGTCGCCGATCGCCTGACCCCCGACAACGCCCAGGATCTGCTGTCGAACGCCGATATTGTCGTTGACGGATCAGACAGCTTCGAAACGCGGTTTTGCAGCAATCAGACGTGCATTGCTCTCGAGCGAACGCTGATTACGGGGGCCGTCGGACGGTGGACAGGACAACTGTCGACCTTCAAAGCCGGCCTGACAAAGCGCCTCCCATTCGAACAACGTCTCCCCTGCTACCGTTGTTTCGTGACCGACATCCCGGAAACGGTGGAAACCTGCGCCATGGTGGGAGTCATTGGCCCTCTGGCGGGCATAATCGCTTCAAGAATGGCTATGGAAACAATCAAGGAAATCACCAAGGCAGGCGAAAGCATGGCGGGCCGACTGTGGATTTTGGAAGCGCTAAACGGCGAGACCCGAACCCTGGCCCTCAAACCTGACCCGAATTGCCCCGCGTGCGGATCGTTTCAATAAACAGCCTCGAACCTCAGAGCATTGCGGGGATCACTCGATCAGGCGGCTTGTGCCCGTCGATAAACGTCTTGATGTTGATGATGACCTTCTCGCCCATATCGATCCGTCCCTCGAGGGTCGCCGAACTCATATGGGGAAGGAGCACCACATTCGAGAGCGCCCTGAGCCGCGGATTGACGGCCGGCTCATTCTCGAAGACATCGAGGGCTGCGCCGCCGAGCTCACCTGCCTCCAGCGCCCGAACCATGGCCGCCTCGTCAATAACCTCGCCCCGAGCGGTGTTCACGATGTATGCGTCGCGCTTCATCAGCTTCAGACGACGCGCATTGAGAAGGTGGTAGGTGGCGGGGGTGTGAGGACAGTGGATCGATACAATGTCCATCCTTGAAAGCATCTGATCGAGACTGTCCCAGTAGGTCGCCTCAAGAGCTTCGGCAGTCTGGGAGCGGACAGGCTTGCGGTTATGATAGTGAATCTGCAGACCGAAGGCCTTAGCGCGGCGTGCGACTGCCTGCCCGATGCGGCCCATCCCGATGATACCGAGACGTTTCCCGTAGATTCGGCGTCCGAGCATCCACGTAGGCGTCCAGCCCGTGAACGCGCCAGCCTGCATTGTCTGGACCCCGTCCACGATACGCCTCGGCACGGCCAGAATAAGCGCCATGGCCATGTCGGCCGTATCCTCGGTCAGCACTCCTGGCGTATTCGTCACCGTAATGCCTCGCGACACAGCGGACTGCACATCGATGTTGTCGACGCCTGCACCGAACTGCGCAATCAGTCTTAGCCGATCTCCGGCTCTGGCCAGAACGCGACCGTCAATCTTGTCCGTCACCGTTGGCACAAGCACGTCGCACCGCCCGGCAGCCTCAGCAAGCTGATCAAGGGTCATCGGCGTATCCGAGCTGTTCAGCTCGACATCGAACAATTCGCTCATACGCGTCTCCACAGGCTCTGGAAGACGCCGAGTGACGATTACCTTCACCTTGGTTCGGGGCATGACAGCTCCTAGTGGAAAGGCGTCGGGAATTCCTCCCGGCGCCTTTGATTCAGGGACAGGCCCTGAGACCGACTTTTCTTATCGGCGACAATCGAATTCCAATCCCTTAATCAGAACTTCGAGAGGTGACCGACCGTAATGTTCCTGTAGCAAACCGCATGGTCCTGGCCAACCGCCGGAAACGCCGCAGAGCTATGAACAAGCAGACAATTGTGTCCTTCTTCCTTGAAGAAATCGGATTTATCCCCGGTTTGAAGGAAGGCTTAAGCGTACTTTCACAGAGAGGCGCCTTTAATCCTCCCGCGCATCCCGGGCGGGATTCGGAGGACGGAAGTGATGAAAAATTCGGCATTTGCAGGATTTATCGTCTGGTCAATCCTGCTCTGCGGGGGCGAGCCTCACGCCTTGGCCCAAACGCCCCGCGAGCTCGGTCCGACAGACTTCAAGGCCTACGCTCCGCCGAGATCGTCAGCTCGGATCAGCGAATTCTCGGGCCTCCCCGTTCCGCGATACTCCAGCCTCCGCTACGACAAGGTCAACGGTCGGTCAGGGCCCAGTCTCGATTACCCGGTATCCTGGACGTATGAGCGTCTGGGCCTTCCTGTGGTGATCGTCCGGGAAAGTCAGGAATGGCGAAAGATCCGAGACCCTCAAGGCGATGAGGTCTGGGTGCACAGACGAATGCTGGCCGGAGAGCGGACCGCGATCACAACTACACGAGGCGCGATGTATCGTGACCCGGATGTCGATGCTGGCGCTCTCGCCACCTATCAGGCGGGCGCTGTGATGACCCTCGGCGAGTGCGGAGGAGACTGGTGTCGCGTCGAAGCGGAAGGCCGAAAAGGCTGGGCGCCGAAGCAGCAGCTTTGGGGTGCAGACGACCTTCAGATGACCTCTCCGACTGGCTGAACACTCATTCAAAACTCTGAGATAACCGCCGACCGGCTCGACGAACCAGCGGCCCGGACCCCATTTTGCGCTCTGAAACCTTTGGCCGACACTCGATTGAAACAGCCTTCAACCGTTGCGCAGAGACCGACTTCAGGTTCTGTTTTCTAACCTTGAGGCTTCGGATACTTCCAACGCTCAGGCGTTAACCCTACAGGCGGAACGGGCTCAGCCCGCCGATCACTTGAGCCTTAAGGGCGTGACGTGCTAACGCCGTCGAAGAGCGCATTGTCCGCGCACCGAGGCGAGCCTGACATGACGCACCAGCCCCAATCCTCCTATGATTATGACGCCTTGCTCCGTAGCGGACGAGGTGAACTTTTTGGGCCCGGCAACGCCCAGCTACCCGCTCCGCCGATGCTGATGCTGGACCGGATTACGCACATTGATCTGGACGGCGGGGTACACAAGCGCGGCCACATTTCGGCGGAACTCGATGTACGGCCGGATTTGTGGTTTTTTGAGTGTCATTTCCCCGGTGACCCGGTGATGCCGGGGTGCCTCGGTCTCGACGCCATGTGGCAGTTGATCGGATTTTGGCTGGGATGGTCGGGATCCCCGGGTCGCGGACGGGCGCTGGGCGTTGGTGAGGTGAAGTTTACCGGTCAGGTGACCCCAAAGGCGCGCCTTGTGCGGTATGAGATCGATATAAGGCGGGCTATCCGTGCTAGCCTCGTCATGGGCATTGCTGATGGGGTTCTCTTTCTAGACGGCGAAAAGATCTATGAAGCCAAAGATCTGAAAGTGGGCCTTTTCAAACCCGCGTCATAAGGCAAGCTTTGAATCAATAGCGCACCGGGCGCGTGAGGGAGTGGCGGACCATGCCGATAAGCCAAGTCAGAGGGGCCGACCTCAGGCGTGTGGTCGTGACCGGAATGGGGATCGTCTCGTCGATCGGCGATTCGATTAAAGATGTGACGGAGAGCCTGAAGGCCGGACGATCCGGTATCAGCTTCGCGCCAACCTATGCCGATATGGGTTTCAAGTCCCAGGTCTATGGAAAGCCGAAATCAGACCCGGCCGACCATGTAGAAAAACGGGCCATGCGCTTCATGGGAGATGGCGCGGGTTTCTGCCATATGGCGATGTCTCAGGCGATCGCCGACGCTGGCCTTCAGGACGATATTGTCTCGAACCCCCGGACTGGCTTGATCGTGGGAACGGGCGGTCCATCGACCAGAGCAATTGTCGCTGCGGCGGACGCTGCACGAGAAAAAGGACCTCGGAGGATAGGGCCCTTCGCAGTGCCTAAGGCGATGTCGTCAACAGCTTCCGCGACCCTCTCAACGCTTTTCAGAATTCTGGGCGTGAACTACTCCATCTCGTCAGCCTGCACTACGTCTCTTCACTGCATGGGCGCAGCGGCCGAACAGATTCAGTGGGGAAAGCAGGACGTCATGTTCGCCGGAGGCGGCGAAGAACTGGATTGGACGCTCTCGGCTCTCTTCGATGCGATGGGCGCGATGTCATCCCGTTACAATTCCGAACCCCAGCGAGCATCTCGAGCGTACGATGCAGACCGTGATGGGTTTGTGATCGCCGGGGGGGCCGGAATCGTCGTTCTTGAGGACTACGATCATGCACGTCGACGCGGCGCTCCAATATACGGAGAGATCGTTGGTTACGGCGCGACTTCAGATGGCTTCGATATGGTGGCGCCATCCGGGGAGGGAGCCGCTCGCGCCATGAAACTCGCTCTCCAGACCGCCGGTCGGGCTCCAGATTACCTTAATCCGCACGCAACCTCTACACCGGCGGGAGACATGAAGGAGCTGGAAGCAGTCCGCGAAGTCTTTGGGCAGGAGGCCTCAGAACAACCCTTCATTTCCGCAACCAAATCCATGACTGGACATTGTCTCGGCGGCGCAGGGGTTCAGGAGGTCATCTACTCGCTTTTGATGATGAGAGATAACTTCGTCGCGCCATCGATCAATATCGAGACCCTGGACCCGTTAGCATACGGCGTGAACATCATACGTGAAGCGCGTGATGCGATGATTGATCTCGTCATGTCCAACTCGTTTGGCTTTGGCGGAACGAATGGTTCCATAGCTCTCGCCAGAGTGTAGAACGCCGTCAGAACGCCAACCTCAACATCCAGTCCCCTCTCTGAAGTTAGAGAGGCGTGCAGCAAGGAATGAAGCCATGTCTGAATGGACCTTCCCCAAGGGCGACCTGATGAAGGGCAAGAAAGGCCTGGTGATGGGGGTCGCGAATGACCGCTCGATCGCATGGGGTATCGCTCAGCAACTCGCGGCGCAGGGTGCGGAGATCGCCTTCACCTACCAGGGCGAGGCGCTGGAGCGGCGCGTCCGCCCCCTGGTGGAATCGATCGGGATGTCAAAGATGATTCCCGCTGATGTATCGAACGACGCCGACATGGACAGCGCATTCGAGCGTCTGGCGTCAGAGTTCGGATCGATCGATTTCCTTGTTCACGCGATAGCGTTCGCCGGCAAGGAAGAGCTTCAGGGCTCGTTCGTCGGAAACACAACCCGGGAGGGCTTCCGAAGAGCGATGGACATTTCCGTCTTCTCGTTTGTCGACGCCGCGCGACGCGCCTCGGCTCTCATGACAGATGGCGGGGCCATGGTGACGCTAACCTACCTTGGGGCTGAACGCGTCGTTCCGTCTTACAATGTCATGGGCGTTGCGAAGGCAGGCCTCGAAGCCGCGACACGGTATGCGGCGAGAGACCTCGGCCCTAGGGGGATCCGAGTGAACGCAATATCCGCCGGCCCGATGCGGACACTTGCGATGGCGGGCATTAGGGGCGGAAAACAGTTGATGAGCACAGGTCGAGACTGGTCTCTTCTCAAAGAGGATACATCGATGGAGGGAGTGGCCGGGTGCGCTCTTTACCTGCTCTCCCCGCTCGGGCGGTCGATCACAGGCGAGGTCGTCCATGTCGACGCAGGCTTCCATGTAGTCGGTGTGCCCGACATGCAAGAGCCATAGGGCTAGTTCAGCGCCGCATAGTTCAGAGTTGAATCAAGAAGGTCACGCTTCATGTCGTCTGCCGCGACGGATGCTTCAGCGAGCCAATGAGTTGACGCTTGATAAGTTGAGAGGCCAACAAAGGTCACGAAGGCGATAGCAAGCCCCATTCGGACTATAGCCATAACCCCGCTCCACGACAACGCAAACGTCCGACGGGAGGCCGACGGACTGGCGTACATAGTGACTGTCGTCTTGCTTTCGACCATCGAAACCTCCCCTAAGACTCTCATCCGAACGACTTCAGAACGAAGCGCTCGTCTCTGACAGCGTCACATAGGGAGGAAACCGGCTCCTTTCGGATCACTCCGAGGAACTCTTCTCATAGCTTTCTAACAGAGATTTCATATTCGGTCCACCCAACCCTCCTCGTGGGGCGGTGACGGGGCGCCAGGCGTGGGAAGCTTCGAACTCGCCTTAAACTCGACGAGTCCCGATCACTCCCATAGCGACAAGGCGCGCCCAGACCGGGGCGACAAGGCGATCCACCGCCGCAAGATCTGGAGCCTCGCGAGCAAAAGCCGGCCCACCCTCGTCAGCAATCACAAGATCACAAACATACTTCGCAGGCTGCGTGAAACGCTGATGAGCGGCGCGAACAAATCTGAGATATTGCTGTATGGCTCCCTCAGAAGCGCGACCGCGTTCTGCGCGATCACGGCGAATTCGGCGAATCAGCCTGAGATCGTCGCCCGTATCCACAAAGACCGTAAGATCAAAAAACTTTGCGTTTCCCGGGTCCGAAAGCACATGAAGACCTTCAACAATCACCACGGCTCGCGGATCTATTCGGTGAACCGCATCCGCCACCCTGTCATGGATCGAAAAGTCATAAACGGGCTGCAGGACTGGCTTTCCCTGTCGCAAATCCTGAAGATGGGAACGAAAGAGCGCCATGTCCTTCGAAGCAGGATCATCAAAATTGATGGTTCTTTCGATCTGCTCATTTGACCAACCGACAACGGGGGGACTATGGGCCGCTCTTGGCAGATAATAGTTGTCTTCGGTCACGAGAGAGCTGCCGGCTTCTCCGAGACGATCATGAAGCGCCCTTGAAAGAGTCGTCTTGCCGGAGCCAGACCCACCCGTCACGGCGATCATGAATGTCCGACCGATCATCTCCTCTCCCCTAGTCATCCCCGTCACCCGTGGACCGTGTCGAAAGGTCCCGACGGACACGCGGTGAGGCAAGCAGTTCGTCAATCCGCCTCGCCTCGTCATAGCTGTCGTCAGCAACAAATCTGAGAATCGTAGCGAAGCGAAGATCAACTTCCTGAGAAAGCCGCCCACGCAAAAACCCTGCAGCGCGATTCAAAGCTGTTGCTGTGGTCGACATATCCCCACCTCCAAGAGGCGCGCAAAAAACCGTAGCGTGCTTCAGATCCGGCGAAACGCGGACCTCAGATACGGTGATCGACTTTCCCGACAGATCGGGATCTGCGAACTCCTCCCGAGCGAGAATATCAGTCAGCGCGTGACGTATAAGTTCGCCAGCTCGCAATTGTCTCTGAGAAGGTGGTTTCATGACGAAGCCTGCAATTGAAGGTCATGCCGGACAAGACCAGTAAGAGAGGGGCGAACATAAGGCCGCCGACCTCTCCATAGGCCGTCGCGTCAAATGTCCGGAGTAAAAGTTCCGGGGGTTCGGGGCTACCGGACCGATGCCCTCCCGAGCGATGGGGGAGCCTACAACAGACGCTCAATACTTCACATAGACACCGGAAATCGGACCATAGCCGACACTGGGCTTTGAGTAGTCGCACACCCCGTCTGGAAAAACCCTGATCATTCGCCCTTTTTGCTCAGACGTGAATGCGACCCCGTAATCCGCGAAATCAACTGCCCGGAGCTGACACTTCATAACATCGTTGGTCAGAGGGGCCCCCGCCTCCAGCCTGGGCTCCGAATGCAGCGGATAGGCGGCATTGTATCCCTCTGAAACATCCCAGCTAGCAACTTGAGCCACCTTGACGCCGGTCTCTGTCCAATAGGCGTCCACTGCCGCCGAGGGTCTGTTGCGGACAACCTTGTCTGTAGAGATGGGAGAGGGATCGGCGACAATTCGATCTAGCCACTCCGTCATGACGTCCAGAGACAACGCAGCGAGGTCCACACCTCGTCCCGCGGCGCGCGCAGAGGGCCCAGCCGTCCAAATGATCTGATGATCGGAGCGCCCCAGCGCTTTCTGTATTCTGGCGCGAATGGTGAGATCCCGGTGACGGTCATGAATATCGCCAATAAGATCAGTATAGGGCCTCGAATGAATGATGGGGACATTCGCGATCCCGCCTCCGAACGTGTTCAGAAGGCCCGAGGCGTAAACGGCGCGCAGAGCTGCGGGGTCTCCAACGGACCTTTGCGAGACAAAATTCCCATCGATATCGTTGCCGCCGATGAACTCATTGAGTTCCAGAAACTCATCAACAGTCAGAATCCCACGCTCAAGCGCCTTGAGGCCGTACTGGATTCCGACATTGTCCTGAGGTTTGCGGGCAAAACCTGTCGCCGCATCACGGCCGTAGATGTTAGCCCGCATATCGGAAATCGTGCACCGCGCCCCTTTCGGATTACGAACAGGATCATAGAGAAGGCTGGCGTCCTTCAACGCGCACCCGGCGGCGTTCGTCGCTTTCATTACAGGAACGAAGGACCGCTCCCAGGCTGCGCAGGTACCCGGCGTATAGCCCTCGACAGCCGTCCGCTTCTCCTGGGACCACCTCGATCCGGCCGAGGATCGCCAGAAATTCTGAAGCAAACCGCAATCGGCTGTGTTCATCGTAGAATCGGGAAATGACAACGACGGTTGAAGGCCGTCTAGAAGGCCAGGATAGATTTGCGTTATGACGAGCTGCTGAATCGCGCCACCCGATCCGCCCGTCCCGACGGTCCACTTCGGAACGCCGTATGTCTCAATGAAATGCTCCTTCAGCATCATAAGTGCCTCGCCCTGAAGCACCGCATTGCCATGTTGCTGATTAACGAGCTCGGTCGAATTCAGGAACGCGAACCCTCGGGAGAGATAGAGATCCGACAGAATAGATGTGACCTGATTCACGCCCTGATTGTACTGGGTGCCAGCGCCGCCGCCGAATGTGACAGCGAGACGACCATTCCAACCCTCAGAGGCTGAAAAGCCCTTCGTCCTCGGATCGTCCAGAACCGCGAGACGGTAGATTGCGCGATTGATCACGCCGCTTTCTACCCGAACGATGTACGGGATCTCGCGTCCATCAATCGTCTGAACCACTGCAACATCAGCGGGTAAAGCGCGGTCGTCCCCCAAAGGCTTGAACATCTGCGCCAGGACCGGTTTGGACCGATCGACCGTCGCCGGCAGATAGAAATAGTCGAACCGCACCGGAGCCGAGCAGTCCTTATCTGTTGCAGGCCCCAGACCCGACTCTTCCGTCCGGCACTCATAAGGCGACAGGTGAGGACCCGAGACAATAGGCCCGGTGATCGGATGATTGAGCAGACTGACCTCAGCAGCCCCACCGCCTGGAGTAATCACTTTGAGGACATTGGGTCCCGAACGCAGTCCGGACACGACCCCCCTCAAAGCAGAGCCCTCGCCATGTGGCGCAAGAGCGGTGGCGAGTCTTTCCCCGTTGAGCAGAACGCGGACGTCGCTGAATGAGTGGCCCTTAGCCTGCACTTCAACAAGCGCCTGGCCACCCGATACGTGTTCAGGACGCGATGAAAGGATGGAAATCACCGGCGTTTCGGATGATGGTGACGCTGCGGACGATGCGCCCCCCGAGCGGCCCCCGCCCCCTGAACCGACACACCCCGCAAGGCAGGCGAAAGAAAGGGCCGCCAGACCCGACCAAGTCGATCTGAAACGAACCGACATCACCGCCTCAACTTTCTCGCGCTTGTGCCGCCCAACCCCAACGGCGAAATGATCAACCCGACTTCCAGCTTCCGCCAGTCCCTGTCGTCGCCGTTAGGTGAGAAGTCCTATGCCAAACGACGCTCGATAAGCTCGACCTGGAAGCACTCAATCTGATCGCCGTCCCGGATATCCTGATAGTTCTGGAAGGCCATACCGCACTCTGTGCCCTGCTTGACTTCAGGAACCTCGTCCTTGAAGCGCTTAAGCGTCGACAACGTGCCCTCGTGGATAACAACATTGTCGCGAAGCAGTCGAACTCCTGCTCCCCTCCGGACAACACCCTCAGAGACCCGGCAACCCGCGACCTTCCCGACCTTAGAAATCGAGAATACCTGAAGGATCGTCGCATATCCAAGGAATGTCTCCCTCCTCTCAGGCGCGAGCATTCCCGAAAGGGTGTCCTTGACGTCGTTTATGAGATCATAAATCACCGAATAGTACCGGATCTCGACACCTTCGCGTTCAGCCATGTCACGGGCCTGCTTGGTGGCTCGGACGTTGAACGCAATGATAGGCGAAGCGCTGGCGACCGCCAGCTGCACATCGCTCTCCGAAATCCCACCGGCGTTACCGAGAATGACACGTGCCCGAACCTCATCGGTCGACAGCTTCTCGAGCGACTGAGTGATCGCCTCAACCGATCCCTGAACATCTCCCTTGATGATAAAGGATGCCTCCTTCACCACCGCTCCTCCACCGCCCTCCTTAAGGCGCGAGAGCATCTGCTCCAGAGACGCTCGGGCGACAGGCGCCGCCTTGTTCTTCTTTCGCGTACGGCTTCGATACTCAGTAATCTCGCGCGCACGGCTTTCGCTGTCGACAACAACGAACTGATCTCCAGGATCCGCTGGACCGTCAAACCCGAGAATCTCGATTGGAGTGGCGGGGGGCGCCCGATCCAGCATCTGCCCGCGCTCATTTGTCAGCGCCTTGACGCGGCCCCACTGCGCGCCGGCGACGACAATATCACCTCGCTTGAGAGTTCCACGCTGCACGAGAACTGTCGCGACAGGTCCGCGCCCGCGGTCAAGCTTCGCCTCAATGACAACGCCATCAGCGTCTCTGTCCGGATTAGCCTTGAGTTCGAGAACTTCAGCCAACACGGAAATGGCGCTGGTCAGGTCATCCAGTCCGATCTTCTTCAGAGCCGAGACTTCTACAGCCTGAACCTCGCCGCCCATGGCCTCAACCTGGACGTCATACTGCAGAAGCTGGGTCAGCACCCTATTGGGATCAGCCTCGTGCTTATCGATCTTGTTCACCGCAACAATGATCGGAGCGCCTGCAGCCTTCGCATGCTGTATGGCTTCCGCCGTCTGAGGCATGACGCCGTCATCTGCCGCCACCACCAAAACGACGATGTCAGTGACGTTGGCCCCGCGAGCCCGCATCGAGGAGAACGCAGCATGTCCGGGAGTGTCGAGAAAAGTAATCTTCTCCCCGCTCTTCAGCGTCACCTGATAGGCCCCGATATGCTGGGTAATTCCACCGGCCTCGCCAGAAACGACATCTGTCTGACGCAACGCATCAAGAAGCGAAGTCTTTCCGTGATCGACATGGCCCATGATCGTGACCACCGGCGGCCTCGCCCTGAGCGCAGCGTCATCGTCCACATCGCCCTGAAGACCGATTTCGACATCGGACTCCGCCACACGCTTCACCGAATGGCCGAACTCCTCGACGATCAGCTGAGCTGTGTCCGCATCTAGCATGTCAGTACCGCGGACCAACTCCCCCTGTTGCATGAGGAATTTGACGACATCAGCAACGCGCTCGCTCATACGATTGGCGAGATCCGCGACCGAAATCGTCTCGGGCAGAACAACCTCTCGCGTGATCTTCTCAGCCTGACCGCCCGCCATCCTCAGCCGGCGGTCACGCTCCCTGTCTCGGGCCCGCTTAACAGCGGCGTAGGAACGCTGCCTTTCCTCGTCATCACCCAGCGCGGCAGAGATCGTGAGGCGTCCCTGACGTCGCTTCGGCTCGGCCTTAGGCTTGTGAGCAGGCCGCGCCTCGCCAGTAGGCTCGTCAGTCGCAGATTTCACGCGCTTCACACGGCCGCCAAGATCAGCAAGCGGCGACAATTCTTCAGGGTCCAGCGGCGCCAGCGGACGCGGCCTCGCGATCCCTCCAGCAAAGCCTGGACTTGGTCTGGGTCCCCGCTCGCCGGCGGGCCCTCCGCCGGGACGAGGCCCCCGGTCGCCTTCGCTGCGCACCCGAGGCGGAGCTCCGTCTGACCTGGGACGGCCCGCAGCTCCTTCTGGACGACGCACGGCGCCCGGTCGGGTCGCTTCCCGACGATACGACGACGTCCCGCCAGTCGCCTCGTCATCACCGCCGTCCACGTCACCCGCCGCACGGGCTTCCGCGCGACGACGCTCTTCTTCCGCTAGCCGCCGAGCTTCTTCCTGCCGGCGCCGATTAGCTTCCTCGAGCGCTTCCTGCTCTGCTCGACGCCTTTCTTCCTCGTTACGCCTCTGCGTCAGGGCGGCCTGTCGAGCCTTCAGCTCGGCCTCCGAAAGACCGGATTTGCGAGCCGCCTCCTCCGCGATGGTCAAAGGCGTCGGCGCAACAGCCTTCTCCGGCTCGGGACGGACAACCTTTGGAGCAGGCCCTGGCGTGACAACGACCCGCTTCTTCTTCGTCTCAACCACGACCTGCTTCGAGCGGCCATGAGAAAAACTCTGCTTCACGGTGCCCGCATCCGCCTTTCGGGTCAGCGAAAGTGGGCGGCGGCCTGGGGTGTCGGAATCTTTAGTATCGGTCATTCACACTGTGCTTCGGTTACGGACGGCGTCTTCGGGTCTCTATCCCCTCAGACAACCGGCCTGGATCTCATCAACTTGCAGTCCCGTCCTCAGTCTTTGGACGATGGTCGTCAATCGAATGACCAGCGTGGAGCCAGTCGACAGGCCAGAGAGGCCGAAACCCAGCGACCCGCCCCAGCTCTCTCATCCAGACGCGGGAAAGACGACCTTCCCTGAGACAAGCATGTATCACACGCTCGCGCCCCAAGGCCATGCCCAATTCAGCCCCGGAGAAACATCCGACAAGTTCAGGAAGACGCCGCACCGCGACGTCCCTCTCGCCACCATGAACCGCCCTCAGCAGCGCCAGAAGCTTGCCTCGTCCATCCGCCGAACCGTCGGAAGCCTCAATCAGACAAGCAGGCCGCTCTGAACGGATCGTCTCACGAACCTGTTCGAAACCGATCACCAGATCGCCAGCCTTTTTTGTCATCCCCAGATAATCCAGCGCCCGCCTCGACAAAAGCTCCGAGACCGTCGCTGCAAGACCCGGAGAGGTTCGGACGCTCTGCCGAAAAGCCCGGGAGAAAATCCCTCTCGCCTGCGCCAGGTCGATCGCAGATGAGTTTGCACAGACCCAAGCTCCTCGCCCTGGAAGTCGGCAGGCGATATCGGGCGTGACCTCCCCTTCGGGCGACAAAACAAAACGAATCATCTCGTCGCGAGGAAAGCGATCCTGCCGGACGATACACCGCCTCTCGACCCCCTCTCCCGCACGAGGCGGCCCTGCGTCAGTCTCGAGATCGGCAGATGCTTCGCTCAATACGACCCCTTCAGGATCCAGAGTTGCCTGCGTCATCCGGGCCCCTCAGATTGAATAGCCCTTCGCCTCGCGCCCTGATGTCCTCGGCCTGACCGCTGGCGTTCAACTCCGCCTCTTCAGCATCCAGCGCCGCCGCCCTAACCGCCAGAGCATCTTCCAGGGCCTTGGGCTCAACCCAGCCCGCAATCACCCGTGCCTTGAGGATGAACAACTCGGCATCCTCCCTCGTCATCTCCCCCTTTGCGAGGAGTCCGGGCTGAAACTTGGGCTTTCCGTCAGGCCCCGGCTCCTTCCAGCCGACGAGATCATCGGGCACGAGCCCTGCCAGATCATCGATCGTCTTGACGCCGTTCTCTCCAAACTTGACGGCCATCGCTGACGTTACGCCATCCATGAACGCAACCTCGTCCGTAACGCCAAGCTCTCGTCGACGGGCGTCTTGCTCCGCCGTAAGCCTTTCGAGGTACTCGCGGGCGCGCTCCTGAAGCTCGGAGGCGACTTCCTCGTCAAAGCCCTCGATGACCGAAAGGCTGTCAATCTCAACGTATGCGATTTCCTCAACAGTCTCGAACCCTTCCGAGGCCAGCAACTGAGCGAGGGTTTCATCCGCATCAAGAGCGCGAACAAACAGATCGGTACGCTCGCGAAACTCTCTCTGACGGCGTTCACTGTCTGCAGCCTCAGTTGTCAGATCGATCTGCCAACCGGTGAGCTGGGACGCCAGACGAACATTCTGCCCCCGCCGACCGATGGCTAGCGGAAACTGGCTTTCCTCAACAACCACCTCAACCCGACCCTCATCCTCATCGATAACAACTTTAGAAACCTCGGCGGGCTGAAGCGCGTTGACGATGAATGTGGCGTCGTCCGGCGACCAGGGAATGATGTCGATCTTCTCTCCACCCAACTCGCTAACGACTGCCTGAACCCGGGCACCCCTCATACCCACGCACGCGCCGACAGGATCTATGGAGTTGTCGTGACTGTACACGCCGATTTTCGCACGCGAACCGGGATCGCGCGCGCAGGCCTTAATCTCTATAACGCCCTCATAAACTTCAGGAACTTCCTGTGCGAACAACGCGATCATGAACGACGGATGAGCGCGAGAGAGAAAGATCTGGGGGCCCTTCGTTTCGCGAACGACCTTGTAGAGATAGGCGCGCACCCGATCGCCCGTATTGAACGCTTCACGCGGCATTCCGTCATTCCGGCGAATAACACCCTCGGAACGCCCAAGATCGACGATCACATGACCGTACTCAACGCGCTTGACCACGCCCGATACGATTTCCCCAACCCGATCCTTGAAGTCAGCGTACTGGCGCTCACGTTCCGCATCGCGAACCTTCTGAGTGATAACCTGCTTGGCGGTCTGAGCGGCAACTCGCCCGAATTCAAAAGGCGGAAGTTCGTCCCGAAGTTCATTGCCGATCTCGGCCTCCGCCGCGATGGCCCTGGCGTCTTCAAGGCTGAGTTGGGTCACCGAATTATCAACCGTCTCAACGACTGTCTGAACGCGCCAGAGGCGCGTTTCGCCCGTATCAGGATTAATCTCGGCGCGAATGTCGTGCTCGAGGCCGTAGCGCGAGCGGGCAGCCTTCTGAATGGCTTCCTCCATCGCATCAAGCACGATGCGCTTATCGATCGATTTCTCCTGAGCGACCGCATTCGCGATCTGGAGAATCTCAAGCCGGTTCGCTGAAACGCCGACGGCGGCCATAGTGTTACTCCTTGTCATCCGGCCGGAACGGGGATTCCTCGTCCAGACCATCTTCATCCTCGACCTCGACATCATCGAAGTCGCCCTCAAAATCTTCGTCTGCCGCATCGGCGGGGATAAGCCCCTCGGAGCGAACAGCATCGATCAGCCTGTCGGTCAGGACCAGATGAGCCTTGGTCATGTCCGAAAAAGGCAATTGTGACCGCGAGCCGTCCTTCAGGTGGAGATCCACCAGGCCATCACCCTCGCCTGCGATAAACCCATGAAACCGTCGGCGACCGTCCACGGGAACACCGATCTCCACGCGCACCTCATGGCCGACCCATCTCGCAAAATCGCCGATCCGGGTAAGCGGTCGATCAATTCCGGGCGAGGAGACCTCAAGGGTGTATTCCCCAGGCATCGGGTCATGCGCCTCCAGCAGCGGCGAAATCCGACGAGACAGTCGCGCACAATCGTCAACGCTCACAGCGCCTCCGGGCCGCTCGGTCATGATCTGAAGTACAGGAGTTCGGGCGCCCGACACCCGAACGCGTATGATTTCGAGGCCAAGCCCGGAAGCGACCGGCTCGATCATCTCCAGCACCCGTCTCTCTATTTCGCTTTGCGCACGCACGCGAAAATCGACTCCCGTCTGGTCCGAGCAGAAACACGCCCCGGAATGAGAAGCGGCGGCCCGGTTTCCCGAGCCGCCGTTGCAAACGCATTCAGCTGACTTCTCGAGTAGACTATTTTTCTAAGCCTGTCGAGGGGAGTGGCTGAGGCGGCTTCAAGGTCCGCGGGCGGCCCTCGAGGTGATCTGACGCCCTGCTATCAGGTTGGAGCCAGAGCACGCAGGACGCTTTCCACAAGTCGACGCGAATAGCTCTCTGGCACCGGCCCGCGCATGGCGACCAGACGATGCCATATCGGCCCGAATAACAGCTCCGTGGCCAGATCAATATCCCAATCCCGCCTGACTGCGCCTTTGAGAGCCTGTTCTGCGAGGATATGCCGGAGAGGGATCTTGACGGACTCAGAGAACCAGGACCTGAAAATCTCCCCCGCGTCCTGATCATCGGCGGCCGCGAGAATTGCGCCTCGCCAAGCGTGCGCGCCGTCGCCCGTCCGAACCGACAGAAGAAGGGGATCGATCAGAGCGGCTATGCGATCCTTCACATCTGCTGACGACACAGCTTTGACGTCAGGCAAGCGACCGAGCGTACAATCAACTGCGAGACACGCCGCCGACTTCCACCACCTATAGATTGTCTGTTTGGAAGCGCGCGCGTTCCGAGCCACCCGATCAACCGAAAAGGCCCGCCATCCGTGCTCGCTCAGCTCTACAAAGGCGGCGTCAAGCACTGCGACTGTCGACGCCTCACTTCGTTTGGGCCCGACCCGACGCTTGTCAGTGTCCTGGACGCCGGCGTCGACCAGCTCGATTTCAGGTTCAGAATTAACCATAAGGGCCTCCGAACGCATTGCCGGACGAGACGAGGAGACAGTCCGTTCCTTGTCCGGCAACTCACTTGCCAGGTCAATATTCCCTAAGGTTAGGATTTCCGCCGGCAGAAGACCATACCACCATGCCCGAAGAGTTAAGGGTTCCTTTTACAAGGAACGTGCTCTAGGGGGAGCGCTAACCTATCACTTTGAAACCCGGTATACTTCTAATCCCATGACCTCTTTCGCGGACGACGCTCACGACCTCATCGCCGGATATCGCCGGTTCAGGCAAGGCAAATACCCCGAAGCCGCGAGCCTGTTCAGAACGCTCAAGGACAATCAGACCCCGGCCACAATGATCATAGCCTGCGCGGACAGCCGGGCCGATCCGTCGATGATCTTTGACGCCGCCCCAGGCGAACTCTTCGTCGTTCGCAACGTGGGCGCGCTGGTCCCGCCATTCGACGAAACACCGGGATTACATGGAGTGTCTGCTGCGCTTGAGTTCGCAGTGACGTCGCTGAAGGTCAGACAGATTCTCGTCATGGGTCATGGCGGGTGCGGCGGCATGGCGGCATGTCTGGCGGCCGAGACGCACCAGCCCGTCGGACACTTTATCGCCCCGTGGGTTGAGATCGCATCTTCTGTCAGAAAAACCGTCATTGAAGACACAACGATACCCGAGACAGACCGCCTGGAGGCGATTGAACACGGGGCGGTGGGCCTGTCTCTGGAAAACCTGCTCACATTCCCCTTCGTAAGAGACGCCGTCGCTAACAGGCGACTGAGCCTCGACGGAGCCTGGTTTTCGATCGGTCGAGGCGAGCTTCATTGGAGAAATCGGACAACTGGACGCTTCGAGACGGTGATGGCTGAAGTACCCTCAGTTCGGTGAGGAACCAGCAGACCGAGTCTGGACAGGACCACGTCCTGTCCAGACCCTAGCCTTAGCTGCTTTTCCGTCATTCAACCGAAGTCGCGGCTCACCCTGTTGCTTCGCGACGATTAGAAACGCCAGCTCAGACTGCCGGTGAGCGAGCCACCCGTGACCAACCCATCGTCTCCGGCATGATAAGCGAGCCCAAGGTCAAGATCCTTCGTCTCGTAGCTGAAACCGGCAGAGTAATTGAGCGAACTTTCCTCACGACGCGGCCCTTCAAATACCATCGCGGCCGTTGGAAAGAGACCGAACGACGATCGCATCACGCTGGCGCCGGCGCTCTCCCCGTTCCACGTCATCGCCACTGTCGCGGACGGCTTCAGCAAACCGTCGCCGATCTTGAAGGATGCTGAATAGGTCGCGCCTACGCTGAGATCCATTCGCTCGAGCACTCGCTCGCCCACAGTCTGGGCTGCACTCCCGCCCTGCTCCGTGTAGCGGTCAATTTCGAGCTTTGCAGCATCAAGAGCCAGATAAGGAGTGATCATACCCTGCCCTCCGGCAGGCACATCAAAACCGATGCGACCTCCCGCGGTCAGCAGGTCTCCCTCAACTTCGCCGGCGAGGGATTGCGCCCCATTGGCAAGAACGAGACGACGCACAGTGTCGAAGCTAAGCGCGCCAATACCGGCGTACGCTTCAACAAAAGCCTGACCGAAGCGCTGGCCGGCGTAACCAGAGACCTGCAAACCTCCGCCCTCCGCGCCCTGAGCGGGAGCAGGCGTTCCGGCGTCTCCATTCGAATAGGTCATCGCGCCTCCGATGAACGCACCATTGCTGAAGGTACGATCAAGACCCGCGGTAAACACCACGCCGTCGAGATCGGCGCGGGTTCCCGAAGCTGTCACGATCGCATCGGTGTCAACCAGACTGCGAACATCAACAAACATCGAGTATCCGGGCTTCAACTCAAGACCTTCAAGCGCAGAAGCGGCCCGGTCGGCGGCGGCCAGAGCAGACACACCAGCCATGAATGCCTGATTTGGATCGGCTGAGGCCAATTGCACTCCCAGGGCTTGAGCGCCTGACACGGAAACACCTCCCCCGGGAGAGTTTCGCAACTTGCCCATCCGTGCCGAAAGCTGCTGCGACGCGATGGCTCCGTTCATATGCATTCCCAGAGCGGAAATCTGAGCCTGAGCGGGAACCGAGCTGAGCGTCGACATAACAAGCGGAAGATTGGCCACAGCGATGGGATCAAGACCGTCGAAAACCCCAGACAGGGCGCCAGATCCTCCAGGAGCGGATCGGATCGCATCCAACGTCCGGGCTATAGTTCGCTGATCCGCGTCGCCATAGCTGGCGACATTGGAAAATGGCAGAGCGATCATTTCAATCTGGAGATCATTGCCGGATACAACCGCCTTGGGCCTCAGCACCCCCTGCAGATTTGTGGCAAGCGTCGAAAACGATCCAGTCACCCCGGCGGATGCAGACGCCACAGTCCATTTGGAACCAAAGGTGGGGATATAGCTGCCGAGAAAGTTGGCCGCGAGCCCCCCGCCTAACTGCATCTGACCTGTGACGTTCAGGCGATCCGCGGCGCTCAGCGAGGAGATATCAATCCCAAGCACACCCGCCAGCGTGAATGCCGTATTGCCAGTGACCGAGAGCGTTCCGACCCCTCCCGGACCATCGCCCGGGGAGAGAAGGCCGCCATTTACAAGTAGACCCGCCCCGCTGGTCGCCGTTGTAACAATTGAGCCTGTTCCCGTCAGCGACCCGCCAGCGACAGTCAATCGAAGGGGCGAAAACACCCCGTTCACCCTGAGCGAACCCGCATCCAGGAACGAGGAGATGGTCGTGTTAAGTCTGGCTCCGGATCGTATCGTCAGACCTGAAGATGCCCCACGGACCGACAGACGATCGATGGTCACAGTGGAATTGGTGAGAAAGGTTGTACCGGCGCTTCTGAGATTGACCTCGAACCAGCGAGTTGAATTCTGAATTCCTGGGGTGCCCAGCGTGTTGTTCGGAACAAAGTTCGTAGTGCCAGGCCCGGTCAAGGAACCCGAATTCACCTGAAGCAGAGTTCCCGAAGACCATGAGGCGGTGGACATCGCTTCGGCTGAAACGCCCGGAAGCGCCTCGACAGACGTGGCGCCCGTCGACACCTCTGCAGCCCCGCGGCCCGAGAATTCTAAATCTCCGAGGCCCCCGAATTCCAAACCGAAGGCAGATTCAGGACCGGATCCGACTGCCGTCGGGATTTGATCGCTCAGATCAATACGTCCCGCGCTATCCGAATCGACAAGAGATGGCGTGCCCAGACTGCGGGGCGGAGAGGCGGCATCAGCCTCCTGCCCCGTTCCTCCGGTCGTTGGACAGGTTCCAGTGAAAGCACAGGTCGCAGCCGGAGACGGGCTTGGTCTGACTGCGCCGACATTCGGCGTGGCGCCCGAAACCCCAAGGGCCGCCGTTGTTGGCAGGGCGTTCACAAGCGATGACCCAGCCAGCGTGTAGTACAGCGGATCGACTTCCTGAACCCATCGAGTCGGATCAGTCCACTCACCATCCCCAGCGGTTGTCGTGACATACTTGTACGGATTGTTGACGACGATCTGGTCCCAGAAAAGGAACAGAGGGTTCCACCCGCCCGTGGTGCCGTAGTTGGAAAACTCCGTGAAGCGAACGAGATTGTCGTTTGGGTTCCCGAGCGATTCATAGAAGAAGCGCGACCCCTGGCTAAGCACCCCCAGGGACACCTCCCGACCGAAGGCGTTTGTCACAAGAGGAGACCCAGAATCCCCGGCCCCGGTTATTGCCTCACCTGCGACAGCGGCACCTGGAAAGACATCGTGGTCGAGGCGGCAGTTAGCGTTTGTGCTCACGCAGAGCGGATCAGACCCTGGTCCATTGAAGAACGGGCGCGTAGCGCGATTTGGATCATCAAAATCCACCCAGTAAAGATCCTGATAAACAAGGCCGGCAGGTTCGAGAAGATTGGCGGTCGCCGCCGGATAAACGCCAAGAGCTATGGACCGCTCATCGCCAAGGAAACCAAGGAGGTTCTGACCCAGGCGTCGATGATAGGAGGCCTCGACAGCGCCGGTTCTGACACCGGTCTGACCGTTTCCAGACGTCCCGTAGCCGCCGATCGTCACCGGCACCAGACTGGAAAGCGGCGTAAAAAGCAGCCCGATTCCCGATTGAGCGTCGCGGCCCAGCAATTCGCTGGCTGTGTCAAAGCCGGCCAAAGCCACGTCAGCAGGCAGAAAGGTGCCTGAGTTGGACAGCGCGGCTGAACCGTTTCTCGAACGGGGATCATACCAGACCATCACAGACTGCCCGTCGGCGCGTGCGCCTCCATCGGGAACGACGAAATCCTGACCAAACAGCCAGTAGCGAAGGTTTGTGCGGCCGAAGGTCGGATTAGTCGTGTATGCAACGCGGGCCCGGTTCCCTGCCGTATCGCCGTCATAAGCGCCTGGGGTCAGTCCGTCGACGCAATGGGCCGCAAACAGAACAGTCCGCGGATTGATGAGAAGGCCTGTACACGTCCCGCCCGAGTTCCCGGCCTCATTGCGGATCATAATCCCGACCCAATAGGGACGGGTGTTCGCAGTGTCGACCACAGCCGCTGGTGTTGTCGAATCAGGTGTTACGAGGGCGTGAGCGGCTGGAGCGCTGGCGAGACCGCCGCTGACGAGGGCTGCAGCCGAAACCCCGAGCGCCCAGGAATTGCGCCGATTGCGGCCTGTAGAAGCGGTCATTTCATAAACTCCTAACGAGAGGTGACGGAACAGCGAAACCATTCAGCCTCGATGTTCTCAACCGAGGTCGAGCCTGACAAGGGAAGCGCCGAACGAAATACGGACACCCGTGAGTTTTCACTGCTCAATGGCCGAAAAATCACAGACTCTCGCCCGGCGTGTGATCGGGCGGGAGGCAGACCAGCCGGTCAGAAGAAGCTCGACGACCATCTGACCGCAGAAAAACCGGACGAGGACTATGGCTTATGCGGGCATTCGAGGGGGCTCTCGGCATCGCCCCCCCCGATGCGGACAATCCTCCAGCCCTCTGGAAACTGCTTGAGATCATACTGACTGGCCCGCATCTCGGGGGGCAATGCAGCCCCGTCCTTTCTCAGACGGGAATACTTCATCCCCGCCCAGGCGGTGCTCTCGCCCGTTAGGCAACCCTTGATCTCGTGAATCGCCGAATGACTGTATCCCTGCGCTCGCAGACTGGAGAACTGTCGCTCAAGACTAACCGTCTGATCCCCGACATCTGGTCCGAGCCTGTAGAAGCGCGCAGCGATCTGAGCGCTGTCATGAGTATTCCAGACCCGCGTGTACTCTTGCATGAACGCCTCGACGTCCTTTTGCTGGCCGCTCTTTGGAGCCAGCGATGCGCACGCCGTCATAACAAGACTAACGCTGGCGACACCCCACATGATCGCTGACCGTCGACCGCTCATCGCCAACCCTCCCTGATACACCCTTATCCAAACCACGTGGCTCGCACCGAGCCTCGACGACACGAAACCCTCGAACAAACTTTCCGATTTCTTCCCATGATCGCGGCCTCACACAACGAGCGACCCAAACGGTTCTTCTTGAAGTCGAACATCACGACCACTCCAAGCGACCCGCCTCAATCGGGGTCCCGGATCGTCACTCCTGACAGGCCCTCTGCTCATCAAACGGGATAATCATCTCATCTACGACCCTCAGCCCGGGCGGGGTCTGCTGAATGCGTAACCGTAGGGCCTGATCTCCCGGCGGCATAACGCCGCCAAACGTGTATTGAAGGGAATACCGCATCTCCACAACAGCGCTGTCCTCTGTTTGCGAGCAGATGCGCACCCCATACAGATCAAGACGCCCAAAGTCCTCCCGTCTGAGAGCGTCGAACCTCTGATCCCAGACGAGCGCCTTATCCTGCTTATCGAGATCGCCAAGAGAATACACGTCATCGACCAGACGCCGGGTATCTCCTGTGTTGAAAGCGTCCACGTATAGCTTGATCAGCGCGCGGACTTCAGGCTCCTCCGGCGCAGCATACGCAAACGGCGCAACAAGAAGGCTGATAGACGAGAGAACGACAACCCGTCTGCTGTTTGCCAACGCGCACTCCTTCAATCATGGTTCCGATAGGTGGTTCGGGAAAGGGCCAATGCGACCAGGCTCAGTCCCGCCGCCCCGCTGAAATAGAGGCCAACCCAGCCAAGGCCGCCTTCTTCCGCCAGAACCTGCGCGACAATCGGCGTCAGGCCTCCTCCGAGCACGCCGCCGACATTGAAGGCCAGGCTAGCGCCGGAATAGCGGACCCGCGTCGGAAAAAGACCGGGCAGCCAGGCCCCGAGAGGACCATAAACAAACCCCATGATCAGGAGTGCAAGAGACAGAAATACGCCGACCAGAACAAGGGACGAAGACCCCATCAGAGGGGCGGCAAGAAAGCCCGCTGCGACAGCAGCGAGGCATCCGGCCATCAACACATAACGGGAGCTGAGAGCATCCGAGAGATAGCCTGAGGCGATTATTCCGATAGCCATGAAAAGAATAGCGATCAGCTGAACCAGCAGAAAAGCTTCGCGAGAATATCCGAGCTCCGTTGTTCCAAATCCCAGCGCGAAGGCGGTGGCGACGTAATAAACGACAAAGCAGGCGACCACAGCGAATGTCCCGCCAAGGACCTCTCGCCAGTGAGATCTCAGTAGCTCCCCGAGAGGGATTAGCGCTGGCGCTTTTTCCTGACGCGCCTTCGAAAACGCCGGCGTCTCGGTCAGGCTGAGCCGCACCCAAAGCCCAACTGCGACAAGCAACGCGCTTGCAAGGAAGGGTAACCTCCAGCCCCAGTTCTGAAAGTCCTCCTCGCTCAGGCCGAGACCGAGCAGAAGAAAGAAGCCATTCGCAGCGATAAATCCGACCGGCGCGCCGAGCTGCGGGAACATCCCAAAGCGGGCCCTTTTTCCATCAGGCGCGTTTTCAACCGCCAGCAGGGCGGCCCCTCCCCATTCTCCTCCAAGACCAAGCCCCTGTCCGAAACGAAGAAGACAAAGCAATGCCGGAGCAACCCACCCGACCATCTGAAAGGTCGGCAGGAAAGCGATAAGGGTCGTCGACACGCCCATCAGAAGGAGCGAGGCGACAAGGGTCGCCTTACGACCCATTCGGTCGCCAAAATGACCAAAAAACACAGCCCCGACGGGTCGCGCGATAAAGGCTATTGCGAATGTGGCATAGGCTGAAAGCAACTGTGCAGACGGAGAGGACGCAGGAAAGAAGAGCGGTCCGAAAACGAGGGACGCCGCCGTCGCATAGATATAGAAATCATAGAATTCTATGGCGGTTCCGATGAGACTTGCAGCAAGGACGCGCCGGACTGACGCGGGCGATCCTTGCCCGTGCATAGTCGGCCCCTTCAGCTGCAAATCGGACATCGACGCCACCAGATCACGAAACATCCTCAGAGTTGAAGCCCGCCAAACGACGAGCCATACGCTCCTTGCCTGTTTCTTTCACACTCTCGGAACGAAGCTGACCGCAAGCGGCCAGAATATCCCGACCCCGAGGGGTTCGGATGGGACTTGCATAACCTGCGCGATTCAGGACCTCAGCGAACGCCTCGATGGTCGCCCAGTCAGAGCACTCATATCGAGTTCCAGGCCATGGATTGAAGGGTATGAGGTTGATCTTGGAGGGAATCCCCTTCAGCAACCGCACAAGGTCACGTGCTTCCGCAAGAGAATCGTTCACCCCCTTGAGCATGACATATTCAAACGTCACGCGCTTGGAGTTCGAAAGGTCTGGATAAGCTCTTATCGCTTCGAACAATGCCTTGAGATCGTACTTTTTATTCAGTGGCACCAGTTCGTTTCGGAGTTCATCCCTTGTCGCGTGCAGACTGATCGCCAGCATCGCACCCGTTCTCTGACCGAGTTCGACAATTTTAGGAGCAACCCCGGCCGTCGAAACCGTGATCCGGCGCCTTGAGATCGAGATCCCGTCCCCATCGGAAATTGTCTCGAGGGCCTCAACAACATTATCCAGATTATAGAGCGGCTCTCCCATCCCCATGAAGACGATGTTGGTGAGGCGCCGATCCTCTTGCGAGGTCGGCCACTCCCCAAGCTCATCGCGCGCCACCAGGAGCTGGCTGACGATCTCGGCTGCAGTCAGATTTCGGACCAGTTTCTGCGTTCCTGTGTGACAGAAGGAACAGGTCAGGGTGCAGCCGACCTGACTGGAGACACATAACGCTCCCGCCTTCCCGACACCGGGTATATAAACACTTTCAACTTCGGTCTGGGGTCCCACACCGATCAGCCATTTCTGCGTTCCGTCCGAAGACGTCTGGCTGGTAAGAATAGGCGGCCTCTCGACGGTCAGCCTCATCGCAAGGTCCGCGCGCAGATCCTTCGCGATATCAGTCATCGCCGAAAAATCGGTCACACCGTAATGATAGATCCAGCTCCAGATCTGACTGGCGCGCATGCGCGCCTTTTTCTCGTCAACGCCTGCCTCTATGAGCGCCGCCCTCAGTGCCTGGCGACCCAGACCGGAAATGTTCACAAGCTTAGCCGCCCCCTCTGAAAGGGCCCGGCCGTGCGCAATATCGAGGGAATGAGCCATTCTTCAGTCCTCACCGACAACAATCAGGCGTTCGATCGGCCCTCCGGGCGTCTGGAAGGATCGAAAACTAACGACAGATGGTTCGAGCGCGGTCAATCGCCTCCGTCGATCCCTTGAGAGAGAAATGATAGGCCGTTCTGACCGGCTTGGTGGAAGCAGCCTCGATCCTGAGTTCGCTGCCCTTTTTGAGCGCTGCGAGAAGCGCTTTCTCGGTCTGATCAGAAGCGAATGCTTCCTTGCCCGCCGCAAACAGTCGAAACCTGTCACGACCTATGATCGCCTGTGGCGCGATATCGGAACGAAGGTCATACCCGACCTTAAGGCTAGGCTGGCTCGACGCCGCGCCCGATCTCCACGTGGCGACAAAGAAATTGACCTCTCCATGCTGAACATCTTTCGGCGCAGCATCGAAAGCAGTGGTCGCAGCGTAACACACGAGATCGCGACCGACCGTTTCGGTATATACGCGCCAGTCCTTGAAACGACCGATCGCCCTGACCTCCGAGACACCCGGGCGGCCGACTGCACAAACCGCGATCAGAAGTCCTATCCTGACTATCCAAGCCAAATTCCGCACGTGAAGAGACCCTCTTTGCGACCTCACACCCGCTAAATCGCGGCGCTCTCTGAAGTCTTAATCTCCGAAGCTAGCGAGGCGCTCGCTTGGCGAGAATTCTCTGAAGGGTCCGACGATGCATGTTAAGACGGCGGGCGGTCTCGGAAACATTATGGTTGCAGAGCTCATACACTCGCTGAATGTGCTCCCACCGAACGCGGTCCGCCGACATTGGGTTTTCCGGGGGATTTGGACGATTTTCTCTCGCCGATAACAATGAGTTAACGATATCCTCGACGTCAGCCGGTTTGGGCAGATAGTCGATGGCGCCAGCCTTGACGGCCGCCACCGCAGTGGCGATCGCCCCGTAACCTGTCAGAATTACCGCGTGACTGTCTTCACGTTCCTGATGCAGGAGCTCCACCACCTCAAGGCCGCTGCCATCCTCCAGCCGCAGGTCGACAACAGCGAAAGCCGGAGGCGACTTTTTCAGAAGGTCGCGAGCCTCCGAGACAGACCCCACCGAAAGCACGTCAAAGCCGCGCGCGGACATTGCGCGCGCTAACCGCGCCCGAAATGGGGCATCATCGTCTAGAACCATCAGGGTCCGATCTTCCAGACCGGCGACTCTGGGATCTGAGTCCGAATTATCGTCCACCTCTATCTCCGTTCATGTCTAACGCGACGTCCGGCCCAACACGCCCGTAAAGGCTATGGGCCAGGTTCAGGCCTCAATCCAGCCCGGAGGGGCTTCGATCGCCTCCCTGGGCCAGACAATTCGCACCACCGCCCCCCTCGCCGGGGATTGACGGTTATACGGCGTCACTCGCGCGCCGGTCCGCTCGAGAAGTGTGCAGGCGATGAAAAATCCCAATCCAAGACCGCCCCCCCTCTGCTCAACGCTTCGATCGCTAAAATAGGGTTCCCCGAGTTTCGCCAGAACGGAGGCGGCAAAGCCCGGACCATCATCGGTGATATAGACCCGAACCTCGGTCTCCGACCAGCGCGCATTCACCGTGACATCCTTCGTCGCGAAGCTGACAGCATTCTCGATGAACGCCCCGAGCGCGTGAATGATCTCCGGCCTGCGCACCACGACCGGAGGGCGATTGGGATCGCCCGCGGCGCTGGAAAGAGGAGAACAGGAACACTGTACGCGAACCCCGGCTGATGAATGTGGCTCGGAGGCCTCTTCCATCAGCGAGGGAAGGGTCGCCCTCGACATAGCAGCATCCGTCGCCTGACGTCGGGCCGAAATCTGTCGAAGAATAGCCCGACATCGGTCGGACTGTTCGATGATAAGATCAACATCCTCACGACCGGGGTGATCGGGCCTGACGGTTCGGGCAAGTTCCCGCGCAGCAAGATGGATCGTCGCCATGGGGGTGCCAAGCTCATGCGCGGTTGCTGCAGCAAGCGCCCCAAGAGCGGAAAGCTGCTGCTCCCGGGCCAGAACCGCCTGAACGGCGTCGAGAGCGGAAACGAGGCGCGCCTCGTCCCGTCCGGTCCGCCAGGCCGACACGGAGAAGAACAACAGGCCGATCCCGATCGCAGCCAGCTGCCCGGCCTGATAGAGAACAGGAAGCTGGAACCCCTCGCCCTCCCTCCAGGGTAACTCGAGCCCGAGAACCGACATCCCAACACAACAGGATAGGGCCAGAAGGGACAGCAGAGCTGCGTATGCGGGGAGCAATCTGGACGCACCGACTGTGACGGGGGCAAGGATCATAAGCAAAAAAGGATTCTGAAGCCCTCCGGTCAATCCGATCAGAACCGCCAGCTGAACGATGTCGAACGCCAGCTGGCCGGCCGTTTCGCTCGAGGAGGCGAGGTGCTGGGCTGGGAAGAGGGCCATGAGCGCCACGTTGACCCAGGCCGAAGCTCCGATGGCGGCCAGACAGGCTGCAAGCGGCAGCTCGAAACCAAGAAGAAAGTGAACAATGAGCACTGCGCCCAGCTGGCCCCCAATAGCCAGCCATCTCAATGAAACAAGCGTCCGCAGACGCGCGCGTCCAAACGCTGAACCCATGTTTCGAAGCGTTTCTCCGCCCCGTAAGACATCCGAGCCTGAAGGTCGGCTTGAAGCTCCCGCCGCGTCAGCCATCGCCATACTCCCGCAGCACTCAGCCGCACTTCCCATCACATTGGACACGTGCTTTCACAATGGCATGCGTTCAACGCCACTCACAGCTCTTGCAACCGCCCTTCTCGTCGCCGCCTGCACGCCCGAGACCAAGGTGAGCGCGGATCCCTCATGTTTGACCAGAAGCTCTGACAAGATCGGGGGCCCTTTCTCGCTCATCTCTCACAAAGGAGAGCGGATCACAGAAGCGAACTTCAGAGGTAGGAAAACTCTGGTTTTTTTCGGCTTCACTTACTGCCCGGACGTATGCCCTCAAACGCTCTATTCCCTCGGCTCCGCACTGTCGATGATGCCGGAAGGAGTTCCTCGCCCCCTGACGGCCCTAATCTCTGTAGACCCTGAGCGCGACACGCCGGAAGCGCTTGGCCGGTACATAGCCAGCACTGGTTTTCCGTCAGACATTGTGGCCCTGACCGGTGACCAGAATGAACTGAAGACCGCCGCTGCAGGCTTCGCAGCCAGCTTTGAGCGCGTGGAGGACCCGGATAGCCAATCCGGATATCTGATGAATCACACATCGATCATCTATCTCATGGATGAAGATTGGCGCCTGAAGACATTCTTCACCCCGGACGCTCGCCCGGAAGACATAGCTCGTTGTCTGCAGGCGATGGGGGGCTAGAACCCCATGCGCCTGCCGTGGTGACGGGTGGCCTGTTACGGGGCCGAATGGCTGGCAGAAAGTCCAAGAGTCTCCTTGGTGAGCTCTTCAGGACTCGAAAAATCGCCAAACTTCAACGGAGACTTTGGCGACAGTTTTAGAGACAGCGTACCGGGTTTCGCGACAAAATCGGAAAGGGCGCTCAGAATCTCATCTGCAAGACCGGCATCAATCCCCGCAGAAGACAGATCTGTCTTCAGAGCGGCGATTTGATTGACAATATCGGATCTGAGCGACTCAGGATCTGGCGCTCCAATAAGGCCCGACAGATTGAGAAGCCGATTGACCAGCGACTTGTCGGTGAGCTTCAGGTCCAGATCTACGAGGGTCAAATCCCCGAGACCGCTGAGATCAGGCTCAAGACCCGTCGCGAGCGGATCGGCGCTGGCGGCGGAGAACAGCGCCTTCATCGCCGACTGCACCCCCTTAAATCCCCCCGTCAGTGAAAGATCGAACCCATCCTTCAGTCCGAAACTGTACTTGGTGAACCGCGTTGTATCCGTCTTAGGGTCGAAAGCAGCGTCCGTCTCACCATAGAGCTCCAGAGACTGATAGCCGACCATACCGAGCGCGCCCCCGACGAGCGCTCCCAGCTGTCCCTGGGCGGCGTCGGCCGCCAGCGTCACGGACGCACGGGGGGCCGTGACGTTTACCGCGACGCCGTCCGAATTGCGAACGACCGCCTGTTCAAGCGGGGTTGTGATCAGTTTGAGCCCCGCAGCATCAATGTTAATGCCCGTCCAGGACAGTGAATCATACCCAGGATCAATCGGGCTCGTCATCGCCGACAGCATGGCCTGGTCCAGATTAGAAGCAGCGTTCGGATCCATGGCGGCTTGAAAGCCTGCAACGAGCTGACTGGCGATCGCCCCCGCTCGTAGATTGCGAATCTCCCCGGTCCCAAAATCAAACGAACCCTTGACGGGGAAGCCCGCGCCGGCCTCGGCGGGAATGTCGAAATCGCCTTTCAGTCCGGCCAACGAAAACTCGCCCACCACCGACTTGTCGAGATCAGCGAACGACAGCGTCTCAAGGATCATATTGAACCCGCCCACGCCGCCGCCGAGTTGAGCCAGATCACCCTTCACCTGAAGGCCGCTAAGAACCGCAGCCCCCACCCCCCAGGCTTCGAAGGCCGGCGCGACAGCGCTCGGTCCCTCCGAGAAAACGGAGGCCAGATAGGCCCCTGTCGACGGGTTAAGGTCCCGAAGTGCGACCTCCTTAAGCGTCACCTCTAAGCCTGGAACGCTCGTCTCCGGCGACAGGCCGGTCAGGACGATATCAGACAGAATGGGCTTGCCGTCCGGGGTCAGATCGAGGCCGTCCAGAACCATGGTATCGGCCTTGAACCCGCCGCTGTCAGATGACAACACCACGTCCTTAAAGGTGAATTTGTCTCCCGAAGATGATTTCGAGGCATATTTTACCAATCCAGACTGCCCATCGGCGAGTTTCATTGCTTCAATAGCGGATGCCGCGTCACGACCGTCTGAACAGGCCGCCGTCGCGATAAGAGCTGCGACCGCGATCATACCTCTTCTCATTTTCACCCGTCCTTGTTGTGTCGTGTTGCCTCAACCCCCGCGGGCCGCTACCCCTATTAGCATGATCGTATCGGAATCCCACAATCGGGTGTTTCTGCTCGCCAAATCGGGGGCGTCTGTCCCCGTGAGGGTTCACATTGACAAGCGGGCCCGGCGCGTCTCTGTGCGGATCGACCCCCATGCTAGGGAGGCTGTCGCAACCGCTCCGGCCCTACGCCATGCGCTTGAAGCAATTTCCTTCGCATCGGAGCGGGTGGACTGGATCGCCGATCGGCTAGGCTCTCTGCCAAGACCTGTTCAGTTCCGGCCTGGCGCCTATATCCCCCTGCGAGGGGTCATTCATCGACTGAAGCAAGCTGAATCCGGTCGAACAGTTCGCCTCGACAAGACTGGTCCGACACCTGTTCTCCTGATTCCGGGACCCAGGGACGCCTTTTCGGACAGAACCCGCGCCTTCTTTCGAACTGCGGCACGGACAGACTTCGCGGCCAGAGTCGCTGTTCATGCAGAGACCCTGAACGTTTCTCCTAGATCTATCGCCATCAAGGACATGAAATCGCGTTGGGGATCTTGCAGCTCGGAAGGGCGTCTCAACTTTTCATGGAGACTTGTCTGCGCGCCGCCTTTCGCGCTTGACTACGTTGCCGCCCACGAAGTGGCTCATCTTCGGGAAATGAACCATTCCTCCCGCTTCTGGCGGCAAGTCTCGAGAACGATGCCGGATTGGGAGGACGCCCGGAAATGGCTTCAGGAACGGGGGTCCGCCCTTCAGGCCATAGGCGAGTGAACCTTCCATCCAAAGGAATGATGGGTGCGCAAGACGCCTCACGGGAGGTTTATCTTTGACCCAGGATCCTCGAAGTCAGGTCCGCCGTGCGCTTGCAGCGTTCGAGGCGCGGGATCGGGACCTCGCCGCCGAACATTTGCGACATCTTGTGCTCGCCAAGCCCGATCTGGGTCCGACATGGGGGCCTGTGGCTCGCATGGCCAAATCAATTGGCGAAGTGTCGACGGCGCTGACTGCCTACCACTTGTTTACAGAAATTGATCCTGACGATCGCGAACGTCGCCTTGAGCTGGGGGACACGCTCGCGGGAACGGGGCGGATGACTGAAGCAATAGACCTGGCGCATAGCCTGGCGCGGAGATGGCCCTCGCATCCGGCCACGCACCACTTCCTCGGCAATACCTTAGCTCAGCTCGGAGAGACCTCCGAAGCTCTCGAGAGTCTGCGCACCGCTATCCGTCTGTATCCCATCGCCGCCGATAGCTGGCTGACCCTGACCTCGCTGAAGCGCTTTACCGCCGACGACCCCGACCTGGCGCTCCTTCTTTCCGCCATTCCAAAGGCCGCTGGCGAAGACAATCTGGCTCGCGGCACTCTGCTCTACGCCCTTGGCAAGGCGCTCGACGATGTCGGTGACGATGATCGGGCATTCAAAACGTATGCGGAAGGTGCCCGACTGATAGGCCTGGAGCGTCCGTTCAGCCATGCGGACAATGATGCGCTGCTCGCAGAAACTACGGCCCGCTTCGATCGAGATTTTCTGAGGTCGCTGTCGGCAAGCTCGGTAACCAGCGAGCGGGCGATATTTGTCGTCGGCCTTCCCCGATCCGGCACGACCCTGGTCGAACAGATCTTCGCTGCCCACTCGGCAGTATCGGACGGCGCCGAGGCCGGAGTTTTCAGACACGCCGCGATGGCGCTTCCGAACTTTCGTCCCTCGTCGATGACGGCGCTCGATCAGGATCCGAGATGGGGCGGCGACGCGTGGTCGCGCATCGGACAGTCCTATCTCCACCTTCTGAACGAACGGTTCGGAGAAAAAGGGAGACTGATCGACAAGACCCTCACCCACGCAAAGTGGATCGGACCAATCGCTCACATTCTTCCGAACGCTCGATTTATATGGATGAGGCGGAACCCCGGCGCGGTGGCATGGTCATGCTTCAAGACGCGATTCGCAACAGGCATCGAATGGTCCTGGTCTCTAGAAGCGATGGGGAGGCATTTTCGGTTCATGGACCAAATGCACGCCCATTGGTCCCGAGAGTTTCCCGACAGAATGCTGACCGTCGATTATGAAAACCTGGTCGCCGAGCCTGATAAATGGATACCACGCATTCTAGAACACGCCGACCTCAATGACGAACCGCAGACGCGCAGCTTTCATGAAGTGAAGCGATCGGTCCGGACAGCAAGCTCCTCCCAGGTGAGACAACCTTTGTACAACCGGTCCGTTGACGGCTGGCGAGAGTATGAGCAGCGACTTGCCCCGTTCTTCGAAGCCTATGACCAGACCGGACAATAGTCTTTAACCGACACATAAAAAGGGCGGCGGGTGCTCCGCCGCCCTTTCCATTTCAAACAAACCGCAGGATCAGAAGCGTGCCGACAGACCGACGCGCAGCTGACGGGGCGCCTGATAGCTAAGCGGCTTTCCATAGTTCGGGTTAAGCGAACCAGGAATGCCGTTCGAGATCTCGCCGAACTCGTTCAGGTCAGTGACAGCCTCACTGTTGAACACGTTGAAGAGATCAAGCCGGGCCTGCATGTCCAAAGGTCCCGCTTCGAAGTTGTAAGCGAGAGACAGGTCAAGGTTCTTAGTCCAGTCCGACTCCAGCTGCGTGCCGCGCGGCGTGAGCTTGCTGTTGCAGAAGAAGGACGACGCGCCATAGGCCTGCGCGTAGACATCCGTCGGATGGTTTCCGATGCAACCGAACTGACGCGGCGACTGAATGCGGACATTCGCACCGATTAGCACATTGTCGATCGGGGAATAGGTCCCCCAGACCTTCAAGGTGTGCTCGCGATGGTTCGGGAGCTTTCCAGTCGCCCCGTCCGCCAGACCCGGCTGATCGAAATCCTGCGTCAGTCCGGCGTCGTCCTGCGCGTTGTCAGACTTCACAGCGCCCTCATAGTTCCCCTCACTGTTGGCCCAGGTATAGGATCCCTGAAGACCCCACTTGCCGTCGAACGCCCGCTCGAACGTGAACTCAGCGGCATCATACGTACGGTCAACCTTTGGATAACCGAGATCGGCCGCCTTGAGGGTGAGGGTCCGCAGCGTCCCGGCGGGATCGCCAAGGATAGGCGTGGTCAGCTGAACCGTCACATCACTACCCGGGTTCGCCAGAACATACTGGTGGAAGCCGGAGTAGGAAGCGGTGGCGGAGCAATCCGTCGCACCACTACTCTGGGCAAGACAGTATTTGTTCACCGCCGCATCGATCGCGATATCCTCGATAACCTGCTTGAGCTCACGGTGCGTGGCGCTCACGCCGAAGGTCCAGTCGCCGAAGCTACGCTCTGCACCGAGGGTAAACTCGTCCTCATAGAAGGGCTCAATGTCGCGCTGCACGGCCTGAAGGCCGTTAGGCGTCGACCCATTCGCAAAGGTTTGCGTGTCGCGATAATTGAGTCCAGCCAGCGTAGGATAGCCGTTGGCGTCAACGGCGCTCACAGAATAGCGAACCCGATAGAACCGCTCGGCGCCGCCGAGACGGATGTTGGTATTGGTCGCGACTGGAAGGAAGTAACGGCCGAAGGAGCCGTAGACCTTGGTCAGACCATCATCGAGCGGGTCCCAGGCGAAGCCGAGGCGCGGTCCGATCTGATTATCCATCGAGATGAACGTCTCACCATTGACGTTCTTGTTTTCGAATGAATCGTAACGAAGACCAATCTGCAGGGTCAGGTTCTGGAGGACGTCCCAGCTGTCCTGAATGTAGTAAGCCTGCTGCTGGCTCTCAAACGCTCCATTGTTGAGATAGTAATCCATCCGATACCGACCGAGCGTTCCGCCGCTCGATGTGAGCGTCGAATAGCGGGTCCAGATAGCCGGAATCGTCTGCCCGGCGAGAGGGCTGAAAGAGCCGTCCAGAACGCTGGCCTTCCCCGTGGGGACAAGAATGCCAGGACCGGAGCGCTTGTTGATCTGAGTGGATTCAAGCTTCTCGTTATCAATTCCGAACTTCAGGTGATGCTCACCCATGAAGTCGAAACGCAGGTTAGCGTCGATCCGGGCGACTTCGCGTGAATCGTAGTTGTCGTTGAGCGTAGAAATCGACCAGGCCGGTCCGTTTTCAACCGTAATGCCGCTCGTGATATCTGTCAGCGGAACGATCGAGTTATTCGAAGGAACGACAATATCTTCATTCTCGTTCTTTCCCCACATGGCGGACACCGTCAGCCAGTCCGTGAAGTCGCCCGTGTACTTGACGATATTGTTCTTGCTGTTGGAAGCGGCGCTGTAGGAACCCCGATCCTGGATTTCCTTGTTGTCCGACTGGTTCACCAGAGCCTTGGTGACCTGATCAATGTCCTCGACATTGATATAGGTATACTCAAGACGGTGGCCGTCGGCGATGTTCCAGTCGATCTTCGCCGCCATGAAGGGGGACTCGTTTTCAACCGAGAAGCGCTGCCCCGTCGCCTGTCCAGCAATCGTGGGGCCCGACCGGTTGGTATCCGACGAGGTGACGTGACGCGCTTCGTAAAGCCCGTAGAAAAAGAGCTTATCCTTGATGATGGGACCGCTCGCATAGATCGAAGCGCTCTGGTTGAAACGTTCGTCGAAGCTGTTGATCGCCGTGTAGGTGTCTGGTGAGGTGCTGTAGAAGTCCTCCGTCGACGTCTGAGTGACAATCCCGGCATGGAAGTCATTGGAGCCGGACTTAGTGATCGCGTTGATCACCCCGCCGGTCGCCCGCCCATACTCGGCCTGATAGCCGCCAGTCCGGACTTCCACCGTATCGTAAAACTCAAAGGGCACGCGGCTGCCGCCGATAAGGTTACGGTGGTTGGTGATATTAAGACCGTTCACGATGAACGCGTTCTCGGCGATTGAGGTTCCCGAGATAGACGGCTGCGAGCCATAACCGAAGGAGGTATCGCCAGGGGCTGTACCCGGTGCAAGCAAGGCTATGTCTGCGATGCTGCGATTCAGCGGGATTTGTTCCGAAACATCGCTGACGTCCACAACGACGCCGCGGTTAGTACGATTGAAGTCCAGGGTCGCAACTCGCTGACCAGTGACCACAACCACCTCGCCGGCCGCCTGTTGTCCGGGCGGCAGAGAGAACGTGTAAGAAGATGAACCCAACCGAAGCGGCACATCCGGATCCACCTTTGTGGGCAGCCCCGCCGTCGCGATCGTCACAGTATAGGAACCACTGGGAAGACCTGAGAACGTGAATCGACCTGAAGCGTCAGCCGTCGTGGAGCGCTCAAAACCCTGGGCGTTTGAACGCACCGTGACGGCTGAGTTCGAAACAGCCTTGCCGCTCGCGTCAACGATTCGACCATCAAAGATGACGGTTGTGTAGTCCTGCGCCAGAGCCGCCGGCGCGAATGTCGCAAGCCCAGCTCCAAGCATCAGAGGCGCGCCAAGAGCGCTTACGCCAGCAAGCATTGTTCGTGCGAGCAAACGCCCGCGAAGCTTCGTCTTCATGTGTGACCCCTCATTTTTGAATGACGACGTCAGCGTCCCCTGCCGACGGCGCAAGGAACCACGATGTCGTCTCAATTGTCCTATGTCAATTGAGGGAACTCGGCGCTCACGGTCGCACCCTTGAGCACTCCCCACATTGAAAACAAAAAGAAGGGCGGGCCATAGGCCCGCCCTTCCTCGCTACCAACCTGCAGATCTGCGGCCAGATTAGAACCGGAGGGTCGCTCCGACCGTGAAACGGCGACCAAGGACATCATATGTCGAAGGGTCGGTATTCGCCTGGACCGAAGGGTTATAGATCGGGGGCTGCTCATCCAGCAGATTATTGATGTTAGCGCGAATGGTCACGTTATCCGTGATGTTCCACGCCCCGATCAGATCGAAGTATCCGATAGCGGGAATCTGGTCAGCCTTGTTGTTATAATTGACCATTTCGCCAATGTGCTGCCAGCGAGCGCCGACCCGGAAGTCTCCAAAACGATAGTTCGCCGATGTCATCCACTTCCACTCAGGGTAAGCCGAAGCTACCCCGGCCGCGATGGTCGACGCACTGCTGATAAACGCACCCCCGGGAAGAGGCTGGCTCTCAGCATTTTCCAGCTTCGTTCCAACCCAAGACAGATCGACCGTTCCGGGCCCGATATCGTAAGCCCAGTCAACCTGGAAGTCGACGCCTTCAACCCGCGTAGTGGCGAGGTTCTGGTTTGTGGACTGCGGGTTGATGATGCTGCCGCTGAGAGGATCGCGAGTGAACAGCGTGCAATAGAGGTTCGCAGCGCTATAGGTCGGGTTCGATGTTCCGTTAGAGTTGTAGCACTGCTGGATCATCAGGTTTGCAGAGATTGTGCCCACCCCATCCTGCAGCTCGATGTTGTAGTAGTCGACAGAGGCCGAGAGGCGCTCCAGCAGAGGATTAGAGAACTGGGACTGCCAGACTGCGCCAACCGAGAAGGTCGTCGCGGTCTCTTCCCCAAGGCTGGGGTTGCCGCCCGAATACCCAGGAACCTGCTGGTTAGTGTAGGTGTAGGTGTCGATAACCGACGCCGCCACCCCCTGAGCAAGACACAGAGCCTTGACCTGCGCATTGGTCGTCGCAGCGAGGTTAGATCCCGACGTGCTGCGATAGCCGCTGCGAACGTCGCACGGATCGCCGCTCTTCTGGGCCGCGCCTGCGGAAGAAACCGGAGTTCCGATGGACGGGAATCCGAGCAGAGAAGGCGCAAACAGCTCGCCGACGGACGGAGCCCGAACAGCGCGCTGATATCCGCCGCGGAGCCGGACGCCGTCGATTACAGTCCAGTCCAGGTCAGCTTTGTATGTCGAGAGGTTTCCGACAGTGGAATAATCCGACTGGCGGGCGGCGAGCGTCATATTGAGCTCACGCACCGCAGGGAGATCCTTGAGGAGCGGGACGAGCACCTCGACAAACGCTTCCTTGACATCCACCGCGCCGGCAAGATTCGCTGACGGGTTAAAGCCAGCGATGTCATTTCCGGTCAGCACCGGGTTGCCGGTTGCCGCTGTCGCAGAGGACGCAGCTCCCGCGCAAGCCGACTGAGCCAGATTGGTCCCCGCATAGGCGGCCGTCGCTATGCACGGCTGAACGGAAAGTGAAGCAGACAAGGACCCGTCAGCGAGGAAGGTGAAGGTGTCCTCCCGATAGCTGAGACCGGCTGCGAACCGGACCTCGCCAGCCGGCAGGTCAAACGCCCCGCCCTGAACGGAAGCTTCAACGTTTCTCTGCTCGTTTATCGCGAGGTTCTTAGATGTCCGACCAATATAATCTTTGCAGGCCTGAGACAGAGTGGTCTGGCCGTACCAGTCAAACCCTCCAGAGCAGAGCGAAGTCCCGCCATTGGTCGCGTTCAGAAGATTCTGAACAGCCGAGCGGGACACGTTCCCTGTCTGTGTCGTCGTGCGGTCGACGCGACCCAGCGACGCGTAAACGTCATAGGTCCAGTCGTTGATGCCCACATCACCCTTCACGCCGGTCGTGATCTGGAAGACATCATAAAGCTCGGCCCCTCGGCGAGCCCCCAGGGCGACAAAACGCTTGTCAAGACGGAAGCTGCCAAGCGGGTTGGCGCGAGTCGCCAGAACCGACCGAAGCTCGGCCGGAATAAAGGGGTTGGACACCGGCACGCGGAAGCCTGTCGTGCTTGCAGCCGGAGACGCCGCCAGTTCCTGATACGACTCGTACTGAGTGAACAGGAAGTTTCCGTAGACGGTCGCGTTATCGTTGATGTCATAGTCGACCGTCGCGAACGCGTTGTAACGTGTCTGCGGCAGAACCAGCAGGTTCAACGCCCCGGTGTTATATGCGAAGTCAGGGTTGAAGAGCGGACCAGGCGTGCCAAATCCATTGTAGTCGATGCCGCCCGGGCTGACGAAGTCCTTTCGGCCGACATAGGAGAACAGAGTATTGTTGTCGTTGAAGCCAAAGGTGTCGCCGACACCGGCGCCGGGAATAGCGGCCTGGACGGATGCAAGCGTAGGAAGATTATTCGTGTCGAACACCAGATTTCCGAGAGGGCTGGCGCCGGACGGGCCGGAGATAGCTGAGAAGGGTCTGGTGCCGTTGTAGATGTCGTCGCGCCGATTGTACGACAGCATCATCATGGCGCGACCGCGGCCATCCTCAAAATTGCCGCCAGCTGCGAACGAAACAGATTCAGAGTTTCCATCTCCGCGCTCGGTCTGACCAAACTCCGAGCTAACTTCGAACCCTTTGAAATCGTCGCGAAGGATGAAGTTAACGACACCCGCGATGGCGTCGGAACCGTAGGTAGCCGACGCCCCGCCCGTGATGACCTCAACGCTCTTCACGAGCTGCGAGGGCAGGATGTTTATGTCGACCGTGCCCGTGGAGTTCGACGGAACGACCCTTCGACCGTTCATAAGCACGAGGGTCCGGTTCGAGCCGAGGCCGCGAAGCTGAAGGTTAGCCTGCCCGCCATTTGAGGGGTTGTTGGACGACTGGTTGATGCCAGGGACGAACTGAGGCATCTGGTTGAGGAGCGTGTCGAGGGTGGTGACCCCGGTCGCGGTCAGATCATCAGCGTCGACGGTGACAATCGGGCTGTTCGCCTCGTAATCCTGTCGCGCGATACGCGATCCGGTAATGACAATCGTCTCGCCCTTTTCCGCAGCCGGCGCTTCCTGAGCGAGAGCAGCCGGCGCCATGGAGGCGCTTGCAAAGGTTACAAGGAGGGTCGACTGCAGGAGGGAGAGCTTGAAAAGATTAGTCTTCACGGGGAACCCCTTCGATCTTGCTGACACCAGTTTCTTTCGACACCCCGATCAAAAACGACCGACGGCTCGTCGATAACACTTTTTTTACGATGCCCTCGCCCTGACCTATGCGTCAATCGAAAGAGGGGCGACGACCGAGCAACTGCGACAAATCAATGACAGATGATGTTTTTGTGCATCAGGTCGCCGTTTTGAACGGTCCGCAACGAACGCCACGTTAAGCATCGACTTCCGCTTCCAGGGCATTGTCCTGAATAAACTCACGCCGGGGTTCCACAACATCGCCCATGAGCTTCGAGAACATCTCATCCGCATCGCTCACCTGATCAATGCGAACCTGGAGCAGCGTCCGGGCGTTAGCGTCCAGTGTCGTCTCCCAGAGCTGACCGGGATTCATTTCTCCGAGCCCCTTGTAACGCTGGATTTTAACCCCGCGGGCGCCCGCCTCTAGCACGGCTCGCAAAAGCGAGCTGGGACCGAAGACTGGCGTCTCTCCGCCCTTCTCATGTCGCAACGAGCCCACGCCCTCAAAGAACAGCCCGTAGGCCTCGGCACGCTCGGAGAGTCGACGAGCCTCCGGCAAGGCTAACACGCTCCGATCAAGAACGGCCCGATCCTCCACTCCTCTCACCGTTCTTCGAAAAGTGGCGACCTGCCCGTCGAAGGATCCAGACCATCCGTCCTCTCCTTCCTCTGCTATGCGGTTCAACCGAACCGCTGTGAGTGCGGCCTCCTGTTCTCCTGCCCCGCTCCTAAGCATCCCCGCGATCGCCGCCTGCTCAACCACATCTCTTGGCGCGCGAAGCGCGACCCGGGACAGGAGGCTGTCAAAGGCCGCCGCATCCCTTACACGTGAGCGAAGATCTTCACCCGCCACCTGCTCGCCCGACGAAAGGATGAGCGTCTGTCCGCGAACCCCCTCCGAAATCAGGAACGCATCCATCTCGGCGTCGTCCTTCAGGTACCGTTCGGACTTACCTCTCTCAGCCTTATAGAGCGGGGGCTGAGCAATATAGAGATAACCACGATCAATGACTTCCCTCATTTGCCGATAGAAGAATGTCAGCAGGAGTGTGCGGATATGCGCTCCGTCAACATCGGCGTCGGTCATAATGATGATGCGGTGATAACGCAGCTTGTCGATATTGAAGTCATCCCGACCGATCCCGGCGCCGAGCGCTGTGATCAGCGTTCCCACCTGATCGGAGGAGAGCATCTTGTCGAATCGGGCCCGCTCGACGTTAAGGATCTTCCCGCGAAGCGGAAGCACGGCCTGGTTCTGACGGTCGCGCCCCTGCTTGGCTGATCCTCCGGCGGAATCGCCCTCGACGATGAAGAGTTCGGACTTTGCAGGGTCCTTCTCCTGACAGTCCGCCAATTTTCCGGGGAGAGATGTGATATCGAGGGCGGACTTCCTGCGAGTAAGCTCTCGCGCCTTGCGGGCAGCTTCGCGGGCAGCCGCCGCCTCCACGATTTTCTGCATCACGCCGCGGGCCGGACCGGGGTTCTCCTCAAACCACTGACTGAGAGCATCAGTCATCAGCCCCTCGACAATCGGGCGGACCTCGGAGGACACAAGCTTGTCTTTGGTCTGAGAGGAGAACTTGGGATCAGGCACCTTGACGGATAGGACGCAAGTAAGTCCTTCGCGCGCGTCATCTCCGGAAATCTCAACCTTCTCCTTTTTCGAAACACCCGATTCCAGAGCATACTTATTGATTACCCGGGTCAGGGCCCCGCGAAATCCCGCAAGATGGGTGCCGCCGTCACGCTGGGGAATGTTGTTCGTGAAACACAGCACGTTCTCGTGGTACCCGTCATTCCACTGAAGAGCCGCCTCAACAATGACACCGTCGCGATTGGCGACCACATGGATCGGCTTGGGCACGATAGAGGATCGCTGGCGGTCAATGTGCCGGACGAAGGCTTCCGTGCCGCCGTCGTATTGCATCACGGTTTCAACCGGTTCAGTTGCGCGCTCGTCTCGAAAGACGATCTTCACTCCGGAATTGAGAAAGGCGAGTTCCCGAAGTCGATGCTCGAGCGTGGCGCGGTTGAACTCGGTCATGGAGAACGTGGCAGACGAAGGGAGGAACCGCACGATGGTGCCGGTCATCGGCCGACCGTCCGGACGCAACGGCGCATCGCCTGCAACCCTGAGAGGGGCCTCTGCGACGCCCATACGAAACCGCATCTGATGCATACGGCCGCCGCGAAAGATCGTGAGGTCGAGTGTCTCCGACAAAGCGTTGACGACCGAAACACCGACGCCGTGGAGCCCTCCTGAGACCTTGTACGATCCGCCTTCATCCTGATTTTGGAATTTCCCGCCCGCATGCAGCTGGGTCATCACGACCTCAGCAGCGGAGACGCCCTCCTCTGGATGAATGTCCACAGGGATGCCTCGACCATTATCCCCGATCTCCGCGGAACCGTCCGGATAAAGGGTCACAGTGACGAAATCGGCATACCCGGCGAGCGCCTCATCGATAGCGTTATCGACCACCTCATAGACCATGTGATGGAGACCAGAGCCGTCGTCTGTGTCCCCGATGTACATCCCGGGACGCTTTCGAACAGCATCGAGGCCTCTAAGCACCTTAATGGAATCGGCGTCATAACCCTGAGCGATTGCCGCTTTGGATTCCGGAACGTCCTGTTCGCCCGCAGTCGTCATCTTCCAAGTCCTCCGACGAATACCCGGCCCCTATCGGTCGGCCATTCGCTGATCGGTCGCCCAGTTGGATCAGGATCGACCTGCCGCATTCATAGACCCTTTCGACCCCAATAACTCGACCGAATGTCACGGTCGCTCAGAGATCAAACCTCCCTGACGACCGCTTCCGACACATGAAACCGCTGTGCGCGCGTTCCGAAAGCGTCAAAAAGGTTCCGATCGGTTCCGGTAAGCCATGCCTGCCCGCCTAAGGCCGCGAGCTCATCGTACAGCGCCGCCCGACGATGCGAATCAAGATGAGCCGCTCCTTCATCTATCAATAGCAGGGGATCGGGTCCAAAGTCCCCTTCGAAAAGTGATCGCGCATTGGCAAGAATCAGCCCTATTAACAAGGCCTTCTGTTGCCCGGTCGAACACTCCTCGGCAGGAGCGCCGGTCGGGCGATGGGTCACTTTCCAATCTGTCCGATGGACACCCCGCAATGTGCGCCCCGCCGCCGCATCACGCGCTCTGGAAAAGCGCAAGGCTTGCCGAATGTCTTCTTCCGTCCCTTCTCGTGGGCCGCCGCGGGCGACAAGATCTTCCCATTCGCCAATCAGGTGAACATCCGCCTTCGGGAACTCACCTTCCGCCCGTAAATCAATGGCGGCCTGAAGCCTGACAGCCGCGCGATAGCGAAACTCAGCCATCGCAGCCCCAGCCTGAGCCATCCGGCCCTCCAGCGCATCCAGCCAGCCCTCATCCCGCCTATCCGGTTCCAGAACCGCGTTTCTTTCACGCATCGATCGCTCATAAATCGAAGCTGCGGCTCCGTGTGCCGGAAACTGAGCAAGGACAAGTCGATCGAAGAAACGCCTGCGATCGCCGGCCGAACCTCCAAAGACCCGGTCCATGGCCGGGGTAAGCCAAATGACGCGCACAAGATCGGCAAAGTCGGCGTGGGACGCGGAATGTCCGTCTAGCCTGACAAGTTTTCGGGAACGTCCGTTTTCACCCGCTTCGAGACCCATAAAGAGACGCTGACGCACACCCTGGCGCACAACATCGGCAGATACCGCCCATCCATTGACCGCACCGTGACGAGCGGCCTCCCCACTGTCTGCTCCGCGCAAGCCTCTGCCCGGAGCAAGAAAAGATACAGCCTCCAGGATATTTGTCTTTCCCGCACCGTTCGGCCCGAAAAGGACCACATGGCGTCCATCAAGTTTCAGCTGGAGCTCAGCATAGTTTCTGAAGTCCCTGAGCCCAAGCCGGGCGAGGCCTGGCTGAGCGCTTCGGTCCGCCCCGTTACTCTCAGACATCAGACCCTGAGCGGCATCAGGACATACTGGGCTCCTGGATCGAGAGCATCAAGTACGCGGGCAGGCGCGCCAGTATCCTGAAATTCGATGCGGACAGTGTCGTTTTCGATCTGCTGGCAAACATCCAGAAGATAGCGCGCGTTGAACCCGATCTCCATCGCCTCAGCGCTATAGTCCGCCTCGCACTCTTCGACACCATGCCCGGAATCGCCATGGGTCACAGCCAGAACGATCTTCCCCTCGGACAGCGACAGTTTAACCGAACGAGACCGTTCGGCCGAGACCGTCGAGACGCGATCGATCGCCGCCGCGAGTTCCGAGTTGTCGACTATAAGAATACGGCTGTTTTTCTTAGGAATGACCCGTTGATAGTCCGGGAACGATCCATCAATCAGCTTTGAAACCAAGGTGGCGTTTCCGATGCTGAAAACGATCTTCGCGTCGGAAACCTCGACATCAACCTCATCAGGGCTGTCGTCAAGAAGGCGCCTGACCTCCTGGATTGTCTTTCTGGGAACAATGACGCCTCTGAGTCCGGACGATCCGGCTGGCGCAGACGTCTCAGCAAGGGCGAGCCTGTGACCGTCGGTCGCGACGGCGCGAAGCACAGCCCCGGCCGGAGACTCGGCATGGTGAAGATAGATGCCGTTCAGGTAGTAACGCGTCTCCTCCGTCGAAATGGCGAACCGTGTCTTATCGATGATACGCTTCAACTCTCCGGAGTTAACCGTGAAGGACACGGCAGAAGCCTCTCGAGACATGATCTGAAAATCATCCGCCGGAAGGGTCGGCAAGGAAAACTTTGAACGGCCGGAACGTAAATTGAGCCGTCCCTCGACCAATTCGAGCGCAACTTCAGCACCGTCAGGCAGCTTCCGCACAACGTCGAATAATGTCTGCGCAGGCGCCGTTGTGCGCCCCTCAAGCACCACGGCCGCATTGGCGCTGTCTGTCGCCTCTATATCCAGATCCGTCGCCGTAAGACGTAAACGTCCCGTCTCAGCCACCATCAGGACGTTTGAGAGGACCGGGATGGTGCTCCGACGTTCAACGACAGCCTGCACATGCGCGAGCGAACGCATCAGCGCATTACGATCGACAGTCAGTTTCATCAGCTTCACCCCGTAATCATGCAGCCGATGACGCTGTCACAAGCGTCGCCTGACTGCCCCCGGACGCCGCCGTTCGGGCCCCGCCATGTCCACCGTGGCGGGCAGCAAGTTTATCCAATTCCGGCCCCTGCGAAAGAGGAGTAAAGACAATTCAGCGAGTGTTTCTCGGGTCAGCAAGGATGCGCTGTTCAAGCTCGCTGAGCTCGGCAGATAACGCTGTATTGCCAGCTGCAAGCTTGGAAATCTTGCGATAAGCGAACAGAACAGTGGTGTGATCCCGCTCACCGAACATCCGGCCGATTTGGGGATAAGAGCAGGTCGTCAACATACGGCACATATACATTGCATACTGACGCGGTTGAGCAAACTGTCGCCTGCGGCAGCTCGATTCCAGGTCCTGCTTCGTCACGCCATAAGCCTTAGCGGTAACATCCTTGATTGTGTCGATCTTTGGCGGCCGCGTTGTGAACCCGCCAAGCTGCAGCTGAATAGCCTTTTCCACCGAGGCGCGGGTAACAGGCTGGCCCGCCAGAACGGTTCCCACATAAACGTTTCGCACCGCGCCATAGAGCGCCCGCCCCGAAGCAGGGAGCCGATCAGCCAGCATATCGACCCACTCATCCTCGAAAACGAACGCCCCGTCGGCAGATCGAACCGCCTCAGCCTTGGCGCGAACAATTTCCCTTCTGAGATTTCGCTCCGGCAGGTCCATATGGGCAATCACACCGCCCTGGATCTCGTCACGCATACGGTCGTCCAGCGTCTCAAGCGACGCAGGCGACTGATCGCAAGCGAGCACGACAACTCCGCCGCCTGCGACAACCGCTCTGAGGTTCGAGAAAAACTCCACCAAAGTTCCGGGTTTGGAACAAATAAACTGAAAATCATCCAGCAGAACAACCTTCGCCTTCCGTACCTTCGCCCTGAGCTCAGAGGTGTCCTTCTTACGAACGCCCTCGACGAAAGCGATCGTGAAATCCTCCGAACTCATATAGAGAACCGCACCCCGGCCTCTCGATGAAGAGAGTGCGGCCTCTATTCCCCTCAGGAGGTGGGTCTTGCCAACACCGTGCGGGCCAACAATCGTCACGACATGCGCAGCAACGCTCGCACCTAACGCCAGACGTCGAGCGAGGCCGAACGCAATGTTATTCGAATCCCCCACCAAGAAGTTTTCGAGGGTCTGATCGGCCTCACTGCCGACGACCTCTTGAGTCTCGTCAGACGCGAGCTCGGCCTCGCCGGCGGGATCCTCCTCCGCCGCGATCGACCCTGCCAGAGCCAGAACGTCCTGGGCGATACGCTCCCGAGCCTCAATCGCAACCAAACGGCCGCGGGGGTCTGCGTCATTCCACGCCTGCTGAATCAAATGACCAAAATTGCTTCGCACCCGGTCTCTCTCCAGCTCGCCGACCGCAGCGATGAGCACTTCCCCATCGACCTCAGCCACGAGCTCGAGCTTCGCCAACCAGTTCTCAAAACGGGCCTCCCCGAGCTTGGCCCTCAACGTCTCGCGGGCCCGCCTCCAGATATCCCCCACGCCGACATCTTCACGAGCCCCACGCCCCTGAGCCGCTCCAGCCACGCCGGAAACCGCACTAGACCCGGAAGATCCGGCCCCGCCGGAAGAATATCGAGTAGCCCCGTGCGCGCTCATAACCTGCCCCTCGTTTGCCGTCTCATAGCGAGCCGCCGCCATCGTAAAAAAACCAAATCTCTCCCTCAGGGCTCCAAGGGGGCCCCGGATCGATCATCGTTTGCAATGGAGGTTACTCGCTACGGAGGAGAGTTTTCTTCCATCTCTCGCCGGGGTCAACTAGCTGACGGCGCCTTGGCAAAAAAATAATCGTCAAAAAAGTGTAAAAAAAGGTATTGCCACCTGATTTAATGAGGTTTTTTTCGTAAAGAAGCCCTTAACTTTCGAGTCAATAGCAATCGAAATGAGACGGGGAAAGAGGACCGAAAAGAGACAGAAAAAGGGCGCAATGGCGATGTCGCCAGCCCCCGGCAAAGTGCCTGTACTCTATGAAATGAAACCGCTGGGCCTCAGGGGCAAACTAGCGGACGAACGATGTCAGCCGAGCTTCTTCACGCGGGCCGCCAGCCGGGAAACTTTCCTCGAAGCGGTGTTCTTATGAACAACCCCTTTTGCGACGCCCCTCATGATTTCAGGCTCCGCCGCTTTCAGAGCCAGGACCGCAGCCGACTTGTCGCCGCCCGCGATGGCCTCTTCCACTTTCCGGGTAAAAGTCCGGATGCGAGACCGTCGAGATTTGTTGACCTCGGTCCGCCGGGCGATTTTTCGCACCATTTTCTTGGCGGATTTCGTATTGGCCATGGATCGACTCTCTTGCTGCGCCTACCCTCGATCACGGCGTTCGACACTGTCCGGACGTCAAGGGAGCGGCGTCTTACCAGCGTCAACGATCAAGGTCAATTCATCAACACACGGAATTCTGACGCTCGACGATCAGTATCGCTCCCATGCCTAGCGCCCGGAAAACTGCGGAGACCTCTTCTCGACAAACGCGGCCATGCCTTCCTTCTGGTCGTCCGTAGAAAACATGGAATGGAAAAGCCTTCGTTCAAACATGATGCCCTGACGCAGCATCGTCTCATAGGAGGCGTTCACACTCTCCTTGGTCATCATAGCTATCGGACGAGACATCGTGGCGATCTTAAGGGCGGCGGACCTGGCCTCCTCTAGGAGATTGTCAAGTGGAACCACGCGCGAGACCAGTCCGGCCCTTTCCGCCTCAGAAGCATCCATCATTCGGCCGGTCAGACACATTTCCATCGCCTTGGACTTTCCCACGAGCCGGGTCAGTCGCTGCGTCCCGCCGGCCCCGGGCATCACGCCAAGAGTGATCTCCGGTTGCCCAAAGCGAGCATTGTCTGCGGCTATTATGAAATCACACATCATCGCGAGCTCACATCCGCCGCCCAGAGCGTAGCCTGCCACCGCAGCGATAATAGGCTTTCGGACCGTGGAAGCCCTCTCCCAGTTTCGGGTGATGAAATCGCCCTGATAGGCGTCCATGTAAGAGAGAGAACGCATCTCCTTAATGTCAGCACCCGCTGCGAACGCCTTCTGCGACCCGGTAAGCACTATGCACCCGACTTCCGAATCCGCCTCCATCCGGTCCAAAGCCGCCGTCAGTTCCGTCACAAGCTCATCATTCAGCGCGTTCAGAGCAGACGGCCGGTTCAACTGTATCACGCCGACAGGGCCGGAGATCTCAACGAGTAGCGTGTTGTAGATCATGGTGTGTAACCTCAACTGACGATCGATGCGTCCCTCAACGGGACAAACTTGATCAATGGCCTCAAAGGCCGCGCCTGCAAAGACTTGCGCGAACGCGACACGAGAGCGGCATCAGGAAGCAGAGAGGGTCAAGCCGTCAAGCGCGCAGTCTGGCAAAGTACGGACACAGTCGCTCGAAAGACAGAATTAAACAGACCGCGCTCCGCCTGCCCTTCAACAACCTTAACGCATCACCTTTGGCATCGGGAGCAAAAAAACGTCGAACGACCAGACTGAACGATGCGCAGGATCGGCTGTCCGCAAACAGAGCACCCGTCCCCTTCGCGACCATAAACGTTAAAGGACATCTGGAACCGACCCGCAGCCCCATCAGTACTGGCGAAATCGCTAATGGAAGACCCCCCAGCGGCGATCGCCTCACCGATGACCTGCTTAATGCAGGATACCAATCGGCCAAGAGGCCGGACGCCTATAGCAACCGCCGGTCGCAGAGGGTTAATTCGAGATCTGAATAGAGCCTCGGCGACATAGATATTGCCGAGGCCCGCAACCACTGTCTGGTCGAGGAGGGCCTGCTTCACCGGCCCCCGACGACAGGCAAACGCAGCCTTCAGATACGCCGCGCTAAAATCCTCCGACAGGGGTTCAGGCCCCATTCCACGAAATCCGGAGTAATCACCGACCATCCCCTCAGCGAGAAGGTCAACGAAACCGAACCGTCGAGGGTCGTTGTACGTGACGACCCCCCCATCATCCAGCTCGAAGCGAATATGATCGTGCTTGGGATTCAAACCGGTGTCGTGGACATATTCGCCCAATCGTCCCCCGCCGACAGTGAAGCGACCTGTCATTCCCAAATGAACAATCAGGGTCACTCCCCCAGTCATTGTCCATATAAGATACTTGGCCCGACGATCGATCGAAACCACCGTCAGCCCGGTCAAACGGTCAGCGAAACGCTCAGGAAAGGGAAATCGAAGGTCAGGGCGCCCGATGACAACAGAAGACAGGGTGCGACCCACAAGAACAGGGGCCAGACCGCGGCGAACCGTCTCGACTTCAGGAAGTTCCGGCATGCCTCCAGCATATAGCCCTTCTCAGGGGCTTCGCCTATGGTCCCATCAGAATCCCGCGGGCGCAGGACAATATGACCGAAGACACCGTCTCCTTTGGATACAGCGACATCTCGCCGGCCGAGAAGTCAAAACGGGTGAAGGCCGTCTTCGCCTCTGTGGCGCCTCGATACGATCTGATGAATGATCTCATGTCCGGGGGCGTTCACAGACTCTGGAAGTCCGGATTGATCAACCGCCTGAACCCGCAGCCAGGTGAAACTCTGATCGACGTTGCAGGAGGGACGGGCGATGTAGGGCGGGCTTTTGTAGCGGCCGCAGCGAACGCCGGTCGCCGGAGAGGCCCTGCGAAGCCTGCCATGGCCATCATAGCCGACATCAATGAGGCGATGTTGGTGGAAGGTATGCGACACACAGATGACCGGTTAGTCCGGGTGGCGTGCGACGCGGCGGAACTGCCTTTCGGCGATCAGACAGCCGATGCGGTGACAATCTCCTTCGGAATCCGGAATGTCGTCAGGATCGATGCGGCGCTCAAAGAGTTTCGCCGAGTGCTGAAGCCGGGGGGACGCTTCGCGTGTCTGGAGTTTTCCCACATGACGTCTCCAGCCCTTCAAAGGGTCTATGACGCCTATTCCTTCACTGTCATTCCCAAATTGGGAGAGATCGTGACGGGAGACAGGGACAGCTATCAGTACCTTATTGAGTCGATTCGCCGGTTTCCGGACCAGTCCGCGTTTGCTCGACGAATTGAAGACGCTGGGTTCTCAAGAGTGGCCGTTTCTAACTTCACAGGGGGCGTGGCCGCCCTTCATACCGGATGGGCTTGCTAGCGACATGCTAAAGGCCCTCTCCGACTGGTTTCACCTCGCCCGGCTCGGGGCCGTGATGATCAGACATGATGTCATCCTGCCTGCGGAGTACCGGACCCGCGCACCGCTGGCTCTGAAGTGGATGGGGACGATCCTGAGGATAGCAAATCCGAAGGGTCGAAACGTTCGCTCAGGGCAGACGCTGGCCTCTGAGCTGGAAACGATGGGGCCAGCATGGATTAAGCTGGGTCAGCTTCTTGCCACGCGACCCGACATCATCGGCGTCACAGCCGCCCGGGATTTGTCTCGACTGAAAGACAGGTTGCCGCCCTTTTCCCAGAGCCTGGCCGATGCAACGCTGAAGGCCGAGTTTGGCGCTCAATCAGCAACCTTGTTCGCCGACCTAGGCGCGCCCATCGCCGCCGCCTCAATCGCTCAGGTCCACAAACTCGAAACCCTCTCAGGAACATACGCCGTAAAGATATTGCGGCCGGGCGTCGAACGGATGATGGACCGAGAGCTGAGAGCCCTCAGGCGCCTGGCCCGCCTAGCGTCAGACAAAGGATCAAAGACGGTTCGCAGGCTTGAACCAGAAGCGTTTGTCGAGACCATGGCGCAATCCCTGACGAATGAACTCGACCTCAGATTTGAAGCCGGAGCAGCGTCAGAATTTCGCGATATCGCAGCGTTGGACGGATTTGTATCCGTTCCTAAAGTGGATTGGACCAGAACAAGTCGTCGAGTGCTGACCACCGAATGGGTAGACGCGCGCAGCCTGACAGACCCTCGAGCGTTGGACGGCGTCAACCGACAGGATCTCGCAAATCGAATGACGCGAGGATTTCTCGCCTGCGCTCTCGATCACGGCTTCTTTCATGCAGATATGCACGAGGGGAACATCATGGTCAGCCCCGAAGGCGAGCTGACCCTAATAGACTTCGGAATCATGGGCCGGATAGGAATGAATGAACGCCGCTTCCTGGCCGAAATTCTCCACGGATTTCTCCAACGGGACTACCGACGTGTCGCAGAAGTGCACTTCGAAGCGGGATACGTTCCAGCGAACAGGTCATTGGGAGACTTCGCTCAGGCCCTGCGATCGGTCGGCGAACCGATATTCGGCCAGGAAGCATCGAACGTATCGATGGGGCGAGTGCTGATCCAGCTACTCGATATCACGGAGCAATTCGGCATGCGTCTCCGTCCGGAACTGATCTTATTGCAAAAAACTATGGTCCAGGTTGAGGGCGTATCGCGATCGATCGACCCGGATCACAACATTTGGACAGCGGCCCAGCCGATTGTAGCCCGTTGGACCCGCCGGGAGTTCGGCCCCGAAGGACTTGCACGAACTATAAAAGAGGCGTCCCTGGCGGCGGTTCGTGCAGTCAGCCTTCTTCCCTCCCTTGTCGACCGCCTGCACCCGCCAAAGCTACCCGAGGAGGGGCCAAAGGCGCAAAAATCCGACCTCGCCCGAACAAGACGCCCAAGCAGATTGGTTTGGGCGATCATCGGCGCCGCAGCGCTCTGGGCGTCCGCCCACACAGTCCAGACGATCACCCTTGAAGGCGCCATGATGAGATGGGTCTCATCTCACCTCATCGATCCATGGAGGGCGTTCTCAGACTGACCGCCCTATGGCGTCTTTCGGGAAGTGGCGTAATGCTTGCAAGATGGGTTGTCAGGATGGAGGCTGACAGTCAGTTGACTGATCAGCCCTCCATCAGCGGGTCGAAACGCGGCCCCGCCAGCCATTCGAAAGGACATGACATGATCCGTACTCTAGCCAGCCTTGCTCTGATCGCCGCCTTCGCCGCATCCCCCGCATTCGCAGCGCCGGCTACTCAGTCGACGATGCCTGTTATCCGAGCGATCGCCTCAGACACCGTAGTGAATGTCCGTGTATCGAAGGGTGTTGTGGGACACACCAGGCGTTCAATGTACAGGACAGTGACAGTCGAGGCCTTTGACAACCAGAACAGGTCGTTAGGAACCTCAACCGTCTCTGTCTCCAAAAGACTGTCCTACGCGTCAGTTCCGCTCACCGCAGATATGAAATCTGCTTCGAAACTGACGGTCTCGGCTCAGTAAAGTCTGACCAACGACTGGGCGATTAACCGCCGAAGCCAAACGAAAGTCTCAGACCGAAGAGGGTGGAGCGTTCTCCATCCTCTTCGATGAACTGAACCCCGGCATCAAGCACGGCCGGTCCGAAGTCACGTCCGAGCGAAAGCTCGAACCGATTAAGATCGGCGCCGCCAGCAACGTCATTATCGTTCGAGCCGGAGACGATGGCGGCAGCGTGCCATTCCGCACGAGTGACCGTCAGACCCGCTGTGTAGAATGTACGCTGGGCGTCAGCGACGCCATCTGCATTGTCGAAAGAAGCGACCTCCGCGAAGGTATCGGTCGCTATTCCATCCTCATTGCCGAACGAATAGCTCACGCCGCCAACGAGACCGGTCTCGACCTCGTCACCCGGTTGAGCTGCAGCGAGACTTCTATAGCCAAGACTATATCCGACCCCATTGGTAAGCTGTCCGTCAAGACTGATCGCGTAGGACTCGAGACCCTCGGTATTGCCGGGCCCGCCGTCTGCAAGCTCAACTGCAGGCCTTTGAGTCCCAATGGACTCGGAGAGGAAGGAGCGGTCTGCAGTAAAGACGGCCGCAGACAAAACATGCTCGCCCTCAACTGGAAGTTTGATATCCCCGCCGAATCCCACTTTTTCAGTTGTCTCGTAAGCTTCACCGATCTCCGCACCATAAAGACCCGGAGCCAGCCCAGCCGCGGAGCTGAACACGGGATTGAATTTACCTGCATAAACCGAGAATGTGTCTCCCGCGTAGTGAAGCTTCAGCTCTTCCGCAAACAAGCCTTGGTTCTCGAAGACTGAGTCCCCCTCAGAATCTTCGACAGGCTCGAAGGTCAGCGCTGTCTCGACCGTCCAGCCCTCTCCAAACTCGAACTGAGCGCCATACTCAACCTTTGCTGCGATCACGCTTACATCACCAGCGTCCGCATCGAGATTATCCCACGTCAGTTCAACAGCGGCTTCGTGCGAAAACCGACCCGTGTCGGTCGAGGCCTCCTGTCCAAACGCAACGCCGCTCATCGCAATGCAAGCTGACACCAACGCTGTAGAAACTCTGAACTTCATTGTCTGGCTCATTTGAAAGAATGGAAGGAGAACTCGTGTCTCTTCCATCTACATCAAACGAAATAACATCAGCCGAAGGCAGATGAGCCAATTCGGCCGCCGTCGTTTACCACTTGAAAATGCGCGCGACAGCGCGCGCTGAAATCAAGGCGGGGGCGCGCCTGGACAATGGCGGCGCCAATCATCGCCATTATAAGAACGCCTACCCTCCAGGCTGGGCGAGCCCCTGTGACCGCAAACGTTTATACGCGAGGATATCGAGAAACGTCTGTAGCGAGTGCTTTGGGTAGAAAGGCCGGGGCCTGCCTACCTCTTTCTCGACCCCAGCATTCCCCTGAGGATATACTTTGTGAATTCTCGAGCGGCGGTCCGCAAGATAACGCCACTAGCCGCCTCAACCGGCCCCTGGCGCGAGGAAGCCGACCGACCCCGCATTTTCACACTGGCCTTGGAGGATTTAACCACCCCCGTCTCGTCGCGGGCCGACCGACGTTTTTGTGCATCTTGGGAAGATGCCGCCTGGCCAGAGCCAGCATTCAGACTCTCATGCGCGGACGACCGGTCAACCCTTTGGTCATACCGACCAAAAAGGGAACTACCGTTGATCAACGCCGTCCTTTCACTATCCGCGAGCGGTCCGACCCGGGATGACGGAGGTCGAACAAGCGTCCTTTCAACCACCGTGGGGATGCCGCTCGCATCAAGCGTCGACACCAAAGCCTCCCCTGTAGCCAGCTCGGAGATAGCAGTCTCCGCGTCAAATCTTGGATTGGGCCTGAAGGATTGAGCCGCGGCCCTCACGCCCTTGCGCTCCTGGGGAGTATAAGCCCGAAGCGCGTGCTGGATCCGACACCCCAGCTGAGCCAGCACCGTTTCAGGAAGATCCTTTGGATTTTGAGTTACAAAATAGATCCCGACACCCTTCGATCGCACCAGGCGCACAACCTGCTCGATCTTTTCAATCAGCGCCTTCGGAGCATCGGAAAAAAGAAGATGGGCCTCATCAAAGAAGAAGATGAGCTTCGGCTTTTCGGGGTCCCCAACCTCCGGGAGAGATTCATAGAGCTCCGCAAGAAGCCACATCAAAAATGTGGAATAAAGGCGCGGAGATTGTATCAACCGCGTAGCGTCAAGCACATTGACATACCCGCGTCCGTCGGGAGTGGTCCTCATCAGGTCAGAAAACTCAAGAGCAGGCTCTCCGAAGAACGCCTCACCGCCCTCCCGCTCCAACAAGAGCAGCTGCCTTTGCACCGCGCCCACTGACGCCGAAGCAATATTCCCGTATTGGACCTGAAGCTCTGAAGCGATTCCAGAGACATGAGCGAGAAGACTCCGCAGATCTTTGAGGTCGACAAGCAGAAGCCCCTGATCGTCCGCGTACTGAAACGCGATCGTCAGGACGCCTTGCTGGGTCTCATTGAGCTGCAGAAGGCGAGCCAGAAGCTGCGGTCCCATGTCAGAAACCGTAGCCCTGACAGGATGCCCGGACTTCCCCCAAACGTCCCAGAAGGTGACTGGGGCGGCTCGATACTCGATCGGCCCGACGCCGATCCTTATAGACCGCTCATTAAGCTTGTCGTGGAGCCGACCAGCCGGATCACCCGCACATGCAAGACCCGACAGGTCTCCCTTGATATCTGCACAGAACACGGGAACGCCGGCCGCAGAAAACTGCTCTGCCAGCGTCTGCAGGGTGACGGTCTTACCAGTCCCTGTGGCGCCCGCCACGAGACCATGTCGGTTGGCCCGCGACAGAAGCAGAAACTGGAGCTGCTTGGCCTCTGGACCGCCGCCGCCGATAACAATGCCGTCAGCCATGTAAACGTCCCCTGAACCTGACTGAAACTGAGACCGCCGCTCTCAGATATCAAGAAGCCGTTAATCTGATTCGATCCGGCATTCGCCTCGTTCGCCGAACGACGACCGTGTCAAAAACTGCACACACGCGGCCCATCCGCCGATGGGAAGTCCTGAACAAAACTCGCGCCGACACTAGAGGGCGCCATCCAGGCCTTCAGCGCACCCAAAACAGAAAAACACGTCTCAACTATCGACCCTATTGAGCAAACTCATGCCACGTTCCTATATTTAGGGAGAAAGGTTATGCCTCAGGCGGCGGCGTCTTAGGTTTTTAAACGGAGAATGATTTTGGATCCGAAACCTGACAATGACGACCATGGGTTCAAATTCGAACAAGCCTTCAGAGCCGCATACAGGAAAAGGGTCGACCTCCCGCCTCTTCACGACCTGTCGTCATTCATAAGACAGTATGCAAGCGACCAGCGCCAGGCAGACAAACTCCATCAGACACCCGAAGATGCCGCAGATCTGGCTCTCGATCTCCTGGCGGCCGGTCAGATTGCGGCAAGGGAGGGCCGCCGACTTATACGCCTCCGACCCGCTAAAGAAAGCAACGACGCCTCCGAGACCTGGGTGGCCGAGATCGTCGGACCGGATATGGCCTTCCTGGTCGACTCCTCCATCGCGGCCTGTCGGGAACGAAGGGTTCCCGTTCACGCGGTAAGACACCCCGTGACTCAAGGTCAGGCGGGACCGTTTTCCTATATCCAGATCTTCATCCCTGCACTCGACGCGGCGAAACGAAATGGACTTCAGAACGCACTCTCAGAGGCGATCGCAGATGTAGAGTCAGCCAACCACGACTTCATCTCCATGCGCCAGAAAATGCGAGCGGAAGCCGACGCCCTGGCGAAGCTCGCAGCTAGGTCAGGCCCTTTTCAGGACGACCAACGTGAAGCCTGCGCTTTCCTGACATGGCTTACTGACGACAACTTCACCTTTCTCGGGGTCCGCGATTATGAATTCGCACGAGACGAGAGCGGTCGCCTGACAGAGGGAGAGCCGCTCCCGGTCAGGGGCTCCGAGCTCGGTATCCTGCGCGACAGAACTCGAAGCGTGCTGTCGCGCCGAGCCGAGCCCACTGCACTGACAGAACAGGTTCGGGAGTTTCTCAATGAAGCCGCCGCAATCATTGTGGCAAAGGCGAGCTTTGTTTCCCGGGTCCACCGACGGACCCACGCAGACTACATTGGGATAAAAAAATACGACGATTCAGGAAACGTCATCGGCGAAACTCGATTTGTCGGACTTTTCACCTCGGAAGCCTATACCCAGTCAGTCGACATGATCCCTCTCATCCGACAGAAGGTTGAGCGCGTCAGACGTATGCACCCCAACGACTCGCGATTTTCAATCAAGACGCTGAATTCGGTCCTTCAGTCCTATCCGAGGGACGAGCTTTTTCAGATCTCAGAACCGGAACTCTTTAGAATTGCGGAAGGGATCCTCCAGCTGAGGATACGCTCAGACACAGCCCTGTTTATTCGACGAGACCGTTTCGACCGATATGTATCCGCGCTGATTTTCTGCTCAAGAGACTCCTACAATTCAGATCGGCGGGCCAAGGCGCACACACTGCTCGCAAAATCCTACGGCGGTCGAACATCTGCCTTCTATCCCGCCTTCACAGACGGGGCGTTAGCCCGTGTTCATCTGATCATAGGACTCGACACACCCCATCCCGAACCCGAGGAAGGCGAACTTGAAAGCGCCGTGCGCAGGATCTTCGCTCGATGGGAGGACAAGCTCGAGCAGGCCGCCTTCCACAAGGGTCTGCTCTCTGAGGAGATTTCAGCCTTTCAATTCACAGACGCCTACAAGGAGGCATTCCACCCCTCAGACGCCCTGACAGATATCACGACCGTGATATCCATGCCTCCTGATCAGCGTCTCTTGGCTCGTGTTTGCGCGGAACACTCACAACCAGGCGAAACGCAGATCAAGATCTACCATCGCAACTCCTCTCTGCCTCTGACATCGATTGTTCCTCTCCTCGAAAACCTTGGACTGTCCGTTCAGTCAGAAGTTGCCCATCCTGTGCGGATTAAGAAACCTGACCAGGAGCAGGAACAGACAGTTCATATTCACCACGTCATCGCACTGACCTCATCTATGCCTGGCGAAGCAGCCGGTCCCATCGAGAGGACCATTGAGGCCGTGTGGAGCGGCGAGACCGAGAACGACGCCTTCAACAGCCTGGTCACGCAGCTCGCAATAGACTGGAGACTGGCGGCTCTCTTGAGAACAGTGTGCCGGTTCAGAAGCCAGTCAGGCCTCGATCCATCCGAGGCGGTTCAGATACGGTCCTTGCGGGATCACAAGACCATCACGCAAGACCTCATCAGTCTCTTCAAATTGAAGTTTGATCCTGACGCAGACCTGAGTCTGGAACGGCGTCGCGAACTGGTGTCAGAGCTTGAGTCGTCTATTCTGAAATCGCTTGAGACAGTTCCTTCAGTCGAGGCGGATCGATGTCTGAGACGGACGCTCTCGGTCTTGATGGCCACGGTGAGGACAAATTACTTTCTTCTGAACACCCTCGGCGAGCGAGAACGCTTCATTTCTCTCAAGATTCGTAGCCGTGACGCCGGGCCGCTTCCGGCGCCTGAACCTCTCTTCGAGACATTCGTTTGGTCACCTGAAGTCGAAGGCGTCCATCTGCGCTTCGGACCCGTCGCGCGCGGAGGCATTCGCTGGTCTGATCGACGGGAAGACTTCCGAACCGAGGTTCTCGGCCTTGTCAAAGCCCAACAGGTGAAAAATGCCGTGATTGTCCCCGTCGGAGCGAAGGGGGGATTTTTCCCAAAACTTGCCGACCCAAGCCAGGGACGACAGATTTTTCAGGAGCGTGGGGTCGCAGCCTATAGTCAGCTCATTTCAGCGCTCCTTCAGATTACCGACAACATTCAAAACGGAGCCATCACTCGTAACCAGCGCCTGATTGCATGGGATGATGATGATCCCTACCTGGTCGTGGCCGCCGATAAGGGCACATCGGCATTGTCAGACACCGCAAACACTCTTGCGGAAAAATCTGGCTTCTGGCTCGGCGATGCATTCGCCTCCGGGGGCTCGGCTGGCTACGATCACAAGGAGATGGGCATTACTGCGCGCGGAGCCTGGGAAGCTGTGAAAAGACACTTCCGGGAGCTTGGTCGAGATACCCAGCAGGATCCGTTCTCGGTCATCGGGATCGGAGATATGTCCGGAGATGTTTTTGGAAATGGACTGCTCCAGTCAAAATGCACACGCCTCGTGGCGGCATTCAATCATCAGCACATCTTCATTGATCCGGATCCCGGGGAACCAGAACGGTCATGGGCGGAGAGAAAGAGACTGTTCGATCTTCCACGATCAACATGGGCCGACTACGATCGAAACCTGCTGTCAAAGGGGGGCGCAGTCTTCGACCGCACGGCGAAATCAATCCAAATTTCGCATGAGATTGCCCGCCTTACCGGCATTGAGACCCCGAGGAGTTCACCCGATGAACTCATCCGCGCACTTCTCAAAGCGGAGGTGGATCTTCTGTGGTTCGGAGGCATAGGAACGTTCATTAAAGGGTCCCAGGAAGCTCACTCGACGGTATCTGACCGAACGAATGACGCCATCCGCGTTAACGCCGACTGCGTGAAGGCAAAGGTCATTGCTGAGGGAGCGAACCTTGGTCTTACGCAGGCGGCAAGAGTGGAATTCGCGAGGCGCGGAGGAAGGATTAACACTGACGCGATCGATAATTCGGCCGGAGTCGACTGCTCAGATCACGAGGTGAATATAAAGATCCTTCTGGCGGACTGTATCGAGACCGGCCAGATAGCCCGAGCGGCTAGAAACAAATTACTGAAGGAGATGACCGCTGAGGTAGCGACACTGGTCCTTCGGAACAATTATGATCAGACGCTGGCGCTCAGTCTTTTGGAACGCTCAGCGACTGACGATATCGAGAACCACGAGCGCTTCATCAGGCGCCTTGAGGGCCGAGGCAGCCTTCGTCGCGATATAGAAGGCCTTCCCTCATCAGAGGCGATGGAGGATCTCAAGAAGAGGGGGGTGGGACTTACGAGACCCGAACTCGCGATTTTGTTGGCCTACGCAAAAATGGACCTGTTTGAAGCGCTCATCAGATCATCAGCTCCTGACGACCCAGGTTTCGACAACCTCCTCAGACAATACTTCCCAGCCGCTCTCCAGGATCTCCGTTCAGGCCTTGATCGGCACAAGCTGCGTCGCGAGATCATTGCGACTGTTTTGTCAAATCGATTTGTGAATCTCGCAGGACCTGGATTCGTTTCCGAGAAGATAGAACACGACGGTCGCGATGCGACACGAATGGCCCAGGCGCTGGAGGCAGCTCTGCGAGTTTTCCGCCTGGATGAATTGGCCGCCCGCATCAACGCAGAAGATGGCCGCATTTCTGCAGTCGCTCAAATCGAAATGCTTACCGAAACCACCACAAATTTGAAGGTGCTCGCCAGCGTCTTCGCAGGCAGCCCCCATTTAAAGGAGGGAGGATCGGTCCAGGATCTCATCGACAGATATGCTCAGGCGGTCGAAGAGATAAACACCTATCTGCCTGACGTCCTGTCTCCTTTTGTCTTGGCCCGTGTGCGTGCGCGAGAGGAAGGCTACCTCAATCTCGGATCTCCCGAGCCTCTGGCGCGCGATGTGGCGCTCGTGCGTGCACTGGCCTCATGCTGCGAGGTGACAGATATCTCGATACGAACAGGGTGGGCGCTCAAAAACGTGGCCAAGCTTCACCATAAGGTCGGAGCTTGGCTGAGAATTGACGAACTCCGCGCCGCAGCGCGGGACGCGGCGGCGTCTAACGAGTGGGAAAAAATCGCGATACAGAAAATTGCAGAGGAGCTTCCTCGCCAACAGGCGGAGCTGACTGCCTCGGTAATCTCATCCGTGAGGAACGCCTCGGATCTTGAGCGGCCTGGGGCCGTTAGGGTGCAAGAGCAGACGTTCGCTCTCTGGGGGGACAAAAGAAAAGCCTCGATCGATCGTCTGGCCAGTCTCATGAAAGCCTCAGACGAAGGATCCGGCTGGTCTCTTGCAAAACTGGTGCTCCTGAGCGAGGCAGTGCGAGAAATCGTAAATAGCTGCCAGGACAACCTGGAGCGTCGGTAGAGCAAGGTAAAAGGCACGTGGTCGATCGCGACATGACGTTTCGAGACGCCCGAGCGAGCGACGCGGCGGATCTCGCCAGGATCGGGCGCGAAACGTTCGTCGAAACCTTTGGACACCTGTATCCGCCGGCCGACCTGAAATCCTATCTCGACGAGACCTACAGTCTAGAAGCGATGAATAACGACCTGTCCAATCCCGACGTGGAGGTCCGTATCGCGTTTACAGGCAAGCGGATCACAGCCTACTGCAAGATCGGACCAACAAAATTACCAATAGATACAGAGCGAGACCCCTCTCTCGAGCTTCATCGGGTTTACGTCTACGAGGCTCGGCAAGGCGTAGGGGTTGGAAGGATCCTGCTGACATGGGCGATTGAACGAGCTCGACAGCGTGGGGCCAAAAATCTGTTCCTTGGTGTTTGGGAAGGGAACGACCGGGCGATTTCCGTCTATGAGACCCGTGGTTTTCAGAAAGTCGGTTCCTATATCTTCCACGTTGGCGAAAGCCGGGACAACGAACACATCATGCGTCTTAGACTGTCGTGAGGTGTCTAGGGTCCCGGCACAATTCCACAAAAATGCAATGGATTTAGAGGGGCTATCTCGTCATGGCGGATTTTTCAGCGCTGGTGTCTGATCCAGGCGCATGGGCGGCTCTCATCTCGCTGGTTGTGATGGAGATCGTCCTTGGCATCGATAACCTGATTTTTATCTCCATTTTGACCAACAAATTGCCCGAGGCGCAAAGACCGAAGGCGCGGACTATCGGCATCTCATTAGCCCTTGGAATGAGACTTGCGCTGCTTGCGACCCTGGCGTGGATTGTTGGACTCACAGCCCCAGTCTTCAATCTTGGCGTCACGGGCCCAGTGAACGAGCACGGATATCCGCAGTTTGAAACCGAGTTCTCGTGGCGCGATCTCATACTGATTGCTGGCGGCCTGTTTCTGGTATGGAAGGCAACCACTGAGATTCACCACAACATGACGCCCGAACGCGAAACGGAAGGACCGAGTCTGGGACGGGTCGGGTTAAACTTCGGCGCTGCGATCTTCCAGATCATCCTTCTCGATTTAGTGTTCTCGATAGACTCAATCCTGACAGCCGTAGGAATGACGGACCACCTTCCGATCATGGTGATTGCTGTGCTAGCCGCAGTACTCGTCATGCTTCTGGCCTCAGGGCCGCTCGCAAAGTTCATCCACGACAACCCGTCGGTCGTTATGCTCGCTCTAGGTTTCTTGCTGATGATCGGGATGGTTCTCATCGCAGACGGCTTCGGGATTCACGTTCCAAAAGGTTATGTGTATGCGGCGATGGCGTTTTCCGCCTTCGTGGAAAGCCTTAACCTGATCGCCAGACGGCACAGACTGAAAAAAGCGCCCCCCTCGCAAGGCAACGAATAGGCGGCTCTTCAGCGCTCTATGCATTGATGATTACGGCCTCGCCTCCAGCCTTAAGCTCAAACTAGGGCATGCTGGAGGCGAGGGTTTACACCGAAAGACACGCCTCGCGGTCAGCCTACTTCTTCATCGGATTTGAGTACCTGAGATCGGAAGCGAGCTCGACATCATCAAGGGTCTTCATAAAGGCCACGAGAGCGGCACGATCCCCCGGAGAAAGTCCCAATTGTTGAGCGCCGTTTCCCTGGCGAAGTCGATTATCCAGGGCGGGACCGAGACGGATTCCTCTGTCATAGAAATCAACAACCTGCTCGAGAGATTCGAACCTGCCATCGTGCATGTACGGGGCTGTGATGCCGACATTCTTGAGCGATGATGACTTGAAAATCCGGGTTTCTCCAGCATCAAGCCCATTACTCAGCGAGTTAGCGGCGAGTGAGAATGTTGGCGGGAGATGGCATGCGGCGCAACCTGCGCCTCCCTGCCCTCGCCCAGTCATAAACAACTGGCGACCACGATTCTCCTCCGCCGTCAGATTGGGCAAATCGGCGCCGAGATTGCGGTTCGGCGCTGCGGCATCGAAAACCGTCGCATACCCTGTGTCCCATCGACTGGAGGAAGACACCAGAGATCGCTCGAACTGGGCAAGCGCACGACCGATCCGGACCTCGGAAATGACTGGGGTCCCAAACGCGAAACTGAACAACTCGGAGTAGTATCCCAACCCTTCCAGCTTAGCGATCAGGGCGCTGAAGCCGCCCGCAGTTTCACTCCAGCCCATTTCGATGGCGTTGGTGATCGGCTGAGACGCCTGACTTTCAACCGAAGAGCTTCGTCGATCCCAGAACATCTCACCCGGACGATAGAACCGGATGTTTCCCAACGCCATAGAGTGAGCAGACGTAAACGACGCGCCGTCAAAGCCGACACTAAAACGCCTGGGATCTGAAAACCCATTCGCCTGCTGATGGCACGACGCGCAGGCGACCGTATCATCCCGACTAAGTCTCTTGTCATAGAACAGGACCCGACCCAGCGTTGCAATCTTATCATCGACGCTGTTTCCCGGAGGGGTGTTGTCCAAAGCAAATACAGTCCCGTCGAAATAAGCGGGCAGCTCAAGACGCGAATAGATAGGCACGGTGTCAAAATCGACCGTCGTGAACTCGGCGACGCGGGTCGGCGTCGACGTCGACGGATTTGGAACTACACTCAAAGTCCTGGAAGAAGGACCTGAGCCTAAGCTGTTGAAGGCGGAAAGAGAGCACTGATAACTCGCGCCGTTGGCGAGACCCAGCACGATGATCGGACTGGAGCGTCCCGATACCGAAGTCGTGACCTGTCCTGAGCCGCAGGCAGCCACATATCGCACGATGGGGCCGCCGCCAGATGCCACAGGAGGATCGAACCTGAGGGCCGCGCTTGTGTTTCCCGGGGTCAGGCTGACTAAGGTTGGAGCTCCGGGCGTCCCAATCGTCCCGAGAGGAGTGGCGGACACCCCCGTCGACCTGGGCCCGGCCCCAAACGAGTTAGAGGCCGACACCGAGCATGAGTAGGCCACCCCGTTTGACAGCTCCTGGACATCCAGAGGGCTGGACGATCCTGTCGCCGATACGGTTGCTGCGCCAACCGTGCAGAATGCCGAATAGCTGGTGATCGCGCTCGATCCGGACGAGGCCGGCGGATTGAACGAAAGGGATATCGAAGCATTTCCCGGTGTGGCGACGAGGCCCAGCGGAGCGCCAGGGGTGTTGACCTGCACGGCAACGTCCGAAGCGCCCGACGCCCCCCCGCCGCCGCAGGCGGTCGCCAGAAAGCAGCCAATCGCCGCGATCCAGACGCGACACGGTGGGACGGGCGATACCCCGCCGACCCGCTCAGTCATGCCTCTTTCCAACATGCGTTCTCCACGAACAATTGTCCGCCAGCATGACGAAACGTCTGAGCTGGCCGTCAGAAAGTTCATGGCTGGCTTGAATGAGACAACCCTGAATGTGTCAAAAGATGTATCAGATCGCTGATCATCTGGTCCCCAGGACGCGGTCAGTCAGGTCTGGCAGCACACCTGAAACGACCGACGGGGCTTTCCCAAAGTGTAAAACAGGCAGTGGCTGACCTCAGTGAGGCGTCGCCCCTTCGCCTGTCGACTCCTGCCGGAGCGACTTGAGGTAAGCGATAAGTGCGTCGGCTGCGATGACGTTGAAATCAAAAAGCGGCATATCCTCATGGCCAAGCTTGACGCCGTCGACCAGATGATTGACCAGCGCGGCGTCATCATAACGCCCCAGCAGGGCCTCCATGGAAGGCGCATCAGGTCGCCCCCCCGGCTCGGAACTCGATCCAAGCGCATGGCATCCTGCGCACTCGCGTTCAGCAATGAGCCTCCCCTGCTCAATCAATCCCGCATCGGGAGCGCCTCCGCGGGACACCAAGGAATCTCGGCTCAAGGCCTCAGAAACCTCAGGCTGGCGACCAGAATCGTCCCGCGTGCACGCACCAAGGACGAAACTCACGCCTAATACGCCTATCAGAGACACAAGATGACTACGCATGCCTCAAATACTGCCTTATTTTGCATCGTCGAAAAAGGCGGGAATTCCCGTAACCCAGTATCTCGCATATTCGCACCTTCAGGCTCAGCAGCCTTGACCGGCATCGACCCCTCGCTTTTTCCCAGAAATGCCTGTAGAGGGACGCGCGTCAGAGACCCCTCCCCCAAGAAACGAAAAGCGCCCGAATCATGAATCTCCGTAATATCGCGATCATCGCGCACGTGGACCATGGAAAAACTACGCTCGTAGACTGCCTGCTGAAGCAGTCCGGCGTCTTCCGGGAAAACGAGGCCACCACAGAGCGAATGATGGACTCCAACGATCTCGAAAGGGAAAGAGGGATCACCATCCTGGCTAAAGCGACATCCGTGGTTTGGAACGACACGCGGATAAACATTGTGGATACGCCTGGTCACGCGGACTTCGGAGGAGAGGTGGAGCGGATCCTGAACATGGTGGATGGCGCCATCGTGCTTGTGGACGCGGCCGAGGGTCCCATGCCGCAGACGAAATTCGTGGTGTCAAAAGCCCTTAAAGTGGGGCTTCGTCCGATCGTCTGCGTGAACAAAATCGACAAGGCGGAAAGCCGGCCTGATGAGGTTATCAACGAGGTGTTTGATCTGTTCGCCAATCTCGATGCGACCGACGAGCAGTTGGACTTCCCGATCATCTACGGTTCGGCGAAAAACGGGTGGATGAGCACTGACGCCACGCGCAAGACTGAAGACATGACTGAGCTGTTTGAAACCGTGCTCCGGCATGTTCCGCCGCCATCGGTAGCGGGCGGATCGTTCCGCATGCTCGGCACTACGATTTCATCCGATCCCTTCCTGGGACGAATTCTGACTGGGCGCGTGGCGTCTGGAGTGGTCAAACCCAATCAGACGGTCAAGGTTCTCTCCCGCACAGGAGACCTCGTAGAACAGGGGCGAGTTTCAAAGGTTCTCGCGTTCCGCGGACTTATTCGCTCTCCAATTGACGAAGGACGGGCCGGAGACATCGTTTCGATAGCCGGCCTGACAAAAGCCACCGTCGCCGACACTGTCTGCGCACCTGAAGTTGCCGAAGCGATGGAGGCTCAGCCGATCGATCCCCCAACCCTCGCAATGACATTTCGCGTAAACGACAGCCCTCTGGCGGGGACCGAAGGAAAGAAAGTCACAAGTCGGGTCATCTGGGATCGTCTCCAGAAGGAGGCGGAAGGCAACGTGGCTTTGCGTATTTCGAGAGCCGCCGAGGGAGATAGCTTCGAAGTGGCGGGCAGAGGAGAACTCCAGCTCGCCGTTCTGATTGAAACGATGCGCAGGGAAGGTTTTGAACTCGGCGTGTCGCGGCCCAAAGTCGTCATGAAGACTGAGGAAGAAACCGGCCAGAAACTGGAACCTATCGAGGAAGTCGTCATCGACGTCGATGACGAACACTCAGGGATCGTAGTCCAAAAGCTCTCGGAACGTCGTGCCGATCTCCTGGAAATGCGCCCGTCAGGCGTGGGTCGAACGCGCCTTGTCTTCCACGCTCCCACGAGAGGTCTCATCGGTTACCAGGGAGAGCTGCTTTCCGATACGCGCGGGACAGCCGTGATGAACAGGCTTTTCCATGCCTATGCGCCCCACAAGGGAGTGATCCAGGGACGACATACAGGCGTTCTGATTTCAAACGGACAAGGCGAATCGGTCGCGTTCGCGATGTGGAATCTCGAAGATCGGGGCCCAATGATGATCGAGCCCGGCTCCAAGGTCTACGAAGGAATGATTATTGGAGAGCATACAAGGGGCAACGACCTCGAGGTGAACGTCCTCAAGGGGAAGAAGCTCACGAATGTGAGGGCGTCAGGTTCTGACGAAGCGGTCCGTCTGACCCCTCCCATCCGGATGACGCTTGAAAAAGCCCTCGCCTACATCCAGGACGATGAACTGGTGGAAGTCACCCCCGAGAACATCCGGCTCCGAAAAGTCTATCTAGACCCGAATGACCGGAAGCGTTTCTCAAGAATGACTGCTGAAGCCTGAACGTATCAGGCGCCAAGCGAGTGGTCGGAGAAGTCTTTAAAAAGGGGGACCCGTCGGGGACCCGTCGACGTGCAGGTGAGAGGAAGCATGCTTATCCGAAGTGAGGTCTGGATCGCCACAGCGATTGCGCTGAGCCTGAACGGATGCGGCTATCCTGCAGCCGCGCCTCCGACATCGGAAACCGCAAGCGGTACATCCATCTCATCCAACGACGACAGACAAGGGCCGCCCCCCCCGCCGCCGTCAAATCCGTTGTCCATCGGCTCGCAGGACGCAAAGGACGACCTTTATTGTGGCGGGCTCATCCTTGCAGCCTATCCAGTCCCAACAAGCGCCATGAGCCCCACGGACGAAGCCAGATTGATCAAAAACCAGAACCTCGGGGTAAGCCTCGCCGATACCGGGATTGATAAGCTCATCGCGGAGGGTATGGCGCACGCGACCCACGCGGGCGCAATATCGGAAGCCTACACGACAATTGCTGCAGCCGACCTCGAAGCAAACACCCCCCGAATATCAATGGAGGAGTGCATTCGCAGAGGCGAGGCGCTGCCTCCTGTCGAGTGAAAATGGCGCGGCGGTGCGCCGTCATATAAGCTGCAGCGTGCCAGATCATAGCGGGACGCCTAACGCCCATCTCCAAACAAGCAGGTCTCTTGAGCTGGTGAAGCCTCCAATCTGAGAGCTTGAGACCCTGCAACCAAATCGCGGCACCGGTCAGGTATCGGAATGTCAATCGCGGGATCGCTGAGCGCATCAGCAGCTCGGATATAAGCGTCAACATATCCGACCGAGTAGAATGCATCGCGAAGAATGACATGTTGACCGGGAAGACTGATGCGCACGCCCAATGTCCGTTCGTCTTCAAACGCAGCCGCCAGAAGGGAAAGCTCATCTCCCCGGGCCCAAGTCTCCACCGAAAAAGACCACGGAACAAATCCTCTCTTGAGAGCGTCGTCGCCATAGCGGATCGAAACGGCGGATTTTCCCGTAGAGTACCCCGCCCAGAGCGTTGAGCCCTGATCAAGCAACTCGATCCTGGCCCCGAGACCCCCATCAGGCCAGCGCTGAGACAGGAGATGCCGCTCTGTAAGGTCCTCCAGGTCCCCAACTGAGCGCGCCTTCCCCGCCCCTGGAACTCCAAGGGCAAGATGGGGAGAGACAAATCGCAGTAAAACAGGTTCGGTGATTAAGTCGGCTGGGGCGTACTCCAGCCACAACCTTGATGAACGAGCATCCGACGCCCTGAGGTTCGACGGCGCCTCGTCCGAAGTTACGGGACGCCCAAGCCGCCCGCCCATCGGTCCCGACGATCTGAGCCCCATGAAAGAGCGCCCTGCACTGGCAGCGGCACCCCCACTCACACCGTCGCCGCGCCGAGCAAAGTAGGAAACTTCGCGCCGAATGCCTGAGGCCTCTCCCACCCCTGGAGAAAACTCCCGCATAGGATCGCAATCGGGAGCCCGTCGACAATGCTGCAGGAAGACAGGCCAAAGGACGCCCAGGTCAGGATCGGAAATCGCAACTCTGGAGGACGACGAAATCATCGGACGATCAGAATCTTCGCACCCCGCCGCTAGGATAGACAAAGCCGCAACAAGCCAGACGCCTGCCCGTTTCGCCCGCTGACAGGACTCACCCATAACGACAGGCCCGCGTGACATCATACTCATAAATCCAGTCCTGGCGCGAACGCACAAAGCCAGGAACGAGTGTCTGAGCCACCCCGAGGAAGGCATGGATGCCCCACTGAGCGGGACCCTCAGGCAGATGGAAGAGTTTTTGATTGAAACGAGAGCTTTTTAGCATACGCGCCGTCCTGTCGCGCCTGAGGACAACAAAACGCTTCAGGGAGGCGACTACATCCCCTGAATGAGGCCCTATACACGCAGCGAGTGCAAAAGCATCCTCAACGCCCATGGCGGCGCCCTGGGCCTGAAAGGGCGGCATCGGATGTGCGGCGTCACCGATGAGGACAGCCCGACCCTCACTCCACGTCTTAAGCGGAGCGCGATCAAAAAGACCCCAGACGTGACAACGTGGGCTCTCCGCCACCAGTGTCCTGATGGGCTCAACCCAAGTTTCAAACTCACGAGAAAGCTCCGACCTTTCCCCCTCTGCAACCCAGGTCTCCGCCGCAGCGGCGCCGCCCTCTGTAACCGCCACGACGTTCAACAATTGTCCCCTGGCGATCCGATAAGTCACCAAGTGACGATGTGGACCAACCCAAACGGTTGCAGCAGATTTCGCAAAAAACGGATCAACAGCGCTAACGGGAACCGTGAAGCGCCACGCCCTGCAGCCTGTGAAGCGGGGAGCATCCGGTCCGATCATCTGGCGACGAAAAACCGACCTGACGCCATCAGCGCCGACCAAAAGATCGCCTTCGACCTTGCGCCCAGACCCGATCAGAACAGCAGGACGATCGCCAGACGCCTGGTAGCCTTCAACTCCGACCCCGAACTCGATTTTGATTTCCGGATGTCTTCGAACGCTCTCCTCAAGCACACTGACAAGGTCGGGCCGGTGAACATGAAGGTAGGGCGACCTGTAACGAACTGTACCGGCTGCTCCCATCGGAATCGAAAAAATCGTCGCCCCAGACAGACCTGAACGCATATCCAGCGACTGAGGGTGATCTCCGATCTCAAGAAGCTGTCGCTCCAGTCCCAGCGCCTCAAACGCCTTCATAGCGTTTGGGCTGATCTGAAGACCCGCGCCAATGTCCTCGAACCGATCAGCCCGCTCAAGGAGGCGGACCTCGTGGCCGTGCCTGGCGAATGCAAGGGCGGCGGTTAAACCGGCGATTCCACCGCCGGTAATCACGACGCGCATGTCACACCTTTTGTCACGTCCTGACCCACACGCACATCTGAAAACCCTGCATGGCCGCAAACAACCCTAAAGCCGTCCAGCGCCGGGACCTAGCGCAGATCAGGACGCCCTGGCGCAACCGATCCGACGTCACGCATCATCTCTCAGAACCGAGCCTGGAACGCACGGAACGATTGCTATTCAATTGCGGCAAACAAAAGGGTAACCGCCGGTCTAAACGACCGGCAGTTATCGCCCTGTTTTCTTCAGAATACCTGGAGCGGGCGGAGGGATTCGAACCCTCGACCCCGACCTTGGCAAGGTCGTGCTCTACCCCTGAGCTACGCCCGCATCCGTAGGGTAATCCCCGCGTCGCCGCCGGGAGCGCGTCTTTAAACCCAAAGGGCGAAGGAACGCAAGAGGGCCCTAATCGCCTAAGCCCGGAAGGGGAGGCTTGGGCGCCTTCAGCCGCCTCTTCGTGACGTGAGCGCCCGCCTCGTCGCCAGTCGCCACATTCTTTCCATGCATGTAATGACGCTGCCAACGTTCCTTCATGGCGCTGGCCTCCTTGTTCTGAAGGCGGCGGTTGAAGTCGCCACGAGACTGAGACCACACTGTAAACTCGCGATGAAGGGGCTCATTCGAACTCAACATCCGCAATTGCGGCTGCACCTCTTCAAGCGCCTTGTCCTGAACAAGAGTAAGAAAGCAGAACGGCTCCCCCTTCTCAAATCGCACTTTACCCGGTCGGGTCATTTGCCAGTTCATGGTGAACGGAAAAGGAAGCCAGTCGGTCTCGACGAGGCCAGAGAGAGGATAAACGCCGTCTTTGGGTTCATTGGGGGGGCCCATCGCCCATACAGCCCATCCCGGTTCTGTCCGAAACAGATGCCCCGTATGAAAAGTAACGATGCCGCGACGAAAATGACTGTCCGCGACAGACGTGACCGGCGGCCAGGGCTCATCCGCGATCAGAGTGACCGCGTCTTCCATCAAACCACCGTTCCATTCAATGGTGAGCCCGACCGGACAAAGTATCTCCCACCCCGTCGTATTGGCCATAGTCAAAGGCAGGCACCGATAGGGATGACGATCCTCGAACGCATCCATCCACGCTCGACGCGCCTGCCCTGGAACGATTTCAGGAGCAAACTCATAGATCTTGTAACAATCGAGGCGCATCGTTTGCTGAGATCCTCTTCTGCGATCCGAGACCTTCAGGTGTGCAGATACCCCGATCCCAGGGAGATGGACAGCGCAGGGTCATCTGTAACGCCCGCTTATGACAGACAGATGGCGCCCGCCGCTGCCCCCCAATGTAAAGGCTGATGTCTCCTCAAAGACGTGGCCGCACCCTCAGGCGCCCCCTACCCTGATAACCTAGGCCTAGGTTATCATGACGTCGTGTCCGCACGCCGGATGAGACCACCCCTCTCAGGAATAGGATGAGAGCTTTTGGATAGCACATCAGACGACGGCCGAGGCCTCGATAGGGTGAACCCCGAAAGCGCACCCGAAGCATCGCCTTTCGCAAACAATCCCGAACGAGCTCTTTTTGACTTCCTCGAGACTTTAGGGGTGAAGACCGAAACCTATCTTCATCCCCCGGTCCGAACGGTTGCGGAAAGCCAGACCATCAAACTTGACCTCCCGGGCGCTCACACAAAGAACCTATTTCTGAAAGACAGGGATGGGCGTCTCGTGCTGATTTCAGCAAAAGCGGACTCTCCGGTGGCGCTGAACAAGTTGCACCGAGCTTTAGGGCTTCAAAGACTATCCTTCGCCCCGCCCGAGATCCTTCTGACGCGTTTAGGCGTAACCCCCGGGTCGGTGAGTGGATTCTGTCTGATCAATGATCAGGTCGAGTGCACGGCCGGGGCACGGGTGAGATTCGTTCTGGACCGCCATCTTCAACGGGCCGACTTTCTGAATTTTCACCCCCTTAGGAATGATATGACAACGACGATCAGACAGGAGGACTTTGTCACCTTCTGTCATGCGACCGGTCATGAAATCGAATGCATCCCTTTAGACGGAACCTAGTCTTTCGGAATTGAACTTGTCTGGAGCGCCGCAAGGGGCCATCTACTGCGACAATGTTATAAGCGGCGTCCTGACCACATAAGAGGAGAACCTTTATGGAGATCATCGGAGCAGGCAAACCGGCCGGCGCCGGCGGACCTGGCGCAGCGAAAGGGATGTTCGTCACGGACGGCTCAGATCGGACATTCATGACCGACGTCATGGAGCCTTCAAGGACCATGCCGGTGTTTGTCGATTTCTGGGCCCCCTGGTGCGGTCCGTGCCGCACCCTTGGCCCCATTATTGAGAAAGTCGTCAATGACGCGAACGGGGCCGTACGGCTGGTTAAGATCGATATCGACAAGAATCCGTCAATCGCTGGACAGCTTGGCGTCAAGTCTATCCCTGCGGTCATCGCTTTCAAGGATGGTAGACCTGTCGACGGCTTCATGGGAGCTCTTCCGGAAAGCCAGGTGAAGGCATTTGTGGCGAGGCTTGGCGGATCGGGACAGGGAGCCGAACCCTCCTTCGAGGAGCTGCTGGCTGCCGCCGAAGAGGCGGGAGACGCGGGCGACTTCGGAGGGGCGGCCGAGCTCTACGCAGCGGTCCTCGCGAGCGATCCGGCCCACACAGAGGCGCTGGCTGGACTCGCGCGATGCTACCTCAAGGCGGGGGATCTGGAACGAGCCCGACAGGTGGCTGAGATGATCCCTGAAGCGGGACGAAAAAGTCCGGCCGCCTCCGCGCTGTTTGCAACTATTGACCTTGCTAGCCACGTCGCAGAACCAGACGAGCTCCTCGAGCTGACGACCCGGGTCGCCAACACGCCTGGAGATCTCGACGCCCGTTTCGCACTGGCGAACCTGCTCGCAAGTCAGGACAGGCATGAGGATGCCGTCGAACAACTGCTCGCGATCCTTGAGCGTAATCTCCAATGGAATGACGGGGCCGCCAAGGAACAGTTGCTGAAGGTCTTTGAAGTCACAGGACCAAAATCAGATGTCACCAAGGATGGTCGTCGTCGACTTTCATCACTGATGTTCAGGTGACATCGAACGGTGTTCAGTTAAAGTCAGACTGAACGAGGCGTCCCTGAATGCTCAGACGGGCCGTCAAGGTGAGCGCGGTCGGGTGACGTGACGACCTTTGAATCTTAGCCGGGGTTGGTCCGGAGACGCGGTGATGGCGTAGACTTTCGGTTGTGTGGGATAGGATCTCGTTCGGCTGATTGAAAGACGAAATCGACCCTTGGCGCTAGCATGCGCGGGTCAGACCTGTAACTTGAGCCAGCGTATTGGAGAGAGAACCTGAATGTTTGCCTCAATGACTTCGCTCCACGCGGCCGCCCTCTATTGCGGACTGCTCATTCTCATAATGCTGGGTCTCAAGATGTATGTGGGGGCTCAAAGGGGACGACTGAAGGTTGAACCCGGCGATGTCGGGAACATAGAATTCGGCCGGGCGACCCGGGTTCAGTTGAACGCTGTAGAAGATGTCCCTCCCCTGATGGTCGGCATTCTGACTTTGGCGCTCCTGGGTCTTCCGGCCTACATAATCCACATAACGGGGGGACTTCTTACCGTTTCGAGGATCCTTCACGCCGTTGGGCTTGCTGGATCTGGCAGGTTCTCGATTGGCAGGGCATTGGGAACCTTGGGAACTCTGCTGACCTATCTGGGCGTCGCAGGCGGACTGATCGTTCACGCCTTCTTCAACTGAGAAAGCGAATCCCCACCGCAGAAGACGGGCGGTCGCTCCTTCATTTCCTCATGAGGACTTCAGACACTCCGGAGACGAGGAAACTGTGACAAAAGTCTTCCGAAAGCTTGCAGATCTTCCGGACCGCCTAAGGATCTTTCCGCTCGGAGGGGCTATCCTTTTCCCTCGAGGCGTCCTTCCGCTCAATGTTTTCGAGCCGAGGTATCTGAACATGGTCGACGACGCGTTAGCGTCGGATCGGCTGATTGGCATGATCCAGCCATCAGGCCGGGAGGACCGCAACGGATCACCAGGCCTTACTGCAGTCGGCTGCGCCGGACGCATCTCAAGTTTTCAGGAAACCGACGACGGGCGCTATCTGATATCGCTGGACGGTGTTTGTCGCTTCCGCGTAGCGCAGGAAATACACTCTCGGACACCCTATAGACTTGTCGACGCGGACTGGAGAGAGTTTCAGGGAGACCTCAGTTCGACCGACCTCCACGAGATCGGAGATGATACGAATCTGCTCGAAGCGCTGGAAGGATATCTGGCAAGAACGGGACTGAATGCAGATTGGCGATCAATACGGGAAGCCCCCATTGATGCGCTTATCAACTCCCTCAGCTCTGGATGCCCATTTTCGATTCCCGAGAAGCAGGCCTTGCTGGAAGCGCGGTCGCTGAAGGAACGATATAGCGCCCTGATGTCTCTTCTGGTAATGGAGCGTCCCGGTCACGGTGGCGGGTACGTGCAATGACAAATGAGAATGCGGTCGAAGCAGACGCCGGCGTGGATCCGCGTCTCCTTGAGGTTTTAATCTGCCCGGTCTCCAGGGGCCCGCTGATTTACAATCGGGAAAGTAACGAGCTGATTTCCAGAGGGGCCGGGCTGGCGTTTCCAATCAGGAACGGCGTCCCCATCATGCTCGCAGATGAGGCGCGAGAGCTCGAAGGTGGAAAGTGACAACCAGAGACGGTGAAAATCTGTCTTCCGGTGCAGTCGCGGACCGCCAACCTTGGCCGACAAAACTGAGCTTCCTGACATCTGAGACACGTCTGCTGATAGAGTTCGATGATGGATTTTCAGGATCCATTCCCTTCGAACTGCTTCGTGTCGAGAGTCCAAGCGCCGAAACTCAGGGACACGGCGCCTCTCGGCCGCCGCCTCCCCGGGGCAAGCGAACCGTCAATGTGAACGGCGCCGACCTTGTCGGAAGATACGCGGTGCGTCTGCGATTTTCAGACGGCCACGACACAGGTCTCTTCACCTGGCCCTATTTGCGGGAGCTGGCCGAAGGCGCCGATAGTCGAATGACAGCCTATATCCGCCGCCTCACCGAGGCGGGCTTGTCGCGAGACCCCTGATCAAGCCCTCATAAGGGTCGGCAAGTCCCCTGTATCGGCGCCAGCCTCCTTCATCAGCCACGATCGGACGGCCGGACTGGATCCCATCAGATCCATGGTGGAGCCCGCGAGGGCGCGAAGCAGGGGCGGACCCGAAAAGATTTGCGAAAACCCCTCCATCACCGCAGCCACTGCGACCACGTCAGATCGCCTCCATCGAGTGTACTGAGAAAGCACCGCCGACGATCCGATATCGAGGCCCAGTTTTTGGGCGTCGCAGACCACATCAACGAGAGCGGCGACATCCTTAAGGCCTAGATTGAGCCCTTGCCCGGCAAGGGGATGAATTTGGTGAGCGCTGTCGCCGGCCAGGACCACGCGATCACCATGAAAGCAATCAGCAACATGCGATCCGAGACGAAACGCCTGTCGACCTGTCTCCACGCGAGCGCCTTTTACAACGCCGCCGAGACGACTGGCCGCCTCCTCAACGAAATCTTCTTCGGAAAGGGCCATCAGCGCATCTGCCGCCGCGGAAGGTTGGGTCCACACGATGTTCGCCCGCCCCTCCCTGAGGGGAAGAAATGCAAGCGGCCCTCGTCGCGTAAAGATCTGGCGCGCGACGCCCCCATGACCGCCGACGGTTTGAACAACCGCTGAAATCGCCTTCAGCGGATAATCCCAACCTTCGAATCTGATGCCGCTGGACTGCCGAATGACGGACCGAAGACCATCGCAACCCACCGCAAGTCTTGCGCGAACGGCATGTGTGTCCATTCGCAGCAAAACTTCAAACGGGCCCGCCTCCACGGCCAAGACAGCCCCCGTGGGAGCGAACGTGACCATGGTATCCTTTTTTGCCGCTCGCATGAGGACCTTTGTCAGGCTCTCCTCTGCGATCATGTAACCAAGAGGGGAGCCGTCCTGACCATCTTCGGCCCGCACACCCAGCGTTCCATCGGCGCAAACGGCGGAAAGTCCCAAAACAGGCTCCGCCAGGTCCGCAAGATCCTTTTCAAGACCGAGAGACCGCCACACTCGCCAACATCCGAATGAAACCATGAAATGTCGGCCGCCAAGGGGCGAGTGGGCTGCCCGCCCAAACGCCTCGAGGACGATGGTCTCGATGCCGCATCGCGCAAGAGCCAGAGCCAACGTCAGACCGACAACGCCTCCGCCAGCTATAGCGACAGGATAAACTCGATCATCTGAAAAAGAGTGAGAAGTGTCGGTGTTCATCGATGACGCCATGCCGCTGATCACTCAACCTTTTAGCGCGGGACCACCGGTTCTCACCAGATGAAACCTCTCCCTCCCCCTCGGCGCCCTTGAGCGCTGGATGGTAGGCATCAGTGGCGTCTTAAAACCAGCAGAAAGGCGCGCCCTTTTCAGGGCGCGCCTCCCGCAGTCCGTCCGGAGACGATCGCTCTCAGATCCCCTCAGGGATGGTAAGCGACTTCACCGTGCTCAGTCATATCGAGACCTTCTTCCTCGACTTCTTCCTTGACCCGGCCGCCGGTCACCAGCTTGATGACGACCCAGATAGCGGCGCTCGCAAGACCAGACCAGACGAGAGTGACCCCCACGCCCTTGAGCTGGTTGATCACCTGGGTCACATAGCCCGGATAGACCGCTGCCCCGCCATTGGCGTAATCAACGATCCCTGCTCCGCCAAGAGCCGGAGCGACCACAATACCGGTGGCGATAGCCCCGAAAATGCCGCCCACCCCGTGTATGCCGAAAACATCGAGGGTGTCGTCATAACCAAGGGCGTTCTTGAGGCCGGAACACGCAAAGAGGCACAGGGGGCCGACTATGATCCCCATGACGATCGCGCCCATCGGCCCTGCGAAACCGGCAGCCGGCGTGATCGCCACAAGTCCTGCGACGGCTCCGGATGCGAGACCCAGAAGGCTGGGCTGACGCTTCACGAGCATTTCAGCGAGCGCCCATGAGAAGGCCGCTGCTGAGGCTGCGAGCATCGTATTGATCATCGCAAGCGCTGCATAACCGTTCGCCTCAAGATTTGAGCCTGCGTTGAAGCCTATCCAGCCAAACCAGAGAAGACCGGTACCGATAAGGGTGAAGGTCAGGTTGTGGGGAGGCATTGGGGCCGTGCGATAGCCCTTCCGCCGACCCAAAATGAGAGCTCCGACAAGAGCCGCGATACCGGAATTGATGTGAACGACCGTACCGCCCGCGAAGTCGAGGGCTCCAAAGCTCCAGATGAGGCCGGCGCCGTCGAGCAGCGCCTGAGCGTTGGCAGGATCCGACGCCATGATCGGACCACCCCACCACCAGACCATGTGAGCCACCGGGTAGTAGACAATCAGCGGCCAGAGAACGGCGAAGAGCACCACGGCGAAGAACTTGGCGCGCTCTGCGACGCCGCCCAGCACGAGAGCCGGCGTGATGCAGGCGAACGTCATCTGAAACGCCACGAACACCAGTTCCGGAATGCCGACGCCGACTGAAAAGGTTTCAACGACAGAAGACGGAGTAACCCCGTTCAGGAAGGCCTTACTGAGCCCGCCGATATACTTGTTCAGTCCTCCCCCGTCAGTAAACGCCAGGCTGTAACCCACCGTCGCCCACATCACCATTCCGACAGCGACAACGATCATCACCTGACTGAGGATCGAGACCATGTTTTTCGAGCGAACAAGGCCCCCGTAGAAAAGAGCAAGACCTGGAATAGTCATCACGAGCACCAGGGCGGTCGAAATGAGCATCCACGACACATCCCCTTTGTCGACGGTAATCTCAGGAGCGGCCGCGGGCTCTGTCTCGACAGCAGGCGCAGGCTCGGTCATTTCAACGACCGGCGCAGCCTCCACCGCCGGAGCTTCCACTGTTTCTGTGACCGCAGGGGCGGCCGGCTGGGCAGCGTCCGCGGGCGTGGTAGGGGTCTGAGCGAATGCTAATCCCCCAAGGCCAGAAAGCATAATCACGGCTAGCGCCGCAGACCTGGCGCGTAAACCAGCGCCCAATGTGGATGGACGATCCTCTCGTCCGCTTATGATACTCATGTGTCTCCCCTGAGGTTGACCTGCAACCGACCGTTAACAACCGAAAGTCGAGATCAGGTTGGATCAACCCGCTCTCACTCCACCGGCACTACGCGAACCCTAACGTCAGAGGATCAATGAAGCGGACGGGACAGGACGCCCCCCGATGACGGATTGCATAAATTATGACCACCAAACTGAGCGGCTGACGTAATTTGATGCGTGCAACGAGGAAAACTTGGATCGTTTTGACATACGAAGCCAACAGGGTTTGAAAACTCGCCCAAGGAATGGGCGCCTTCCTGGATGACGAAACGCACTGTCGTTTGCGAGGTGTTAAGAGCCGCACCTCATACTCGTACGAATTGTGCTTAACCCGGACCAAGCAAGGACGCCTGCATGCCGCATGCGAAAACGCACCATGGTGACGAGAGACCCGCGACGGCCAGACGGCCGAGCGGGTTTCTGCGCTTTCTCACAGGCCTTGCCGCGTTTTCGGCAGGCGTTTTCATATGCGGGGCCTGCGGTTCCTATTCGCCGGCCGATCCAAGCCTGAATTCAGCCGCATCCGCCCCACCCCAAAACCTCTTTGGATATCCTGGCGCACTTTGGGCGGATATCATGACGCAGGGGTTCGGCTGGACAGCCTGGCTCATGGGTTTCGCTCTCATGATCGGCGGCTTGCGACGAACCTTGGGAATTGGTCCGCGAGACCCGGCCGCATGGGCGTGGGGAGCCGCCGCGCTGATCCTGTCGGCATGCTGCCTGGCTGAATGGCCAATCCCCAAGACATGGCCTCTTTCAGCCGGCCTCGGAGGCGTGATGGGGGACACCCTTCTGGCCGCCGGAGCCATCCCGTTCGCCGCTCTTCAGGCGCCGGAGGCTCAGATCTGGGCCTCCGCCCTGGCAGGGATCTGCGCCGTGATGTTCGCGGCTATGGCGATGGGCCTTGGCGCACAAGATGGGGCGGCGATTCTCAGAACCCTTCGCTCGAGCTTCACATGGTCTCGTCGGGATCGCTCAGAAGATCTCTCTGGTCTCAAAGGCGCCTCAACTGGACTGGTTGGCAGGATGCTGACGGCGATCGGCCTGAGACCGCGTCAGCTTGCACACGTAGCCACACCGGTCATCTACAGTGAGGATGATGGATTTGAGGATGGTGAGAAGGGCTTCTTCACCCATGTCGGAAAAGCCGAGGGTGTGGGTGGACGCACGATCCCGGTCACGCCGAGAATTCTGGACAGCAGACCTTCTCCTGACGATGCGCGACTGGAGTCCTCAGCCCGTCCGATCGTCACGCCGGCCAAACCGATCACCTATGCAGGATCGACGCCTCCGGCTCGCGCAGGCAGCGCGCCACCCTCGGCCGCATCGCTCAGAAATACAGCAACGGCAATACCGCCGATCGAATTGCTTGAAGTGCCGCCCGCAAGAAACTCGGAGGTCGACGAGCCTCGCCTCATGGAGATGGCTCAGCGTCTTGCCGTGGTGTTCAACGACTTCGGAGTGAAAGGCAACATCACGGAGGTTAGGCCAGGGCCGGTCGTCACGCTTTTCGAATTGGAACCGGCCCCTGGAGTGAAATCGTCGCGAGTGATCGCTTTGGCCGAAGATATCGCCCGCTCGATGAGCGCAACAGCGGCTCGGGTCGCAGTTATCCCGGGCAGGAACGCTATCGGCATCGAACTGCCCAATCCGACCCGCCAGACCGTCTACCTGCGGGACCTTTTGTCCGCGCAGGATTTCAAGCGCTCGCGGGCTGCGCTTCCACTCGCGTTAGGCGAATCGATTGAGGGTCACGCTACAATCGCCGATCTCGGAAAGATGCCGCACCTTCTGATCGCTGGAACGACAGGTTCAGGAAAATCCGTTGGGATCAACGCGATGATCCTGTCCCTGATGTTCAAACTTCCCCCCGAGAAGTGTCGCTTCATCATGATCGATCCCAAGATGCTGGAGTTGTCGATCTACGAAGGGGTCCCTCACCTACTCGCGCCAGTCGTCACCGACCCGGCCAAGGCTGTCCTCGCTCTGAAGTGGGTGGTCCGCGAGATGGAGAGCCGATATGACCTGATGTCGAAACTCGGCGTCCGTAACATTGCCGGGTTCAATCAGAAGGCGGAAGAGGCGGCCGCAAAGGGTGAGGACTTGTCTCGCCAGGTGCAGACAGGCTGGGACAAGGAAACCGGCGAGCCGATCTGGGGCGTCGAGCGGGTCAAACCCGAAGCCATGCATCATATCGTTGTTGTGATCGACGAAGTCGCCGATCTCATGATGGTCGCCGGAAAAGACATAGAAGCGGCTGTGCAACGCCTGGCGCAAATGGCGCGAGCGGCTGGCATTCATCTGATCATGGCCACACAACGCCCCTCGGTTGATGTTATCACCGGGACAATCAAGGCAAACTTCCCCACTCGAATTTCCTACATGGTGACCTCAAAAATCGACAGCCGCACCATCCTGGGAGAACAAGGCGCAGAGCAACTTCTTGGCATGGGCGACCTACTGTGGATGGCCTCTGGCGGTAAGATTGTGAGAGTCCACGGACCGTTCGTATCGGACGAAGAAGTCGAACGGGTCGTCTCCTGGCTCAAAGATCAGGGGGCTCCGCAATACGTGAGCGGAGTGACCGACGAGATAGAGAGCGAAGATGTCTCGGTTGCAGACGCCGCTTTTGGAACCTCATCGGGAGACCCGGACGAGGATATGTATCGCGAGGCGGTGGCCGCGGTCATCAGAGACAAGAGGCCTACGACATCATATGTTCAGCGCATCCTGCGCATCGGTTACAATCGCGCGGCCTCTATGATCGAACGCATGGAAAGAGAGGGAATTATCTCTGCGGCCGACCACAGCGGAAAGAGACAGATACTGACCCGCGATTCAGGACGTGATCGGAACGACGACGTAGCAGCCTGAGTGTTCCAGGCATAACTATCCAACAGGCCGGCCCCTCAGGCCGGCCTTTTTCTTTCGAGGCCGGGGCAAATGCCTGAACGGGCCTTCAGGAAAAACGGGCGGAAATTCCCCAACACGGTCTTGTTTTGGCCGTGAGTGGATGAAAAGACTTGCGGCCATGAGCATCATTGTGACGTCACTTATGACTTGGGCCCTGAGCGGATTTGCAGCTGACGATCGATCTGCGCGCAAACAGAACCCGGCGCCGCCCGCCGCGTTGGCCTCCAACCAGCCCGGCCTCAACCCTCAGATGATCCGTATACAGGCCGGGCCCACCGCCCCGCCCTCTCCGGTAGCCGGCCGCGGGACCGCCGCGAACGACAGCTCCGTCCCGCCCGCTACGCCCAGCCAGGCGTCAATCATCAAAAGTATGTCGAACGCCCTCATTCGGGTCAAAACCGCTCAGGGCAAGTTCGTACAGTCCGACAATGCAGGAACACAGAGCCGCGGCGCTTTCTACATCAGTCGCCCCGGTAAGGTGCGTTTCGACTATACGAACCCCGAGCCGCTGACCATTGTATCGGATGGAGTAACGGTCTCTATTGAGGAGCCAAGGCGCGACGCCTACGACGCAGTTCCTCTCGCCTCGACACCGCTTAATCTATTCTTGCGCAGCTCTGTCGATCTTAGCCGGGATGGCAGCGTGAAGGGTGTGACAAGCCGTGGCTCATCCCATTTCATCACACTTGAGGATGCCACCGGACAGTCAGAAGGACAGATGATCCTTGAGTTCAGGGCCTCAGACTTCGAGCTACTGGGCTGGACATCCATTGACGCGAACGGAGATCAGACCCGGGTTCGGCTGAGCGAAGTTCGAACCAACGTCTCGATAAAGCCCTCGCTGTTCATCGTCCGCGATCCCTCGGATGACGAGGACCGGCGAAACTAATCGGGTTTGTCGGCGGCTTTGGCGCTCATCTGGACCATCTGGCTTCACCGACAAGAGATACTGACGCATTCACCAGTCATCCAAGGCGAACGTGGTTGATTGTTGAGCGACCATGACCAATGGTTGTGTTCGTCATTCACTCTCTAGAACAGCCATTCCCCAATGACCCGCCTCACCCTGGCGACCTGGAACATAAACTCGATACGCTTGCGCATCGACCGGGTCGTGGACTTTATTGAACGTCAGAAGCCGGATGTCTTATGCCTTCAGGAGATTAAGTGCCAGATCGGCGAATTTCCAAAGACAGCGTTTGAAGCATGCGGCCTGCCCTATCTTGAGATAGCCGGACAAAAGGGAATGCACGGGGTCGCGATTGCATCCAGATATCCGCTAAGCCCCTCTCCAAGGCCTGCTTTCTGCCGGCACGACCATGCCCGGGTTTGTGCTGTGGAGGTAAAGGGACTGACCCTTCACAATCTCTATGTTCCCGCTGGAGCCGACGTTCCTGACCCGGAATTGAATGACAAGTTCGCCCACAAACTCGACTTTCTGGAGAGAATGACAAACTACTATTCGAACCGAGCTCGCGCGGTGTCCTCGCCCCTGCTGGTGGTCGGCGACATAAACATAGCGCCCGAAGAACACGACGTCTGGTCTCATCGTCAGCTTCTGGATGTCGTCAGTCATACCCCCGTCGAGACAAACGGTCTTAAAAACCTCCTCAATCAGGGAGAGCTCTCGGACATTGCAAGAATGAAGCACGGGCCTGAGCAGAAGCTTTATACTTGGTGGAGTTATCGAGCGGCTGACTGGCGAACGAGCAATCGCGGTCGGCGACTTGATCACATCTGGGCTGATAACTCAGCGATCGGACGCACCGACATTAACAGCTACACGATTCATGTCGGCGAGAGGGACGGAGAGAAGCCCTCCGATCATGTGCCGGTCTCAGTTGAAATCGCTCTTTAAACATCACCGCTCCCGCATGGTAACGGAAGCAGTCAGGCCTGCAGCCTGTAACCTCCAGACTCGGTCAAAAGAAGCCGAGCGCTCGACGGATCGGGTTCAATTTTTTGCCGTAGCCTGTAGATATGAGTCTCCAGTGTGTGGGTGGTGACGTTCGCGTTGTAACCCCAGACCTCACTGAGAAGCTCCTCTCGACCAACCGGCTTTCCCCCTGCCCTATAAAGATACTTGAGAATATTAGTCTCTTTCTCGGTGAGGCGAACTTTTCGTTCCCGGTCATCCACCAACAGCTTCGCCGCAGGCCTGAACTCATATGGCCCCAGCCTGAAGGTGGCGTCTTCACTCTGTTCGAATGTCCGAAGATGGGCCCGAACCCGGGCTAGAAGAACAGAAAACTTGAACGGTTTGGTCACGTAGTCATTCGCCCCGGCGTCCAGTCCAAGGATGGCGTCAGAATCGGTCGCCTGGCCGGTCAGCATGACGATCGGCGCAGAGATCCCATGCTTTCGCATCAGCTTGCAGGCGTCTCGACCGTCCATATCGGGAAGTTCGACATCAAGAATAACAATGTCAGCCCGAACATCCCCAGCCATGCGAATGCCTTCGGCAGCGGAACCCGCATGCTGCACCCGAAACCCTTCATGGAGCTCAAATTGCTCGCCCAGAGCCTCCCGCAAATCCTGATCGTCATCCACGAGGAGAATGGTCTTCACGGTCGTCATGTCCATCGTCTCCCGAAGCGCCGAGCTAGCGACAACCGCATCATTTTATCGCCGAATCAAGGCATGAAGCTGCGCCTTCGGACATCACACCGCCTTGTGATGCGAACAAGACGCCCGTCCCCCCGAGCTCGCGCAAAACGAGCGGAGCTTGGGCAGGCCCCTCTTGAACCCGCCCGTTTTCCAATCCAGCCTCTCCTGACAGCTTTGATGGATGTGAGGTGTCCCCTTGAAAACCGCAAGCCATACAGGATGGGGTCTCCTCTTCGCGGCGGCCGCCGGCCTGGCGGCATCCTATCTCGCCTCACCCTATCTTCCCGTTGCCTTTCCTTATTCAGGGATATGGAAAGCCTCTGGCATCGTTCTTCTGGGTGTATTTGCGGTCCTTCGCGGGCGAACTCTGATTGGCGCCGGCCTGCTTACCTGCTCCATCGGTGATTTCATGCTGGAATTCACCCCCCCTGAATGGACGCTTGGCATGGCGGCATTCGGAGTAGGTCACCTCATCTATACGGCAAGTTTTTTGAAATCAGCCTCGCGGAGCCCAGTCACGCCTATTGGCTGGGGATACGCCGCCGCCACGCTGATGATCTCAGCCGCAATGGCTCTGTGGTTTTTGCCGGACATGGGAGAGCTGCAGGTTCCAGGACTGGCCTACCAGGCCGTTATCACGGGAATGACGGCCACTGCCTTTATCACCGGCGCACCGCTGCGTGTACGGATCGGAGCGGCAATCTTCATGCTGTCAGACAGCCTGATAGCTCTCGATCTATACAAGGGAATCCAACCCCCGGGAGGATCAGTCTGGGTGACCTACGCCCTGGCGCAATGTCTGCTGGCCTGGACACCCCTCAACGTCCGTTCGAACTCCGAAGTCTCAGCGCCTCTCCCCAAACAGAGCTGAACCGACTCGCACATGAGTGGCGCCGAAACGAACCGCCGTTTCGAAATCTGAACTCATTCCCATGGATAAAGTGGCCAATCCCTGTCTGCGAGCGATCTGCACTAACAGGGCGAAATGCGGCCCGCAGGGTTCATCCTGAGGGGGAATGCACATAAGACCGACAGGCTCGAGACCGAACTCCTTTCGGATAGTCTCAATAAACGCATCAGCCTCTCTCGGCCCAACTCCGGATTTCTGAGCCTCCTCTCCAGTATTGACCTGAACGAGGACGCGCACATCTCGCCCCACCGCCAAACGAGCATCTGCTAGCGCTCGAGCAAGCTTCAATCTGTCCAGCGTCTCAATGACATCGAAGAGCGCAACAGCATCCTTGGCCTTGTTCGTCTGAAGGGGCCCAATGAGATGCAGCTGGAGATCGACATACTCCAGCCGCCGGCTTTCCCAGCGCTCATAAGCCTCCTGAACCCGGTTTTCTCCAAAAGTCCTTTGCCCTGTGTCCAGCATCGCCTCGATGCGAAAATCAGGTTGAACTTTTGAAACCGCCACAAGGCTGATATCGGAAGATGAACGTCCCGCCGCCTTTGCTGCGTCTGCGACGGACCTAAGAACTCGAGCTCGAGCCGCAGCAACGTCAAATCGCTCGGGCGTTTCGGATGGTGTTGGAGACATGCAGGTCATTCATCCCCTTCCCTCTGAGCGCCGAAAGTTTTTCTCTGCGGCGAGGAGGATCCGTCCATCATACAGCATATCAGGTCGCAAACTTCCTCCGGTTTTTCTGTTTACCGACGGGGAACGAACGCCAGATCCGGGAACGCTGATCTCAGCCATGCCGCGGGGATGGGGGGTCGTCTATCGGCACTTCGGAGAAGAGGACCGTTTATCCAAAGCCCATGTGCTGGTTACGGCGGCCCGGAAACGACAAGTTATAGTCCTGGTGTCAGCGGACCCTGAGCTAGCCGAGGCAACTCATGCCGATGGCGTCCACTGGCCTGAACATCGCCTGCCCGACAGACTCACGCGTCGCCCTCACTGGATAGTCTCAGCATCAGCACACTCGTCTCGAGCAATGTCTCAAGCGGCTCAAAAAGGTGCTGATCTGGTTTTTGTATCGAAGGTGTTCGAGAGCAGAAGCCGCTCAAAGTCAAATGCTCTGGGCCTGTTTCGCTTCGCCGCGACATGTTCGAGGGCCCAACTCCCGGTCTTCGCGCTCGGGGGGATAAACAGCTCCAACATCGAACGAGTCCTCGGGATCAATCCAAAGAACACACGCGGTATCGCTGCAGTCGACGGACTTCTCCGCGTTCTCTCTAAAGCGCAACCGACCGACGCCCTCAGTCGACAGGAAGCCACGTTAGACGGCTGACTAAAACGAGAATGCCGACTCGATACGGACGCCCGCCTCGCCGGTTTTCCGGGTCCAACCCTGAGCGGCCTCGCCCAGATTGTCCCCGTTGAGCGTCACTCCGCCACCGAACCGGAAACGCGGACTGATCTGATAATAGGCGCCAGCCGACAGCTCTTCTCTGGGAAGTACTTCGTTAGGCGAGCGGCTCGTGAGGTCGAGACTGATCCCCCACTTCCCGGCGGGCCGCCAGGCAAGAGCAAGCTGACCTGTCTCAATAGGGGCGATCGGTAAGCCCGACCGGTCCTGACCTCGGTTGATCGAAAGGCGATCGATCACCCCGAGAAGCCCGGATCCAGAAGTAGACGGCTGAGCGCCTCGGACGACCCCAGTCGGGTCAGCAGCCCTCGGCGCCTGGGCAAAAGCTGGCGCAGCTATCAGCATGGCGGTGAGACAGAAAAGTCCGGTCGAAAAACGCATGTCCAGCCCTCCGTCCCTTTATACTGGCGCCTAACCACTTCGAAAAAGTTAACGAGAATTAATCCGCGGGATCAAGTCATGTTTTCATAAGTGATGTCGCTATTTGCGCACAGTCAGCTCGACAAGCAAGCCTCTCCGGCTGCTACGATCATCTGATTGATCTGGGCGGACTGCACGAGCGAAAGTCGTTTTGGTCGACAGAAAGCCAAGCCCGACATCAAACGCGTCTGAAACTTGGCGCCGCACCGCCAGAAGTGATGTCCACCCCTCCAATCCAGACACCTTTTGCTTCGATCTCCCTGTTTCAAAACCGATTTTCCACAATCCAAAATCGTGAACGGCGCCGAACTCAATGGCCGAATATGCCTTCGATCCGGTCGTCTCGGAAGAAAGCGCCCGAAGACCAACTGTGGAAGGCCCGCGTTCAATCTCAACGCCGTAACCCTGGGACCTATAGGCCCTCTCTGGATCCAGGCCCGAAACATAGCGCCCTTCAGTGGCGGTCACCCCCGCCCGAAGCTTAAGGCCCGTATCCGGAAAGGATCGCGAAAATGAGATGGCCCCCTCCCAGACACGATCCAAGGGCGCGCCTGGAGACCATTCGAACCGATCATCTGGATCGAAATCCGCACTCTTGAACCCGCCTGCCGGAGTGAAAGAGGCGCCCACACGAACGCCCAATATCCGCGGAGAAAGGTAGCTGAGCTTGAAGGCTTGGCCAGTCGGCTCGTTTCGGGCCCTAACAATCTGAGACCCAGACGGGGCCAGTTGGGACGAATAGGCGCCCGCCGTCTCCAAAACTGACGGCGCACGGGCGTCAAGCCGCACCGCAACGCCAGCCTGGCGACCCACGGCCGTCTCCCCCCATGGCCCGGTCAGGGTCAAAGAAGCGGTCTCAAAACCCGCCCAGGCTTCGGAATTATCTGACGACGAAGCGGAGAAAGGAGACCCTGTCAGGCCGTCTTGTCCCCCCCCCGCGGGTCCACATGCTGGGAGAGGGCAATCGAAACCGAAGTCACTCGCCCCCCCATCATGTTGATATCGAGCCGCGACTTCGAGCCGAACCTGGGTCCCATTTTGAAGAACATCCTCCCAAGACGCCAGGACATTAGCGTCCACAAGAAGTTCGGCCCCTGCTGCCGAACTCGCTGAAGAACCTGAAAGATCGAGTACAGTCGTGACGCGGCTCTCACCCGCCCATCCCTGGCCATAAGCCGTCGCCGGGGTCAGCGCGGCCGCGACAGCCGTAAGGACAAAGCATCGACTCATGGGAAAGGACCTCGTCCAGACTGCGGGACGTGCGCAGAAGTCTACGCGGGCTTGGGAAAGCTGGCCAGCGGCATCAGGCCCTTGCGCGCAGGAGCTGCTGCCAGCTAATGATGGTTCCGACGTCCGGTCGACGCGGAGCCCATTAATAAGGTGTCCGCCGAGAGTGAGTGGAGAAAAACCTGATGGCCTCTCGTGTTGCAATGGCGACCCTGCTGATTAGCTCGATCCTGACGGTGAGCGGCTGTTCGATATTTGGCAGCGGCACAGCCCAGACAGCAACCGCCTCAGCGACAAACCTCGGACCCGAAGAGACAGGCGGCATCGGTGTCAACGCCTACCTTTGGAGAGCGTCTTTAGATACGCTGGACTTCATGCCTTTGGCGTCAGCTGATCCATGGGGCGGGGTTATCGTTACGGATTGGTACGCCAACCCCTCCAAGCCGGACGAACGTTTCAAGGTGACTGTCTACATTCTCGATACGCGACTGAGAGCAGACGGCGTCTCTGCGGCTGTGTTCAAGGAGGTCAACTCCAATGGCGTCTGGACCACCGCGCCTGTCAGCCCGGACACAAATATAGCATTTGAGAACGCCATTCTCGCCAAAGCGCGCGAACTTAAACTTTCAAATATCGACGGATAGGGCGAGACGCCCTATCAATCTCGGCGACGTTCCAGCGGCCTGAAGCCAATCAGGAAGTTCAACTGAGACCGAGACCATGACATCCCGCTACAATCCCAAAGAAACCGAACCCAAATGGCGGTCCGCATGGAGGACGGCTGGGGTGTTCAGAGCAAGAACGCCTGAAGAGGCGGGCGGCGCGCCCAAGGCATACGTGCTGGAGATGTTTCCATACCCGTCCGGTCGCCTGCACATGGGTCACGTCAGGAACTATGCGATGGGAGACGTCGTCGCACGGTACAAGCTGGCCAACGGATTCAACGTTCTCCATCCGATGGGGTGGGACGCCTTCGGTCTGCCGGCTGAAAACGCCGCAATCGAAAGAGGCGTGGCTCCAAAGGCCTGGACGCACGCCAACATCGCCGCGATGAAGGAGCAGTTCGAACCCCTCGGCTTGTCGCTGGACTGGTCACGCGAAGTCGCAACATGCGACCCGGACTATTACGTTCATCAGCAGCGCCTTTTTCTGAAAATGTGGGAAAAAGGTCTCGTTTATCGCAAGACATCGAAGGTGAACTGGGATCCGGTCGAAAACACGGTCCTCGCAAACGAGCAGGTGATCGACGGCAAGGGCTGGAGGTCAGGAGCTCTGGTCGAGACTCGAGAACTCGAGCAGTGGTTCTTCAAGATCACTCATTATGCAGATGAACTTCTCGAAGGACTGAACACTCTCGATCGCTGGCCGGACAAGGTTCGCGTCATGCAATCGAACTGGATTGGTCGAAGCCTCGGCGCAACTGTCATCTTCCCGTTTCACTCCCGCTCATCCCTGCCCTCAGGCGTCCGGGACAAAGGGGTTGAAGTGTTCACAACCCGACCAGACACGCTCTACGGCGCCAGCTTTGTCGCCATCGCGCCCGATCATCCGCTGACAAATGCGCTGGCGAAGAAGAACAAAGGGCTCAAGAAGTTCCAGAAAACATGCGCGGCTCTGGGAACTTCCGAGGAAGCAATCGAGACTGCCGAAAAGATTGGCCATTTCACAGGGGTCTATGTTGAGCACCCCCTCATCCCCGGATGGGAGATACCGGTCTGGGCAGCGAACTTCGTTCTCTCATCCTATGGAACCGGCGCCATATTCGGATCGCCGGCAGGCGATCAGCGAGACCTCGAATTCGCCCGAAAGTATGGCCTGCCGATCAAGCCTGTAATCCTTCCGCCGGGAATCGCTCCGGACCAGCACAGAATTGAGGACACCGCATGGTCAGGAGACGGAACGCTTTATAACTCGGAGTTTCTCAACGGACTGACGATTGATGAGGCCAAGACCGCCGTTGTGGATAGGCTCCAAGCTCTCAACCTCGGATCGGCCACTGTCCGATATCGATTGAGGGATTGGGGCGTATCGAGACAGCGTTTTTGGGGCTGCCCCATCCCCGCCATCCGCTGCGCCCAATGCGGGGTCGTCCCAGCCCCCGAGGACCAACTACCGATTCTTCTGCCTGACGATCCTGATTTTTCGCACCCGGGAAACCCTCTCGATCGCCACCCAACCTGGAAGCACGTCAACTGCCCGGTTTGTTCCGGGGATGCGACACGTGAAACGGACACGCTGGATACCTTCGTCGACTCGTCCTGGTACTTCCTGCGCTTCGCAAATTCGCAAAGCAGTCAGCCGATTGATATCGCGCAGGCTCGATACTGGCTTCCTGTCGATCAATACATAGGGGGCGTTGAACACGCGGTTCTGCACCTTCTCTACTCACGCTTTTTTGTCAGGGCCCTTCGAGACTGCGGATTTGTCGATCTCCCGTCTGGGGAACCGTTCGCGGGCCTCTTCACACAAGGGATGGTGACTCACGAGACCTATAAATCCTCAGACGGCCGATGGCTCTCTCCTGAGGACGTCGAGAAGCGAACCGACGGGGTCGTGGAGATTGCGACCGGTCTCCCGGCTGCCGTTGGCGGCGTAGAAAAGATGTCTAAATCAAAAAAGAACGTAGTGGATCCGACGACTATCATCTCCGATTACGGGGCTGACGTAGCGCGGTGGTTCGTTCTCTCAGACAGCCCGCCTGACAGGGATGTTCAATGGACGCAGGAAGGCGTCGACGGAGCATGGCGATTTGTCCAGAAAGTTTGGGCGCTGGCCCAAGCAATCCCCTCGTCAGACGACCATCCTGCGACTGCGGCTGAAGCTCTCGAGCTTCGGAGATTGACCCACAGAGTCATACGTAACGTCACCAC
>CAIKWZ010000076.1 GCA_903831255.1 uncultured Alphaproteobacteria bacterium
AGCGATACTTCCTCCCCTCATGGGTGCTCTCCTCGACGAAGTCATAAGGCAGACATGGTTGCGGCGCTCCGCCCGGAGGCGGATGCACGATCCATCGTTGAGCCATAAACGGCCGCGTTTTGGCTGCTTCTGAGGGACCTTCAGTCCCTCCTGCCGCCAGATCCTCTCGACCCGTTTGTCGTTCACGACCCAGCCTGCCGTCGACCGCAGCAGCGCTGCGTTCTTCCGGTAGCCATAGCGGCTATACTGTCTCGCCAGCTCGACGATGTCGGCGGTCAGGCGTTCTTCATCATCATGGCCCCGCGGCCGCTTGCGCTGCGTCGAGCGATGCTGTCCGAGCACCCGGCAGATCCGGCGCTCGGACAGCTTTAACTCTGATCGAAGGTGATCAATGCAGGCGCGGCGACGCGCGGGGCTTAGAAGGTTCCCCTGGAAGCCTCCAGCAGGATCAGCTTGTCGAGCGTCAGATCCGAGACCGCCTTGCGCAGGCGCTGGTTCTCCACCTCAAGCTCCTTCATCCGCTTAACCTGGTCCGTCTTCAGCCCGCCAAACTCAGAACGCCATCGGTAATAAGTGACATCCGTGACGCCGATCGATCGTACTGCGTCGACCACCGACTGGCCTTGAGACACCAGCACATCGACCTGCCGGAGCTTCGCAACGATCTCCTCCGGCTTGTAACGTTTCCTTGCCATCCGCCTTCTCCATCCTGTCCGAAGACATACCTAAGGGCGGACCACTTCCAAGGGGCGGATCAGGTGAAACCTACGGCTCGCGCCGTTTGACCAAGCGGGTTTGATCGAGAAACCACTCAAGCCTGTCAGAGGCTATGCTGAATGGTTTTCTCATTCTATTTTTGTGTCAGTAGACGCAGAAAGGCCGGGTTGATGAACAGCTTTTCGCGGCCGACTTTACGTTCTTCGAGGACGCCAATTTCACAAAGTCGCTTCAAATAAATCGAAGCAGACTGCCTCTGCGCGATACCAGCGTCGACGAGATTGCCAATCCGGCAATAGGGTTGCACGAAGATCATCTCAGCCAGTTCGCGAGAGTAGATCTTGGCAGCGTCGCGACGAACGGTTTCGGCAGTCATGTCGAGCAATTGGCGGATCGCTTTGATCTTGGCTGTCGTCCATTGCGCGGTCTCGGCTACGGCCTTGAGCATATAGAGGATCCACTCCTCCCAGGTCGCGTCTGTCGTTACTTTGAGCAGGAGCCGGTAATAGTCCGCCTTGTGCTGAATGATGTACTGGCTGAGATAGAGAACCGGAATGCTCAAGAGGCCTTTTTCGACGAGAAATAAAAGATTGAGCACGCGGCCGGTACGACCATTGCCGTCCGTGAACGGGTGGATCGCCTCGAACTGGTAGTGCATGACGGCCATGCGGATCAAAGGATCGATATCTTCTGCTTCATGAATGTAGCGCTCCCAATTCGCAAGTTTGTCGCGCAGTAGTGCGCTGCCTTCAGGTGGCGTGTAGATCACGGATCCCGTCATCTCATTGACGAGGGCGGTTCCCGGCGTCGCACGGATGTCCAGATCAACGCCCTTTATGGTTCGGCAGATCTGCACCGCCGTGGCTGTTGTCAGCGGCTTCTGGCTGAGTTGCCTGAAGCCCTCATAAAGGGCGGTACGATAGCGAAGAGCTTCCTTGGTCGCGGCGTCAGCCTGATTGTCAGTCTCGTTGGCGAAACGGAAGAGACGGTCAGTGGTGGTGACGATGTTTTCGATCTCGGAGCTGGCCTGCGCTTCGAGGAGCGGGATGCTGTTGATCAGCACCGCCTGATTGGGGATCAGTTCGCCGGCCACCTTCAGCTCGGAGAGAGCCGCACGAGCCTCGATGCACGCCTTGAGAATGGCGCGGGTCTCCACGTCCGCCCTCGGAGGCAGGAGCGGCAGCTCATTATAGGCCTGGTCTGGACGAAAGGGCATGTGTCGATAATTGTCCGATTCTTCGACGCGTCCTGACGACGTGTCGCCGTGATCGACACGTTGGCACCACATGTCGATAAAAACAATATATTTCGACATATAGGCGGTTCGCTCAAATAAGCCTGTTAGGTCAACGGGTTCGCCGCTCACGATCAATCTATGCCGCCAGAAATGGTGACATCCATGTCACCAGTAATTTGCCGCTAAACGAGCGTCAGAAGTGGCTGCTGGCGCGAGTCGCGCAGGGCGACCGATGCACCGTTGAAGACGTTGTCGTGTCCTGGCACGTCAGCAGCCGCACCGCGAAACCCGACATTGCCAACCTGAAGGACAGAATGCTGATACGATATCTGGGCCGCAATCGGCGGGGATTCTATGTGGCAAGCCGACAAACCTAGCCGCGCGCTACCCCGGGCGGGCTGACGGAACCGGCGCTCTTGAAAAAACACCACATTGGTGTTATCTTGGGCAATGACGGAGAAGCGAAAGCCGACCTATGACATTGACGCGGTCAAAGCCGTTTTCTCGACGGTCGAGAAGCTCAATGTCACAGGTTCCGCTCTGAGAGGAGCGGCTTCGCTTGGTTTTGGCCGAAACGAGATCGTTGCAACCATACAGACGATCGAGCGACGCCATTTTTATAAGTCAATGACGTCCTATGCCGATCATCGGGTCTGGCAGGATGTCTACCACGTTCCCTCGGAACAGGGGGCTTTGTACGTCAAATTCACGGCCGATGCCGTGACCGAGTTTTTGCTTCTGTCGTTCAAGGAGAAGGGCGATGACTAACCCCACCTGCCCAGAAACGGGCCAGCCGATGTTCCGCGACGTTCGGCCGATGACCATCACCTACAAGGGGCACGAAGCCACCTTCGACATGCCCGGCTGGTATTGTGATGCAAGCGAAGAGAGCATTCACACCAGTGACGACATGAAGATTTCGGATCGGGCTCTGAACCGGCTCAAGGCCAAGGTCGAGGGCCTGCTCGAGCCCGAAGCGGTGCGCCGGATCAGGAAGCGCCTGCACCTCACCCAGAAGGATGCTGGCCGTCTGATCGGTGGCGGGCCCAACGCCTTCCAGAAATACGAGAGTGGCGATGTGGTTGTCAGTCATGCGGTGATGAGTGCCCTGCTGCTGCTCGACAGGGATCCGTCCGGGCTCTCGGTTTTGAAGCAGCGGGTGAACCGGAAGGAAGCCGCATAGGCCTGTTGCGATTGCTTATCCGCAATGGCCGACCGCAACTTTTCGCTGGCTCACTGCCTGCTTAGAAGCCCTTCGATGAGGGAGTTCGTCCGCAAGCTCTTTCCCACCGCCAGAACAAGTCCTGCTAAACCGCTCAGCCGGGTTGTCAGGCGCTCTGAGCCCCGCACCACGCATGGCTTTTGGCGTGCGCCCAGCATTGGGGTGTATCGCCAAGGGTCACCACCTGATCAAGCTGCCGACCCTGAAGGCCTGCGCGCTTTTCATCATGGGATCTGCAAAAGCGCCTTCATCTTGGCTCGTACGTGCAGCATGACGTCAGCGGTGACTGTGACCTTCTTTTTCGCGCGTCGTTTTTTCCAATCAAGAGACTTCACCTGGTCCGACAGAACCGCGCACTCGATACCGTCGACCTCGGTGACGACTTCGAATGGATGCCCTTTGATCTTGGTGGACATCGGGCAACAGACCATCAAGCCGGTTTTTCCGTTGTAGTTGACCGGACTGATCACCAAGGCAGGCCGGCGCCGCGCCTGTTCATGCCCTGCCTGCGGATCGAATCGCAACCACACGACGTCGCCGGTATCAGGCACATAGGCACGCGGTGGCATTAAAGCGCCTCATTCCCAACGGGTCGCCCGAAGCTGACCTCATCATGGGTATTGCCCGCATGTATGCCGTTCACTAGAGCGTCAAGATCGTATTCAACTTTCTTGGAGGGTTGGATGATGATCCGGCCGCGCGAGACCACAAGATCCACTTTTTGTTCGAGTTGATACCCCGCCTCTTTCAAGACTGCAGTGGGCAGGCGCAGGGCTGGGCTGTTACCCCATTTTCGAATGATGGTTTCCATGGCTTCAGTCTCCTCAACCGTATCTACATTGTTTAAACCAAGGCAGATGCGCGCAAGCACTGTAGCCTCGTTATTCGTGCCACCGATTTTCGTCTGAAAGTATTCGACTCCCCGACGCCCCCAAAAACAGGGGGGCTGAAACCTGAGCGAGTTAGTCAAACAATCTCTCCTCCCCGCCGCTCTTCTATCGCGAACCCGTAATCGGGCGACCGCTGGCGCACAAAGCCCCCAGTGATCGCGTCATTTTCCAGATGCCGTCCGAACCTCGGAGACTGGGGGACACGTCCAAAGCGGTCTCTGAACGCAATTTGTCTCTGATCACCCGAACCTCACCGCCGGTCGTTCGGATCCCAAATAGCTATGTTTTAGGACCATTTGGCCAATAATCTGGCTCGGCAGTTCGTCGGAGAAACTCCTTCGAATGTGCGGTTAGAGAATCCGAGGTAGAGGTGTGGGCGCGCAATTCCGGGCGCACATGGCCGGTCCGCGTGGACGGCAAACGCTGGCCTCTAGGGCGGTCGTTAGGCTTCTGAAGGGCCGAAGGCAGCGGCACCCTGCTCTGCCCACGGCATGTCGGCGATAGCCGTCAGGTCCTTGAGCGACACCGCCAATGGGCGCCGCTGCAGCAGCAGTTTCTCGAGAACAGCCGGAGCCAGATAGGCCAGCTTGATCATCCGGCCGATGTAGCGGTCGGAGACATCTTCGGCATGGGCCAGGTCGAGATTGGCGCTCGCCTTTCCGGCATCCAGCTTGCGCCGCCAACTCCATGCCTTGGCGACGGCGCGCAGCACATGGGCCTCCACGGCGGCCTCGTTGGCCTCCACCGGATTTGACGGCGGCATGATCTTGGGTCGACCGTTACGCTTACGGATGGCCAGCGGGATGATGACCCGGATTGCGGTGGGCGCGACTTTAATGCCGCCATCTCCCGGCGCGGGGGCATCATCTCCCTGACCCCCGACCCGATCCCCTCGGTGCGACAATGGCGCCGGGCTTCCGGGCGCCCCCTGCGTACGTGACGCGCAAGGGGGTGAGGTAGCCCAGGGCCGCATGCGTCACCCGCGCCGTCAAGGCCGCGACACTGGCTTCACCACGCCGGCCAGCTGCGTCGATCATGCCCTTTGCGAGGGCGCTGACGTCGGCGGCCGCGAGCTGAAGGGCCTTACGGCTCAGGTGCGGCAGGTGAACTCCGAGCAGACCAATGGCGACAGCCTCAATGGCCCGGAGCGTCGCCTCCGCCTCCTGGTCCATCACAAGGCGCGCCTCTGCGAAATCCAGCGCACGCGCCAGAACCGGTCGCGCCAACTGGCGCTCAACGCCAACGCCGACCAATCCGTATACGGCCTGCTCCAGGGTCGCTCCGGCGCTCTCCCGGGCGGCAAGCGTCAGTTGCTCCAGAAGCGCCAGATGATCCCGACGTATCAGCTCTGCCAGGATTGCGTCCTTTGAGGGAAAGTACTGATAGAGCGATCCAACGCTGCAACCGGCCTTCGCTGCGGTTGCGTTAGTGTTCAGGCGGTCAAGACCTTCCTCATCGATAATGCGAGCAGCGGCCTCGAGTATGGCTTCCACCATCGCCTCGGAGCGCTTCTGGCGCGGTCGTTTCCTGAGTTCGGTCATCGCGTCCCATAAGCGAGCTGCAGAACACGAGTAAAGCGTCGCATATTGGCTCTATGTCCACAAGCAAAGGCCAACACGCCATGACCGAAGCCTCCGTCCCCAAAGCGCCTTCCAGTCCGCCTCACACCTCGCAGCCTGGCTTTGCCGGATTTTACCGCGAGCACTTTCGCGCCGAGCACCAGCATCCAGCCAATGTTTCGCTGCACGTCCTGGGGGTGATAGCCAGCGCGGCCTGGCTCATCTGGGCCATCAGCTCGCAAATGCCTTGGCTGGCCCTGGCCTATCCCGTCGTGCATGCGGTCCCCGGCCTTCTGGGACACAGGCTGTTCGAGCGCAACGCAGCTGTTGGAGACGTGCGCGTTCTGCGCCGGGATTTTCCGATGGCCTGGTTCATCCTTGGCAATCATGTGCTCGTTCTTGACCTGATGCTCAGCGGCTTGCGTCGCCTCCGGAGGCCCCTATGAGACCGAAGGCGACGTCAGCCGCGCCATGTTTCGACAGGTCTGCCGACCCCCCGCATCCTGCCGGAAGTGAAACGTCAACGGGACCAGTCGGAGGGGCCGTCGTCCTGACCCTGGCCCGGGTGGCGTCGGTCGCGACGTCTCATGGCTGTTGAGGTTCTGCGCACAGTATCCGGAGGCTAGCCCCTGCCCGCAGGGGCGTTAGCTGGGGGGGCTCGCTTGCTCCGCCAGACATCACCAAAACACCCTGTAAAAAGACGATAAAGCAGCCTTCGAAAGCGTTTTCTATTCAACCCACGTCTCAACCCACAGGACGACCGAGATAGCGTGGGCTTTCGTGAGGTGAGTTGAGACGCTGTTGGAGGACCCGAACGCTGGCCGCGGGTGGCCTTTCTAGTGTGAACGCAAGGCCAGAAGAAGCCACCTGAGCTGGTTGCGATCGAACCGCCGGACCGGTCCGTCTGGAAGCACGCTCGCGCCGCGGAACCGGATGCCGGGTACGAGCCCCTGCTGCACCTTCCTGGCAACTGTCGCTCTGGAAACGCCGAAGCACTC